>JAFKEE010000041.1 GCA_017307505.1 Acidobacteriota bacterium | reverse complement strand
CCTGCTGGCGACCGGGTTTCCCTCGAGGAAGCGGCACCAGAGCGTGAACGTTCATTTCTTTCACCAGGCGTCGATGGTGACGCACGGCATGCGGCGCAGCGGGTCGGCGGCGATCGACCTGGCCTACGTGGCCTGTGGACGGCTGGAAGGCTTCTGGGAATTTGGGTTGAATCCGTGGGATATCGCGGCCGGTTTATTGCTCGTGCGCGAGGCCGGCGGCCGGACATCGGACATGCACGGCGGGGCCGCCGAATTGACCGGACCGCACATCGCCGTCTCCAATTCATTGATTCATGACGAGTTACTCGCGTTGTTCGGCGATGTCTTCGCGGGCCGCTACCGTTATCCGATGCCGCCCGTGACGGGTTAAACCTCTTTCGCTTCCTTTACTTATCGATTCCGAAGGTGATACGCTAAGCGATTGATAATGCGAACCGTCGACCTCATTCAGCGCAAGCGGAACGGCGAAGAGCTGTCGCCCGAAGAAATCACCTGGCTTGTCGAGAGCTACACTCGCGGCGAGATCCCCGATTACCAGGTCTCGGCCTTTTTGATGGCCGTCTATTTTCAGAGCATGACCGACGTCGAAGTGGGCGCCATGGTGGAATCCATGATTGCCTCCGGCGATCGTCTTGACCTCTCCTCCGTGCCGGGTCCGAAGGTGGACAAGCACTCCACGGGCGGCGTGGGCGACAAGACCAGCCTGATCTGCGCACCGCTGGCGGCGGCCGCGGGCGTCAAGGTTCCGATGGTTTCTGGCCGCGCCCTGGGTCACACCGGCGGCACGCTGGACAAGCTGGAGTCGATCCCCGGTTTCCGCACGAATCTGAGTGTCGATGAGTTTCGCGACGTGCTGAACCGTGTCGGCTTCGCCGTCATGGGTCAGAGCGACGAGATCACCCCGGCCGACGGCAAGCTGTATTCGCTGCGCGACGCCACGGCCACGGTGGAGTCGATTCCGCTGATCGCCGCTTCGATCATGTCGAAGAAGCTGGCGGCCTCGCTCGACGGCCTGGTTCTCGACGTGAAAGTAGGCGCCGGTGCTTTCATGAAGCGCCAGGTGGATGCCCGCAAGCTGGCCCAGTTGATGACGACCATCGCCCGCCGCGCCGACCTGCGCGCCCAGGCGCTGATCACCGACATGAACCAGCCGCTCGGCTATGCCATCGGCAACGCGCTCGAAATCATGGAAGTGTCGCAGACGCTGCAGTTCTCCGGTCCCGACGATCTGACGAAGATCTCGCTGGAGCTGGCGGCGCGCATGATCTACCTGGCCAAGGTCACCTCGACCATGGAAGAAGCGCGCGACCTGGCCACGGCCAAGCTGCGCGACGGTTCCGGCTACGCCAAGTTCAAAGACATGATCGCGGCGCAGGGCGGCAACCCGCAGGTTCTCGACCGCTTCGACCTGCTGCCGAACGCCACCGGCGCCATGGAGATCACCTCTCCGCGCGGCGGCTACATCTCCGCCATCGACGCCGAAGAGATCGGCATCGCCTCCGCCATGATCGGCGCGGGCCGCGACACGAAGGAAGACGCCATCGATCCGGCTGTCGGCGTAATCCTGGAAGTGAAGGTCGGCCAGAAGGTGGAAGCCGGCGGCGTTCTTTGCCGCCTGTACTTCACCAAGGAAGACCGCATCGGCGAAGCCGCCGAGCGAGTGGAAGACGCCTTCCGCATCTCCTCCACCGCGCCCGAGCCGCGTGAACTGATCCTCGAAGTCGTCAGCTAAAGAAGTTCGCACAAGAGAGGGCCGGTCCCACAGGCCGGTGCATTACGATGGACCGCTTTACGGGACTGCTGGGCCTGACCGCCATCCTGGCCCTCTGCTACTTGATTTCGACGGACCGGAAAGCCATCAAGCCCCGGCTGTTGCTGTGGGGGCTGGGGCTGCAGTTTACCTTCGCTTTCCTGGTGCTGAAGACGGATGTCGGAAAGATCTTCCAGGCAGCCAGCGTCGCGGTGAATGCGCTGCTGGAATATGCCGAACAGGGCAGCAACTTCCTGTTTGGCCCCTTAGGAATCAAAAGCGGCCCCTTTGGGGTCGTTTTTGCGTTTCAGGTGCTGCCCATCGTCATCTTCATCGCCAGCCTGTTTTCGATCCTCTACTACTTCGGCGTGATGCAGGTGGTCATCAAGGCGATGGCCTGGGCGATGCACCGGGTGATGCGCTGCTCCGGTGCGGAGTCGACCAACGTGGCGGCCAGCATCTTTATGGGCCAGACCGAGGCTCCGCTGACCATCCGCCCCTTCCTGGCCAACCTGACGCCCTCTGAACTGTTCACGGTGATGACCTGCGGCATGGCGCATGTCTCCGGCGCGGTGATGGCGGCCTACGTGAAGATTGCCGGGGTCGACATCAAGCACCTGCTGACGGCCGTCATCATGACCGCTCCGGCGACGCTGCTGCTGGCCAAGATGCTGGTGCCCGAGACCGGCCATCCCGAGACCGAGGGCGACGTGAAGGTCGAAATCGAGAAGCCCGGCGTGAACGTGATCGATGCGGCGGCGCGCGGCGCCGGCGACGGCCTGCAACTGGCGCTGAACATCGGCGGCATGCTGATCGCGTTCATTTCGCTCATCGCGCTGGTGAACGGCGGCATGAGCTGGCTGCATTCAATCGCGGGCTGGATTCCGGAGTCGCTGCAGAAGCTGTTCGGCATCATCTTCGCGCCCATCGCCTGGCTGCTGGGCGTGAGCTGGAAGGACGCGGCGTCAGTGGGCGACATGCTGGGCACGCGCATGGTGCTGAACGAGTTCATCGCCTTCCTGCGGCTGGGTGAGCTGAAGAGCACACTGGATCCGCGGTCGTTCGTCATTGCCACGTTCGCGTTGTGCGGCTTCGCCAACTTCAGCTCCATCGCGATTCAGATTGGCGGCATCGGAGCGCTGGCGCCCAGCCGCAAGTCGGACCTGGCGCGCATGGGCCTGAAGGCGATGATGGCGGGCACGCTGGCGAACTTCATGTCGGCCTGCATCGCGGGGGTGCTGCTGTGATCCGCGAAGCGGCAGGGTTCCTCAGGACGAAGCTGGCCCAGTGGCCGGAGACGGCGGTCGTGCTCGGCAGCGCGCAGGCGGCTTTTGCGGGGGCGCTGACAGACCGGGTGGAGATCGAGTACAAGGACATTCCCCACTGGCCCGTACCGACCGTGCAGGGCCATGCGGGCAAGCTGATCACCGGCAGGATCGGCGCGACGCCGGTGACCGTGATGAGCGGCCGCGTGCACCTCTACGAAGGCTGGACGCCGCAGCAGGTGACGTTCGGCATACGCGTGCTGGGCCTGCTGGGCTTGAAGAATCTTATCCTGACGAACGCCGCGGGCGGCATCAATCCGGCTTACCACCGGGGCCTGCTGGTGGCGATCACCGACCACCTGAACCTGCAGGGCTCAAACCCGCTCACCGGACCGAACGACGCGGAATTGGGTCCCCGGTTTCCCGACATGTCCCATGCCTACGATCTGGAGCTGCTGGCGAAGTTGAAAGCCGTGGCGGCGCAGTCCGGGATTCAGTTGGGCGAGGGCGTGTATGCCGCGCTGCTGGGGCCGAATTTCGAAACTCCGGCGGAGATCCGCTATCTGCGGACCATCGGGGCCGACCTGGCGGGCATGTCGACTGTCCCTGAGACGATCGTGGCCAACCACATGGGTATCCGGGTGCTGGCGATCTCGACGGTAACGAACATGGCGGCGGGCATGCAGAAGGAGCTCAGCCACCAGGAAGTGCTGGAAACCGGCATCGCCTCGGCCGGGCAGCTGATCACGCTGCTCACGAATCTGCTCAAATCGGAGTAGGGTCACTCAGGCATGGAACCGGACGCACTCAAAGAAGCCGCCCTCCAGGCGCGACTGCACGCACACGCGCCGTTCTCCCACTTTCTGGTGGGCGCGGCGCTGGAGGCGCAGGACGGCCGGATCTTCGGCGGCTGCAATGTCGAGAACTCCTCCTACGGCCTGACGATGTGCGCCGAGCGCACGGCCATTTTCCGGGCCGTGGCCGAGGGCGCCAAGCGCTTCACGCGCCTGGCCGTGGTGGCCGATACGGAAAAGCTGACACCGCCCTGTGGCGCCTGCCGGCAGGTGCTGTGGGACCTGTGCGGCGACCTGGAAGTGATTCTGTTCAACCTGCAGGGCGCGACGGAGACCTGCCGTCTGCGCGACCTGCTTCCGCGAGCCTTTGATGCGACTTTCCTCGATTAGCCTCTCTCTTCTCTTCTGTTCCCTGCTCACTGCCGCGCCCGCTGACCTGATCATGTCGGCCGGCCGCGTAGTCACGATGAACGCGCAGCGCCAGGTGATCGTCAACGGCGCCGTGGCCATCGCCAAGGGCCGAATCCTGGCGGTGGGTCCCAAGGCCGAGATTGACCAGAAATACCAGGCCGCCAAGCGGATCGACCGGCCGGAGGCGATCCTGACGCCGGGCCTCATCAATACGCACACGCATGCGCCGATGTCGCTGCTGCGCGGCATCGCCGACGATATGGCGCTGCAGAAGTGGCTGGAGAAGTTCATCTTCCCGGCTGAAGGCAAGAACGTCAATGAGCAGTTCGTCCGCGCCGGCACGCGCCTGGCCGCCCTGGAGATGATGCTGGGCGGCACGACCACCTATGTCGACATGTATTACTTCGAAGGCGCTATCGCCGAGGAGACGAAGAAGGCCGGGATGCGCGCCGTGCTGGGGCAGACGATCATCGGCTTCCCCGCCCCGGATTACAAGACACCGGAACTGGCGCTGGCCGGGACCGAGAAGTTCCTCGAGCGCTTCAAGAACGATCCGCTGATTGTGCCGGCCGTGGCGCCGCACGCCATTTACACAAATTCGGCCGAAACGCTGAAGGCGGCGCGGGCCCTGGCGGACAAGTACAAGACGCTGCTGATCATTCATGTGTCGGAGACCCAGAAGGAGAACTCCGACTGTGGTCGCGACCACAACAGCATGACGCCCACCGCTTATCTGGAATCACTGGGCGCCCTGGAAGGCCGGACGCTGTTTGCCCATGCCGTGTGGACCCGGGCCAACGATATTCTCACCTTCAAGAGGCACGGGATCGGCGTGGCCCACTGCCCGTCCAGCAACATGAAGCTCGGCAGCGGGACGGCCAATGTGATGGGTATGCTGCGTACGGGCATCGCGGTAGGCCTGGGCACGGACGGACCGGCGGGCTCCAACAACGATTTCGACATGTTCGAGGAGATGGACCTGGCGTCCAAGCTGGCAAAGGTCTCGGCCCAGGATCCGACCGTGCTGCCGGCCCCGCAGGTGTTCACCATGGCCACCATTGGCGGAGCCGAAGCTCTGGGAATGCAGAAGGAGATCGGGTCGCTGGAAGTGGGTAAGAAGGCCGACCTGATTACCGTATCCACCAATGCGCCCAACGGCTGGCCGATGCACGATGTCTACTCCATGCTGGTGTACAGCCTGAAGGCCAGCGATGTGCAGGACGTGGTGATTGAAGGCAAGGCCACCGTGGAGAACCGCAAACCCCTCACGCTGAATCCGGTGGAGATCCGGCGCGAGGCGAAACTGCTGCGCGACAAGGTGGATGCGTCTCTGAAGTAATTGCTGCCGGAACAGGAAAAGGGCCGCCCCGCGCAATGGCAGGGCGGCCCTTTTTCACTTGAACGGTTGCCGTTTACTGGGCGGGGGTGGCCGGTGGGGGCGTAATCTTCACGGGCGGGATGCAGCGCAGGTATTCGTAGATGGCGCGCAGGTCGTAGTCGCTCATCTGCGCGTAGGCCGGCCACGGCATCACCTGCAGCAGCGGACCCATCTGCGGGTGCAGATTGTCGTGGTCCATGCCGGTGCGCATGGTCATCAGGAACTCGTCGAAGGTCATGCCGGCCGGACGGTTGAAGTTGTCCACTTCCGGCGTGAGGTTCCGGGAAGTGAAGGGGCCGAACTTCATGCCGCCGCCGAGATACCCGGCCGCGTTCACGACCGGCTTCTCGCCCTTGAACGGATCGCCGCCGGTGGCATAGGACGGGCTGGTGTGACAGTCGTTGCAGCCGCCCACCGCGTTCACCAGATAGCTGCCGTAGCCGATCAGACTCGGGTCTTTGCCTTCCAGCGCCAGCGGCACGGGCGCTATTTTGAGGCCCTGATTGGCGCGGGCCTGCTGATAGATGGTGTCGGGCGACTGTGCGGTCAGCCCGGCGGCGGCGATGAGTAATACGGCCACCGCGGCCACTGCGAATAGGTTTTTCTTGGACATGTTGGATATGCTCCTCTGAACCGCTCAGTCTGCCGCACAGCTCGTACTCGAGGTGTACTGTGCCCGGAAGAACTCCAGTCCGGCAGCCTGGCAGGAATTGCGATTGTCGACTTCCCCAGTAGTCTCCAGCATTACTTTTGCTTCATGTGGAGCTTCGGTCATGGTACGTCTAGGCTGCTGATCTGTCAAGGAGATTCGGCCTCTGAGGGGATTGCCGTAGAGGGCCGCTGGAGGCTTGACAGGCGGCTCTAAAGTGTAAATAATTACACTATGACTCTCACAGACAGACAGCGTGAGATCTACGACTACATTGTCGCGTTCCGGCGGGAGAACGGCTGCTCGCCGTCCATTCCCGAAATTCAAAAGCATTTCGACATCAGAAGCCCGAACGGCGTGGCGGGCCACCTGGCCGCGCTGGAGGCCAAGGGTGTCATCCGGATGGCGGACCGCATCGGCTCGCGGCGCATTGAAGTCGTAGCCGAGAAGCAGGTCCCCTCGGAACTGCTGCACGCGCTGCCGGTATTCGGACACATCCCGGCCGGCCCGCCGCAGGAGTTCCAATCGACTTCTGCGGAGTCGACCGCGATCTTCGACGAGACGATGCTGGGCTTCAAGCCGAAGGAAGGTTGCTTCCTGTTGAAGGTCCGCGGGGAGTCGATGAAGGATGCGGGCATCCTGAACGGCGACATGGTGGTGATTGAGCCGACACCCTCTCCGGCGGCGGGCCAGATCGTGGCGGCGCTGATCGACGGGGAGAGCACCCTGAAGCGGCTGGTGCGCGTGAAGGGCCGCTGGTTCCTGAAAGCGGAGAATGCGGACTACCCGGAGTTGTATCCCAGAGCGGATCTGGTGGTGCAGGGGGTGGTGCGGACGGTGGTGCGGAAGTTGGGGTGAGCCGGCAGGGTTGCGGATGTACAGCGAGATGAGGGAGAAGCCATCAGCTTTCAGCTATCAGCTGTCAGCTTTTGAGCTTGTTTATTTATGAGCCATCAGCTTTCGCCGTCAGCTCTCTGAGCCTGCACCTTGTAGTACTGCGGAGACACCCGGTTCGAAGCTGAAAGCTGATCGCTGATCGCTGATAGCTGACAGCTCTTCTGCTGCTCACGACACCTCCCAGCCTGCGTCGATCCCCAGCACCTGCCCCGTGATCATCTGCGAACCGGGCCCGAGAAGGAAGACCGCGGCTCGCGCTACCTCTTCCGCTTCAATAAATGTCCCCGAGAGCGGCTGCTTCGTCTTCAACATCTGGAGAATGCGCTCGTCCGTCTGCGCCCTCAAGCTCATCGGCGAACGGACAGCACCCGGGGCGATGGCATTGATGCGAATGCCGTGCGGCGCATAATAAGCCGCCATCGACTTCGTCATCGAAATCACCGCGCCCTTGGCTGCCGCATAGGCATGCGTGTCGAAATGGTGGGGCTCCGGCGCATACGCGGCCACCGAAGTCATGTTCAGGATCGCGCCCTGGCCTCGCGGCAGCATGCGGCGCAGCACCGTGCGCGAGACATGGAACATCGTCTTGAGGTTCATGTCGAAGGTGCGTTCCCAACCGCTGTCGGTGATGAGATGCAGCGGGCCGTCGCCGAACTTGCGGCCGCTCATGCCTGCCACATTGAACAGGGCATCGACAGGCCCGAGTTCGCTGATGCAGCGCGCCACTGCCTTCTCCGCTTCGGCGGCCACGGAGAGATCGCCGCAGTGGAAACCGCCGCAGCACTCGGCGGCGAGTTGGCGGCAATCGGATTCCTCCAAGCCGCAAACGAAAACCTTCGCGCCATAGATGGCGGCGAGGCGCGCCGTGGCCGCACCCATGCCGCTGGCGCCCGTAATAAGCCAGACCTGGCCGTCGAGTACCAACTTGTGCCTCACTTCCCGCGCGGACTAATACTTCACTTTGACCCAACGTTTTGAGGCCATGGACTGATAGCCTGCATCCAGCACGCAATTGACGGCATAACCGTCCACATACGTTTCCCGGGGCTCCACGCCATCCCGCACACATTCCACGAAGTGGCGCATCTCGGCCTGGTAGCCGTAAGCGAACGCCTCTTCCGGCAGAGGGCGCGTCCAGCCGAAGTCGATATCGGCCTTCTCCACCACATAGCCGGCGGGCTGCGAGACGAAGGACGAAATCGGCGTGCCGCGAGTGACATCCGTAAAGATGGAGCCTTCGCTGCCGTGGATCTCATTGCGCAGGTCAAGGCCGCCTTTGCAGGTCCAGCTGAGCTCGCAATGCGCAATGCCGCCGGAACTGAACTTCAGCACCAGCAGCGCATTGTCCTCACCCTTGGTCTTCTTGTTGTGGACCAGCGTGTCGCCCCAAGCCATCACTTCGACAATCGCGTTGTCCTTGCCGTGAAAGTAGCGCGCGGCTTCGATGCAGTGGCACGCGAGGTCGTTCATGGCTCCGCCGCCCGTGCGTTCGATGTCCCAGAAATGTGCGCTATGCGGACCCGAGTGGGATTCGCGCGATCGAACCCATAAGACCTTGCCAATGCCGCCGCTCTCAATGGTCTGGCGCGCCTTCACGACCGCGGGGGCGAAGACCTCGGTTTCGGCATAGCCGTGCATCTTCCCTGCCTCGACGGCCGCCTTCAGCATGCGGCCCGCCTCCTCCGGCGTACGAGCAAGCGGCTTGGTACAGACCTGGTTGCGGCCTGCCTGTGAGAGCAGCACCGACACCGGCATGTGGGCGTCGTTGGGCAAGGCGATGATGTAGAGGTCGATGTCATCGCGCTCGATGAGCTTGGCCAGGTTGGTGGTGTGCTCCGGGATATTCCAGGCCGCGGCGAACTTCTTCGCGCGCTTTTTGTCGAGCGAGAAGTTGACGACCACTTCCTGGCCGTTCACGTTGGCCAGGCCCTGCATGTAGAAGTCCGCCACGAAACCCGAGCCCAACATGGCGATGCGGACGGTTTTTGGCATGAGTTCACTCGCTCCTTATTCGAAACAGATCGCCTGGTGGCCGGTGACCTTGTCGACACGGCAAACCGCATAGCCATTCTCGAAACGGAACGGGAGGGGTTTGTTCTGGGGCACGAGGGTCACTCTTCTGGGCGGCGCGGCCAGGCGGAGCCGGATCTCCTGGTCGAGCAGCAGTCCGGGTTCCTCAATGATATCGATGTCGGGCGCACGGCGTGTCATGGGGTAGTGGAGCAGGTGCACGATGCGCCGCTTGGATTCGGGCTGCTCCAGCAGGGTGATCTGCGCCGTGGAGGGCAGTTTCGGCGCGCTGAGCACAGGCTGGGGCAGCAGGCGCCGCAGCAGGTCGCCCACAACCAGCTTGTAGGCGCCCACGCCGTCCAATGCGTAGCTGCGGAAGATGGGATTCGCGATGTAACAGACTTTGCCGTTCAGCGTGATGAGCGGCTCCTCGGTGCGCTGGCCGAGAGGCGTCTGTTTGTGGGAGCTGAAATGCTCCGGCGTGCGATCGAAGTACGGGTGGCCATAGGTGGCCAGCACCTCGGTGCCTTCATCGACCGCCACCGAATGGCCCGGCTGGTAGAGGTAGTAGGCGCTCTCTTCCAGCGAGGGGAAGGCGCCCGGCTTTGCCAGCATATACTCGCCGCGGAACTTCGCCTTGCCCTGGTAGCGGATGCCGAGCGGCTTCCAGTAGAACCAGTACATGCGCGGGTCCAGCAGGCTTTCGGCCGAGGCGATGACATTGCCGCCGGCGGTGACGAACTCGTCGAGCTTGGCCAGCAGCTCTTTGGACGGACGGATCTCGTCCGGCAGGATCAGCAGCTTGTAGCGGCGGAAGTCCTCGGCCAGATCCAGCACGTTGAACTGCTGGTGAAGTTCCACCAGCATGTTGGTGAAGCCCTGGTCGGAGGGCGTGATCTTCTGCGTGGTTTCCGTATTGAAGACGGCGGTGGAGACGACCCCGATGTCGGCCACGGCCTGCGCGCCGCGAGTCCACGGCTCCAGCGCTTCCACTTTCGTGTAGGTTTTGCCGATGCGGGCGTAGGTCGTCTTGTCCAGGCGGCCGCGCGGATGCAACTGGTCGCCGACGCAGGCCTTGGCGCCATTGGCGAGGAAGTTCAGGCATTCGAAATCGAGCGCGGCCTGGTTCTTGAGGCCGCCGAAATCGCCCCAGCTCTTGTGGAACCGGCCGGTCATGCCCACCATGTCCTTGCCCAGAGTCCGCATGTAGCGCACCCGCTGCTGGAAGTGCGTATAGCCCCAGCCGCCGGTGGGCAGCGATTCAATCTCGATGTGCGAGTAGTAGTCGAGCTCGTCGCGCACGCCCACCACCAGGCGGCTGTTGTAGAACGTGAGCCCGTTGGGAAACCGCTTGTGGACGACCTTGTTCAGTCCCTCTTCCACCCGTTTGGCCACCAGTTTGTTGTGTATGCGGATGGATTCGGGATCGTCTTTCAGACCCAGTTTCTTGCGATCCGCCGTACACCAGCGGCAGAAGCAGCCGTCCGGGTGCTGCTTGAGGATGTCGAACCAGGCGCCGTCGGTGTCGTACTTCGTGACAAGCTCTTCGTTCTCCGCCAGCACCTGGTCGAGGTAGGGCGTGTTCATGCAGATCCACGGCCAGGCGTCCGTCGGCGGTCCGCCGAGGTTGTGGCCCTCGCGGGTGACCACCATCCAGTCAGGATGCTTCCGCGAAGTCGCGACATCCCACACCAGCGAGTAATAGTAGAGCACGTGAATGCCGGCGGCCTTGCAGGCACTGACCATCTGGCCCAGCAGATCGATCTTGAGCGCCGGGTGCCGCATGGCGATCGCGGTGTCGTAATAGGCGAGCCCGTGGTGGCACTTCGCGAAGACGTTGATCGAGTTGACGTGCGCTGCCTTCAGCGTGGCGGCGAATTCGCGGGCGTCGAAATCGGCGGCGACGTCGGGGATCAGTTCGCTGGTGTGGAAGTCGAGGTGGACCTGGCGGAACGGCAGTTCCGAGTGCGCCGAAGAAGGCGCGGCGGCGAGTCCGGCGGCGGCGCTGGTGAGCAGAAACTCACGCCGGTTCAAGAAAGGCATGCGGGCATGGTATCGAAGCCGCGAGGGCAAGCCAAGTGCCGCCTGCGCGAGAATGAGATTGGATGGATGCGATCTCGCGAGCGGACCGCCGCAAGCGCACGGCGGCCGTCGTGCTGGCGGGCTTCTGCGCCTTTCTCGATCTCTACGCGCCCCAGCCCCTGCTGCCGATGCTCGCCCGGCATTTTCAGATCTCCGCCGCCGGAGCGGGCCTCGTCGTCAGTGCCGCCACTCTCGCCGTGGCACTGGCCGCTCCGTTTGTCGGACTCATCGCCGACCGCCATGGCCGCAAGCAGGTCATCGTCCCCGCTACCTTGCTTCTGGTGCTGCCCACGCTCATGGCTGCTCTGGCGCAGAGCCTGGGGCAACTGCTGTTCTGGCGGTTCCTGCAGGGGGTGCTGACGCCCGGCATCTTCGCCGTGACCATCGCGTATATCAATGAAGAGTGGAAATCGGATGTCGGCGCGGCCATGGCGGCCTATGTCACGGGTACGGTGCTGGGCGGCTTCACGGGCCGTACCCTGGCCGCGCTGGTGGCGACCGTCACGTCATGGCAGTGGGCGTTCGTCTGGCTGGCGGCTCTGAATCTCGCCGGCGGCCTGGCGATCAAAGCCTGGATGCCGGAGGGCAAAAGGTTCCGGCCGGTCACTCAGGAAGGCGGTCATGTGGCGCAGATCCTGCGGCACATGAGGAATCCGCAACTGCTGGCCACCTATGCGGCGGGGTTCTGCGTGCTCTTCTCGATGGTCGCGTTGTTCACCTATGTGAACTTCCACCTGGAAGCGACGCCGTATCACCTGTCGACGGCGGCGCTGGGATTCCTGTTCACGGTTTACCTGGTGGGCGCGGTGATTACGCCCATCGCCGGACGCTGGATCGACCGGCTAGGCCACCGGACCGCTCTGTGTGGAGCCTTGAGCCTGAGCCTGGCCGGCACGGCCCTGACCCTGCTGGCTCCGCTGGCGGCGGTCATCGCCGGACTCGCCTTCTGCTGCACCGGGGTGTTCATCGCACAGTCGGCCGCCAGCAGCTACATCGGGCGCGTGACCAAAGAGGGGCGAGCGGCAGCGGTCGGGCTCTACGTCACGTTCTACTACGCGGGCGGCAGCGCCGGCGCCGTACTGCCCGGGGCACTATGGTCCCGCTGGGGCTGGCCCGCCTGCGTGGCTCTCATCGCCCTGGTGCAGGCGCTCACCATCCTGCTGGCTCTGGTGTTCTGGCGGCCTGTGGCGAGTGCCCCGCCCCAGGAAGCGGCCGTAACGGTGGAACGCGGCTCCCTGTAAAGAATTGTAAGCGTTCCCGGAAGTCCTCCGGCGGCTGCACGCTTGGGTATAGGATAAATGCCGATGAAGCCCCTAGCCGTGCTCACACTCCTCGCTTTCCCGTGCCTGGCCGCCGACCTCACCGGCAGTTGGGTGGCCCAACGTCAGGGCCCGGGCGGGCGCGTCATGGAAACCCAGCTCACCTTCCAGCAGGAAGGCTCAACGTTCAGCGGCTCCATGCTTTCGTCCATGGGCGAGCAGAAGATTCTGAACGGAAAGATTGAGGGTGACGCATTTTCGTTCGAGGTGGTCCAGAACATGATGGGCCAGGAACGGCGCGTGAAGTGGGAAGGCAAGGTCGAGGGCGAACAGCTCAAGCTGACGATGAACATGCCTGCCATGGGACCCGGAAGCCCGGGCGGCCCCCCGCCTGGCGGCGCAGCCAGACCGGCCGGCGGTCCAGGCGGCGGATTCCGCGGCATGCGCGAGATGACCGCCAAACGGGGCGAAAGCGAAGCCCTCAAGAAGGAACTCGCGGCCGAAGCGAAACGGCCCAAGCCGGTGCTGCCCGAGCGGAAGACTCTCCCTCCGAACGGCCTGGCCCTGACCCCGCCCATGGGTTGGAACAGCTGGAACAAGTTCCATGCCGCTATCAGCGACAAACTGATCCGCGAAGTGGCCGACGCCCTGGCCACCAGCGGGCTGCGCGACGCCGGCTACGTCTACCTGACCATCGACGACGGCTGGATCGCCGGCCGCGATGAAGCGGGCAAACCCAAGCCGAATGAAAGATTTCCTGACATGAAGGCGCTGGGCGACTACGTCCACTCGAAGGGACTGAAGTTCGGCATCTACTCTTCGCCCGGTTCGCGCACCTGCCAGCAGCTGGAAGGGAGCCTCGGCTACGAGGCCATCGATGCCAAGGTGTACGCCTCCTGGGGCGTCGATTACCTGAAGTACGACTGGTGCGGCGCCGCGCGGACGTTTACGGTCGATCAGCAGCCGGTCGTCTACCAGATGATGGCGCAGGAGTTGCGCGCCACCGGCCGCCCGATTCTCTACAGCATTAGCCAGTATGGACAGGGCTCGGTGCTGGAATGGGGTTCCACCATCGGAGCAAATATGTGGCGAACCACGGGTGACATCCGGGATACCTACGAGTCCATGGCGCAGATCGGATTCGGCCAGAACGGCAAAGAGAAGTCAGCCGGACCGGGCCATTGGAACGACCCCGACATGCTGGAGATCGGCAACGGCGGTCTGAATCCGGACGAGAGCCGGACCCATATGAGCCTGTGGGCCATCCTGGCCGCTCCGCTGATCGCGGGCAACGACGTCCGTAGTATGGACAAGGACACCATCGAAGTTCTGACAAACCGCGACGTCCTGGCCGTCAGCCAGGATCCGTTGGGCAAGCAGGGCTACCGCCTGCAGCAGAACGGCGACATCGACATTTGGGTTCGTCCGCTCAAAGGCGGGGAGTGGGCCGTGGGCCTCTTCAACCGCGGCACCACGGCAGCCGCCGCATCCATCACCTGGCAGGCACTGGGGATCAAGGCGACGCCCAAAGTACGCGATCTTTGGACGCATGTCGGGGTGCCAGCCACTGCGGAGGGATACACCGCCACGGTCCCGGCCCATGGCGTGGCGATGCTGCGGGTCAGGCCCTGATGGCCTCAAGGGGGACAGGCTGTCGCGCGGATGGGGACAACTTGTCCCCTTTCTCCCTGACATAAGTGGAAAAGTGCTGAAAATAAAGGGCGTTAGTTTTGGCACGCCCATTGCTTCTATAAAGTCGGAATACGTAAGCGAAACGGCGGTCGTAGCAGCCTCCGGATCGACCGTTCAAATTCTCCAAAAACAAGCGATCCTGATCCTCGCGGGCCGCCCAAACACTCCACGGCGGCCCCCTTTTTTTTGTCCACTCGCGTACAGTTTCCCCTTGCACCCAAAACCGGACGTGAAGCGTCTATGGGTTAGAGCGATCTGACTGGCCGGGCCTGATATACTTCCTATCAGGGAGATTGCACCCGGCCGGAAGTACCCGGAGGGGCTACTACACATGAGCAACGGATTCAAGTACTCGGTGGTCAGCGTGTCCACCGTGCTGGTGGCACTGCTGCTGATCGGGGCTGTCCTGGGCCAGAGCCCTGAAACCAATCCCGCGGACCCCTACCGCCATCTGAACGTCTTCACCGAAGTGTTCGCCAAGGTGAAAGCAGACTATGTGGAAGAGCCCGACATGAAGAATGTCACCCTGGGCGCCGTGAATGGTCTGCTGGTTTCCCTCGATCCGTTCGCCAGCTACTTGAACGCTGAGCAGTACAAACAATATTTGAAGGTGAAGTCAGCTCCGAAGGCCGACATCGGCCTGGTGCTCAGCCGCAAGTACGGCTATGAACTCGGTGTGGTCGACGCGATCCCGGGTTCCCCCGCCGACAAAGCCGGCCTCTCCACCGGCGACATCCTGGAAGCGATCAATGGCATCTCCACACGAGACATGCCGCTGGCCTACGCCGATGTGCTGCTGCACGGCGAGCCCGGCTCCACCATCGAGTTGACGGTGTTGCGGCTGCGCAAGCCCGAGCCGACCAAGATGACCCTGACCCGCGCGCAAGTGCAGGCTCCGGCGCTCGTCTCGAAGATGCTCGACAAGGAAGTCGGCTACGTGAGCGTGGAAGATCTCGGTAAGGGCAAGACCCAGTCGGTGCAGAGCGCCATCGCCTCGCTGGAGAAGCAGGGCGCCAAGAAGATGATCCTGGACCTGCGCCACTCCGCGGTAAATGCGCCGGAAGAAGGGGTCTCGCTGGCCAACCTCTTCCTGGAAAAGGGCACCATCGGTTCCCTGAGCGGACAGAAAGTCCCCAAGCAGACCTACCAGGCCGATCCGGCCAAGGCTTCCTATAAAGGACCGCTGGTGGTGCTGACCAATCGCGGCACCACGGGTGCGGCCGAGATTGTGGCCGCTGCCCTGCTCGACAATAAGCGCGCCTCCGTTGTCGGGGAACGTACCTACGGCGACGCCGCCCTGCGCAAGGCCGTCACCACCGAAGACGGCGGCGCCGTGCTGCTGGCTGTTGCGAAGTACTACTCGCCCAACGGCAAGGCCATTCAGGACACCTCTGTGGTGCCGAACTACCCGGTAACCGATTCCGAGCCGGAAGCCACCACTGACGAGGACGACGCGACGCCTGCGCCCAACGCGCCCAAAGAGCCGAAGTCCACGGAAGATCCGATTCTCAAGAAGGCCTTGGAAGTGGTGAACGGCAAGGTTCAGGCTTCCAATACCGTTGACGTGAAGCCGGGGGACGCCAGCGTGATGCGCCCGCTGAACATCCCGGCACCCAAGAATTAACAGCTATGCCACTGTACGAATACAAATGTGATCGCTGCAATCAGACGATTGAGGTCCTGCAGAAGTTTTCCGACGCACCGCTCTCTGTTCACGAGGGCTGCGGCGGAGCTCTGGCCCGGCTGATCTCACCATCTGCCCTTCAGTTCAAAGGCAGCGGCTTTTACATCACGGACTATTCCAAGTCCAAGTCTTCGGGCAGCAGCTCCTCAAACGGCAAGAGCACGGGCAGTAAAGATACTTCTTCCACCAGCACCGAGTCCTCGTCGTCGAAGACGGAATCGACGCCCAAGCCCGCGGCCAGTGAATCCAGCAAGTAGCTCCGGTGCCCGCCGGTTTGTGGCCTTCGATCGCGACGGTACGCTGATCGCGGAGAAGAACTATCTCGCAGACCCCGCTCAGATCGAGCTCCTCCCGGGAGCCCGCGAAGCCGTAGACCGTCTGCGTGCGGCCGGCTATGGCCTCATCGTCGTCACAAACCAGTCGGGCGTTGGACGCGGCTACTTCGGCATGGACGCCGTGCTGGCAATGAACCAGCGGTTGGAGGAACTGCTGGGTTCCTTCGACGGAATCTATGTCTGCCCGCACGCCCCGGCCGATGAGTGCGACTGCCGCAAACCGAAGCCGGGCCTGCTGCAGCAGGCGTCCGAAGAACTCGGCTTCGTGGCGTCGGACTGCGTCGTCATCGGCGACAAGGATGTCGACGTGGGACTCGCGCACAATGCCGGAGCGAAGGGTGTGCTGGTGACAACGGGCTACGGCGCCGGGCACCTGGCCGCCGGCCGCGTCCGGCCGGACTTCGTCGCCGGGGACCTGCTCACCGCGGCCCAATGGGTCCTCACCCAGCAGTCGCCCGCGCGCACCACGGAATGAGCGATGATCTTGGCATGTCCAAGATCGTTCGTTACGAGTTCATGGGAAGTTGGCTCTTCTTCTGGGCGCTCTGCATTACGGTCATCGGAATCCCATTGGGGATCCTCTATCTCATCAGCGGTCTGCTGAAGGTGGAGCACGAGATGGAAGACCCCGAACGCTTCATCGCCGCCTTTCGCAGCGGACGCCTGGGGCAAAAGTCCTGAACTGGTTCTGAGCCATTGAGTCAGGCGGCCCGGGAGACGCTCACGAACGTGGATTGGAGCGTCGACACATCCACCTGAAGCTCCCAGACCTTGCCGGACTCATCGAGGATCTGCGGCAGATGCTCCGCTATGGCAGAGACGCCCGGTCGAAGCTCGTTGTCCAGCGCAGCAACCAGCAGTCGGATCAAGCGGTCCGTGGAAGGGCCAATGGGATCCTCACCCGACTCCCACTTCGAAATCTTAGTCTTGTCGGTGTGGAGATAGCGACCCAACTGCTCCCCACTCAAGCCCAAATGTTTCCGCAGGAAGCGCAACTGTTCACCCGTCAACCGAGCGGGACTGTTTGCCAGCGCCAGGGCGATGGCACGGTGCAGCTTCTCAAGGCGCGGAAGGACCACCTCGGATTCCCTACACTGAAGACATTCAGCCACCTCAACGCCCTGCAGGTAGAGGTTGGAGATGCCGCTCTCGAGATAGTGATAGCGGCGCCGTTCGAACACAGCGGGCTCTCCGCAATTCGTGCAAGTGTGGATGCGCTCACTGCTCATGCGGCCCTCCGGGCGCCGGCTTCGAAGCACCAATTCAGCTTGGCTTTAGCTCCAGCCCCGCTGAGCGGTTCATCATACACCTGTTGGCATTATACCAACAGGGGCAACGGTCGCCGGAGGGCAAATCAGTGCCGCTCTGCTGCGAGTCTTCGAGCAGCCAACGCAAACTAACTCGGCTGACAGCTGATCGCTGATCGCTGAAAGCTCAGCGTAGACAGCTGACAGCTCCGAAGCTACGGCTCCAAAAACATCTCCCCCATCACCTTGTCCCAGTTCGCGCCCGGCTGCGCCTTGCTGAGGTCTTCCATTAGGACGCCGCCATCGGCCAGCGACGGACCCGTCGCTTCCGGCGACAGCAACATCTGCAAGCGGTCCAGCTCGTCCCGCAACCAGCCGCTCACCTCGTATCCATGCAACAGATGCCGCAGGTCCGTCGGCTTGTTGGCCACCGGACGCAGGCGCAGATACCAGCCCTTGTCCGGCCCGCCCGTCTCCACCACTTCCCCTTCAACGGGAGCCAGGACACGGAACGACACCCCATTGCGGTCCCCACGCCAAGCCACGCCGTTGTTCTCGAGCTGCGTTCCCGGAGCGGGCAGCTCCACATGATCCGGCGGCCCGATCAGGCGCCGCCCCAGGTCATCGAGCCCCACCACCAGCGTGCCGTTCTCCTCCGGCCGGACCCACGCATGACCGCGGTGATAGTAATTCTCGGGCGGGAAATCCATCCCGTAGGTCTCCACCGGAACCATCTGCTCCGCCACCGGAGCCAGCTCGACAAACTTCGGATGCGTCACACAATCGCGGCATTCAAACGCATTCGGGCAGAGCCTCGACTTGGTCTCGCCGGAGAGCATGTGACGGCAGCGGCGCTCCCGATCGCTCAGGTCGTGGAAGTCGCTCTGCCAGCGGATCCGCGGCTCGCGATTGAGTCTCGCATCCCGCCAGCTCCTGTAGGCAGCCACGATGGCCGTGGTGAGAATCACCAGGCCCACCATGCAGAAGATGGAGACGAACAGGATGTGTCCGAACGTCCAGTGAAAGCCATTAACTCCGGGAAACATATTCCAACTCCTCAGTTTCAACGGGCGCGGTCAGCTGCTTCTCATCGGGAAACAGCGGCAGATAGCGGAACGACACCGCATACACAAGAACGCCGTAGGCGAGGACGGCGGCAAACACGCCGAACTCCTGCCAGCTCGGAAAGTAGGACAGAAACTCGTCAAACGGCAGTGTGGGCAGCGCCAGCGTCTGGATGGTCAGCACGAAGCGGTTCAGCGCCACACCACAGCAGGCCAGGATGGCCGCACCGGTCAGCACCGCCGGCCTGGCCCGCATTCTCGACGACAACAGCAGCAGCGCCGGCACCAGTCCCAGCAGCACGATTTCGGCGAAGAGGATCCAGGTGCCGAACGGCTTGAACGTGTAGAACTCGAACGGAGTGAAACCGGCCGCTTGCGACGTCTTGTTCAGCCAGATCAGGGTGTCCACGCTCTTGAGGGCGACATAGACGGTGAGCAGCACGCCGGACGTCTTGCCCAGCATCTGATAGACCCCGCCCCGCACCAGCGGCTTGCGGCTCAACTTCTCCGCCAGCTTGGTGGTGAGCAGGATGAAGCTCGGACCAACCGCGATCGCCGAAAGGATGAACAGGAAGAAGGTCGACGGCCAGATGGCAAAACCTTCCCGGTAGGCGAAGGGCCTGCCGCGCAGTACGCCATACAGCCCGCCGAGCGAGCCCTGGTGGAAGAAAGACAGCAGCGTGCCTACTGCCGCCAGCACGGGAATCACCTTGTGCAGTTCAAACTCGAAGACCAGGAACGACGGAATCTGCTTCAGCTTGCGGTTCTTCAGCAGGATCGGGATGTACTCCACCGCCAGCACCGTGAGGTAGCAGGTGATGCAGAACGACACTTCGGTCAGCATCGAATGCACGTTGGGATGCCAGAAGGTGAACCAGGCGCGCAGCGGTTGGCCGACATCCACCGCCAGCGCCACCATGGCGCCGCTATAGCAGACAAAGCCGATGATCACCGCACTGTTGATGACAGACTTCAGGGCCTTCCACTTCATGAGATACAGCAAGAAGCCGGTGAAGAAAGCGCCCGCGCCCAGCGCGATCACCGTGAGGTCGAGGAAGATCCACAACCCGAACGCGAACCGGTTGTCCATGTTGGTCTGGTTCAAACCAAACCGCAGGCACAGATAGATGCAGTACGCGCCAAAAGCGAACAGCAGCAGCCACGGCGCCAGGCGCAGCGCGAAGCCTTGCAGGGAACACCGTTCCAGTCCCCGCGGAATCAGGTTGCGGTCATTGAAGCTAGGCATGGGCTTGCTCCTTGGCGTTGCGTTCCGACAGGCTGCGGACCCAAGGCCGGCTGGAGTGGTAATACACCTTCGGGCGGGTGCCCAGCTTGGCCAGCAGTTGGAAGGTGCCTTCCGCTTTGGCCAGCTTGTGGGCCTCGGTATCCGGATCGTCCAGATCGCCCAGCACCATCGCGCCCGTGGGGCATGCTTCGACACAAGCCGAAACATAGGTCGCGGGCATCGGTTGCCCTTCGGCCGTAGCCTGATCCTCCGCCGCATGCAGCCGGGAAGCGCAGAGATTGCACTTCTCCACGACGCCTCGTGAGCGCGGCGCAACGGTCGGATTCAACGTCGCCTCCATGCCCACCGGCCATTGCGGATCCCACCAGTTGAAATAGCGTGCGTGGTACGGGCAGGCCGTCATGCAGTAGCGGCAGCCCAGACAGCGCTGCGGCATCTGGGTGACTATGCCGGTCGCTTCGTCCAGTTCGACGGCCTGCTGCGGGCAGACCGACTCGCAGGGCGGCTCGCTGCAGTGCATGCACATCAGCGGCAGAAACGCCGTTTGGCGCCTGTCGCCCGGAGCCCCATTGTGCACCGGATACACTCGCATCGGCGTGATGCCGGTGCGGTCCGTCGCCCGCTCCGGCGCTGGAGCCACATTGTTCTCCGCCGCACAGGCCACCATGCAGGCGCCGCAGCCCGTGCAAAGGTCGATGTCCACGACCATTCCGTAGCGGCGGTGTTTCTTCGTCGCAGCCATGTCAAATCTCCCTCGTCGAACGGAGCGTGGACTCCTGATAGATCTTCGTCGCCAGCGGTGGCCTCACGGCGGCTGTCCAGTTGCTGCTCTGCACAGCCGCCGCTCTGGCCAGCGTGGCCGGCACGGTGCACTTCAGCACCTTGGGTCCGGCCGCGTCGTCCTGCCAGCAGCCGCCCTGCTGCAGCGCTTCCTGCAGCTTGGCGGCGTCTTTCAACTCGCTCACAGCGGTGGCGGCGCCGGCCGCCGGATCGAACACGGAGCCTCGTTTCGCCGCAAAAATCGCGTCCACCCGCTTCTTCTGCTCCGCCGCATACTCGTCTTCCGCCCAGCCCGCCAGGCGTCCAAGAAACGCATGCGCCGGGGCGACACCCTGCGGCGCCGGCAGCAGCGCCTGCGCCACGGAGTACGAAGCCGCCAGCGCGTCGAATGGCTCTGAGGCATCATCGGCCGCTTCCAGGTTCGCCGGTACCGGAATCACGCAAGGGGCGTGCGTGGCAAGTCCCGCATGGTAAGCCGAGAAGCAGACCAGGTACCCGGTGGGGCTCAGCTTCTTCTTCAGCACATCCCAGGGCGCCGCGTCGTCTTCCACAAACAGGAGTTCCAATGAACCATCCGGTACGCCCTCCAGAGGCATACCCTGCACACCCGCGGCGCCGCGCCGGCTGACGTAGCCGCCCGCGCGGCCCACATTCTGCAAGTGAACATTCAACGCGGCCACGGCCGGATCGTCTCCAAGCACCAGAGCCGGAGCGGAGGCCGCGAGCTCGCGCGCCGTGTCCCGAATCAGCGCAACCGAGAGACCGGTCGCCTTCGCACCCTCTTCTGCGGTGATCGTCCCGGCCAGGGCCTGCGCCAGCGCGGCCTCGGACCCGGGTTCGATCAGCAGCCACCGGTCAGCCAGGCCCGCGGTTGTGGTGGCCACCGAGTCCACCTGAATCAGGCGGAAGCTCTTCTTCTTCCAGGCAGCCAGCACGCGCCCCGGAGTCGCCCAGCCGTCCAACACCGGCACGCCGAAGCTCAGCACAGTCTTCGCATTCTCAATATCGAGGCCCAGGGGCTCAGCCGAGCCGCTCCACTGGCGCAGCAACCGGCCGGCGCCCTCACCGGACCGCCCCACCGTGAGGTACCGGTCGCTGCCATTGGCCTGCAGAAACCGGCGATAGAGCGCGGACGCCGTCCGGCCGGGCCGTGCATCCAGAAACGCGACGTTCGACCCCGCGCGCTTCAGTTCCGCGGCAACCGCGGCTTGCGCCTTCTCCATCGTCACCATCTGGCCGCGCAGCACCGGCTGCTTCAGCCTGGCCGGGTGCCAGGGCAACTGGTGCGCGCCGAAGGCCAGGGCGCACAGCCCGCCTCGGCTCACCGGATGCGCGGCTACCGGCGCAATGCCCACCGGCTTCCCGCCAATGCAGCGCACCTTCAGGCCGCAGGCGGCCGGACACAACGTACAGGCCGTGAACTTCGTGCTTGGCTCGCCGCGAGCCGGAGTCGGGATCCACGGCCAGTTCTGCGTCCAGATCGCTGAATCGTCCAGGAGTTTCCAAGGCAGGGGGGTAAAGGGCAGCGCCACCACGGCGCCTGCGCCGAGAGTAATCAGATCTCGCCTGGTAGGTTTCATGGCAGGCTCCTATTGATGGCACCCGAGGCAGCCAGCGGAAACGCCGCGCTGGGCATGGCAGTTTTCACAGTCAGACATCTTCATGCCTTCGTCGGGGCGGATATTCACGCGCAGCATCTTTGCGCCCCAGATCCGGCGGCTGTAGCCGCTGATCCGGTTCTCCTCATAGGGCGGCAGGCTGGACGACTTGCCATGATCGCCATGGCAGGTCTCGCACTTCAGCTTGCCGGCCTTCACATGCCGTACATGAGAGAACCGCGCGTTGATGGGCTGCCGGTAGTAGCCATGCCAGGGGATTTCCACGTTGGGTTTGACATACTTTTCCACCAGCGTCTTCTCCGCCAGGCTGGTGCCCTGCGGCTCGGGATGACATCCCGCGCAGTTGGCGATGCCCGGGATTCCGCTGAAGGAACCGTCTGCCCTGATTTCGTGGCAGGAACTGCATTCGCTGCCGGCCTTCTCGGCGTGAACTTTATGATTGAACTGCAGAGGCTGAGGGCTGCTCTTGTATAAAGCCCGCGGGAAAACCGTCCAACCCGCGGTGAGCACCGATACCAAGCCCGCCAGGAAGAGGATGGCGGAGCGCATGATTTGTATCTCCTTGTTATTGGGCAGGCCACGCTGCATGAGGATCGAAGAACTCGTGCAGCAGCCGGAACATCTCGTCGCGGGTCAGATGGTCAAGTAGTCCCGGCACGCAGGTGCCGCCGTCGCACAGTGTGGCATCCACGCCGGACCCGCGCCGGCTGGCACACTGCTGGACGAACTCCGATAGCCTGGAGACTTCCTGCCGGATCCAGTGAATCGCCTGGCGGCCATGCATCAGGCCATGGCTCGACGGCGAACCGGACGGCGGTTCCCAACCTTCAAACAGGTAGCCTGAACCATAAGGATCGGCTGCCAGCCGCGCCGGATTGCCGCGCAGATAGAGGTTGGCTGAACTGATCAATACCTGATTCGGGAAGACCAGCGGCCAGTCCGCCCCATGCAGGTTCAGGACAGCGCTGGGCCGGCTGACCCCGCGCTGCGTCGCAAAGTTGACTCCGTCCAGCCTGCCGATCAGGCGGGCCAGAAAACCATCAATGCCGATGTGGCAGGCGCCGCTCGCGTGCGTGTCGATCCACATGTGGTTGGCGGTGTAGTGCAGTCTGGAGGGCACCGGAATGCCTTCCACCTGCCACTCGTTCGCCGCATGCGATCCGCCGGGATGCGCCATCTGCAGGTACAACTCGCAATACTGGTAGCTGTCCGATCCGCACTTGCCCAACTGCGACTCGCTGTACGGAACCATCTTCGGTACCGACTGCGCCGCGCAGTACTGCATAAGCGATTCGTGCAGAAACGGACACCGGCCCGGATCTTCCGAAATGGCGCGCTGATCCACGAAAATGGAGCACTGCTGATGCGCGGCCGATGAACACTTCTCGCCGGAAGTGTCGGTGCGGCCTTCCACAATCAGCTTCCGTAACGGCGCAGCCTGGCAGCTGCGGGCACGTGCTTCCCTGAGAAACGGGCAGCTCACGGCAATCTCCTCCTACTGCTTCTTCTCCCGCGGCGTGGGCGGACGCTTGAACACCGGCGGATGCACCGGCTCTCCGCCGTCGGCCATGGTCCAGCCCAAACCCGGAACCTCCATGGCATGACCCTGCGCGGCCAGCATGTCCTTCAACTCGCGATCCATCGCGTTGTGCTTCTGCCGTTGTTCCAGCAACTCCCTCACGATGTTGTAGCCCACGGCCACGAAGCAGATGAGCGTCACTACGCCCAGCGCCAGATTCGTGTAGTTGAGCCACATCGTCTGCGGATTGTTCCAATCGATACCGAACATCGGAATCTCCTTTGTCACCTGGTGGCGTTTCCTCAAAAGTCGGATTCGCCTACACGAGCCATTGCAGTTGGCGGTCCATCCATCGCCTCATTGCAAACAAAGGACATCCTTCTCTTAATTGAGTCAATCGGCTCTGGTTATGCTGGAATCTCCTACACGGCAAATCTGGAAATCCTACACGCCCCGGGAACTGTCCCAGATCGCCTGGAGTCTATCCCTGCACTGGGCACAGCTATGTGGAAACCCGCTCTCCGCTCCTTTTTCCGCGCTCCGGCCTTCACCACCACGGCCGTCCTGGCGCTTGCTCTGGGTGTCGGCTCCGCCACCGCGGTCTTCAGCGTCGTCGACCGCATCCTGATCCGCTCCCTGCCCTACGCCGCGGAGCACCAACTCATCTGGCTCGGCATGGGTACACCGCTCGCCGAGGAAGAGTTCCTGCTCGGGCCGGATTACCTGGACTGGCGTGACAGGCAGACCGTCTTCAGCGCCATCACCTCCACCAGCATGGCCGGCGACTGCGACCTCTTCGAAGACAACCCGGCCCGCCTCCGCTGCGGCCGCGTGGAAGCGAACTTCCTGTCGACTCTCGGTGTCGCCCCGGTCCTGGGCCGCGACCTCACGCGCGACGACGATCGTCCCGGCGTTGCCCAGAATGCCCTCATCTCCTATGAAATGTGGCGCGGCCGCTTCGGCGGCGACCCGGCCGTTCTCAACCGCACCATCAACCTGGACGGCCGCCCCACGCGCATCGCCGGAGTCCTGCCCGCCAACTTCGAGTACCCCAACCTGACCCGCATCGACGTTCTCCTGCCCCAACAGTTGGACGAAGCCGTCCAGCGAGCCCGCGATCGCATGGCGCTACTCGTCGTCTTCGGCCGGATGAAACCGGGCCTCACCCTGCCCCAGATCCGCGCCGGCTTGCTGCCGCTCTACCAGGAGTCCCTCAAACTCGTCCCGGCCCAGTTCCGCAAGGAAATCTCGTTGAAGATCTCCGGACTCCGCGACCGCCAGTCGCGCGATGCCCGCCTCGCCGCCCAACTCCTCACCGGAGCCGTCTTCTGCGTCCTGCTCATCGCCTGCGCCAACGTCGCGAACCTTCTGCTGGCCCGGGCCTCCGGCCAGTCGCAGGAGCGCGCGGTCCGGGCCGCCCTGGGCGCCACCCGCTGGCAACTCATCCGGGAATCCCTCGCCGGTACCCTGCTGCTCGCCTCTGCCGGCGGCCTGGCCGGCATTGGTCTCGCCTGGTGGCTCCTGCGCCTGCTGCGCAGCCTTGCGCCCGAAGGCATCGCCCGTCTCCGCGACGCCCAGATCGATTGGCGCGTCGCCGCCTTCGCGGTCCTCCTGACCCTGGCCGCCGGCCTGCTCTCCGGACTCGCGCCCGCCCTCCTGCGCGTCTCTCTCGAAGACCTCTCCGGCACCCGCGCCACGGAGCGCCGCGGCCTCTGGTTGAAGCCCCTCCTGGTCACGGCTCAGTTCGCCATCACCGTCGTCCTGCTCACCGGAGCCGGGCTCCTTCTCCATAGCCTGTGGAAGCTCCAGAACGTCCCGCTCGGCTTCCAGGAAAACCGCGTCCTCACCGCCACCATGCGCCTCGACGCCCAGCACGCCCTGGAGGCACAGCAACGCCTGCGCCGCCTGCCCGGCGTCGCCCAGGTGGCCCTGGCCGATTCCGTACCACCCTCGGGCCGTACCCAGGCCATGATCTACTCGCGCATCCAGTTGGAGGGACAGCCCGCCGAAACCCGCCAGGGCACCGGCGGCATGGTGGTCTACCGCTGGGTGACTCCGGACTACTTCCCCGCCCTCGGCATCCCGCTGCTGCGCGGCCGCGCCTTTCAGTCCGGCGACAAGGACACCATCGTCCTCAGCGGCTCCCTCGCCGCCCGCCTCTTTGGCCGGCAGGATCCCCTGGGCCGCCGCCTGCGCGCCGGGCCCGAGAACCCCTGGCTCACCGTCATCGGCATTGCCGGTGAGGTCCGCAACGCGCCGCCCGGTCAGAAGCAGGATTCCGAGTACTATATGCAGCGGCCCCAGGTGATCCCGGGCCCGGCACGCCGCTGGATCGCCATCATCCGAAGCGCTCTGCCCTCCACCGCCATGGCGCCTCTCATCCGCGGCGAGATGGCCGCCATGGATCCGCACCTGCCAGTCGAGATCAACTCCATGGAGGACAAAGTGGCCGGCCTCTACCAGCGGCCGCGCTTCCAGACCGTGGTGCTCACTTCCTTTGCGTTGGTGGGCATCCTGCTGGCCAGCATCGGCCTGTATGCCGTCATCAGTTTCTTCGTCACACAGCGCACGCGCGAAATCGGAGTGCGCCTGTGCCTCGGCTCTACGCCCGCCGGCATTGTGTCCCTGATTCTCAGCCGCGCGCTGCGCTGGACCGTCGCCGGCGCAATCCTTGGTCTTTGCGCCTCCCTCGCCAGCGTGCGCTACCTCAAGGGACTGCTGTTCCAGACTGAATTCCAATCTCCCTGGATCTACGCCTCGGTCCTCTTCCTGCTGCTCGCCGTGGCCGTCGCCGCGGCCCTCCAGCCCGGCCTGCGCGCCTCACGGCTCGACCCCATGACCGCGCTGCGCCGCGACTAGCACCCACGCAAAAACGGCCGCCCGCATCGCTGCGGGCGGCCGTTTGACTGTAGCTGGGAGAGGAGGAGCGGACTAAGCTTTGCGTTTGCGGAGCAGCGCCAGGGCGCCCAGCCCCAGGCCCATCAGGGCGTAGGTGCCCGGCTCAGGTACCGAGGCCGGTTGAATCGCCACCAGGAAGGTCTGCTTCTTCGTTCGGCCCAGGACGCCATCGGACGAGATCCCGCTCACCACCGCGAACGAGCCAAAACCGTAGGTGGGGTGGCTCTGCACATAGGCAATCGCGGCATTCAGCGGCCCCAGATTGGAGGGCATCGGGCTCGGATACGAGGGCGCACCGAGATTCAGGATCTTCCACAGCGAATTCTGCAGGTTCTGGTCCGCCGTCAGCGTAGCGCCGGTCTGTGGCGTGAGTGTCTGGAAGGTGACCATCTGGGAAAGCAGGTAAGCCGCCACCTGATAGCGCTGCAGAGCGCTCAGGGCCGGAGGATCCACCGCCCAATTCGTGTTGTTCCCCTTTTGTACCTGCGCCCTTTGGGCCGGGGTCCAGTCGCCCAGGGCCACCACGTTGGCCTTATAGGCATCCGGCGGGCCGGCGATGTAGTCTTCCCAATCGACACACCACAGGTAGGTGTTGATTCCAGCGAGCGTGCCCCCGAAGCCCCCGCCTGTCAGGACCTGCAGGTCTTCATTCTGGATCACGACCGCTTTGTCAGTCCCCAGCACGGAGGGCGGCAAAGGCGCCGCGGAGGCTGAGGAGAGGACCGCCAGCACGGTCGCCGCTCCGAATAGCATTGGTTTGAGTTTCATTCTTGTTCTCCGGTTGTTCTGCCGGCCCTCTGGAACGTTTCGGCGCTCCACCCGGCAGGCAGTCACACCAGTAACCTAGCGGGCGCATTTGCTCGCCCCCAGAACCTCAAATCCTAGGACTGCAAACCGCCTCTGGTGCCAGGCGCGGGCGCAAACGCCCGAAAACAGGGTGGATTGGGACCAACGGAGGGGGAATCGGTACTTCCCGATTGGACTTCGTGGCTGGGAAAGGGGGGCCGGGTCCGGCGTCTAGTCCCAGAACCCGCTTAGTACTATCAATCCGCGAACACTCGAAAAATTGATCAAAACCGGTAAGCTGGCGGCTTGATGCCCTTCAAACGCAGATAGACCTCGGCCTGTCCCCGGTGGTGCGCAGTGTGCGCAAACATCGCCAGCATCAGCCGGTCGCCGGAAACAGACGGCCGTTCATACCAGTCGACTTTGTAAGACGCGGCCAACTGCGCCTGAGTCAGCCGGCCAGCCCGGCTCTGGCAGTACTCGAACGACTCCTCCAGCAGCTTGCGCGCTACTGCCTTCGCGTCTGCCTTTGCCATGGTTCGGGGTACCGTCAGTGGCATCTGGTCCCCCGCCATCTGCGCAAAGCGGAATGCCTGCGCGGTGGCGATGTGGATCATCAGCGCCGCGAAGCTCATCTCGCCCTCGGCAGGCACGAATCCGTACTCCTCCGCCGGCATTGCGTCGGCCACAGCCAGCGTAAACTCGCGCGAGACCTTCCAGAGCGCCGGCCAGTTTTCGGGCGTTCCCTCGGGCGCGGCGGCCGTTCCGGAGACAGTTATCACATTCGCAGCCATCGCGGAATTGAAGCAGCGGCGGTTCATACCAGCGAATTTACCCGATATCGGACGACCCCGGGCAAACATTCACGTTGTCATCTAGTATCAACTCCTGTAGACTGCCAGAAAATCCCACTGGGAGGGGTTCCTTGTTCGTTAAGAAAATCACATACCAAGTTGTGTGCCTGCTCGCCCTGCCTTTGGCCCTTGTTTACGGCCAGACCGGCTCGGGCGCTATTTCAGGCCAGGTGACCGACCCTGCCGGTGCAGCCGTGCCGGGCGCCACCGTCAGGCTGATTCAGGAGGCGACCAACCGCGAGTTGGCGACTGTAAGTTCCGATTCTGGAATCTACTCATTCCCCGCTTTGGAAGTCGGTTCTTACACACTCAATGTGGAAGTAGCCGGGTTCAAGAAGATGTCCCGTACGGGCATCGTTGTAGCCACTGCCACGCGCGTCAACGTCGATGCCCGCATGGAAGTCGGCGATGTCTCGCAGACCGTCGATGTCAAGGACGAAGCGCCCTTGCTCAACGCGGCCAGCAGCGATCTCGGCACCAGCTTTCAGCCGAAGTTTATGAAAGATGCGCCGCTCTTCGTCAGCGGCGGTTTTCGCAATCCGGAAAACTTTATCTCGTATCTGCCCGGCGTCAACAACGGCGTCCAGGATTCCAGCATCAACGGCGGACCCCGCCGCGGCAAGGAAATCCTCATCGACGGCGCCTCGCACACCAACCCCGAGAGCGGCGGTGTCGCCTTCACCTCCAACGGCGGCATCGGTTCCGTCGAACAGTACGGCGAGTTCAAACTGCTGAACTCCAATTTCTCGGCGGAGTATGGGCGAACGGCGGGCGGCATCGAAGTCTTCGTCACCAAGTCGGGCTCCAACCAATTCCACGGCGGCGTCTTTGAATACAACCGCAACGATGCCTACGACGCGGCCGGCTGGTCCATCAACCGCCAGCGCAAGTACCCCGATGGCGACACCCGCAACCCCAACAAGGCCAAGGTGCGGCAGAACGAATACGGCCTGAACCTCGGCGGACCCGTCTGGATCCCCGGCGTCTACAACGGCAAGAATAAGTCGTTCTTCTACTTCACCCGCAACTGGTATCGCCAGGCCAACGCTTCCAGCACGGCCGTCGCCAGCATCGCCACCCAGGCCATGCGCGGCGGCGATTTCTCTGAGCTGGGTTCGAAGCTGATCTACGATCCCAACAGCACCCAGACCGTCAATGGGGTAGTCACCCGCACACCGTTCGCCAACAACCAGATTCCCACCAACCGCTTCAGCAGCGTGTCGAAGAACATCCTGGGCCTCATCCCGAATCCCACCGGACCGGGCATCTCGTCCAATTTCTCCGTCACCAACCTGGGCGTGCGCGATCTCGACATCTGGAGCATCAAGGCCGATCACATCTTCAACGACACCAACCGCGTGAGCTTCTTCCTCAGCAAGCAGAACATCACGCAGCTGGCCGAAGGCGGCCTCCCCGGTCCTCTCGCCAGCGGCCTCTACACTCTGGACAAACCGGACACCTGGCGCGCCACCTACGACGCCAGCCTCTCGCCCACCTTCTTCAACCACTTCGTCTTCGGCCTCTCGCGGTACAACAACTACTTCGACCAGCTGCCGCAGCACAAGCAGGGCTGGCCCGAGAAGCTCGGCCTGAAGGGCGTGGCCACCGACGGCTCCAGCTCGTTCCCCATCGTCACCTTCACCGACGGTCTCACCGGCTTCGGCAACGATCCCAAGAACCGCGGCAACCAGTCCAACTGGACCTACACCATCTCCGACACGGCCAGCAAAGTGCTCGGCCGCCACGACCTGAAGTTCGGCTTCGAATACCGCCGCGGCCGCACCTTCCAGGATCCTCTGGACGACGCCTACGCCCACGGCCGTTTCAACTACACCAATTTCCAGACGGCCGCCCCCGGAGCCCTGCGCGCCACCACCGGCTACTCGTTCGCCAGCTTCCTGCTCGGCGGACCCGATAGCGCCCGCCGCGACTTCAACACCAAGGGCGTCAACATCCTCTACATCACCAACTCCGCGTTCATCACCGACAACATCAAAGTGTCGTCGCGCCTGACGCTGAACGTCGGTGTCCGCTACGAGCTCTACTTCCCCCGGTTCGACCAGAACTACACGATCTCGAGCTTCGATCCCGGCGTCCCCAATCCGGGCGCGGGCGGACTGCCCGGCGCGCTCACCTTCCTCGGCGAAGGACCCGGCCGCAACGGCAAGAAGCGCTTCGGCAGCATCTACCCCACCAACTTCGGACCCCGCCTCGGCGCGGCCTACCAGTTGGATCAGAAGACCGTCCTGCGCGGCGGTTATGGCCTCTACTACTCGGCGGCCAACGGCAACACCGGCGGCGGTTGCTTCCCCTGCGGCTGGGGCACCAGCTACAGCAGCGCTCCGCAGTCGCTCGATGGCCTCGCCCCCGTCTTCAACTGGGACAATGGCTTCACCCCCGGACCGCCCCGTCCCCTGCCCGTCGTCGATCCCTCCTTCGCCAACGGCCAGAGCGTCCTCATCCTCACGGCCGAGGATGGCCTGCCCGGCAAGATCCAGAACTGGAGCTTCAACGTCCAGCGCGAACTGCCTGGCAGCTGGTTCCTGGATGTCGCCTACGTCGGCATGAAGAGCACCCACCTGAACTCGGCCACGCCGTACAACCAGGTGAACCCGGGCCAGCTGAAGTACGGCGATCTGCTGCCCCTGAACATCAACGATTCGCGGGTCGTCAACGCCGGCTTCACCAAGCCGTTCCCGACGTTCGCAGGCACTCTCGCCCAGGCGCTGCGCCCCTATCCGCAGTACCTCAACATCACCCACACCTACCTCGGCAACGCGGGCAGCACCTACAACGCCCTGCAGGCCAAGGTGGAGCGCCGCTACAAGTCGCTCAGCGTCCTCATGGGCTACACCTGGTCCAAGGGCCTGTCCAACGTCGGCGCCGAAACCCAGACGGGCTCCGGCATCGCGGTTCAGGACCAGTACAACCTCGGCAACGAGAAGAGCTTCCAGCGCTTCGACACGCCGCAGGTGCTGAACCTCATCTACACCTGGGACCTGCCGTTCGGCAAGAAAGGCAGCAACCTCATGAAGAAGCTGGCCGGTGGCTGGACCATCTCCGGCATCCACCAGTACCGCTCCGGCACCCTGCTGCAGCCCACCGTGCCCAACACGCTGGCTGCGTCCCTCTTCAACCCGGTATTGCGCGCCAACCTCTCCGGTTCTTCGATCCGCACGGGCACCAACCGCACGGATCTCGATCCCGACAACCCGAACGTCCGCTGGTTCGACCGGAACGCCTTCACGCTGCCCGGCCCGCTCCAGTTTGGCACCTCCGCCGCTTTCCTCAACGACCTGCGCACCCCGCCGGTCCTGTCGGAGAGCTTCTCCATCGTCAAGCGCACGATCCTGTTCGCCTACAAGGATCAGCCCGTCGATCTCGAACTGCGAGCCGACGCGTCGAACGTCCTGAACCGGACGCTCTTCGGAGGCATCAACGTGAACCTGACGGATCCCAACTTCGGCCGCGCCACCGCGGTCCAGGTCGGCCCCAGGTTCATGCAGCTAGGCATCAAGGTGAACTTCTAGAGTTCACCCCGAACACAATCCCAGGAGATTGAGTCGGAGGAAAAAAGGCCCGCGGCTTCACGCTGCGGGCCCTTTCTGTTGGGAATGGAAGAAAACTCTCTACGAACGCCGACCATAAGGGAGGCGTCCCCGCCGTATAGCCGACAGAACACTCGTGCACTCACAACGCGATCAAAAAGACCCCGCAGCTACTTCTCGCTCCCGGCCGGATCCCTGGTAATTCCGCCCCTCGGCATCCGCTGATAGTAGAAATCATCCAACCGGCGCCTGGACTCCAACGTATCTTCCGAAGAAGGAGACCGGTGGAAAATCTTCAGCGCCATCAGCCTGATGATCTCGGAGGGCGGGCGTTCAACGAATCCCGCGAACGGATCAGCAAACAACCCGGAATCGGGCGCCCCCAGATCCACACCATAGGCCTCGCTCTTGTACCTCCGGACAACCGCCCCCTTGTCGTCCAAGGTGTCGACAGTCATCCGTAGCGGATAGCACTCCAGATCCGGCGCGAACGAAAACTCGAAGTTTTCCCGCCTCAGGGAGAACGTATAGACCGCCACCCGTTGACCCGCCACACTCGAGAACCCCGCAAACGCCGCGCCCTCCAGACCCTTTTTCGTGGAGCACTTCTCGTCAAATCGCGGAATGATCCCGTATTGCTGCACCTCTGCGTCGGTCATCGATATCGTGGAAACCGATTGAACATAGGGGTGCCCGTGCTGAAATATCTTCTCAGCAGGCAGAGCCAGATAAACGGAGCGAAGGACGCCCTGGCCACGAGTCGTGTGGTAATCCGCTACGTCCTCACGAGAACTTCCATCGCTTCGCTGGGCGTAACTCCTGTTCGTCGTCGTGCTCTTGCCACTCTTCACATTGGTGTAGACGACGGTCATGTTGACAGTGAACTCCGCACGCCCTGGAGGAACTTGCGCAGCAAGGACGGCTCCAGACGAACCGGAAAGCGCGATGGCTGCGCAGAAAAGAAGCGAGCTGGAACGTTTGTCAATCATGGCTGTCCCTCCACAACATCAGCGATGGAATCAGCAGAATGCACTGGCTCATTATCAACTTGCGGTTCTACGGCGTCAATCCCAATCATGTCCTCAATTCATCAGAAACATGTCCGGGAATAGCAGCACACAATTCGGAAATTCACCTCACTCCCCAAATCGGTGTACCAAGTTCCTACAGGCGGAGCCTGATCATCTCGTGAATCTGCCGCCACCTCACTGCAGCTGTTTTCCTACCTCGTCCGCAAGGGCCCGAATCGGAAACTCGCCCGAAAGTTCAAGATCCATCGAAAACGCCGTGTGCGCCGTAATCACACCAATCGACACCGGCCCCTTCGGCAAACCCCGCACGTCGCAGCCGGCCCGATCACACCGTACGTATTTCGTAAGCCCGCCGTGTGAGCGGCAGAAGATCCTCAAATCCCACGGCAAATCCGGTGCCTGCTTCATCTCTGCGGCGCCAGGCAGGGGGACTCCGCCGTAGACGAAACGAATCGTGTCGCGGTGCGGCCACTCATCCGCGGTCCCGGCATACACATCCAATGTGACGCCCTCTTGTGCCTTTGCCAGAAACTCTCTAAACGGCTTCGTGATCCGTACGAGGATCCGGCCGTTTCTCGCTTCGCAGTCGCCCGTAAGGTCATACGATTCACCACTCCTGTCATCAGTGGCAATAACCGAAGTGAGAAAATCCAGCACGGCGATGCGTCCATCCTCGTCGAAGGCAAACCCAATGTGGAAGGACTCGAGCACTCCAGGCAACACACCATCCTGAAGTTCATCAATAAACGGATGACTGTACGCGGCGATCTCTTTGCCGGAATCCAGCAGCATACGGACTTGAGCCCTCTCTCCGCTGGCCACAGTGACGGTCGCATCCGTGGCGTAATAGGGGAACCGCATCGCCTGCACCACGTGCGTGCCGGAAGGATACCGGAACTCGGCCACTCCGTCCTTACTAGTCCGGGCCATCTCCACAGCCCCCACAAAGAGCATCGTCCCCTCAGCAGGAACGAGCCCCTCTCCGGTGGAATCCGGCGAGCCTTCTGGAGCGATAAACACCTGTGCTCGAACTGTGCCCCAACCACCAGGACCAGCAGGAGTCGAATCGCTCTGCCAGTTCGAACACGGCGCCAGCGCTCGGAAAGCAGCTTCGAGATCCACGCGTTCCGCGGCCGGCACAGCGCCCCGGCTCCCTTCCAGCCAGCGCCGCAGCCTCTCGCCCGCCGGGCGAACCAACTCCTGCCGGTGCAGCCTCAGCCCCTCTCGCGCGAACTGCAACACACGCGCAGCCTCCACTCGCGAGGACTCGCCCGCATGCGAACCCACCAACACCGCTTCGAAGTCCGCCAGGGCCGCGGAACACTCCTTCGCTCCAGGCTCCTGTGCCTGCATGGCGAATGTGCCAAGCACAAGGATCCATTGACAGCGCCACAACACGGTCATGCAGGAACTCCTAAGACGATGGACAGAAGCAGGAAGCGGCCGGCCACCCCGGGCAGCCGGCCATCGGTGTCTCTCACCCTTCTTCAGCCGCTGACCTGGAACCGGCTGATATACCGCGGGAACTCAGCCCGCCCGGCATTCACCGCCACCGCCACGGCCAGTTGCTCGCGGGTGATCGTCAAATCGTCGGCAGGCTTCGGCACAGGCAGGCTCGCCCGGTACCCATCCACCAGCACGAACCCGTACTCCTTCACGAACGACGCTCCATACCAGAGCTCGATCTGCGTCGCCCGCGCATCCTGGTCCGGATACTCGCGGGCCCACTTCTCCGCGAACGGGCGGAGCTCTCCACGCCCTGGGGTCTGCGTTTCACGCAGCGTAATGTTCAGATCCGGTTTGAACGTCCAGATCGAACGGGGCTCGTTCCAAAGCCAATCCGCTTCGGAAGAATCCAGCAGTAATTGAATCAAATGGCTGTAATCCATGAGAGTTCCCTCCCACTTATACAGCCTAAAACACTCGGCCCAGCCGGAAAAACATGCGCCGGTCTCCGCGATCCCCGATTCCGGCTCCAAAATACACTACGCCGAAGGTTGTTTCGCCCAATAAACCAAACGAACCGCTATAGCGCGGCATCGCTCCTACCGACGGAGTCCACGCCTTGCCGCTCTCCAGGCCGGCCGTCAGATAAAACCTGCCAAATAACGACAACGAATCGCTGGCCAGCGTCCGCAACACCCGAGCGCCGCCGTAATAGTAGTGGTTCCCCAACATACGGCCGCGGCCCAAGGCGTCAACCCGTCCGACTCCACCCAACGCAAATACTGTCGACAACGCCTCTTCGCTCACCGTCGAGCCGCCCGCGAAATTCGTCAATAACGAGTAGTTCTTATTGAAGGGACGTGCGTAGCCGAACGTGATGTCGGCCATCGGATAAGTCCGGTTCACCCCAGGATGGTCGAGCACCCACGCCCCCTGCACCGAGGCCCGCACGCCGCGCCGCGGCACCATCGGACTGTCCTGGCCCTCATACACCCACTTCACGTGAAAATCCGAATAGCGGCCTTTTACCGGATCGAACGAGTTCACGCCCTTGCTGACAGCCAACCGGTCGTGGCTCAGCGTGTAGCCGGTCCTCAACTCCTGGAACCGCCCAAACGCGTAGCCCACATCCACCGCTCCGCCAGTCTGGCGCGTCGTAAAATCCGAAACCTGCTGGTCCCCCTGATAGAGCGGCAGGCTGTCCTCCAGATAGAACAGCCGCGGCGCCACGAACCATTTCCCGCCCGCAATCCGGTAGTAATACTCCGTCGACGCCCGGTTGAACTGGCCGATGCTCAAATCCGATCGCCATTCCGACGCCGGCCCGCCCAGGTCCAGCACCGTGAACCGGCCGCCAATGCCGAACCGGAAACCCTCCTGCCGCGATGCATCCAGCAGGAACGCCACCTTCAGGAACGGCGGACCATAGTCCTTCTCGTGCACGCTCACCCGGATCCCCGGCAGGTCACCCCGGTGCACAAACGAGTAGTTCGCAGTGTCGAACCGGCCCATACCCGTAATCTTTGTCAGCTCGTTCTCCAGCTTGCCGCGATCCAACGGCTCGTTCGGATTCGCCGCGATCGCGTCGATCAGAGCTTCCGTCCTCTTCGGAGCGATGTCGCCATCCACTTCCACGAATGCCGGCTTCAACTCGCCGCTGCGGCGCTTGGCCAGGCGCTTTTGTTGATAAGCCTCGTACTCCTCAGGACTCAGGCTCAGCTTCTCCAGCATCGCCTTCTTCGCCGCCGCCGCAGCGTAGCCGCGTTCTTCCAGTTCCTTCCATTTCAGGTAATCGTTGGTGCCCATGCCGCTCAGGTCCGGCATCAGCACGGTATCGGCCATCCCCAGGCTGCGCCGTTCGTTGGCCGTGATCATGACCGTGATGCTGCGCGCCGCGACGCCCAGCAGGGACCGGAACTGCGCCTCCTCCGGCGGCTTGTCCAGGGCCACCGCAATGACGATATCCGCCCCCATCTTCTTCACAACGTCCACCGGGATGTTGTTCAGCAGCCCTCCATCCACCAGTGTCAGGTCGCCCATCCGGACCGGAGCAAACAAAGCAGGCAAAGACATCGACGCCCGCAAAGCATCAAACAGCGGGCCTTTTTCGAAGACGACCTCCCGCCCCTTTTTCAGGTCGGTGGCTACACACCGGAAGGGCGTCGGCAGGTCGTCGAACTTCGCCAGGTCTCCATACGGGGCCGCAAAACGGCTGATCACCAGACCCACGCCCTGTCCGCCGGAAAGTCCGGAAGGCAGCCGGATCCCGCCCTTTAAGCCGAACTCGACGGCCGAGGGGTACTCACGCATATCCTCCTTCCGTCGATAGGCCAATTGCCGGAAGGCGATGGACGGTGAGAGGACCCCGGCCCAGTCGATCCCGTCCACATACGTCTCAATCTCTTTGGGCGAATAAGCAGTGGCGTACAGAGCGCCCACCAGGCTCCCCATGCTCGTCCCGGCCACGTAGTCCACAGGAATGCGATTCTCTTCCAGCCACTTCAATACGCCGATGTGGGTCAGGCCGAAAGCGCTGCCGCCCGAGAGGGCCAGGCCGATCTTAGGACGCCGTCGTCTCTCTGCCTCCGCTGCCTCCTGCGCTGGAATCAGCCGGCAGAGCAGCAGGCAGAGGATTACGAGGCGCGAGGCAATTCTCATGGGGTTCGTTACCCCATGCTACCCTGTAACTCCATGCATGTTGAAATGGAGAGAGCCATGGTTGCCTCTCGCCGAAAGTGGGCGCCGGATTCCTGGAGCGGCCTTCCCGCTCTCCAGCAACCCGAATACCCCGATCTTCCCGTGCTCCAGCACGCGCTGTCTGAACTCTCCAAGCTCCCGCCCCTGGTCACCAGTTGGGAAGTGGTCGCCCTGAAGGAGCAGCTCGCCCGCGCCGCCGCCGGACAGTGTTTCGTCCTCCAGGGCGGCGATTGCGCCGAACGTTTCGCCGATTGTTCCTCCCAGCGCATCGCCAATCAGCTCAAGATCCTCATCCAGATGAGCCTCGTCCTCGTGCAGGGCGCCCGCAAGCCGGTGGTCCGCATCGGCCGCTTCGCCGGCCAGTACGCCAAACCCCGCTCCGCCGACTACGAAGACGTGCAGGGCGTGCGCCTGCCCTCGTACCGCGGCGACCTCATCAACCGCCCCGAGCCGACGCTGGAAGCCCGCACCCCGGATCCCAACCTCTTGCTCCGCGGCTATGAACGCGCGGCCCTCACCCTGAACTTCATCCGCGCGCTGGTCAAAGGCGGCTTCGCCGACCTGCATCACCCCGAATACTGGGATCTCGACTGGACCAAGCACTCGCCCCAGGCCGAGGAGTACCACAACCTCCTCCGCTCCATCACCGACAGCCTGCGCTTCATGGAGAACATCCTCGGCGCCCCGGCCGGCGGCAGCGACCGCATTGACTTCTACACCTCCCACGAAGCGCTCCACCTGGGCTATGAACAGGCCCAGACCCGCAAAGTGCCGCACCGCACCGGCTGGTACAACCTGTCCACGCACTTCCCCTGGATCGGCATCCGCACCATCGCCCCCGACGGTGCCCACGTCGAGTACATGCGCGGCATCGACAATCCCATCGGCATGAAGGTCGGCAAGGCGACTCCGCCCGATATGCTGCTGAAGTTGATGGACATCCTCGACCCGGACAATGAGCCCGGCCGCCTCACGCTGATCCACCGCTTCGGCTCCGAGAAGATCGCCGCAGGCCTGCCGCCTCTGGTCGAGGCCGTCCAGGGCGCCGGACGCCGCGTGCTGTGGATCTGCGATCCCATGCACGGCAATACGAAATCGACCAGCAACGGCTACAAAACCCGCGACTTCGGCGAGATCGAAAGCGAACTCAGCCAGGCCTTCGACATCCACGCCCGGCTCGGTTCCCACCTGGGCGGCGTGCACATCGAACTGACCGGTGAAAACGTCACCGAATGCACCGGCGGCGCTCGCGGCCTGAACGAGCACGACCTCCACCGCGCCTACGAGACCGAGGTCGACCCGCGCTTGAACTACGAGCAGTCGCTGGAACTCGCGCTGCTGGTCGCCAGCAAACTCAGGGCAGAATCACCGAATCCCTGAATTCAGAAAGAGTAGGTCTGGAAGAAGTACACGTAGACCGGCGCAACATTCGGCGTCGCCTTGCGGATGAACTCGCCTTTCAGGAACACTCCGAAGCCGGCGCCCAGCATCAGCGGTTTCACCGGACGCCAGGTGGCAAAGAAATCCAGATCCTGGCCCACGTGCCGCCCGGCCGAACCGTCGGCCGACCGGGCAATCAGGCGCCCCGGACCGTTATACAGGCCATCGCGCGCCTGGGCCAGCCAGTAGTCATCAAACATGGCGCTCAGCGTCACCTTCGGACGGACATGCCAGGCCGCCAGGCCTCGTATATTGTGCATGTTGCGCCAGCCGAACAGATCCTGGTGGCCAAACTTGTCATGATTGGCCGGATAGAGCTGGTCAAACGTGGTATCCCGGCTGCGATCCTCCGGATGCGCGGTTCCTGAGGCGAACTTATACTCTACTGAAGTCTCCACTTTGCCCACAGTCTTCGAAACAACCGAAGACCACGCCGCGGCCCGATGGGTTGCCGGACCCACGTGGCCTCCCTGCAAAACCCCTTCCACGGCATACTTCCAACCGGCGGCGATGGGGCCCGTCCAGCGGGACCCGAAGGAGTTCACCCCCAGCGTGCCCTGCCCCGTAAAACCGCCGGATGCGTCCTGGTCGTGCCGCAGGATATACACTTCGGCCCGGTGCCCCTGGCCCAGTTCCGGCAGAACATTGTAGGTGCCCCAGACGCGGTCGCCCAGATTCAGCCGGTTGAAATCGCCGGTGCGGATCCGGACCATGGAAACCATCAGCACTTCAAAGCGGGCCTGCCCGGCCTGCCACCACAGACGGGTGTGGTCAAACGGCCGCGCGGTATTGCTCCAGTCCGGCACGCCGATCAGGCGTCCATCCCCAAAGTTGAGAACCCGGCGCCCGGCGCTCAGCCCGAAACCGCGCTTGGCGTCGCCGCGGAGTTCCACGTACGCCTCGTACAGATCCGCGGGATCGCGGACGGTATTCGGCGCATTCTGGCCATAAAAGGGAGCGCGGGCGTCCTGCAATTTCGCCGCGATTTTGAGCCAGCTGGCCGGCTTCCAGGCCAGGCCCACCCGGGTCCGGACGAAATCAGCACTCCGGTCGGGATCAAAGCCAAAAGTCTGGCTCTGGCGGTGCTCCAGACGGCTGCGCAGTTCCAGCGAGAGAGACAGCGTCCCGCCGGTCGCATTGCCGATTTCCTGATTGAGAGTATCGCCGGCAGTCCACCATTGCGCACTCAACGTTGCCTGGAGCAGAAAGGTGGCCGCCGCCAGCGGCCGGAGCCAACGGCGGAACTGCATCTGCGGAACATATCACAGGCGGGCGGCCTAGTGCCGCCGCCAGGCGATCACCTGGAATTGTGGCACCGTATTGATCACCATTTTGCCTTCCAGAAGGAATTCAAAATACGGTACGGATTCGTCTGGCTTCAGGCCGAGGGCATTTCTGAACGTTCGAACCCAATGTTCATTGGTGACAAACTCCCCGCCGGCCTCCGTCGCCTGCACGTCGGTGCCGGAGATCAACAGCACGCTGCCGTTGCCCTTTGGGTTCGGCAGGTAGGCCACCCGGCAGTAGCTGAGCTTGCTCCACTGGCCGCGGTACTCGGCCTGCTCGCCCGGTTTGGGAGCTACGTTCTGAAAATAGACCAGTTTGGGCGATTCCTCAAAGACGGTCCGGAAGTTCAGCTTCTCCTCGAATAAACCAACCCACGGGTTGGCCCGCCGGCTGCCCATCAGGATCGTGTTGTGGGTCGAGACCTGCGGCATCGATACATCCCGGGCCAGCACTACGTCCAGGCCCAGATCGTTCGACGCCCCCACCAGCCCCATGCGCACCGCCAGCGACGCGTCGGCGATACCGGTGAATCGCCGGTAGGCCACGTTGAGTGTCAGTGCCCGCAGCGCCGGATCCTCAATCGCCTTCGTGGCCATCCGTTCGAACGCCTTGCTCTCGTACTCCTGTACCGAGATCTGGTGCTTGATCTGGTCCTGCAGAACCAGAATGTTGCCATCCGCAAGCACCAGGTAGGTGTGGAGGCTGTTCTGGAACATCTGCCGCCAGAACCTGTCCACCAGGGGCTTGTCGCCCAACCCCAGGTGCGCCCGGTGACGGAGTTCATAATTCTGGACGCCCAGCCAACCGCAAGCCAGAGCAAGCACCGCGGCCAGTCCGGCCAGGATGTAGGTCCGGCGCGTCCGGCGGCCCAGCAGTTCCACCGGGTCCTGCTCGGCTTCCGACGAGCGGGGATGGAAGACAATTGAGTACGAACCCTTGGGCACTTCCAGGCCCAGGGTTTCGTCTTTCCCTTCCTCGGCGAAATACTGGTGAATCTTCTTTCGGAGCTGGGAAATCTGAACTCTTACGAGCGTGTCCTGGCTGGTGTCGTAGGACGGCGGCCGGCCGAATACAGACACTCCGATCTCTTGCTCACGAATTACATGCTGCGGATCGGTCAGGGAGCGTTCTCCCACAAACAGTAGGAGCTCCCGGCATCGATTCGATTTCTGGAAGGCGGAACTGGCTGCAATCCGGTGCAGTAACGCCCATCTCTCGTCGTGTAACGGGAGAGCGACAATGGGACGCGGCTGCGGGTCGGAGGCCATCTTGCGCCGTAGGGTTCCGGGGGACGTTAACCCCTCACGAACTCTGACGGAAGTATATCATTTCAGATGCTTGCCGCAAGCTGCCGCTGCCCGGCGGAATCGCCGTCCCGCCTGCGTTAGGGGAAGCTGGAAACCCTCGAGAGGATGGCGGTTTCACGGAGAATTCGCCGAGAATACACTTGTTCCCCTGAGACCAATCTGACAACCCTGTACTAGTTAGTCTAATGCTACAGGGCAAAGTGGGTCACAACGCCAATTTGAGGGGTCCGCGCGTCGTGGTTGTCCCCAGTCTCGAATCTCCCTGTTCGCGGATTGACTGCCAACTCTACACAGATTGTCGGAGTTTCAGAGAAACGTTCTCCAGCGCCTTGTGCCCCTCTTCCGCCGGACCAAGGCCTCGTCCTTAGGAGTTCTATTTATGCACCAATTCCGAACCAGCCTAGCGCGCGCCCTTCCGCTAGCCGCACTCCTCATTTCCGCCCTCCTGCCGCTGAGCGCGCAGGATCCTCGCGGCACGATCCTCGGACGTGTCGTTGACGGCACCGGCGCGGTTGTTCCCAATGCCGAAGTCAAGGCAACGAACGACAGCACCGGTGTTGCCGTCTCGAGCAAGACCAATAATTCAGGCAACTATGTCCTGCCGTACCTGATTACGGGCAACTACACGATCACCTGCGAACTCACCGGTTTCAAAAAGTTCCTGCGGCAGGGTGTGCAGGTCCGCATCAACGATAGCGTCGAAGTGGACATCGACCTCGCGGTCGGCGCGACTTCCGAAACGATCGAAGTCAAGGATTCCACCCCGCTGTTGTCGACAGCCGAAGCCTCGCTCGGCCAGGTCATCGACGAACGCCGCGTGCTCGAACTGCCTCAGTTCGCCGGCAACGCCATGGACCTCGTGCACCTGGCTCCGGGTACCGTGAACGGCACCAACATGCGGCTGCGCAAAGCCGGCTTCAACAGCGCCCCCTCCACTTTCTCGACGGACGGCGGCGGCAACAACCAGAACGAGTTCTCGATCGACGGCGTGTCCAATACATATAGTGATGGCACGGCCCCCCGCGTCGCCTTCTCGCCGCCGCAGACGGCCATCGCCGAGTTTAAGGTTCAGACCTCGGCCTTCGACGCCTCCCTGGGCCACACCATGGGCAGCACGGTGAACGTGTCGACGAAGTCCGGCACCAACGCACTGCACGGCGAAGCGCACGAATGGTTCCGCCATTCCGCCCTCGACGCCCCGACCATCTTCCAGAACCGGTCGGGCCAGAAGATCTCCATCTATCAGGACAACCGCTACGGCGCTTCGGCCGGCGCTCCCGTCTACATCCCGAAGCTGTATGACGGCAAGAACCGCACGTTCTGGTTCTTTGCGTACGAAGCCAACAAGTTCGGCAACCCGGATTCGGGCGGCAACATCACCTCCACCGTACCCACCGCCAAGATGCACGACGGCGATCTGTCGGACTACCTGAAGCTCGGCGCTGCCTACCAGGTCTACGATCCGCGCTCCACGTCACTGCAGAATGGCCGCTATGTCCGCACCGCGGTGCCCGGCAACATCATTCCGAAGAGCCAGTTGGACGCCGTCGGCCTGAACTTCATCAACCTGTATCCGCTGCCGAATCAGCCCGGCACCTCGGACTACCGCAATAACTACTACCGGTCCGGCAAGGCCCTGGAAGACTACTGGGTCTGGATCACCCGCCTCGACCATGCCTTCAGCGAGAACCACCGTGTATTCCTCCGCCTGCACCGCGACTACTGGCAGGAAGACAAGAACCGCAACTTCAGCAACGACGTCAACGGCGTCATCCTGAACCGCAACAACAAGGGCATCGCGTTTGACGACGTCTATGTGTTCAGCCCGAGCTTCCTTCTCAACTTCCGCTATGGCCTGACCTTCCAGGACTTTCCGGAGCGCCGCACGTCGCAGGGCTACGACCTCGGCTCACTGGGCCTTTCGTCGAACCTGATCGGCCAGTTGCCCGACAAGAAGATCGCCCCGATTCCGAACATCCAGATCAGCCCGTTCAGCCAGCTCTCGCAGTGGGAATCGCAGGACGGCCTCACCGCCTCCACGACCAATTCCTTCGTCGGCAACTTCACGAAGATGAAGGGCAACCACACCTTCCGCTTCGGCCCCGAGTTCCGCGTGTATCGCGAGAGCCGCAACCGCTACGGTGCCGGCCTGTCTCCGCAGTACGTCTTCAACGCCACCTACACCAAAGCCAATGACACGGCGGCCAACCCCACGCTCGGCGGCGAAGTCGCTTCGCTGCTCTACGGCATCCCCGCCGGCAGCATGGCCACCACGGCGTCCTATGTGGAACAGGACAAGTACTTCGCGCTCTACTTCCAGGACGACTGGAAAGTGTCCCGCAAGCTGACCGTGAACCTGGGCCTGCGCTATGAGTACGAATCGCCGATGACGGAGCGCTTCGACCGCGCTGCGATCCACTACGACGGGAAGACGCCCAACCCGCTGAACGATGCGGCCAAGGCGAACTACGCCAAGAACCCGATCCCCGAACTGCCCGCTTCGCAGTTCGCGGCCATCGGCGGACTGACCTTCGCCAACGTCGGCAACAACCCGCGCACCTACTGGGTGCCCGAAAAGAACAACTTCCAGCCGCGCATCGGCTTTGCTTACCAGTACAAGCCCAAGACCATCATTCGCGGCGGCTACGGCATCTACACCGCCTCCATCGGTGTGAACTACACCAACACCAACCAGACCGGCTTCTCCATCTCGACGCCCATCCAGGCTTCACTCGACAACGGCCTGACCTACATCGCCACCAACGCGAATCCGTTCCCCGCCGGCCTGATCAAGCCCGCCGGCGCCGGCAACGGCCTGCTCACCAACATCGGCCAGCAGGTGCAGTTCTTCGGCGACCGCCGCTCCCACCCCTACTCCCAGCGCTGGAGCTTCGGCATCCAGCAGGAACTGCCCCAGAAGTTCATGATCGAAGCGGCCTATGTCGGCAACCGCAACACGCGGCTGGGCGTCACCCGCGAACTCAGCTACACCCCGGGCCAGTACCTCAGCACCTCGCCGGTTCGCGATCAGGCAACAATCAACTACCTCGGCGCGAACTTCCCCAACCCCTACCTGGGCCTGAACTCGATCTTTGGCGCCAATATGACCCGCGCCAACCTGCTGCGGCCCTACAACCAGTTCAGCAGCGTGCAGATCCTGGGCGACCCCGCCGGTTACTCCTGGTATCACTCGCTGCAGACTCGTGTGGAACGGCGCTTCGCCAATGCCTGGACCGTGCAGGCATCCTACACCTGGTCGAAGGCGATGGAAGCCACCGAGTTCATGAACTCCCAGGACCCCATGCCCTACGAGAGTCTGGCGGGCCTCGACCGCACCCACCGCCTCACCGGTTCCGGTATCTGGGAAATCCCCTTCGGCCGCGGCCGTCATTGGGGTGGCGGCATGCCTAAGGCTGTCGACTTCATCGCCGGCGGCTGGCAGCTGGGCGGCATCTACCAGCACCAGAGCGGCGCCCCCCTGGGCTTCGGCAATCGCATCTTCAACGGCGACGTGAAGAACTTTGTGAAGCCGGAGAATGAACGGAATGTGGACTCCTGGTTTACACCCGCGAAAGTAGCCGGTTTCGAGACGCTCGGCTCCGCCCAGTTGGCTTCGAACCTGCGGCGCTTCCCGCTGCGCTTCAGCTCGGCCCGCGGCCCCAACCAGGACCGCTGGGACTTCTCGCTGATCAAGAACTTCCGCCTCAGCGAGCGCTGGAACACGCAGTTCCGCGCCGAGACGTTCAACGCCCTCAACCACCCGAATCTGTACGATCCCAATACAGATCCGACCAGCCCGTCGTTCGGCAGCATCACCGGTCAGGACACACCCCGGTCCTGGCAGATGTCGCTGAAGCTGACGTTCTAAACCACTGTCAGCTTGCATAAGCTGCCCCTGGTCCGGCAAATCCCGCCGGACCAGGGGTTTTCCATTTTTGGACCCTCAACCCCCTTGTCACCACTACCTGAAAGTTGCATCGTCATAGCGGAGGCTTCACGGCTATGTCGACACCGGCTTTCGACTCGATTCTCTGCCCCATCGACTTTAGCGACTGTTCGGCGAATGCTCTGCGTTGGGCCGCCTGGTTGGCTGCATCGCTGGCAAAGCCTTTGCGCCTGCTGCACGCTGTCCACCTCGATATGCCGGCCTACATCTCGACCCAGCAGAAGCAGGAGATTCTGGACCAGTGGGGGCAGGTCCGGGAACAGGCGGAGAACCACCTCAAGCAATGGGCGGCGCGGAATCTGCCCAGTGGACTGGACGTTCACTATGAGGTCAGCGATGCCCCACCCGTGGAAGCAATCATCGCCTCGGCCCATCGTGGGAACTCCTGCGTAGTCATGGGCACACATGGCCGGACCGGCTGGCGCCAGGTCTGGATGGGGTCGGTCACCACGCGCACAATTGAGCAGGCGCGGGTGCCTATACTGGCGATCCCGCCTGAAAAGTCTGTATGCTGAAGGGGATATATGCCTGAATGGCTGGTGATGGTGCTGTTTGTGGCGGGCTACTTCGTGGTGATGAAGTTTGTCCTGCCGAAGTTGGGCGTGCCGACTTGAATGTCCGCTACCTGTGACGTCGGGTCCCGACGTCCCTCCAACACGACGGGTCAGAGTTCGGCCACGCCTCCGGCAACCGGCGGCTCCCAGAGCAAGAGTTAGCTTCGATCCCGGGCAACTGGAGCTACGGCAAGGGCACCACGGCGCTGAACGCGCCCCGCAGTTCGCCCACCTTATAGCCCGTGGCTTTGTCCCTGGGATAGTGAGCATTTAGGGCTTCCCTCACGTCAGCCCCAATCTGGTTGGCCGGTCCATGGCAGCCCAGGCAGACCGCCTGGAGGGTAATTGGTTTCAGCACCCGCAGGAACCGCCGGCCGTTTTCCGTGACCGTCTCTTCCACTGGCGCGGCTGCCTCACCCGCCTCCGCCTGCCTGGCCCAGGCTTTCAGATGCTGCGTTTCCCACTCGTCCGGCGCGTCTTTTGGATTGCGGTACTTGAGGCTCACCCGCCGGATCTCGAGACCGCGTTCGCGGCTGAACTCCTCGGTGGCGACCTGCGCGTTTTCGGCACAGGACTTGACCGCTCCGGCGTAGCCGCCCTGTTTCATCTCTTCGCTCAATAACTGCTGCAGCACGCGGCCCAGGTCAGTGATTGCCGACGTGGCGCGCTGCCGCGGTGTGGGTTCCTGCGACCACACCGCGACAGCCAGGAGGAGGACGGAAGCCCGCGCCTTCATGGGTACTAGTCCGTCGTATCGGGCTTCGGAGTCTGCGGCGTGGAGGCCGGCAGCTTGGGCTTGGCGATCAGCGACGCCGGCACTTCGCCGGTCAGCGACTTCAGCCAGGTGACGATCGAATTCACGTCCGCCGGAGCGAGTTTGGTGCCCAGCTGGAACTCGGCCATGCGGTTCACCGCCTCGTCCAGAGTCTTAACCGACCCGTCGTGATAGTAGGGCGCCGTCCGGTCGATGTTGCGCAGCGACGGGACTTTAAAATAGTACTTCTCGCCGGCGTTCTTCGATACCTTCGCACGGCCTTCATCCTTCAGACCGGGATAGGGGTGCGCCGCGCCGAGCTTCTGGTAGGACGATCCGCCCAGCAGGGTGCCCGAGTGGCAGCCAGCGCAGCCGGCGTCCAGGAACTTCGCCAGGCCGGCCTGCTCCTGCGTGGTGAGCGCTGTCTTGTCACCGGCCAGGAATTTGTCCCACCGGGAAGGGGTCACCAGCTTGCGTTCAAACGCTCCGATGGCCTTGGCCATGTTGTCGTAGGTGACGGGATCCTTCTCGCCCGGGAACGCTTTGGCGAACAGAGCTGTGTACTCGGGCATCGACTTCAATGTCTTGACGACCGTGCTCTCGTCCGGCATGGCCATCTCCACGGGGTTCAGGACCGGGCCCTTCGCCTGTGCTTCCACATCGGCCGCGCGACCGTCCCAGAACTGGGCCATGTGCAGCGCTGCATTGAACACCGTCGGGGAGTTGCGGTCGCCACGCTGGCCCTTGTGGCCTTCGGAGGTAGGCTGGTTGTCCACGCCGAACTTGTCCAGCATGTGGCACGAGTTACAGGAGAACTTCTGGCTCTTGGACAGCCGGTTCTCGAAGTAGAGCATCCGGCCGAGCTCGATCTTCGCCTGAGTGGGCGGATTCGTCGCGGAGTCCATCGCCGCCGGCAGCGGTTTGAAGACCTTGAGCTTGTAGGCCGGCACCTCGGCGGCCAGGGCGCAGACCCCGGTTAACCCAATCGCAATCAGTACTTTAGGATACATTATGACACCTCCCTGCACAGAATCTATCACGACTGCCGGCTGGTGAAAACACCAAGCAGGCGGCCGGAATGGCTTACTCTTTGATCTTGTCGTTTTCCTCCATAAGCCGTCAACATTCGAACACATCTTGTCAAAATGAACGGCGTTCAGTATGCTGGAACCGGAACGGGGAGACAGGATTATGGGCACCGCAGAACGTCGAGCCAGAGAGAAGGACGAGCTTCGCCGGAGAATTCTGGAAGCGGCGACGGCGCTCTTTCTGGAGCAGGGCTACGAAAGCGTCTCGATGCGCAAGATCGCTGACCGCATCGAGTATGCGCCTTCCACCATCTACCTGTACTTCAAGGACAAAGTAGAACTCGTCTCGAGCATCTGCTTTGAAACGTTCTCCGAGCTCGACCGCCGCCTGGAAGCGATTCGCAACCTCGGCCTGACGCCCATCGAGACGCTGCGCCGCAGCCTCATCGACTACATCCACTTTGGTCTGGAACATCCCAGCCACTACATGTTCGTCTTCTGCACGCCGCCGGCGGTTTTCAAGGACATGGGCCAGGACCAGAGGTGCGATGTCAACGGCATGGCAATGACTTCGTTCAACCGGCTGCGAGTCGGCATCAAAGCCTGCATGGAAGACGGTTCGATTCGGGTGGACGATGTGGAGACGGCCGCGCAGTCGGCCTGGTTGTTCGTGCATGGGGTGACCACGGGACTCGTGGTCGATTGCGGGTTCCCGTTCGTCGAACGCACGATGCTGATTGAGTCCTCCATTGACCGTCTGATTCGTGGACTAAATTAACAAGTATTCCTATTGACTCGGGAGAACGCTAGCCGTATAGTGAACAGTGTTCAGTAACAGAAAATCAGTTACTGAGCGGACACTGTTATGGTCACTCTAGCCTGGAAGAATCTCATTCATGACAAAGTCCGGCTGGTGGTTACACTGGTCGGCATTGTCTTCGCGCTGGTCCTCATCCTGGTGCAGTTTGGGTTGTTCCTAAGCTTCATGGACACCAGCGCCAACATTGTGGAACGCAGTGGGGCGAGCCTTTGGATCTCGGCCCCGGAACTGCCCTATGTCAATGGAGCGTCGCCGATCCAGGAATCAAAGCGTTGGAAGGCGATGGAAGTGCCCGGCGTCGAGCGGGTCGATCGCTACATCCTGGCATGGGTGCCCTGGAAACTGCCCTCAGGAGCGATCGAGAACGTCCAGATCACCGGCTTCTCGCTGGAGAGCAAGCTGGGCGGGCCGTGGAACCTGACGGCCGGCTCCGTGGAGGACCTTCGCGGCGAGGACACCGTGATCGTCGATGAGCTCTACAAAGAGAAGCTCGGCGTGACGCATCTGGGGCAGACGGTGGAGATCAGCAACCACCGGGCGCGGATTGTCGGATTCACGCGCGGGATTCGGAGCTTCACCACGGCTCCGTTTGTCTTCTGCTCCTTCAAGAACGCGCAGAACTATGCGGGCGGCGTGGTGAAGGAGAACCAGACGATGTTCCTGCTGGTCCGGGCCGCGGCCGGGGTGAATCTGGAACAGCTGAAGACCGCGATGAAGGCCAAGCTGGGCGACTTCGACGTGCTGACGAATGCGGAGATGCACAAGCGCACTCAGATCTACTGGGTCTTCCAGACCGGCGCCGGGATCACCACGTTACTGGGTGCGGTGCTCGGCCTGATTGTAGGTATTGTCGTCGTGGCGCAGACCATCTATGCGGCGACCGTCGATCATATTCGTGAGTTCGGCACATTGAAGGCGATGGGCGCCACGAACTCGCGGATCTACCAGGTGATTCTGGCGCAGGCTGCGATGAGCGGCATCTTCGGCTACGTGCTGGCGATGGCGATTGCGGCTCCGATCTCTCAATCCAGCCAGAACGGCAATGCGCCGATTGCGCTGCCGCCGGAAGTGGCGGCGGGGACGTTGGCCCTGGCGATTGCGATGTGCGCGGGGGCTTCCATCATCTCGATCCGCAAGGCCACGCGGATCGACCCAGCCATGGTCTTCCGAGGCTAATCAAGGACACAACAATGATCGAAATCCGGAACGTAGTCAAAACCTACGGTCGAGGGAGTGCGGCTGTGCACGCCCTGAGCGGGGTCGACCTGGAAGTCAGCACGGGCGAAGTGCTGATGCTGATGGGACCGTCGGGCAGCGGCAAGACGACACTGTTGTCGATCATGGGCTGCATCCTGCAGGCGACCTCGGGCAGCGTCAAGATTGCGGGGCAGGAGATTGTCGGGCTGGCCGAGAAGAAGCTGCCCAAGGTGCGGCTGGATCACTTCGGTTTCATCTTTCAGGGGTTCAATCTGTTCCCTGCCCTGACGGCGCGGGAGAACGTCGAGCTCACCCTGAAGCTGAAGGGAATCACAGGGTCGGCAGGCCGCAAGCGGGCCGAACACCTGTTGGAGCAGGTGGGGCTGGCCGACAAGTTCAAGTCGTATCCAGCGGACCTGAGCGGCGGGCAGAAGCAGCGCATCGCGATTGCGCGGGCGCTGGCCGGGGATCCGCCCATCATCCTGGCCGATGAACCGACGGCCGCGCTGGACTCCCATTCCGGCCTGACCGTCATGGAGATTCTCACCAGCCTGGCCCGCGAACGCGACCGCGCGGTAGTGGTGGTGACCCACGATAGCCGCGTGTTGCACTACGCAGACCGCATCGTTCACATCGCCGACGGCAGGATCGCCGGATCGGAAGAAGAAGCAAAGGAGGAGGCCGCATGAAGAAGACATGGAGTGTCGTAACGATCCTGCTGGCGGGCGCTGCGCTGGCATTGACGGTGAGCAGCCGGCGGCAGGTGCAGGCGGCTCCGGCGAACGTGCCGGCCGCGGCGGTGAAGCAAGGGAATTTTATCTCCGCCGCAGGCCGGGTGGAGCCGGCGGGCGAGGAGATCAAGGTCGGCAGTGAGATGGACGGCAAGCTGGCCCGGGTCCTGGTGGAAGAGGGCGACAACGTGAAGCGGGGCCAGGTGCTGGCGATGCTCACGAACGGCGACTACCAGGCGCGTGTGGAGCTGGCCAAGGCCACTGTCGGCGAGCGGCGGGCGTCGCTGGACCGGCTGCGGAACGGGGCTCGCGAGGAAGAGAAACGCGAGAGCGAAGCCCAGCTGCGGGAAGCGATGGCGCAGATGCAAACGGCGCTGTCGGAGCGCGACCGGCGGCAGACGCTGCTGGACCGCGGTGCGATCTCACGCAGTGAGTACGACCTGACGGCTCGCGACTACGAGACGGCGCGGGCGCGGGTGGATGCGGCGCGGGAACGGCTGGCGGTGGTCCGGCAGCAGTCGCGGGTCGAGGATATCCGGCGGGCGGAAGCGGAGCTGGCGCAGTCGGAAGCGAACGTGGCGGAGGCGCAGGCGCTGCTCGAGAAGACCTATGTCCGGTCGCCGATTGATGGCCGCGTGTTGCGGAAATATCGCAAGAGCGGCGAGAGTGTTTCGGGCAAGGGCGATACGCCGATCGTGTCGCTGGGCGATCTGGACCGGCTGCGCGTGCGGGTGGATGTCGATGAAGTAGATGTCGCCAAGCTGCACGTCGGGCAGGCGGCGTGGGTGACGGCCGATGCGTACAACGGCCGGAAGTTTACGGGCAAGGTAGTGCGGATCGGGCAGGCGCTGGGCCGCAAGAACGTGCGCACCGACGAGCCGAGCGAACGTGTGGATACGAAGATCCTCGAGACGCTGGTGGAACTGGATGCCGGCCAGCAGCTGCCGGTGGGACTGCGCGTGGATGCGTTCCTGGAGGTCCAGAAGTGAAACGGTTCCTGTGGGCGCTGCTTCTGACGGCGCCGGTTTGGGCAGAACGGATGACGCTGGAGCAGGCGCTGGCCACGGCGGAGAAGGCGAGTCCGGAGGTGCAGGAGGCGCGGCTTCGTGCACTGGAAGGCGAGGCGCAGGCGCTGGCGCAGAAGGCGGCGCTGCTGCCGCAGTTGGGCATGAACCTCGGGATGAGCTACCAGACGACGAACCTGCAGGGGATCGGGGTGATTGCTCCGGGGTTCCCGTCGCGGGTGGGTCCTTACCGGGTGTTTGATGCCCGGCCGCGGTTGACGCAACAGGTGTTGGATCTGTCACTGCTGGCCCAGTACCGGGCGGCCAAGGCGCGGGCCGGGCAGGCCAAGTTCGATGCGGAGACGACGGCGGAACGGACGCGGCTGGCGGTAATTCAGCTCTATCTGCAGACGCTGGCGGCGGATTCGCGGGCGCGTGCGGCGGAAGCCCGGGTCGAGACGGCCAAGGCAGTGCTCGGACAGGTGGGTGATGCGGAAAAGGCCGGGACGTCGAGCAAGCTGGATGTGGCGCGGGCGACACAGCGGATCGAGTCGGAACAGGCGACGCTGATTCTGGCGCGGCGCGATCGGGACTCGCTATTGACGACCTTGAAGAAGACGATCGGTGTGGCGCAGAGCACCGAGATGGAAGTGGTGGAGTTCTCGCCGGCTGCGGCGGAACCCGGTGCGGGGGTGCGGCCGGAGTCTCTGGCGCTGGACGCGAAACGCAAGGTCCTGGACGAAGAGAAGCGCCAGGCGGAGAAGCAGCGGTACCCGAAGATCGGGGCGTTTGGCGACTTCGGGGTGTTGGGGCAGGATCCTTCGAATGCCGTCAGCACGTACACGGTGGGTGTGACGGTGGCGGTGCCGGTGTGGACGAGCGGCCGGATTGAGAACGAGATCAAGGCGGCGCGGTTGCGGCTGCAGCAGTTGGACCAGCAGAAGCGGGCGCTGGATCTGGCCATTGACCAGGAGTCGGCGCAGGCGCGCGTGGAGCGGGATGCAGCGCGGCAGGCCCTGGAATCGGCTTCGAAGGCGACCGCAGCGGCCCGGGAGTCTTTGGAACTGGCCCGGCTCCGTTATGGTGCGGGTCTGACGACGAACCTGGATGTGATCACGGCGCAGGGCAATCTGGCGCAGACGGAAGAAGAGGAGATCCGGACACGGTACGAGGGGCTGCTGGCCTCGGCGAACCTGGCCCGGGCGCGCGGAGATGTGATGTCCTTCGTGCGGACACGCTGAGACCGCTGCATTAAACTAAGTGGATGGAACTCCTCATCTACCAGGTAGACGCTTTCTCCAGCAGCGTGTTTTCAGGCAATCCGGCGGCAGTATGCCCCCTGGAATCCTGGCTACCGGCAGAGGCGATGCAAGCGATCGCGGCGGAGAACAACCTGGCCGAGACCGCGTTTTTCGTGAAGTCGGATGACCGGTATCATTTGCGGTGGTTTACGCCGGCCGTCGAGGTGGACCTGTGCGGGCACGCGACTCTGGCTTCGGCGTACATCATTTACCGGTTCCTGGACGCGGCGGCGGACGTGATCCGGTTTGACACGCTGAGCGGTGAACTGGTGGTGACCAAGGAGGGCGAGCGGTTGTCGATGGACTTCCCTGCCCGTCCTCCTGAACCGGTTCGGCCCTGCCCTGGCCTGGTGCAGGCCCTGGGCGGAGCGCCCAAGCAGGTGCTGGCCTCGCGCGATTACCTCGTCGTCTACGAGACAGAGGAAGAGGTCCACGCCCTGACGCCCGACATGAACGGGCTGTGCCCGATCGACAGATTTGCGGTGATCGCGACTGCACCGTCGTCGACGCCGGGCGTGGACTTCGTTTCGCGCTTCTTCGCGCCGTCGCAAGGCGTGCCAGAAGATCCGGTTACCGGCTCGGCGCATTGCACGCTGATTCCGTACTGGGCGGAGCGGCTGGGCAAGACGGAACTGGTGGCGCGACAAGTTTCAAAGCGGGGCGGGACGCTGTTTTGCGCGTTGCGCGGCGAACGGGTGGGCATCGCCGGAGAGGCGGCACTGTATCTTCGCGGCAGCATAGAGTTTTAAGCAGCGCGGCCGCATTGGCGGTGGTGGCTTCGCCTTCCAGATTGATCACGCGCCGGCGCAGGTTCCCGCTCAGGCCCTTGAGGTCGTCGATGGGCAGGACCACGGACTGACCTTCGTCAAGGCCGTGTGCTCCGGCGCGGCCCATGCCGAACTCGCTGGGTTTGCGCTGGAAGGTGACGACGGTGGGGCCCAGGACGAGGCTGCGTCCGAGAAGGCGATGCAGCGCGCCGTGGCTCGCCAAGGCGAAGGGCGAGATGTTGGGCCGCAGCAGGGTGAGGGTTGACAGGATCGGCTCGACACACGAGACGGTGGCGGCCGCGGCTACGTGCGCGCCGGCTCCGTGCCCGGCCAGATGGATGCGGGTGCGCGGCAGGGCGAGACGGATGTATTGCAGCAGCAGCGCCAGGCTGCGTGCGGCGGGCGCGACGCTCTGTTCCCAGCGGACAACGCCCAGGGGCATCCAGAGCAATTCCTGCGAGATGCCGGAGATCATCTCCTCCGGGGTGGTCCCGTCCACGGCAAACAGCATGAGATCGGGAATCTCGTAACGTTGTATCTCAGCGAGCAGCGGGTCGCGCTCGGCGGCCTCGGGCAGCCGCCCGCACGCATTCAGGGTTAAGGGGTATATGTTCACGCGAAATCTCCTTCGCGAGAAAGTGTCCTGGAGCGGAAAAAGCGTTTTCGAAGAGATACCCGCTAAGTGCTTGATTCGAGGCGTACGATTTATTTTGAAATCGTCGACCGCCTCGCGGCGCCCTGCAAATTGCCCTTGATGTTTTACGCCAGATTGTAGCGGTGGGGTTTTTGCGGAATCGCCCGGGATAATCTCATGGGCGATGAGAACGGAAAGAAATGGCTTTGATCCCTCAAAAATGGAGGATTGCGCGAGCCGTGTCCGAGGGGCTTTTCCATCGCCCGCGAGGAGAAGGCGAGGGGAAGAAATGGCTTTGATCCCTCAACAGCGTTGGAAAGGACATGCCGCGGGCTGAATGACGTCAGATCCATCTTCGACCCTCTGACTTCGATCGCAGGGGGAGAACACAGGTAGAAGAAATGGCTTTGATCCCTCAACAGCGTTGGAATTGTGGGTGTCGTCCACGGGTTGGTGCCGGGCGGGCCAGCAGTTGCATCGGGAGGGTTGGAAGCCCACGGCAGGAACGAGCCACGGGCTCGCAGACCCCTGCCGCGCGGCTCGCGGGACTTCCACTACAAACAGGGAGACTGCTCCCGCAGGGGTGTGGAGGTTCAAGAATCAAAGATCAGCTGGATGCGGGCAGTGCGCCGTGTCCAGCGTGAAGAGTATAGCCGCATGTCCGTTTGTTTCTGGACGCCTGGATTGCAACTGATTGCAGCCAAGACAGATAAATATCCAAATCGACGGTGAATGAAAACGGCTTAATGCTGGATTGGTGGAGAAGTGGGTTTGAGGCGGCTGGATTCGTGCGGCTGAAGATTCTCTCAGAAAGGTGTCGCGCCCACTGAGACCACGCGAAGCCGGGACGGGAACTCGGACTCCTACCCGACGAGTCCTTACGTCATTTCTTCAGCACGTTCGCAGCAGCGCTCCGGTTTTCGGGGGTCTCCTTCGGGTCGGTAGCCAGGCGTTTCAACTGCGCCAGAAAAGGAGATCTCTCCACGAAAGGCAGAGTAGCGACTGCCTCCACGGCCCTTCGGCGCGTCCACTCAGCCGGGCTATCGAGCCCGTAGCTGATTAACGAGAGGACATCGGCGGTCCTCGGGATCTGGCGCACCCGGATGCACCTCAGGACTTCCGCTATGACTTCGGGATTGTCCTGCTTCCGTACGAACGCAATGACATCCTGAGCCAGGGTGTCGTTTCGAGTGTCCAGCAGCATCCATGCCATCCAGCCTGTATCTCTTGTATCGTTCTCCTGATCGGCGAGGTGGGCTTTCAGGTACTCAATTGTCTTGCTGGAGATTCTTGGCTGAGAGTAGCTCAAGATTCCCTTAGCCATCTCCCTGAGCGGGTCCGCGCGATTATTCAAGATCATGAGGAGCGCAGGCACATGCGGTTCCAAGAGGGCTTCGCTGTCACGGGAGGGCCGCAAGACGACCGGGAGAAAACACGTCAGGGCATATTGCCGAGCTTCCGGCCGCGGGTCGCTCAAAAGTCTACCGGCGGGACGCAGGAACTGCTCCACCAGGTCCGAAGGTAGGCTCTTGACGTAGTTCTCATCAACCGTGGCCCGGAATACCTTTTCGCTTGGCACAGGTCCGCCGTGTTCCATGGAGTTGAGCATGGAACTGATCCGTTCGCGTTGCGCGCAGCAGGGAATCGTGACCGCCATCAGGCCGACAAGAAACAACCCGAGCTTCATAGGGGCAGATCTCCTGGAGTGCATGGTTCAACGGGCCGGAAGTCGTTGGAAACCCGGGTACGAGTTACTTCGATGACGTGCGCCGGATAGGAAGCCGCCGAGCTGCTGCTGGCCGATGATTCCGGCTGAGCGGGGTTGGTCGTGTCCAGCAAAATGGTCCAATTCCACTTTATCCTGATCACTCCCGGGGACAACGATGACGCCTGCCCAGTTTGTTCAGGCCGTGGCCTATTCCAAACCCCGGCCGTCGTCATTCGTTTCGTTTCCATGTGGAGTTCTGCTGTAGATTCCTGGCTGGAGACAACAAAGGCCGCCCCGGTTGGGGGCGGCCTTTGCTATTTGCGATGACGCCGCGCGGGAGAGTGCGCGGCGCGATCGTCGGGACTAGAAGCGGTAGTACATACCGAACTGGACGATGCGGGCCGCATTCAGCGTGGAGGAGATGCGTCCGAAGGTCGTCTGGTTGATGTTGAAGCGAGTCGTGCTGCTGGTCTCGTTGCCAGCGTAGAACGCCGGGTGGTTGGGCAGGTTGTAGACGTCCATGCGGATGTCCACGGAGTGCCGTTCGGCGAAGACCACGCGCTTGGCGACGGAGGCGTCGAAGTTGAAGAACCAGGGGCCGGAGAACATGCGGCGCTGGAGATTGCCGAGCGTACCGGCGGCCGGGTTGTAGAAGATCTGGCCGGCGTAGGTACCCGACCCGTCGCTGTTCACACCGCGGCCATCGGGACCGATGAGCGAGGGCGACAGGAAGAAGGGGCCGTTGCCGTTCATGAACAGACCGCCCACCGAGGAATCCAACTGGTCCTTGGAGAGGCCGGCGATGCTGGCTGTGTTGGTGCCGGTGGAACGGGCTCCACGGTTGAGGGTGCCGCGATTCGAGAAGATCGAGAACGGCGTACCTGACTGGTAGGTCATAATGCCGCTCAGCGACCATCCGCCGAAGATCTGGTTCATCAGGTGGCTGCCGCTGAAGGCCTTGCCGGCGCCGAAGGGCAGCTCGTAGTAGAAGTTGCCTTTGATGACATGCGTGATGTCGAAGGGCGCACGGGCGCGCTCCAGCTTGCCGTTGTTCTCATCCAGGAAGGATTCGAAACGGGTCTGGCCGTCGCCGGTGGTGTCGCTCATCACCTTCGAGAAGGTGTAGTTGCCCTGGACCTGGAGGCCACGGCTGATGCGGCGGCGGACGTCCACCTGGGCTGCATTGTAGGTGGAGTTCGATGCGTTCGCGATGACGTTTGCACCGAGCGCGTTCGGGTTCCGGAAGAAGCTGAAGGGACCGTTCAGTCCGTTGGTCTGATAGATTTCCGCCAGGGTGCCAGGCTCGCCCTGCCGGATGTAGGCCAGAACGGTGGAGTTGGTGAGCAGGCCGCCGCTGGGCAACTGATTGAAGAACGGAAGCTGCTGGCTGCCGGGAATGGCCGCGCTGTAGCGGGGGTCAAACTTGCCAGTGGCGGAGAGGGCCGCGAAGCCGTTCGCCTGGGCGCGTTTGAAGTCGTCCAGGAAACCGTTGGGGCCAATCTGTACCTGATTGTAGTCGTAGGCGCGGAACAACTTGACGCCATGGTTTCCGAGGTAACGGGCTTCGATGACCGTGCCCTTGAGTTCATGCTGGATGCCGAGGGTGTACTGCTGCACGTAGGGTGTGCGCAGATTCGGGTCGGGCATACCGAGCGCGGCGGAGGTGCTGAGCGCGTAGTTGTCCGCCTGGGTGCGCGGCACCTTATAGAGGGGCACCGGAATGGAGGGCGCGCCGGCGAGGTTCGCCACGACATTCGTGTTGGTGACCGTAGAGGCCAGGCCGGTATTCGTATTGATGTTGTTGCGGACAGCCGTGATGGTGTCGTCGTTCACATAGCTGATGCTGTAGCCGCCGCGGACGACAGTCTTCTGTTCGCCGGTGAGGTCGTAGGCGAAGCCGAAGCTCGGCGCGAAGTTGTTGAGGTCCTTGTTGTAATAAGGACGGCCCACGCTGTTGCCCGCGAAATCGAAGGAAGCGTTGGGATTCAGCAGGGTGCCCCGAACGTCGTTGTTGACGAGCGTGGGCAGCAGGAACAGAGAATCCTTCTCGTTCAGCCGGGCCCAGTATTCGTAACGGAGACCCAGGTTGAGGGTCAAGCGAGGCAGAACGCGCCATTTGTCACTGATGTAGCCCGCATAGGTGTCATAGCTAAACCGGCGCAAGTTGGTGGCGCCGTTCACGAAACCGGAATCGCGGCCAGTCACGTTGAACGTCTGATCATACCGGCTGATGATGCCGCCGAGCGTTGCGTACAACGAATTGGCGGTGTTCAGGTCGGAAGAGCGGATGCCGGGCAACTCGGCGGCCAGCAGGCCCGTGGTGTTGCCGGTGCTGATGCCCAGGGTGTACTGCGGCAGAATGCCGCCGTCGTTGAACGGCGACGTCCGGATGTACTGGGACTGGAAGCCGAAGGCGATCTCGTGCTTGCCCTTCAGCCAGCTCGCGTTGTCCTGCAGAGTGTAGGTGTTCGTGTCACGGCCCTGCTTGAGGAAAGTGTTCGTCGGGTTGCTGAAGGCCAGACCGGCCAGCAGGTACTTCGAGTAATCGTTGCTGACGTTGAAGTTGCCAGGGCCAAGGTTGAAGCCGCCGCGCAGTTCGTTGGTCAGCGTGGGGGCCACCACCCAACGCCAGGCGGCGCTGAGCAGGTGATTGTGGTTGTCGTTGTAGACCGGGGGAACCGTGGTGTAGAAGTCGCCGAGGTCGGGACGATCCACCTTGTCGCTGGTGTAGTTGTAGGTACCGGTGAAGTTGTGCCTCGGCGAGAGGTAGTAATCACTCTTATAGATGAAGTGATTGCGGTCCTCGTTCGAGCGGGCATTGAACAGATAGCCACCGGTGTTCAGGCCGTCGCCGGCGTCCACGCTGTTGGCGGCGGGCAACTGGCCCAGCATGCCCTTGATGGTCGGGTCGATCTGGATGCCGCGCATCGTCAACAGATTGGCCTTCTGGGTGACGCCGTTGGTGTCCTTATAGGTGAAGATGCCGTTGCGGGCATCGCTGAGCAGCGTCGTGCGCAGGGTGGAGGACTGCTGGCGCAGCCGGTAGGCTTCGTAGTTGGTGTAGAAGAACAGCTTGTCGCGGATGATGCGGCCGCCAATGGAGGCGCCGGGCTGGTTCAGGTTCAGGAACGGCACGCCGACACCGGCGCGGTTATTGAACCAGTCGTTGGCCGAGAGGGCGCTGTTGCGGTTGTACCAGTAAGCGGCCCCGTGCCATTCGTTGGATCCGGAGCGGGTGACGAGCACCATCTGCGCGCCGCCGCCGCCGATGGTGGTGGAGGCATTCGAGGTGGCGATGGTGATTTCCGCGATCTGGTCGATGGTGGTCTTGGTGGGGATGTAGTCCAGCGAGTTGGTACGGATGAAGTTGTCCTGGATATTGATGCCGTCCAGGGTGACGTTGGCGAACGAGGTGCGCATGCCGTTGACGACAGTGGCACCGCGGCCGGAGCTGACGCCCGGCTGGGTCAGGAACAACGTGCTCACCTGGCGATCCAGCACGGGCAGGTTCTGAACCTGGCTGGAGGTGACGGTGGAGGAGATCTCGCTGTTGGCGGTCTGCACTCCCTGGATGACGGCGGCGACTTCGACAGTCACCTGCGTTGACTTCACTTCCAGGGTAATGGGCGGAAGATTCGTTTCCTGAATGGGATTCACCTTCACCGCGGTGGCGCGGGAAGAGGCGAAACCGCTCGCACTCACTTCCACTTCATAGGTTTCGGGTCGGACTGCGATGAAAGAGAAGATGCCGGCGCCATTGGTGGTGGTTTCGAGCACCGGTTCCTTGCCGCCGGGCAGGAAGACGCGCACCTGGGCGTTCGGGACCGCTGCGCCGGTGGAATCTACCACACTGCCGCCGAGACGACCGGCGACCTGAGCCAACAAGGCTCCTTGTGTGAGCAATGTAACAAAAACTAAAGTTGTAACAAATGTGAAAAAACGGGTAGGACTTACATGTCTTCGTGGCACGTTATGGGGACTCCTGAAGAGACAGAAGTCAGGACTATCGGTCTTGACTTGTTACTTATCATCTTAACATCGTTAACCCATATTGGCTACACTAGATGGCCCTTTGTGTAGCATCCTTAAGATTGGTAATGTGTTCATATCATGGAATCTCCCGCCACGCGGGCCTGCGGCGGTGTCAAGTCCTATGTAGTTCAACTGACAGAAATGGCCCCTCAGTTGAGGCTTACCTGCGCTGGACGGAAGTCTCCGTTTCCGCTGACCTGACAGACCCGCTTCGATAGCGTGGCAGGGCGATTCCAGATCCGTAACCTACTGTTATCAGCAGCCTTCTAGAACGATTGTTGAGGCCGGCTATCCAGTATCTTGGAGGTCAGATTAGGCCACCACACCGCGGCCTTCTCCTTGTCATTCCGCCAAAGCCCCACCACCATCGCGACGCAACTTTGCTCCAGCCGGTGAAATGACCTGTTTCGCAATCTACACTCAAGAATCCACGATCAAGCAAATCCTGGATCACTTGTTGTATGCGGAAATTTACAAAACACGGCGACCGTACTAAACAATTGAACGGAATGGAATGTACGGAACTCGGTGATTTACATCAGCCTCTCTAAGGTGTCCTACCGAGCCGGGAAACGGGCCGATCCGGCAACTGGCCCCGAAATCGCTTGACGGGCAGCAGGATACCTGTTTACTCTAGGCCTTGAGCAAACCAGTATGGCAGGTGCCTGGGCATGAAGAACACCGAACGCAAAGACCTCTTCCCCGGGGCCCTGGAGATGATGATCCTCCAGACCCTGAGCGGACAGCCCCTGCATGGCTACGCCTTGGTCCAGCACATCCAGCGGAATTCGAACGACCTGCTGCAGGTGGAGGAGGGGTCTCTCTACCCTGCCCTGCAGAGGATGCTGAAGAGCGGACTGGTCCGGGCGAACTGGGGCGTTTCCTCCACAGGCCGCCGGGTTCGGATTTACGAGATCTCGGAGGCAGGCTCAAAACACCTGGCACAGGAGGTCCGCAGTTTTGAGCGGATGCTGGAAGGGATTCGCCTGGTGCTCGCCCCGGTGAAGCCATGAACTGGATTCAGCAGCTTTTCTCACGGCGGCAGCTCGACAGGGACCTGGCGGAGGAGATCCGCCAGCACATGGAGGAGAAGGTCGACGGACTCATGTCGGAAGGCCTCTCCCGGAAAGAGGCCGAACTGGCGGCGCGGCGGGCCTTCGGAAATGCGGTTCGTCTCGAGGAGCAGGGCCGCGAGGTGTGGCGGTGGACCGCCGTGGAGGACTTCCTGACCGACGTCCGCTTCGCCCTTCGCCAGTTGCGGAAATCGCCGTCGTTCACCACCGCTTGCGTCCTGACGCTCGCCCTGGGCATCGGCGCCAATACCGTCGTCTTTAGTGTGGTGAACGCGGTGGTCCTGCGGCCTCTACCTTTCGCCGAGCCGGATCGCGTCGCTTTCGTCGCCTCGATCCATGACCGCGATCCCAAGCAACTCTCCGATCTCTCCTACCCCAACTTCTTTGACTTACGGAAAGAGAACAGAGTCTTCGAACACCTGGTCAGCTTCCGGTCGACCGATGCTACGTTAAATGGCGCGTCGCAACCCATCCATGTACGGGCGCAGATCGTCTCGTGGGATCTCTTTCCGATGGCGGGCATTCAGCCCGCGCTGGGACGCGGTTTTCTGCCCCAGGAGGAGGAATCCGGCCAGCGGGCCGTCGTGCTGAGCAGTGAGATCTGGCGTGAAGAGTTCGGCGGCGACCCGTCCCTCGTCGGGCGGAGTGTGACCATCGACAGCATGCCGCACACAGTGGTGGGCATCGCTCCACCGGGTTTCTCCTTCCCGCCCGGCGACCGTTCCGTCCGCCTCTGGCTGACACTGGGCCGCGACGCCGATTCCTCCACCATCACGCCGGTCACCAAGCAGCGCGGCGCCCGCATGCTCTCCCTGCTGGCTCGTCTCAAGCCGGGTGTCTCGATGACGCAGGCGCAGGCCCAATTGGACGTGGTCGCCGCGGCCCTGGCGCGCACCTACCCGGATTCGAACAAGAACATCTCGCGGACGAGGGTACTGCCGGCGGGGGAGGCATTGGCGGGCGAAGCCAAGGCTCCGCTCCTGATGCTGCTGGGCGCGGTGGGCCTGGTGCTGCTGATCGCCTGTGCGAACATTGCCAACCTCCTGCTGGCGCGTACCTCTGAGCGCTATCGCGAATTCGCCTTGCGGGCGGCCATTGGAGCGGGCCAGGGCCGCATCGTGCGGCAACTCGTTACCGAAAGCCTCACGCTCTCGTTCATCGGATGCGGCCTAGGGATTCTCGCCGCCATGTGGACCTCCCAGTTCCTGCTCCCGCTCATTGGCGACGCCATTCCCCGGATCCAGGAGACCAGCATCGACGCGCGGGTCCTCGGCTTTTCTGCCGCGCTGGCCATCCTGACCAGCGTCCTGTTCGGCCTGGCGCCTGCCGTTCGTGTGGCCAAAGCTGACTTCCAGGAAGGCTTGAGGGAGGGCGGCCGCAGCGTCACCGACAATGCCGACGGCTTACGCGGCGCGCTCTGCATCGGCCAGATCGCCATGGGTCTGGTGCTGTTGAGCGCGGCGTGCCTGTTAATCGCCAGCTTTGTCCAACTGCTGCACCGGGATCTGGGCCTGCAACCCGAACGGGTGCTGAGTTTCAACGTCGACCTGCCCGGCAAGTCGTACCCCAAACAGCGGCAGCTGAGCTTCCATGCCGAGATGCTCGACCGGCTCTCTACCCTGCCCGGCGTCGAGGCGGCCGCCCTGGCCATGCCTCTACCTCTCACCGGCAGCCAGATGCGGATCTCCTTCAACATCCTGGAGCGGCCGGCCGCCCCCTCGGAGCGCCCGTCTTCCGACATGGCCATCGTCACTCCGGACTACTTTAAAGCCATCGGAGCGCCTTTGCTGCGCGGCCGCTTCTTCTCAGAGCGGGACGACGAGAACGCGCCTTTTGTGCTGATCGTCAACAAGGCGTTCGCTGAACGTTTCTTCCCGGGCGAGGACGCCGTCGGAAAATGGATCGAACCCGGCGCCACCTCCGGCGCGCGGGACAAGAAACAGCGCCAGATTGTGGGCATCGTCGGCAATGCCCGACAATCGACGCTGAATCCGCGGGCCGAGCCGATCTACTACTTCCCCTACAAGCAGCTCAGCTGGTGCTGCGCCTCAGCGGTGGTGCGGACAGCCTCGGCGCCAGGCGCGTTGGAGCCCGAAATCCGGCGCACTATCGCCTCGCTCGACAAGCAACTACCCGTCTTCGATGTCGTGACGCTTGACACGATCCTGACCAAAGGCTTCGCGCAGGCCCGGGTCCCGGTCTACCTATTGGGCGGTTTCGCCGGCATCGCGCTTCTGCTCACCGTGGTGGGACTCTACGGAGTCCTCGCCTATTCCGTGGTCCGCCGGACCCGTGAGTTCGGCGTGCGCATCGCGCTGGGCGCCGGCCGTCACGAGGTGCTGGGTCTAGTCCTCGGCCGTGCGGCGCGCCTGGTGCTGATCGGCCTTGTGCTGGGGCTCGCCGGGGCCCTTGTCGCCGGCCGCCTGATCAGCCAGCTCCTGTTCGGAGTTTCGCCGGCAAGCCCGGTTCTCCTGACGGCAGCTTGTCTCGTCCTGGCCTTGACGGCGGCCGTAGCGGCGTACCTGCCGGCCCGCCGGGCTGCGTCCATCGATCCGGTACGCGCGCTCCGGGCTGAGTAGCGGAGGAAGCGGACACGGCGCAGGATGGAGGCGAAATTCTCCGACCCGCCATACAACAGTCATGCGGCTGCAATTCCCCCGGGGAATAATGAACAGCCAACCATGACCTTCAAGCCCCTGCTGATGACACTCTGGGTCTGCCTTCCGTTCGCGGTGTGCGCCCAGTCCGCCTATGACGTCGCGTTGATTGGAGATGTCCCGTACGGCGCCGCCACGGAACCGAAATACGAACGGATGATCGCCGATATCAATAAAGCCGGCGTCGAGCTTACTGTGCACATCGGAGATACGAAGAGCGGCTCCACGCGCTGCGACGATGCGCACTATGGGAAGACGTTGAACTGGTTCAACTCCTTTGACAAGCCACTGATGTACTCCGTCGGCGACAACGAATGGACCGACTGTCTGCGCGCCAACAACGGCGGCTACGATCCGCTGGACCGCCTGGCTCTGATCCGCAAGACCTACTTCTCGTCCAACATGAGCATGGGCCGCAATCCTGTGCAACTGATGGTGCAGAGCGACGACGCGCAGTACGCGCTCTACTCGGAGAACCGTATGCTGGTGAAGCCGCCCGTGGTCTTCGCCACCATTCACATGCCCGGGAGCAACAACAATTATGAGTACAGGACCGCGCAGGGCGCTGCGAATCCTTTCTACGACAACGATAAGGAGTACACAGCCCGCAATGCCGCGAACCTCGCCTGGTTGCACAAGGCATTCCAGACGGCCCGGGCGACGAAGGCGCTCGGCGTAATGCTCCTCATCCAGGCCAACGTCTTTGAGAGCTTTATGGACACCGGTACGGGCAGCACGCACTCCGGCTTTGCCGACTTCGTGACGGCCTTGCGCGAGGAGACCAAGAACTTCCCGGGTGAGGTGGTGATGGTATCGGGCGACAGCCATTACATGCGCGTCGACAAGCCGCTGACTGAGAACTGGCCCGCCTGCACGACGGCGACGGGCAACTGCACGCCCTTTGAACCTGCCTTGGATGCCCGCGGCAACCGCATCCTCAATTTCACGCGTCTGGAAGTGCCCGGCTCCGGCGATGTCCACTGGGCCGTGGCCCACATCCGGCCAAACAGCCGCAACGTGTTCCAGTTTGAATTTATGATCCTGCCCGCCACCGCCACTGCCACCGGCGTCACGGCCGTGGCCACGGCGCAAGGCACGAAAGTGGACACGAACACGGTGGAAACACAAAGTTCGCAGATTGTTGTGGACGGGTCAACTTCCAGTTCCACCAACGGCGGGGACCTGCAGTATGAATGGACCCCGGCCCCGGGCTATCCGGTGCCGGCGATCCTGGGCAATGGGAAGGCCGCGCCGGTTGTTCAGTTCAGCGGGAAAGGCATCTACCGGCTGGTTTTGACGGTGACGGACCGGACCGGCGCCAGCGCGCAATCGACGCTTACCATTCGCGTGGTTTAGCCTCGCTGGGAAACTCTGGAGACGGCGGTGCTCCCTCTGTCGTCTCCTTTCCCAGTGTCCTGAGGGTTCCCGGCTACAATCGACTATGCGTTCCCTTCTGGCGGCCCTGGTGTCGGTCGCGGTGTCCTTTGCCGTTGTCATTGCCGCGGGCTTCCAGATCCACGAGAAGACACAGTCCATCCCCGATTCGGTTTTTGGATTTGCCGCTGCGTCCTCCATCGCGATCCTCGCCGGCGGCCTCTACTGCCTCTTTATGGGCATTGCGCCCTGGAAGCATCTGCCGGCAAAGGGCACCTATCCGCTGCCGTGGTCCGGCAACCGGAACCTGCCTGCTCCGCCATCTTACGTCCGGCCTCAAACGCCAGCACAGATCGCCTACGCAGAGGACGCTGCTGCGCTGGCCACGTGTGAACACCTGCAGGGGATTGAACGCTCTATGCGCGCGGCGGGCCTGGCCGTGCGACTGGAAAAGCAGAGTGTGCACGGCCCCACCATCTCTGCCACCTGCCGGATCAACCAGGCGGAACTGATCCGCTACTTCAACCTGCCTGACTGGATTTCCTATCGCGAGGGGTATCAACCGGAGCGCTCACCGTGGGACAATCCGCGGGCCGATATTTTCTGCGGGGAATGCGTGAAGAAGGACCCCGGGCGTTGCGACATTCTGGCGCTGCACCCGGATGAATGCGGTCCGGATACCCCGTGGTTCCCGTCGCCGCCGCCTGCCGGCCAGTAATCAGAAACAAAGTAGCCCTGGTGGTGTCCAACCAGAATATGGAGCCGGATTCCAGGTCCCTCGTCATTGAGGCGGTGGGGCGCGTCATGGAGTGGACGGCCCGTGTGACACAGGCGCGCCTTTGCAGAGGCGTTGCCAGCTTGGCCACCATTTCGGTGATTGCGCCGCTGCTGGGTCTCTTTATCACGATGCCAGGAATTATCGGTTCCTTCACGGGCTGTGGCGGCGAGAAGTCAATGTGTATGGCCGCCCTGGCGGGCAATCTGGCTTACGCGATCGCGCGCTGTCCCACAGGTCTTCTTGTCGGACTCATGTCCTTCTGGATGTACCGGTATCTGTGCCAGGAGCTCGACGAACTCGCCCTGGAAATGAAATCCGCAACCCTCGAACTCGCCAACGCGCTCTGCCTCCTTCCGCTCCGAAAAGAATCGCGCAACATTATCCCCATCTCCTGATCCCATTTCCGCCTCCACCGCGCGTCCTATCTAGAGGCTGAAACCAGAACAAGATGACGGATTCGCGACGCCGTGGCGCAACCTGCTCGATCCCTGCCCTGATCTTCCTGACCTTGGCGACCTGCTGGCCCGCCGGCGCCCAGTCGTGGGCACGCTTCCGCAATGTCACGGGCTGGACAGGAACCTACTCCGTGCGCGCCAGCGCCAAGGGCAGCGCAGATTACCTGGGCCTGAAGTTTACCTGGGACATCGGGCACTCGGGCGAAGGTACGGTGCGCCTGACGCACTGGGATCCGGAGCTTCAGGGCTGGGTCGGCACCATCGACGGTAAGGCCGCGGTCGACGAGACCTATACCGAGTTCAACCCGGGCACCGGTTGCACGGGCGTGACGACCAACAAAGGCGGTGGCTCCATCGCGACCGATTTCGAGGGGAAACCGCGCCAGTTCTACTTCTATCTGAACGACGACGGCACCTACAACATCTTCCCGTCCGACAGCACGATCGATGGCACCGGCAAAGTGACCATTTGCGGCACACCCTTCCTGACACTGCCTTCTTACTACCCGTGGGGGCCGGCGGGCCGCATGTTTCAGGAGAAACTGCCTTCGACCGGCCTAAACCTGCAGGGGACCAAAACCATCAAGGGTTTCTTTCCCGGACCCGTCCTGGGCACAGCGCCGCCGCCGTTTGACTATGAAGTCACGTGGAACCTCCAGCCGCTGGGCGCGGAAGACGTCGAACTCACGTTTGAGCCGTTGAACTATCACGACTGGATCCCGGAAGGCTCGCGTTCAGAGCGCCAGTGGGGCAACTCCATCCAGATCCGGGCCGAGCTCCAGAAGAAGGGCGGCGGCACCCCCAAGGCGAGGGTCGCCAAATTCCTCTTCAACCTGGAATCGTCCACCGTGCCGGGCGTGGCCATGAACTTTCCGGTGAAGGACGCCGCCCGGCGGCCCGATCTTGCTTTTGGGCAGGACCTCAACCCCGACCTCAGCGTCTCGAACCAGGGCCTGCATGCGGAAGGTCCCGGGGACGGACTCGCCGGCATGGCGACGGCCGGCGCCTACGACTGGGGCGCCTGGGGCCAGATCCGTGTCAGCGCGGTGCTGGATGACGGACGCACCATCACGGGTACGTACAAAGGAGAGACCTCGGCCCGCCTGCCGCGCCGTGCCTCCGACTCCAAGATCGCCGACGCCTGGAAGGAGCAGACCGGTTTCAGCGGCGCGGACGATGCCGACGAGGACGAGCGGCCTACCGGCGACGGCCATGCGGGCGACGGCCTGACGCTCTACGAGGAGTATCGCGGCTTCTATGAGAACGGAAAGCACCTCCGCACGCGGCCCGATCAAAAGGATCTGTTCGTTCTCGACCAGATCGGAGCGCGGGCCAAGCCGGCGATTGTGCTCTTCGCTCAGCTCACTGGACTCACCGTTCATCACCGATTGAAGGACGACGAACTGCTGGTCTATCCCGAATCGCACGTCATCAACAAGAACCATGAGTCGGCGCCGCATCTCGTGGACCAGCACGGCGTCGTGCTGATGGAAACAGCCGAGACCCCGCATCCGCAGGCGTGGTCGAAGACCTACACGGACATCGGCACGCCGAAGACCGTAGATCTGATTGTGATTCCGCCGAAGCTGCCTGAGTCCCGCGGCAAGGGTCCCATCGACTATCTCCACAAAGCCATCGCGCACGAGTTGATGCACTCCGTGAACGTGTGGCACCACGGGGAGAGCGACTACACGCAAAGCTGGCGGCTGAAACTGGCCCCAGGAGCGGAGGTGCCCACGATCTACGAACGGTACTCCGGTGCCTTCCTGAACGTGCTCGACGAATCCGGGGCAGATGCGGGCGGGCCGATGGCGGCGCAGCTCCACGCCGCATTCAGCAATCCGAATGTCTGGCCGCAAAAGGATGTCGACCACTATTACGAAGACCTGAAGTCCGACACAGGCTTCTCGTTCCTGGCCTTCCCCCTCGTTGGGGAAAAGGGCGGCCAGCATAGTGGCAACGACGACTGCCTGATGCGCTATGAATACGCGGTGCTGGCTCAGTCCGTCTCCCAGCCGGACACCTTCTATATGCTTCCGGAGCAGCGGCGCGGCCGGCAGCTGTGCGACAGCCCCGTGGGCACGGGCAACAACGACGCCACTCGGAAGCCGCAGTCCCGCCACGGGGATGCCTCGCCGAACCGCGGCGGCTGCCGCAACATGATCTGCGTGAACGACGCGCACGATCATCCGGCCCGCTGACAGGAGACTCCATGAAGACGCGAATTCCTTTTCTGATGATGATGCTGGCCGTTGCCTGTGCGGCTCAATCCGCGACACCTGAGCTTTCGGTGAGCGTGAACGGCCGCACAAAGACCCAGCTCCGCGCGGGTCAGCCGCTGATGGTGCAGCTCTCTGTGCTGCATCCCCTCATGCTGGAGGCACGGGAGGGAGAAGAGTGGCACCCGGTGGTCCTGCCGGCCTTGGAGGAGTCCTGGGCGAAGGCCGTGCGGGTCACGCTCTACAACGCCCAAGGCGAAGCCGTGGACGTTGCGTTTACGCTCCACGCTCCACCGGAGCAGCGCCTGGTATTGAATCCCGCGGAGCAGGCCGAGGCCGCCTGGAGCCTCTCCCCCGAACAGACGTCCGCGCTGGCGGAAGGACCGTATCTGCTCCGCGCGACGCTCGACACCAGCACCATCGCACTGGGCGACGAATGGAACGGCACTCTGGACGCGGGCGACGTAGCTATCGAACTGAAGGCGCCGCCCGCAGAACCGAGTGTGGCCGAACGCGCGGAGGATCAGCGGTTGCTGGCCGAGTACGCTGCTTTGCGCAACGCCCTCGACGAAGCAATTGCGCATACGGAGGACTGGATCCGGCTGCAGCCGGAGAACGCGCAGGCGCACGGGATGAAGGGTGAACTGCTGGAAAGAGCGGGACGGACCGGGGCCGCGTTGCAGTATTACGGGCAGGCCATCGCAATCAGCGAGGCTCAGGAGCAGGCGGCGGAGCGGCACGCGCGCGAGCAGCACGGAGCGCTCAACCAGCGCATCGCGGACCTGCTGCGCCGCCTTGTTGTTCCGCAGTGATCTGCCACCAGGGCCGAGCGGAACAGCTTTCCTTCTTCCGGTGATAGGATCTGGATTGATTTCCGCCTATCATCCAATGCACTTGAAAACCCTTTCGCTATTGGCAGCGCTTTGCCTGGTTCCCGCCATCCACGCTCAGGGAACAATCGACGCCGGCACGTTTGGCGCGAAACCCGGCAGCGGCGCGGATGCCACTCCGGCTGTTCGCGCCGCGCTGGAGGCTTGCCGCAAGACGAAGGCCGCCAAGCTAGTGTTCAGCGAGGGCCAGTACGACTTCTGGCCCACTCATGCCTCCGAGAAGTATCTGTTCGTCAGCAACAATGACGAGGGTCTGAAGCGGATCGTGTTCGATCTCAGCGGGTTCAATGGCCTGGAGATCGACGGAAGGGGCGCGCGGTTTATCTTCCACCGCGGCGTGAATCCGTTTCTACTCGATCATTCGCGCAACATCACCATCCGGAATCTCTCCATCGACTGGAAGCGGACGTTTCACAGCGAAGCGAGAATCCTGGCTGTCGGCAAGGACAGCGTCGATCTCTCAATCAGTGAGGCCTTCCCGTTCAAGCTCGAGAACGGACTGCTGGTCTTCACGGGCGAGGACAAGGAAGTGGTGCCGTTCCAGAATGTGCTCGAGTTCGACCCCATCAAGCGCGAGACCGCCTACATGGCCCGCGACTACTGGACCGGGCAGAATCTGCCGGCTACGGCGATCGGTCCGGGCCAGGTGCGGGTTCACATTGCGAAGTTTGAGGGCACGCCAGGCAACACGCTCGTCTTCGGAGCCGCTTATCGCAACTTCCCGGCCTTCACGGTCACCGACAGCGAGAACTTCAGGCTGCTGTCGGTGAACATCTACCACTGCGGAGCCATGGGCGTGATTGCACAACGCAGCCGGGATATCGAACTGGACCACGTGCGCGTGACCCCTTCCCCAGGCAGCGGGCGCGTGGTCAGCATCACGGCCGACGCCACGCATTTCTCCAACTGCTCCGGCCGCATCGTGATGACCAACTGCCTGTTTGAGAACCAGAAGGACGACGCCACGAACATTCACGGCATCTATGCACAGATCTCGGCGATGCTGCCTGGCGGTGAACTGGAAGCGAGGCTGGTCCACCCGCAGCAGCGCGGCTTCGACTTCCTGGTGCCGGGCATGAAAGTGGAACTCGTCCATGGTCCGAGCATGATTACGTATGCCGAAGCGGTGGTCCAAGCCGTCGACCGGCGCAACAGCGAATACACACGGTTCCGTTTGACCACTCCATTGCCGGCGGAGCTGAAGGTCGGCGATGCCGTGGCGGCTGCCGGTCCGTATCCGGATGTCGTGATTCGGAACTGCACGATCCGGGGCAACCGGGCTCGCGGTCTGCTGCTGGGCTCACGCGGGAAGATCCTGATCGAAGACAATACGTTCCACACGGCCGGTGCGGCCATCCTGTTGGAGGGCGATGCACGCTACTGGTTTGAACAGGCGGGCGTGCGGGATCTCACCATCCGCCGCAACCGCTTCGAGGACTGCAATTACGGGGTCTGGGGCAAGGCGGTGATCGAAGTGGCGGCCGGAATCGATCCCAAAGAACGAACTCACAACGGCTACAACCGGAACATCGTCGTGGAGGAGAATCTCTTCCGCCAGTTCGATACGAACCCCATCATCTCGGCTTACTGTGTGGATGGCCTGAAGGTGCGGAAGAACCGGATGGAGAAGTCGACGGCCTACCCGGCACGGAATCCCGGCGCGAAGCCGTTCGAGATTACCGACTCCGTGCACGTGGAGATCGAGGGTCAGTAGAGCGACGGCTCACCGGGCGGACGGGTTTTCCAGCGGCGGTGGATCCACAGCCATTGTTCGGGGTGCTGCCGGATGGCGGCTTCCAGTGCGGCATGGACGCGCTGCGTGTCGTCCTGCACGTCGCCGCTGATCTCGACAATCGGATCGAAGTGCAGGACGTGTTTCTGTTCGGCTTCGGACCAGAGCGCGTAGCCCGGGATGACGGCCGCTCCGGTCCGTGCAGCCAGGCGTGCAAAACCGGCATCGACGCAGGCCTTGTGGCCAAAGAAGTCGATGAAGATGCCGCGGTCGGGCGTGACGTTCTGGTCGATGAGGATCCCGACGGCTTCATTGTGCTTCAACGCCTCGACGAGGGGGCGTAGGAAATCTTTCCCGCGGCCGAGCAGCCGGTTGCCGGATAAAGTTCGGTACTTCGTCGCCAAGTCGTCGAGCAGGGGGTTGTCCAGGGGCCGGACCACGAAGCTCATCGGCTCCGACATCAGGGCATGCGCAAAGGCGGAGAACTCCCAGTTGCCCAGGTGGGCGGTGGCGAACAGGATGCCTTTGCCACGCCGCTTGGACTCTTCGAAGTGCTCGAAGCCTTCGTAGCGGATGAACTGGTGAACGTTCGACCGGTCGATTCGGGGGAACTGCGCCACGGTCGCGATGACCCGCGCCAGCGACCACCAGCAGCCGTCGACGATGCGGGCGCGCTCGGCTGCGGTCGTACTGGGCAAGGCGAATTCGAGGTTGCGGAGGGCGGTCCGGCTCAACCGCGGAGCGGCGCGGTCAAAGATCGCGAAGGCAGATCGGGACAGGCGCGTGGGATTGGGGCTCGCTCGGAAGGCCGCCAACAGGCAACGGACCAGCGCGTATTCCAGCCGGTTGCGGAGTGGGGAGTGACGCGCCAAATGGCTATTCTATCCAGCCGCCGGCCAGAACGAGATCCCGATCGTAAATAACGGCAGCCTGGCCCGGAGTGACGGCCCGTTGCGGGGAGAGGAAGCGGACTTCCACGCGGTCCTGTGCGCCGGTCGGGTAGAGGACGGCTTCGGCCGGTTCGTGCCGGTTCCGGATCTTCACCTGTGCGGCTCGCGGTTCAGTGATGGGCGCGATGGACACCCAGTTGACGTCCTTGGCCACCAGGGATTCCCGATAGAGATCGGTGCCCTGCCCCACGATCACCTGCTGGGTCTGGGGGTTGGTGGCGATGACGTACAGGGGCTCCGGTGCGGCGATGCGCAGACCCTTGCGTTGCCCCACCGTGTAATGGTGGACGCCTTCGTGCTCCGCCAGGACCTTGCCCTCTTTGTCGACGATCTCGCCGTGGGTGGCCTCGCGGGCGATGCCGCGTTCCTTGAAGTACGCGTCGATGAAGCCGGCGTAGTCGCCATTGGGGACGAAGCAGATCTCCTGGGAATCGTGCTTGGCGGCGGTGGGGATGCCGAGTTCCGCGGCCAACGCACGGACTTGCGGCTTGGTCATGCCGCCCAGGGGGAACAGGGTCCGGGCCAACTGGTGCTGCTTCAGGCCGAACAGGAAGTAAGTCTGGTCCTTGCCAAGATCCATGCCGGTGCGCATTTCGTAGCGGCCGGATTCCGAGTTGAACGACACGCGAGCGTAGTGACCGGTGGCAATGTACCCGGCTCCGACGCCGTCAGCCATGTCCAGGAACTGGTCGAACTTGACGTGGTTGTTGCAGAGGGTGCACGGGATGGGCGTGCGGCCGGCGAGGTACTCGTCGACGAACGGCTTCACCACCGTCTCTTCGAACCGGTCCTCGAAATTGACGACGTAGTAAGGAATACCCAGGACATTGGCGACTGCGCGAGCGTCGTAGACATCGTCGAGCGAACAGCAGCGGCCGGTGGCGCCTTCCACCTGCATTTCGGGCAGGCGGCGCTGGTTCCAGAGCTGCATGGTCATGCCGACCAGGCGGTGGCCCTCGCGCTGCAGCAGGGCTGCGACCGTGGACGAGTCCACACCGCCGGACATGGCCACGGCGATCAACGAGTTGGGGGGTGGCTCAGACATGGGCGGGCGCGAGCTTGCGCAAACGAGCGGTGGCCTTTTCCACGGCGGCGATGAGGGCGTCCACCTGCTCTTCCGTGTTGGTACGGCCCAGGGAGAAGCGGATGGAAGCGCGGGCTTCGGCGGTCGAAAGACCCATGGCGGTGAGGACATGGGACGGGGTGACGGCTCCGGAGGAGCAGGCGGCTCCGGAGGAGACGGCGAATCCGGCGAGATCGAGGGCGATGACAAGCGCTTCGCCTTCCAAACCAGGGAAGCGGATATTGGTGGTGTTGGGGGTACGCGGGGCGCCGGCTGAATTGACGTGGGCGTCCGGAATGCGGGCCAACAGGCCCTGCTCCAGTCGGTCGCGCAGCGCGCCGACTTCGGGCTTAGGGAGGGCACAGGCTGCACCCAGGGCGGCGATGCCGGCGACATTCTCGGTTCCGGCGCGGCGTTCGCGTTCATGCCGTCCGCCGAACTGGCGCTGGTTCAACTTCACGCCGTCGCGAACGTAGAGCGCGCCGATCCCCTTGGGGCCGGAGAACTTGTGGGCGGTCAGCGAGTAGAGGTCGACACCCAGGGCCCGGACGTCCACCGGGATCTTGGCCGCCGCCTGAACACCATCGGAATGGAAGAGGATGCCGGCTTCGCGGGCGATGGCGGAAATGGCTTCGATGGGCTGGATCACGCCGGTTTCGTTGTTGGCGTGCATGACGGAGACGATGGTCGTATCCGGGCGCAGCGCTTTCCGAATGTCCTCGGGGTCGACCAAGCCGTTGGCATCGACGGGCACGATGGTGCAGTCAGCCTGATGCTTCGCCGCACCCAGGATGGCCGGGTGTTCGATCGCGGTCGTCACGACATGGCCTTGCGGTGCACCCAGGACGGCCAGATTGTCACTTTCGGTGCCGCCGGAGGTGAAGACGATCTCCTTGGGGTCGCAGTTCAGCAGTTGCGCTACCTGGGACCGCGCGGTCTCCACGCATTGCCGGGCGCGTTGACCCGGCGTATGGATGGAAGAAGGGTTGCCCCACACCTCGGCCTGGACCTTCTGGAGAAGCTCCAGCACGGCCGGCGCAATGGGAGTCGTCGCGTTGTGATCGAAGTAGTACACGTAAGCCCGTTATTCTAATTGTAGCCCTGCCGCTCCTCACTCTGTTGACCGACTTCGGATTGCACGACCACTTTGTCGGCGTGATGAAGGGCGTCATTGCGGGTATCGCCCCGAAGACCCAGGTCATTGATATCAGCCACGACGTCGAGCCGTATCACATTGGGCAGGCTCGGTTTCTGCTGTCGCAGAGCTGGCCGTACTTTCCAAAGCGTACGGTTCATGTCTGTATCGTGGATCCGGGCGTCGGGACGGCCCGGCGGCCGATCCTGGTGGAAGCCGAGGGCCATCGCTTTGTGGGCCCGGACAATGGTCTTTTCAGTGACCTCATTGTGCGGCAAGGCGCCAAGGTGCGGCACATTACGAATACAAAGTTATTCCTGAACAATATCTCGCAAACCTTTCATGGCAGAGATGTATTTGCTCCGGTTGCCGCTCATTTGACGGCCGGAGTGACGTCCTCCAAGGTGGGGCCGCTGATCGTCGACGCCTTGCGGCAGACGACGTCAGAACCGGTCCGGATTGGGCGGCGCTTCTGGCAGGGCGAGGTTGTCCACATCGACCGGTTCGGGAACCTGATCACGAATCTGCCGGCTTCCGAATTCAGAGAAATGCGCCCCAAGGGCATGGCGCTGAAGGTGGGATTGCGGCTGCTGACGACCATTGTTTCCAGCTATGGTTCGGCTCCCGATGACGAGCCTTTTCTGATCGAAGGCAGTTCCGGGAACCTGGAAGCGGCGGTCAATCAAGGCTCCGCGGCCAAGGTGCTGGGCGTCGGCCTGGGCGCTCCGGTGGAACTGGAGCTCTGGTAAATGCCCGAACTCCCAGAAGTTGAGGCGGTTACCCGGAAAGTGCGGGCTGCGGCTCCGTGGGCGGAGATCGTGGCGACTGGTCAGTTCCGCCCCACCACGGCAACCGGCCTGGAGCGCGCCGTCGGGCACCGGGTGGAGAGCGTTTCGCGCCGCGGGAAACACATCCTGCTGGCGCTTTCGGGCGGGGCGGTGGTGCGGGTTCATTTGAAGATGACCGGGAATCTGGTGGTGATCCCGGACGTCCGGCTGCGAACGGCGACCGTTCGGGCGTGGTTGACCTTGAGCGACGGGCGAGGGATCGTCCTGGAGGATCCACGCGCGCTGGGCCGGCTCAGCTTCCACGAGACGCTCGACGGCCTGTTTGACGACCTGGGTCCGGAGCCATTTGCCCCAGAGTTTACCGCGCAGCATTTCGTGAACGAGGCTAGGGGTACAAAGAAGCCCATCAAGCTTCTGTTGATGGAACAGAAGGCAGTTGTAGGATTAGGCAATATTTACGCCGCCGAGGCGCTGTTCCAGGCCGGCATCCATCCGGCGAAACCGTCCAATGAAATCAGTGTAGTGCGGCTGAAGCGGCTGCATGGCCACATTGTTGACGTGTTGACGGCTGCGCTAGACTCAGCAATAGCTGCCTATGAACAGCCGGGTGCGTTCACAGAGGGTGAGAACTTCCCGGTAGCGGTTTACGGGCGAGAAGGGGAAGCCTGCTGGCGGTGCCAGGCGGTGATTCGCCGGATGCCGCAGGGCGGGCGGTCGACCTACTATTGCCCTAAATGCCAGAGGTAGGCGGGAAACCCGCTGACAGAAAACAATGAGCGACACCACACAGAAAACCTCCCGGGCTGCCGAGTTCCGGCAGTTGATCGGCCAGAGAGCCGTTATCGCGGATGGGGCGATGGGCACGATGCTCTACACCCGTGGTGTGTTCATCAACCGCTGTTTCGATGAGCTGAACCTGAGCGCGGGCCAGATGGTGCGCGAGATTCACCAGGAATACGTCCGGGCCGGCGCGGAAGTGCTGGAAACCAACACCTTTGGGGCGACCCGCGCACGGCTGGCGACGTTTGGGATTGCGGACAAGGTGGAAGCGATCAACCGGGCCGGGGTCCGGCTGGCGCGAGAAGCCGCGGCCGAGCGGAGCGATGTCTTTGTGGCCGGGGCGATTGGTCCGCTGGGGGTCCACCTGGAACCGCTGGGTCCGACCTCGTTTGCAGAGGCTCGGGCGATGTTCCGGGAACAGATTGCCGCCTTCCTGGATGAAGGCGTGGATCTGCTGATTTTTGAGACGTTTTCGCAGTTGAGCGAACTGCGCGAGGGTCTGGCGGCGGCGCGGGAACTGGCCGGTCCGGAGATGGTGATTGTGGCGCAGGTCACGATCGACGACGACGGCAACATGCCGGACGGCACCTCGACGGAGACCTTCACGCAGTTCCTGGACTCCTCGCCGGCCGACGTCGTGGGCCTGAACTGCTCCGTGGGTCCCAAAGCCACGCTCGAGACGCTGGAGCGGATGATGGCGTTCACCGGCAAGCCGGTCTCCGGCATGCCGAACGCAGGCCATCCGACGCAGGTCGAAGGTCGTGCGATCTATCTGAGCTCGCCGGAGTATCTGGCGCAGTATGCGCGGCGGATGCTGTGGGCCGGGGTCAAGATGGTGGGCGGCTGCTGCGGCACCACGCCGGAGCACATCAAGAGCATCAAGAGCGAAGCACGGTCGCTGCAGCCGGGCATCCATAAGCTCAGCGTGACGGTGGAAGAGCCGAAGGCCAAAGTGAAGGCCATGGAAAAGGTGCCGGTGGCGCAGAAGTCGTCGCTGGGCGCCAAGCTGGCGGCCGGAAAGTTTGTGGCCTTCGTGGAGATTCTGCCGCCGCGCGGTGTGGATCCGGCGAAGGAAGTGGCCGGCGCCAGGCTCTGCAAGGAAGCCGGAATCGACGTAATCAACGTCCCGGACGGCCCGCGGGCCAGCGCCCGCATGTCGGCCCAGGTGACGTGCCAGTTGATTGAGCGGGATGCAGGCATCGAATCGGTGCTCCATTTCTGCTGCCGCGACCGGAACATCCTGGGCATTCAGAGCGAACTGCTGGGCGCGCATGCGGCCGGGATCCGCAACCTGATCTGCATCACCGGGGATCCGCCGCGCATGGGGTCGTATCCGGATGCGACGGCTGTCTTCGATGTGGATTCGATCGGCCTGACGAACATCGTCAACAACTTGAACCATGGCCTGGATATTGGCGGAAATCCAATAGGTTCCCAGACGTCGTTGCTGCTGGGCGTAGGGGCCAATCCGGGCGCCCTGAACATTGAGGAAGAGATCCGCAGGACCGAATGGAAGGTGCAGGCCGGCGCCGAGTACATCGTGACGCAGCCGGTGTTCGACATCCGGCAGGTGGAGCGGTTTCTCAAGAAGATCGAGGGATTCCGGATTCCGGTGATTACGGGGATCTGGCCCCTGACCTCGTTCCGCAATGCGGAGTTCATGGTGAACGAACTGCGTGTGCCGGTTCCGGATGAGTACATGAACCGGATGCGCGGCGTGGAAGATCCGGAGAAAGCGCGTGCCGAAGGGATCCGGATTGCGCAGGAGATGGTGGGGCACGTCCGGCACATGGTGGACGGCGTGCAGTTGAGCGCGCCGTTTGGCCGCTACACCATGGCGGTAGAGGTTGCCCAGGCCATCGGGTCGCGCTAGACTGACGGCTTCCGCGGACAGGTGAACGAGTGGCGACAGATCTGATTGAAATCAATTCCGACCAACCCAGCGTTGAAGCGATTGAACGCGCGGCGGTTGCCCTGCGGCGGGGCGAGATTGTGGCGATCCCCACGGATGCGCTGTATACGCTGGTGGCGGATCCGTTCAACCTGCATGCCGTGGGGAGAGTGTTCGCCGCGAAGGGTCGCGAGCCGCACCGGTCGTTGCCTCTCCTGGTGAGTGATTTCCTGATGGCGGAAGACCTGGTGACCGAGCTGCCGGCCCGGTTCTACCTGTTGGCGCGTCGGTTCTGGCCCGGTCCGTTGACGATCATTGTGCCCGCGTCGGCCAAGGTTCCGCTGAAAGTGACGGGAAACACGGGGCGTCTGGCGCTGCGGCAATCGCGGTCGCGGGTGGCGCAGGCACTGATCGACTGGATGGGCCAGCCGTTGATTTCGACCAGCGCGAATGTCAGCGGCCAGCCGACCTGCCAGACCGGCATTGAGGTATTCGGGACCATGGATGGGCGAGTGGATCTCGTGCTGGACGGCGGCGTCTGCATTGGCACGGGTTCAACGACGGTAGACATTACGGAGCCGTACTGGCGCCTGATCAAATCCGGCAGCATCCAGGAAAAAGAGATTGCGGAATGCCTGAAAGGGGCATGAGGTACAACCGGCAACGATGAAACGGCTCGCAGTGTGGGCGTTTGGGTGGGTGATTGGAATGTGTGGTTTGGCGGCGCAACCCGCTAAAAAGCCAATGGATCTGGGCCGGCAGTGGAAGGTCCACCAGTGGATTCTGCCCGCGGCCGATCTGGACGGCAAGTGGACGCGGATGGGCGACAGCAACACGTTTGATGTCGACTACATCAACCGGGTCACCAAACAGCATGTTTTCTCCAGGGTGACGGTGATTTCCTGGACCGGCAACCGGATCGTGCTCTCGATTCCGGACTCAACCGCCAAGATGGTGGGGACCATCGGGCTGGACGGCCGGACGATCCGGGGTACCGTGGAACCCTGCCCGGCGGGCAGTCACTGTGGTTGGACCGCGCAAACGGACCTGCAGCCGCCACCCACCGAGGTAGCCCGGAAGTATTCGGCATCGCGTTCGCTTTCGATGGACGATCTCGGCAAGGTCTGGAAAGTCCACGACTTCACGAACGAAGGCTACGACTACTACGGAACCTGGACCGTACCGAAGGCACCGGGCGAGCCGATCGAATTCGAGTACAAGAACAAAGCCGACGGGGCGCAGGCCAAGGGCTCGTTCGTGCTGGGAACGATGTCGGGCCGGGTAGTGCTGATCTTCCATCAGGGGCGGCGAAAGTACCTGCGGGGCACGGTGCAGCCGGATGGGAAGACGATCAAAGGGACGGCCGACTGGTGCCGGGACCCGCGTCAGTGTGGCTGGGAAGCCACGGTTGCGAAGTAGACGCCCGCCGCGACGGCTGAGGTCAAAGGAATTCCTTGGAGGAATCCCGCACGGCAAGGTATCCTTGCATCTAGGGAGCGTTCCTGCGGAACGCGTGCTGGCTTCTATAATTGATCCGTATCAAGTGAATCTGGAGCTCGACTCGAACAACGACGCCGGTGAGCATGCTCCGCAAGGAGAAGCCTAAAGGTGTCCGGAGGGCTCCCCCCATGTTAGGCATCGGGGTCGATTCCGAGGCTGGGACGGTTACTGTGGTGCGCTCCTTACTTCCCAAATGAACATTCTTTTCATTGGTGACATTTTTGCGTCGCCAGGGCGCAGAATTGTCGCCGAACACCTGCAGCAGATCATCTCCGAAGAACATATCGATCTGGCCATTGCGAACGCGGAGAACTCCGCGGGCGGTTTTGGCGTGACGCCCAACGTGGCGCAGGAGTTGTTCTCCTTCGGACTGGACGTTTTGACCACCGGCAACCACGTGTGGGACAAGCGGGAAGTCTACGATTACCTGAACCGCGAGCCAAGGCTGCTGCGGCCGGGCAACTACGCGGCTTCCCTGCCCGGCTCAGGCCTTTACCTGGGCAAGGCGCGCAACGGAGTGCCCTATGCGGTGATGAACCTGCAGGGCCGCGTGCATCTGCCGCCCATCGAGTGTCCGTTCCGCAAGGCGGACGAAATGCTGGCGACCATTCCGCCTGAGGTGAAGGTCAGGTTTCTGGACTTTCACGCCGAGGTGACGAGCGAAAAGATCGCGCTGGGCTGGTACCTGGACGGACGGATCACCGGACTGGTGGGGACGCACACGCATATCCCGACGGCCGATGCGCGAGTACTGCCCAAGGGTACGGCCTATCAGACCGACTGCGGCATGACGGGTCCGTATGACTCAGTGATCGGGGTGGAGAAAGACACCGTGATCCAGCGGTTCCTCACGCAATTACCGATGCGTTTTGAGGCCGCCAAGAACATGGTGGAGTTGCACGCCGTGATCATCTCATTGGATGAAACCACGGGCCGCGCGACCTCGGTGAAACCCTACGCAATTATCGAAGAGTGAACCCAGGTGGTGGTATACCAGACGCGGCGGATGACGCAGCGGTAGAAGACGCCGGAACCGAGGCCAGGCACGATGGCGAACGTCGCGGCCAGGAAACGTCCCAGCACATCCTCATACCAGGGCAGCATCGGATTGTAGCCGGCAACCGCGTGGGCGAAGGCGTTGACGGCCGGCGCACCCGCGGCGAGGATTAGACACCAGGCCCACACTGGCCGGGGCCAGCGGAGGCCGATCATCATAGAGAAGCCAAACAGCATTCCCGTGTAGGCGACGAACCAGGACGAGTGATCCAGGATTCCAATCAGCACGCTGGCAATGGCGAGCGGCACAAACGGACGCACGTCCGGGTTTTTCATGAACTACCTCCTTTGGTTGGTAGATCGGCAGATTGGGGAATGCCTTATAGGGGTAAGATTACCTATCCTTCACATTAAGGTAATCCCCTGGGAAGAAGCGGCGTCTGACGCGCGTAAAACGCCCTCTGCCACTCGGTTTCCTTAGGACGCTGGTCCCGCCCGCGGAAGGTCGGAAATTAATAGTTTTCCCCGAAATCGAAGAGTGCCACTCCCATTTCCGGCTGTACTTTCGTAGGCTGTAAAGATGACGAGTCCCAGCAGTACTATAGACCCGGCGGAATGGCGGATCGAGACGCCTAGCCTGGTGATTGGCGCACCGGCCTACCTGTTGGCGGAATTGGGTGAGAGCGTGGGAGCGGACCGGGCGGCCGGGCGGGAGCACCGGGAAACCGGAGGGGTCCTGTTTGGCCGGCGAACCGGCGACGGAGTGCGGATAGAGGCTTACCGGTCAGTCACTTGCGAGCACTCCGAGGGACCGGGGTTCCGGCTTTCGGTGCGGGACCAGGAGTCGCTGGAGCAGGTGCTGGACTCGGCCAGCCAGGAAGAGGCAATCGCGGACCTGGAACCGGTGGGGTGGTACCGGTCAGAGCACCGGGACATGTTCTTCTGCGAACACGATCAGAGCCTTTACCAGAAGTACTTCCCTTTTCCGTGGCAACTCGTATTGATTTTACGCTGGTCGAAAACGGAGCCGGTCCAAGCCGGCATTTACACGCGCGACCTGAATGGCCGGGCCAAGTTCCGGTGTTCGGTGGTGATCCAGCCGCAGATGGGCGGGCAGCGTCCGGCCGAGGCCGTTTGGGAGCAGGAGCCTCAGGCACCGGCACCGGCCCTGCCGGCCCCACCGAACGAACCCGAGCCGGCCTGGGCGCGGCTGGGGCTGAATCACGATCCGTTTCCGCCGCGGCTGGATACGAGCTTCGTCCGTGTCAGCACTCAACACCGGGAGGCGGTTGCCGAGCTGTACTACGGCGTCAAGAAACGGGCGGGGCTCATGCTGCTGACGGCGGAACCGGGCTGCGGCCGGCGGGAAGTGCTGGAGAGCCTGGGCGATCTTTTCAACCAGCAGCATATTGAGTTCGCGTTTCTGCTGGAGGCGCCGAAGACGCTGGAGCGGTTTTACGAACTGGTGAGCTACGACCTGGCGCTGTCGTCCGTCTCGGGTTCCAAGGTGGAAGTGCTTTCGCAACTGACAGAACTGGCCACCCGGCAGAACGCCGCGCAAAGCACCCTGGTTCTGGTCCTGGACGATGCGGATCCTTTGACGGCCGAAGTGCTGGTGGACGTGTGTCTGCTGGACAACATGCACAACCGCCATGGGAAGTTGATGCAGGTGGTGCTGGCGGGCTCGCCAGAACTGGAGGAGAGGCTGGCCGGTCCGGAGTTGAAAGAACTGAACCTGCTGATCTCGCATCGCCAGAGGCTACACCGGATGGATGAGGTGGAGATGGGCGAGTACGTCGAGGGCCGGATGCAGCGCGCCGGAGCCCCGAAGGAAGGCATGATTCCGGGGGCGCAATTGGCCGTTATTGCGGCGAAGTCAAAAGGGCTGCCCCTGGAGGTCCACCGGCTGTGTGCGGAGTTCCTGGAGGCGCTGGCCGCCGGCACGGGCGTGAGCGCCTCGGATTCCACCCTGCGTTTGCAGAGCGTGCTCGACCAGTTGAGGCAGAAGCCCGAGGCGGAGTAATCAAACCGCGAAATTCAGTTCCAGCAGCAGAGGTGACGTCGCGCCGCGCTTGAAGGACTTGCCGGTGAGCGGCGGCAGGAAGTCGCAGGGCCGCCACTCGCGGCACGAGGCCAGTTGCAGGCCGTACGCCGCGGCCGTGTTCAGGTAGTCAGCGAACTGATGCGGATAGGCGGGCATGCGGATCTCTTCCGCCCCGTCCTGGAAATGCGCGGCGACGCCGCTGAGCGAGAGGAACGGGTGGATCTCGAGAATGGCGATGCGGCCGCCGGGTTTCACAAGCCGGGCCGCTTCGCGGAGCGGCGATTCGAGTTCCCTCATATGTTCCAGCGACAGGGAGAAGAGGGCGAGGTCAAAGCTGCCGGCGGCGAAGGGCAGCGGTTGTGCCATGTCGTGCTGGAGCAGTTCGAAGCGGGCGTCCCGCTGCCGGGCCTGCTCGAGCATGCCGGCCGAGAGATCGCAGCCCGAGACGCGAGCCGCGCCCAGGTCCAGCAAGGCGGCAAGATTGCGTCCGGTGCCGCAGCCGAATTCGATGACGGACAGACCCTGCACGCCACCGAGTCCCTGAGCGACGACACGGGCCGCCGCAGCGACCATGGGATTGTCATAGGTGTCGTAGAAGCGCGACCAGCGGTCGTAGGCGTCGTTGACGGAGAGGTGGAGGGGCTCGGCTGGCATGGGTTCGTTCTTCCCCAGTTTCGACTGGCGGAGGATCGCGGATCAATGACACCCGTGCGCCGGTCCCATGAGCAGGAGCTTGCCGGATCGCGACGTAATTAAAGCCGATTGTGGATCGCTTCGACGACAGAGCCCAGCAGGCCCGGGAATCTTGTGTTCAGATCGTCGGCCCGCAGGGAGTTGTAATGACGCGTGCCTTCGATTCGAGTGGAGATGACGCCGGTCTCCCGTAACACTTTGTAGTGATGCGAGAGGCTCGATTTCGGCATATCAATACAACAGGTGCTGCAAGGCTGCTCGCCCCGTTGCGCGAGAAACGCCACGATTTCCAGCCGGACAGGATCGCTCAGGGCGTACATGACCTCGCTGAGCTCAATTTGATCTCTGGTCGGTTCCTTACCTGCTCTCATACTGCAACCACCTTCCTACTCTACTCAATTGATGCTTGAAACATGCGGCAAGGTTGAATCGTTCGACAACTTTCGAACATCAATGTTGATGACACAGTCAGGCTTCGAACGCCAGCGTGTCTGAGGAGCACAAGAATGTGGATCGTCAGACTTGCTCTCGACCGGCCGTACACCTTTGTCGTGGTGGCCATTCTCATCCTCCTGCTGGGAGGGTTCTCCGTTGCGAAGATGCCGACAGACATCTTTCCGGTGATCGATATTCCGGTCGTGAGCATCATTTGGACCTATCAGGGGCTGCCTACGCCCGAGATGGAGAAGCGTGTAACAACATTCAGTGAATTTGTTTTAGCACTTGTCAACGATGTGAAGTCGATTGAGTCGCAGACCTTGAACGGCGTCAGCGTCATCAAGATCTACTTTCACCCGCAGGTCCATATCGATGCCGCCATGGCGCAGGTATCGACGGCCGTGCAGGGTATCCGGTTCCGCATGCCGCCCGGCATCAATCCGCCCTGGATTCTGCGTTTCGGCGCCGATACCGTGCCGGTGATTCAGTTGAGTCTATCCTCCAAGACGCTGTCGGAAGCGGCACTCTACGACTACGGCATATTCCGAGTGCGCCAGCAGCTGTCGACGGTGCCGGGCACGCTGCTGCCTGCTCCTTACGGCGGCAAACCGCGCCAGATCATGGTCGACATCGACCAGAACCGCCTGCTTTCCAAGGGCCTGACATCGATCGATATTTCCAATGCGATCAATGCGCAGAACCTGTCGCTGCCCAGCGGCACGCAGAAGATCGGTAACCGGGATTACACGGTGAGCCTCAACGGGAATCCCACCTCCGCGCTGGAGTTGAACGATGTGCCGTTGAAGTATGTCAACGGCGCTACGGTTTACATGCGCGACGTGGCCAATGTTCGCGATGGTTACGCCGTGCAGACGAACGTCGTACGTTCGAATGGCGAACCGGCTGCGCTGCTGAGCATCATGAAGACCGGCGCGGTCTCGACGTTGGAAATTGTCGATGAGGTAAAGAACCGGATTCTGCCGACGAGCCGCGCGGCAGCCCCCAAGGGACTGAAGATCAACGAACTGTTCGACCAGTCGTTCTTTGTACGTGCGTCCATTCAAGGCGTCCTCAAAGAGGGCCTGATTGCGGCGTGTCTCACAGCGGCGATGATCCTGTTGTTCCTGGGCAGCTGGCGCAGCACCCTGATCATCGCGATCTCGATTCCGCTGTCGATTCTGTCTTCCATCATCATTCTCAGCGCCATGGGACATACGTTGAACATCATGACCCTCGGCGGACTGGCCTTGGCGATCGGCATCCTGGTGGACGACGCGACGGTGGAGATTGAAAACACCCACCGCAATCTGGCAATGGGCAAGCCGCTGCGGCAGGCGGTTCTGGATGGAGCGGCGCAGATTGCGGTGCCGACCTTTGTCTCGACACTGACCATCTGTATCGTGTTCGTCTCGGTGCTGTTCCTGACGGGCCCTGCGAAGTATCTGTTCACTCCGATGGCGCTGGCCGTAGTCTTCGCGATGGCTTCGTCGTATTTCCTGTCGCGGACCCTGGTGCCGTTGATGGTGAACTTCCTGCTCGCCCAGGAAGATCACAACGCCATGCACGAAGGCCCCATCGGCCAGGCTCATCAGCGCTTCAACAAGATTTACGAGGCGATGCGCGTCCGCTATGAGGCGGCGCTGCGCTGGGTTCTGACGAGACGCCGCGCGGCGTTTTACTCAATGGCCGGCGCCGTGGCCCTGGCCGTCGTGCTGATCCCGTTTGTCGGGCGCGATTTCTTCCCGTCGATCGACGCGGCGCAGATCCGCATGCACATTCGCGGACCGGCCGGGCTGAGGGTGGAAGAGACACAGAACCTGTTCGCCCGGGTGGAGCACGAGGTGCGGCGGACCATTCCGGCCGATGAAGTGCAGCTCGTGCTGCAGAACATCGGCAAGTCGCCGGACTCCTTCAACCTGGCGTTTGGTGACGGCGCGATGATCGGCACGTTTGACGGCGAGATGTCGATCTCGCTGAATCCGGAGCATCATGGGAGCGCGGCGGCTTACATCCGTAAGTTCCGCCAGGAGCTGCCGAAACAGTTTCCGGGGGTTACGTTCTATTTCCAGCCGGCCGACATTGTCACGCAGGTGCTGAATTTCGGCCTGCCGGCCCCGATCAACATTCAAGTGGCGGGTTACGATCCGAACAACTACCAGATTGCCCGGCAGATGTCGGAACGGCTGAGGGGCGTTCCTGGAGCCGTGGACGTGCATCTGCACCAGGTGGTGGACGGGCCTGACATCCGAATCGACGTGGACCGTACACGGGCCGCCGAATTTGGTTTGACGCATCAGGATGTCTCGAACAACCTGTTTGTGTCGTTGGCATCCAGCGGCCAGGTTCAACCGAACTTCTGGATGGATCCGCGCATGGGCATCACCTACCTGGTGGCGGCCCAGACACCGCAGCGTGATCTGCAATCGATCAATGATCTGCAGAACACGCCGGTGTATGCGGGGCGGAATGCGGCGCAGCCCCAGTTGCTGAGCAACCTGGCAAACCTGCGGCGCGGCGTGACGCCTGTGAACGCGAATCACACGAATGTCCAGCCGGTGTTCGACGTATACGCGAATATCCAGGACAGCGACCTGGGTTCGGTAGCTTCGGACGTTCAGAAGATTGTGAAGGAGTTCACACCGAAGCTGTCCCCAGGCAGCACGATCAAGGTGCGGGGGCAGGTGCAGAGCATGAACGAGGCGTTTACGCGTCTCGGCCTGGGCCTGGTGTTCGCGGCCCTGATGGTCTACCTGCTGATGGTGGTGAACTTCCAGAGCTGGCGCGACCCGTTCATCATCGTCACCGCCCTGCCGGGCGCGTTCGTCGGCGTGGTGGTGGCGCTGTTCCTGACGCAGAGCACCTTCAACGTGCCCAGCCTGATGGGCGCCATCATGTCGATCGGCGTCGCGACGGCCAACAGCATTCTGCTGGTGACCTTCGCGAAAGAGCGGCTGGATGAAGGCGAGACCCCGCTGCAGGCCGCGATTCAAGCGGGTTCGGCGCGCTTGCGGCCTATCTTCATGACGGCCTGCGCCATGATCATCGGCATGTTGCCAATGGCGCTGGGCCTGGGTGAGGGCGGCGAACAGAACGCTCCGCTGGCTCGTGCGCTGGTAGGCGGCCTGACGCTGGCCACCGCCGCGACGCTGTTCTTCGTACCTGTCATGTTCACGACACTAAGCCGGAATCAGTCCGTGGGAGAGGCTCAATGAGTACCGAAAACACTCCGTCCTATACGAAAGAAGTTTCCCTGAAGCCGGGTAACCGGCGGCGGCCGGGGGTGGCCGCCACGATTCTGCTGGTGATTGTTGTCTTCGGCGCGGTGGCCGCCGCCAAGTTCCAGAAGCGGGAATCCGCCGTGCGTTTCTCGCAGGAGGCCACGGGGAGCAAGCCGCTGGTGAATACGGCGCTGGCCGCCCAGGCTCCGCCGACCACCGAACTGACGCTGCCGGGCAATACGGAAGCAGTGGTGGTGGCGGACATCTTCGCGAGGGCGACGGGCTATGTGCGGACTCGTTCGGCAAACATCGGCGACCATGTGAAACGCGGCCAGGTGCTGGCGACAATCGAATCGCCGGAACTGGACCAGGAACTGGCGCGGGCCCGGGCGACAGTGGAAGAGTCGCGCGCCGCCTGGAGGCAGGCGCAGGCCAACGTCGCGCGAGCCGAGGCCAGTGTCGTGGAAGCCCGGGCTCGGCTGGAGCAGACCAAGGCGAACGAGGCGCTGGCCTCGGCGACCTCGGATCGCTGGACCCGCCTGGTGAACAAGGGCGTCCTGCCGAGGCAGGAAGGCGATGAGCGGCAGTACGCGTACAGCGCCAGGAAGGCGGAAGTAGCCGCGGCCGAGGCGTCGATCCATACGGCAACGGCATCCGTAAGTGCGGCGCGGGCGAGCGTGATTTCGGCCGAAGCCAACATCCGCGCCAACGAAGCCAACGTGGCGCGTCTGGAACGGCTGGTGGGCTTCGAGCGGGTGGTGGCGCCCTATGACGGCATCATCACGGAGCGCCAGGTGGAACAGGGCGACCTGATCTCTTCCGCCGGCGGCCTGGATGGCGGGAAGAAGCTGTTCGCCATCGCACAGCCCAGCACGCTGCGTGTGCAGGTGAACGTACCGCAAACGTTTGCTCCGAACATTCAGGTCGGGCAGGAAGCACGGCTCAATGTGAAGGAGAGAGCGGGTGGCGAGTTCACAGGAAAGGTCGTCCGGACGGCGAGTTCGTTGAATGCGTCCTCCCGCACGATGCTGGTGGAGGTCCAGGTGGACAATCGCGAGGGCGCGCTACTGCCGGGCATGTTCTCGGAAGTGAAGTTCGCGCTGCCCAGAAGCCATCCGGCCACTGTTGTGCCGGCTGAGGCATTGCTGGCCAACGCCAAGGGGACGCGCGTGGCAACGGTGGATCCAGGCGGTAAAATCCGCTTCCGGACGATCGAAGTGTCGCGCGACCTGGGCACGCAGATCGAAATCGCGTCGGGCCTCAACCCGAACGAAGTGGTGATTCTGAATCCGGGCGAGATGCTGGCCGAGGGCCAGGAGGTCCAGGCGGCGGGTCCGGTGACACATCAGGAAAGAGCAAGAAGATGAAGCTGAGGATTGTCCTTGCGGGGTTGCTGACCGCGCCGCTGTGGGCTCAGCCGGCGGCGCCGCGGTTGGAGAATTCGCCCCGAATCGATCAACTGGTACAGGACGGCAAACTGCGGTTGTCGCTGCAGGACGCCATCGCCCTGGCACTGGAAAACAACCTGGACGTCGAACTGCAGCGCTACAACCGCCGCCTGGCGGAGACCGATGTGCTGCGCTCGAAGGCGGGTGGATCGCTGCGCGGAATTCCGCTGTCGGTGCATGAAGGACCGAATAGTCTGGGCGTGCCTGTGGTGACAGGCTCTGGGCTGGGCGGCGGCGATACGCCGACGCTGGACCGCTTCTCAGGTACTGGCGCGCAACTCGACCTTTCGCTGCTGGGATCCCTGCCTTTGTCGACAGGCCCGGCGGTGCCGAACCTGGATCCGACGTTGACGGGTACCGTGGGTTGGAATCACACGTCGTCGCCGCAGAACAGCACATTCCTGGCGCCGCTGCGTTCGTTGAACGCGGATACGACCACCGCGAATGTCGGAATTGAGAAAGGCCTCAGCACCGGCGGCACCATCGGCCTGAGCTTTCTGAACCAGCATCAGGACATCAATAATCCGCTGCTGAGCTTCAGCCCCTACTCCACCTCGACGCTGCGGCTGGATTTCCGCCAGCCGCTGCTGCGGGGGTTTGGACCGGCGGTAACGACCCGCTATATCCGCATCGCGAAGAACAACCAGAAGGTCTCGGACCTCGTATTCCGGCAGCAGGTGATCAGCACGATCCACGCGGTGATCCGGCTGTACTGGGATCTGGCCAGCCTGACCGAGGACGTGCGGGTGCGCCAGGACGCGGTGGTCTCGGCCGAGCAGTTGCTGAGAGACACGCAGGAGTCGGCCAAACTCGGGGTCCGGGCGTCGATCGATGTGACGCGGGCGCAGGCTGAAGTAGCCCGGCGGCAGCGCGACATCGTGATCGCCCGAAGCCTGGCGCGGCAGCAGAGTGAACTGTTGAAAGACTATCTGGTGCGGGCGTCGGAGAATAAACTCCAGGAAGTGGTGATCGAGCCTGTCGATGCGATGGGGCTGCCGGCGGACTCGCCGCAGGAGCCGTTGGAACAACTGGTGGGGCAGGCCTTGAAGGAACGTCCGGACCTGGCGCAGGCGCGGATCCAGTTGGAGAATTCGCAGATCAGCCTGAAGGGCTCGCGGAGTGCACTGCTGCCTTCGCTGGACCTGGTGGCGTCGGCGGCCAACAATGGCCTGGGCGGAACAGCGAACGGGACGCAGTTGAGCAACCTGCCGGCCTCGACTCCGAATCCGTTCTTCCTTGGTGGCTACGGCGACGCTCTGGGACAGGTGTTCCAGCGCAATTTCCCGGATTACGGGGTGGCCGTGCAGTTCAGCGTCCCGATTCTCAACCGGGCGGCTCGCGCCGATGTGACCCGCGACCAGATTCAGGTCCGGCAACAGGAGATCCGGCTGAAGCAGTTGGAGAAGCAGGCGCGGCTGGAGATCCGCAACGCGCAGATCGCGGTGGAAGAAGCGCGGGCGAGCTACGAGTCCGCCAAACAGGAACGCATTCTGGAGGAACAGACCCTGGATGCGGAAAAGGAGAAGCTGGGCGTCGGTGCATCGACGACGTTTCTGGTGATCCAGTATCAGCGGGACCTGACACAGGCCCGATCGTCGGAGGCGACGGCGCAGAGCAGCTATTGGAAGGCCCGGGCGGCCCTCGACAGAGCGATGGGGACGATGCTGACGGTTCACAATGTGGAGTTCGACGAAGTGGTGGCGGGCTCCGTTTCTAAGGTCCGCTGAGATTGATCGTTGCGAGACAGCCACCCGCGGCCGGAAGGTCTGGCCGAGGGTGGCTGTTCTGCGTTGGAACGACTCTACGGGGCCAGGCCGAACACCGAATAGGTCACCCCGACGTTGTCAATGTGGAAGGTGGAAGGGATTCCGTCGTTTTCCACCACCTGGAATTCGAGGATGATCTTCTTCCCCTTGTAGGCCGTGAGGTCGAAGCCGTTGAACTTCTGCTGAGCGTGGTAGTTGTCCACCGTGTCCGTGTCCGTATTGCTGGGCACGGTGGTCAGCGTCTCAAGGAGCTTGTAGGTGCCGAACTCGAGAACGTTGACGTTCAGCACGTCCACTGGGATGAGCTCTCCGGATTCGACGCGTGCGCGGAAAGTGAGCTTCACGTTCGAGGCAATCTTCGGGATGTCGACGTTCTGGCGGAGGGATGCGGTGTTCTTCACGCCGAGGCCGCCGAGCCGCGCCCATCGGTCACCCAGGAAGGCGGCATTGCCCTGCCCCCAGGCCGGGTCGTACTTGATCACTTCCGCTCCGCCGCCCAGATCCCACCAGCCGTTTCCGCCTTCAAAACCCTGGTTGATGATGATCTGGTTCACGGGTTTCACCTGGAAATGAACCGGGGCGGTCTGCGCGACCTCGACATCGATCACGTCGATGATGGAGGCAACCAGCTGGTAGTCCGTGTTCAGCTTGAAATCGCTGGTGGGCAGGACGGCCATCAACTGCGTACCGAGGCGCGTGCCCTCCGTGCCGGGCTGGGCGACGCGAATCTCTTTGATCTGGGAAGGCTCAATGCCTGAGACGTTCTTCACCTGCATGGTGACGGAGCCCTCCGCTTCATCGACTGTGACCAGAAGGTCGAGGCGAGGAACAGCCTGATAGGCCACGTAGACATTGTCGATGCGGAACCGGCCGGCCTTGGCCGAGGTGCTGCGGAATCTCAGGATGTAGTCGCGGCTGGCGTACTTGAGCGGCAGCGTATGGCTGATCTGTTTGTAGTCGCGATAAACCTTGTCCAGGGTGTTGAAGTTGGCGTAGATGGTGTCGAGGGTCTCGACCAGGGCTCCTCCCGGAGTGAGGATCTCGACGTCCAGGCGCTCAAAAGAATCCACATTGCCCGCTGTGGGGTCCACCGCGACCCGGTAGCCCATGGTCAGGCCGATGATGCCATCAGGTACTGAGAACTTCTGCGCGACCCAGCCCGAGTTCGTGAAGGCGGCGTAGCCGGAGCCCAGGAATGCGCGGTCCACGGAGGACTTGACCGCCCCGCCGGGTGAGACGCTCCAACTGTCTGAGCCCTGTTCGAATCCGCGGTTCTTCAGAAGGAAGTTGGCGCCCTGATAGGTGAGGGGCTGCTGGGCGCTCGCCGTCTTGCCCAGGCTGTCGTAGGCTGTGGCACTGAGGGTGTACTTCCCGAAAGACACTTTACTGAGATCCTGCAGTCCCACCCAGGCGTTGCCGTGGATTGTTTGAACCAGCGTCGCGTTGCGGAAGTAGTCCATGTGGTGAACTCCGATGTCGTCGCTGGCGGTCAGGGTGACCAGGAGGGATTGTTCGTAATTGTTCAGGATCGGGGCGGCCATGGACAATGTGGGGGCGGCGGTGTCGGCCGCTTCATCGCCAACCTGAACGGCCGCCCAGGCGTTCATCACCGACTTGTATTCCGGAGAGTTGAGACCGAACAGATCTTCGGCGGCGCTCAGATAGGCTTCGCGGGTCTCCGGGAAGGTGGGACTTCCATCCATGTATGCCGAGGAGGCGAGGTACCAGATCCGGGTTGCGTTGTGCAGACCGATGCCGGCCATGCCTTGCGGCAGAATCGGCGACACCAGGCAGCGGAATTGGGAACCGTCCTCCGGATTGCAGGGCGGGCCGGAGTCGTACTCTTCGACGGACGGAGCGCCCATGGCCAGCGTTGCGAACAGGCGGCCGTAGGCGCAGCCCTGCACGTGCTCTTCGTAGTCGCCCATGCCGTCGACGTAATACGGCAAGCCAATCTGCCCGTCAGCGGAATAGCCCCAGGGGTTGATGCTGCGCGCACTGAAGCGGCTGACGTCCCCGGGCTCGGGCGACGGAATGGTGTTGCCCGCTCCGCTGGCAAGCGCACGGTAGTGATTCACGATGGCGCCCTGGATGTCGCCGTGCCCTTCATTGAGGCCGCGCCGTTCGCCGCTAGAATTGTCCGTCGTCACAATCTGATCCCACAATCCATGCCCCAGTTCGTGGGCGACTGTGTTGGTATCGGTGCGGCTGTTGGAGTCTGACTCCGAACCATCGCCAAAACTGGCATAGGTTCCGTCCCAGTAGGCGTCCCCGTAGGGCTCATCGGCCTTCTTGCGGATGTGGACGCGGAGTTTCATCGGACTGCCGGCGTCGTCCAATCCATCGCGGCCCAGGACGTTTTTATACATATCCCAGGTGAGGCGGGCTCCATAGTAGGCCTCCACAGCGGCGGACTGGCCGGTCTTGCCGGTTGTGGAGTCGCCGAACTTCCAGTCCTGGCCGTTGCCCCAGGTGGTGAGGGCCGGATCGGCCGGGCTCTGTGTATAGAGCGCACCTTTGAAAGTGGACGTCGGATTCTTGTCCTCCATGTCGTATATGCGGGTGAAGCCGCGCGACGCGTCCTGCAGCTCATAGCGGTCGGTGACGGTGTTGCGAACGTGGTCGATTGGGATTTCGCCGTAGCGCTGAGACTGGCCGGTGGTCACCTCCGGCGTGAGGGCCTCGACGACACTCGACCAGCTCTTCACCACCGCGCCCGTGTGCGCATCCAGGAGGTAGGTCCTGGGCTCGCGCATATCGGACTCGACGCGCATCAGCCAGGCCAGCACCGGGGTCTTGCCGGCCCCATCGATCACGAGCTCTGCTTCAACCGCGAGCTCGGATTCGGGCAACTGCAGTTCCCGGGCAAGCAGAGCGGCGGCGTCTCCCCTTGAGATGGAAGGAGTGACCGGAGGCATCGCGGCGGTAGGCTCTGGCCGGGTGTTGATGCGCGCGGACTTGCCGGCTGCGTCCACACCGACCTTGATATCGCCGCCCAGGATCCGTACTCCCTTATAGAAATGGCGAAGACGCACATTCAGGCGGCCCAGTTCGTCGTAAACCGAGGACGCAGGTTCAAAGGTGTCATCAGGAGACAGGCCAAGAACGACACGCTGGCCGCTCAGGACGGCTTTTGCTGTCTGCAGCCGTTGCGGGCGCTCGGCCAGTAGGCGGGCCTTGTCAGCCTCCGCGAGCTGAAACGCCTGGACCGTTGGCAATAGGGTGTTACCGGCCAGCAGGATCGCGGCCAGGGAAAAGAGAGATTTGCGCTTCATGGGTGTTCCTCCGTTCACGCCAGTTGGTTAATGACTGAGGCCGAATGCCAGGCACTGAGCTTTACTGTGGTCGCCAGACATCTTGCAGGCACGCTGTGCCGCCCGGTTTCGATGGCCGCGGAGCGGATGGATGTTCGGAATAACATTGGTTCCTCCCCGGGCCGTTGCGGCCCGCAAGTGGCCGGCAATGGAATCTGTGCGGACGGCCGGCGAGATCCGCCAAGTTCCGGCAAATGGCACGCTGCAGACGTCAGGATGAAACGCTTTGCCGCTTCCGTTCACTACTGTTCAGGCAGGCCCCGAGATGAACGCAGCCACCATCACAAGCAGGCTGGACGATTGGTGGCGTGGCGACGCCCGGGCTCTGTCGCAGGTGGTTTCCGAGCTGTACCCGCAACTGCGCAGGGCGGCGGCGGGCTGCCTGCGCCGCGAGGTCCGCCACCACACGCTGCAATCGACGGCGCTGGTTCACGAGGCCTACCTGCAGCTGGCCGCCGGCGCTCCGGTTCACTGCGAGGCGCGATCGCACTTTCTGGGCGTTGCCTCGCGTCTGATGCGGCAGATCCTGATCCAGTACGCGCGGCGGCGAGGCGCGGCCAAGCGTGGCGGAGGATGCCGGCTGACGCTGCTGGATGAGCAGCAGGTGCCGGCGCCGCAGAGAACGTCCGTCGAAGAGGCACTGGACGAAGCATTGGAGCGGTTGCGCCGCCTGGAACCGAGGCGGCACCTCGTGCTGGAGATGAGGTACCGGTCGGGCTCAACGGTCGACGAGATCGCCCGCATCACCGGGCTCTCAATCCGGACCGTGGAGCGGGAACTGAGCCTGGGCCGGAGCTGGCTCGAGAAGGCTGTCTTCGAAGGGGATGGAGCATGGCTACACAAATGAGCATTGAAGCGGTGCTGTTTACGGCGCGCGGGGCCTTTCCCAAAGTGCCCGGCTACCGGATGCTGGCGCTGTTGGGGCGAGGCGGGATGGGCGTGGTGTATGCCGCCGTCCGGGCTGGCACGCAGAAACTGGTCGCCATCAAGCTGCTGCGCAGCGACCTGGCGACGCCGGCGAATCTCGCCCGGTTTGACCGCGAACGCCGGATTCTGGAGCAGCTCAGCCATCCCGACATCGCCACCTTGCTGGATTCCGGAGTGACGCCGGACGGCACGCCCTACCTTGCCATCGATTACATTGAAGGGCGCTCGATTGTCGACTATTGCGAGTCGTCCGCTCTGGACCTGCGCAGCCGGGTCCGCCTGTTCCACGAGGTCTGCCTTGTGGTGGCAGAGGCGCACGACCGGGCCATTATTCACAGCGACCTGAAACCGAGCAACATTCTCGTGGACCTGGATGGGCATCCGAAGCTGCTGGATTTCGGGATTGCCAAACTGATGACGGCCGGCGAGGAACGGGTCACCGTCACAGGCTGCCGCCCCCTGACGCCGGAGTATGCGAGCATCGAGCAGCTGCGAGGGGGCCCCATCACCCTGGCTTCCGATGTCTATTCGCTGGGCGCCATCCTGTCTGAACTGGCAGGCGGCGCGGATCCTGCCCTGGACAGCATCATCCGGCACGCCACGGCCGAACGTCCGGAGGACCGCTACCAGACGGCACGGGCGCTGGGCGACGACCTGGCCGCGTTCCTGGCCGGACGGCCGCTCAGCATCGCGCAGAAGCCGACCCGCTGGCGGTGGCAGGCAGCGCCGGCCTTGCTCGCGCTGGTTCTCATCCCGGTGCTCTTGCCGCGTGTGTCGAGCTCAGACTCGATTCCCAACGAATCGGAGCGCGACTATCTCGTCGCCCGCCACCTCTGGAGCAAGCTGTCCGCCCCCGATCTGCACAAGGCGGAACTGTGGTTTCGCAAGTCCGTCGAAAAGGATCCCCAATCCGCCATGGCCCACGCGGGGCTGGCGGATGCCCTGTATTTCACCGGCGAGATCGACGGCAGCAATATTCCGGCTGTCTTCCGGGAAGCGAAGGTGGAGGCGCACCGCGCCATTGAACTGGACAACCGCCTGCCGCTGGCCCATGCGGTGCTGGCCAGCGTCCTCTTTGCAGCCGATTTCCAATGGCCCTACGCCGAAGCCGAATTCCAGCAGGCACTGAAATTGGATCCGAAATGCGTGCGGGCCATGCAGGGCTATGCCTGCATGCTAATGCGGCTGGGGCGTCTCGGCGAAGCGGGGCACCTGCTGAAGCGCGCCCGGCTGCTGGATCCCGCCTCCCCGATTCTCGGCCTACTGGAAGCTCGAGTGCCGTACTATGCCCGCCGCTACGAGGCTGCGCGCGACCTGCTGCGCGAGGTAGTGGACCGGGATCCCTCGTTCACCCTGGCGCACTACTATCTCGCGCTCTGCCACCGGTACCTCGGCCAACCCCAGGAGGCGGAAGTGGAGATGAAGCGGGCCGGCGTCGGCGGGCGCGGCTTGGCCATGGAGCGGGCGTGGATCCTAGGCCGGAATCTGCCTCGGGCAGACTGGGCTCAGTTGCTGTCCGCGGAGCGCGGGAACGTAAACCTTGTCTTCGCCGCCGCGGAAATGGGACAGACCGACCTGGCGTTCGAGTTATTGCAGAAGGCCGCCGCCGGACGGCATACGCTGATGCTGGGCCTGAAAGCGGATCCGCGCTTCGACCCGCTGCGCGGCGATGCGAGGTTCGAGGGGTTGTTGCGGCAGGCCGGTCTCGCCAACCTGCCGTGATTCACCGGCAGACGCTCAGCCAAGAACGGCCAGGAACTGCTTAAGCCATTCGACGTGCGCGGTCCATGCGGGCCCTGTGACGAGGTTCCCGTCGGTAATGGCCCCTTCAAACGGCAGGCTGACATATTCGCCGCCGCCCGCTGTAATTTCCGGGGCGCAGGCCGGATAAGCATTCACTTTGCGGTTGCGCACAACGCCCGCGGCAGCAAGGATCTGCGCGCCATGGCAGATGGAGGCGATGGGCTTCTTGGTGTCGGCAAAGTGCCGGACGATCTCCAGCACGCTCTCGTGCAGCCGCAGATACTCCGGTGCGCGTCCGCCCGGAATCACCAGGGCATCGTAATCCTCGGCATTGACGTCGGCGAAGGTGGCGTTGAGCGCGAAATTGTGGCCCCGCTTCTCGGTGTAGGTCTGGTCGCCTTCGAAATCGTGGATGGCGGTTCTGACGGTCTGACCGGCCTTCTTGTCCGGGCAGACAGCATCCACCTGGTGCCCGGCAATCTGTAGAGCCTGGAACGGCACCATTACCTCGTAGTCCTCCACAAAGTCGCCCACCAGCATCAGGATCTTCTTGGACATGAGTGGTTCCTTCCCCGGGCCGCAGCATCGGCACGGCCCGTCTGCGGCGTCCGCCACCGGACGGGGCAGTTCACCCCACCGGCAGTGGCCGCCCTACATCCAATGTAGCTTTCCGCGAACCGCCGTGAACCGGATCAACCGGCCGTGGCCACCGGCGTTGCCTCGGACTTCCGGGCCTGGATGCCGCGGATCAACAGGAAGGCCAAAGGATGCAGAATCCCCATAACGACGAACACAGGCGAGTAGGACCAGTAGGTGACGGCGCGCCCGACCAGATTGGTGGAGAGCATCCCGCCCAGACCGGAACCGGCCGCCACCAGGCCGAACACGGTACCCACGACGGGCTTGGGATAGATGTCGACGATCAGGGCTCCCAGCGAGATCTGCCACGCCAGGTGCGCAAAGGCAGCGGTCGCGGCGATCCCAACCGCCATCAGGGGCGAAGAGGCAGAGTTGATGAGCGGGCTGAGAGGCAGGAACACGGCCGCGCCGGCCATCACCCAGACGCGGCTGCGGGCAGGAGCCACACCGCGCCGGATGAGAAGGCCGGAGAGCCAGCCGCCCGTGATGCAGCCGATGTCAGCCGCCAGGTAAACCAGCCAGGCGATCCGGCCCACTTCCGCCAGGCTTAGATGCCGCGCATCCGTCAGGTACTTCGGGAACCAGAAGAGATAGAAATACCAGACCGGATCCGTAATCATGCGGCTGATCATCAGCAGCCAGGTTTCCTTGCGGCCCAGGATGTGGCGCCAGCGGCCCTCGGGCGGCATGGCCTCCGATTCCGGCGAGGAGTTTCCTTCATCCAGGATCAGGGCGCGTTCCCCGTCGCTGAGCCTGGGGTGCTCAGAAGGCTTGCGGTAAAGCCACAACCAGGGCAGGACCCAAAGGAGCCCGAGAGAGCCGGTGAACAGGAACACCGTGCGCCAGTGGAAGTGGGCTGAGAGGTAGGCAATCAGCGGCGGAGCGATGGTGGCCCCCAGGGTGGCGCCGGCGGTGTAGATGCCGATGACCAGCCCACGCTCGCGCGCCGGAAACCACTCGGAGACCGCCTTGGGCGCCGCCGTGTAATTGCCCGGCTCGCCAACACCCAGCAGGAACCGGAAGACGCCCAGCGAGACAACGCTGCGGCTGAGCGACGTGAGCATGTCCGCCAGCGACCACCAGACCACGAAGCAGGCCATGGAGACGCGGGTGCCCAGCTTGTCGGTCAGGCGTCCGGCAAAGAGATAAGAGAGCGTGTAGGCCAGCAGAAAGGCCTGGACGACGTAGCCGTACTGCATATCCGTGATGTGCAGATCGTCCTGGATCGTCCGTGCAAGGATCGACAGATTCTGCCGGTCCATGTAGTTGATGACCGTCGACAGGAACAGCAGAGCCGTGATCCACCAGCGCAGGTTGGACCAGGGGCGCGGCGACTCGGGAGAGCGTGCCGGCACAGGCTCGAACTGGACCTCATTGGATTTCATAGTTCTCGCCCGGCTGGACGGCGAACTCGAAGGCGTGCCGCTGCCAGGTGCCTGTGCAACTCCGGCCGGAGGAGCATTTCACCGTAACGCGTTTCCAGTCTGCGACCTGGACCCGCAGGTTGGAGACAGAGTTGCCGTCCGGGTGGATGAAACGGGTCTCCGAATGGCCGGTCACCGGGTAAATCCGGGCCACCAGTCCGGAGCCCTTCTTCTCGACCACGATGCCGGTTCCACCCACGAACAGCGGGGTCTGGCGAACGGGCAAGGCGAAGTTCTTGAGCAGCACCGGACCCTGATGGCGCTGGCCCGAGTCGTATTCCATCCAGGTTCCAGCCGGCAGGTAGACGTCGCGAGACGTCGCCGTTTCGTAGTCGTTGCCATAGAGCGGAGTGGCCAGCAGCGAATCACCGATCATCCATTCATACCCGCGTACTTTGGCATTCTCGCGGCCGTAAACCTGAGGATCGTTTGGAAACGCCACGGGCAGCGGCGTAAATGACCACGGATAGCCGTCCAGATAGAACCGCACCGCCTGCGAGTAGAAATAGGGCTGCAGCCGGTCGTGCAGTTGCGCTGCCTGCAGCAGGACCGATTCCACCTCGGGGTCGCCGAAGGTCCAGGGCCCCTGCCCCATGCTCATCGAAGGGTGCAGCGCCGCCCACATCGCGTTGCGCTTCATGTACTGCCGCATGCGGGGCGTCACCTTGAGGTCGAAGTGCCCTTCCCCGAACGTCCCGCCGACGATGTCCGGATAGACCAGCGGAAAGCCCGAATAGCCGTAGGCGAGGGCATTCACGGGACCCCGGTCCTGATCCTGATTGAAGTTGAAGTCGTTGAGACGATGCAGGTCAGCCGGCGAGGCCAGGTAGGCATTGCGGCCCATGATGAACAGGCCCTCGCGCATCAGCGCCGCATTGACCGGATCCAGCTTGTCATCGCCTAGCGTGTACTTCCCGTAGCCGAAGACATCTTCCTTGTAGCCGTCGACCCCATAGGCGGTCCACTTGCGCGTGAGGTCGGCAAACCAGGCCACGGCCTGCGGCTTGCGCCAGTCCAGGAAATACGTCGGACTCTTCGGCCAGCCGAACTGGTACACCTTGGGGCGGCCGTTCTCTTCGACGAAATAGCCGTTGCGGACACCCTCCTCGCTATAGGGCCCGTCGACAATGAACGTCGTTCGCAGGCCCTGGAAGAACTTCAACCCCTTTGCGTGGAACTGCGCAATAAAGGCGCGCGGATCCGGGTAGAGGTTCCTGTCGTACATCCCGAAGCTGGTAGTTTCATGGAATCGCTTGTCGTCGCGCGGCCAGAAGCCGGAACCGACCACCATCCACTTCAACGGGTAGCCGAGCGACAGATACTGGCCCACATTCTCGGCGACGGTCTTGTAGTTCGTATCCCAGGCCAGGGCCCCGAAGGCCTCCCAACCCACTCCGAAGAAATCGTACTTCGGTTTCATCACCGGATAGCCGTACATATTCCGGGATTCCAGGAACTGCCGGTAGATCTCGGCCGGAGAACCGGTGAACAGCGAAAAGCGAACTTCAGAGGTGACGTTCCGCACCCCCTGCAGGCACTCCTCCGAAGTGCTGCGCACCATCTTGATGCCGGGATCCCAGACGAGGAAGCCGAACCGCTGCTTCGGGTAGAACGTGAAGTTGGAGATAAGCCGGGTGAGCCCGGTGCCGGACAGGAAGCGGTCGTTGCGGTAGCCGGTAATGTCCGTGTCGAACGAATCGCGGTGCGTCACCGCGTGATCCGCCAGACCGAAGCCCGGGCTGAGCGGTGCGAATCGCAGCAGCACCGCCGACGGCGTCGTGGGCCGCACAATCAGATCGGCCTGATTCGGAGTGAGCGTGATGGTCACGGTCGCCGTCAGGCCGGAGGGCGTTCGGACGGCAAGCACACGGTGCCCCTGCTGGTTGTAGAATTCGCCGGTTACAGAGGCCGGTTCGGGTTTGTCCGGATCCCCGAGCAAAAGGCTGCCGGCCGGATGGGCGGCCGCAATCGAAGCGCCCCCGCGCTCCAGCGAGAGGCGCACCGGATCCGGCGTGATAGTGAGCTTGGCGTCTCCGGCGGTGAGCACCAGCAGGGAAAGCAGCAGGATCATCGGTTACTCCTTGGGGCGTCCGGACACGGAATGATGTTGACGGCGTGACAGTTCGCGCGGCTTCCCCGGGGATGGCTGGGTCATTTGGAGTAGCACCTCACTTCGAAGACGGCAGCGGGGGCGCCATGCGTGGAGACGATTTCCACCTGCAGGGCGCTGGTGGTCACGGGCGTGTCGAGTCTGACGGTGTTGCGGGTCTGGTGATTCTCCAGACACTCATGCAGCAGCGCGCCCTCGGCGTCCAGCAACCGGTAATGGCGCACACAGAACGGAATGTCGCGCTCCGGATGGCCCCAGAGAACCGACTCCAACGGGTGATCAAAGTCGGTGTCGAAGGAGAGCTCGATGCGGCCAATCGTCCGCGGTTCCGGCCAGCGGAGGGTCAGTCTAGGCGCCGGATCCGCGGGATCGGCGACCCACACGTTGGGCTGCGTAGTCGGCCGGGCCATCCCATTGGTGACGTTGGACGCGCGGAACGCAGTCAAAGGAGGCTCTGCCCGCAAAGCCAGATTCAATCCGCCGGGCCTGCGGGCCGGCAGCCAGAACTCGAAGGAATCGATGCCGCTGCCTTCCGGTGGCTCCTGACGCGTTCCCTTCGCGACAGCGGCGTTCATCGACTGTGTCAGGCTGAGGACTCCGGTGACCCGGGCGGGCGAGAGCCTCACGGAGACGGCCGGGTTTCGCAACAGCGTGTAGAACAGATAGGTCGGGGCTTCCACAGGAACATCGGCAGCGATTGTGACCGCCTGGCCGTCACCCTTCGGCAGTTCGATGGACCTCCGGAACAACACCTGGTCCGGTGTGAAGTTACCGGAGCGCGCACTGCAGCGAAGCTCCACGTCGAGCGTGGTGGCCTGAGCGGCATCCACAAAGAACGTAATTCGGGGCGCAGGGCCCGCCTCCACCGGCAGCAGCATGGCTCGCGAAAGGTCCAGCCTCACGGTCTCGTCATTCGGCGCCAGTTCGCCCAGCACAAACGAACTGGAAGCTTCCACCGAGGCAGCCTGCGCCAGGTCTTCGGAATCCCGCAGTGAAAGTCCCGGTATGTACTGCCCCGCCCTCAGCAATTCGCGCTGCAGCGCGGCAATCTCTACCTCGGCCGGGTTCACCTCCGCGCGCCGGCAAAGCGCCGCAGCCATGCCCACGGCCTGCGCAGTGTGAGCGCAAGTAGCCATCACACGAGTCGAACCAAAAGCTACATGAGAGACGCTGATGATGCGGCCCGCCAGAAACAGATTGCGGATATTGCGCGAGTATAAACAGCGATAAGGGATCTGGTATACGCCCTTGGAGTGCCACTGCGTGCAGGGCGAGAGCGGGCTGTAGACCCCATCCGCCGGATGGAGATCCATGGCCCAGCCGCCGGCGGACACGGCATCCGGATGTGTGCGCTGCTCGACGAGATCCTGCTGGGTGAGGATGTAATCGCCCTCAAACCGGCGGCTCTCCCGCTTGCCCGGGATCGTCCCCACCCACTCCAGTGTCATCGTCTCGGCTTCAGGAAACAGGCCCGAGTTCTTGATGTAATCCCAGGCGCCGTAGATGACGCGCCACAGCTCCCACTTGATCTTCTCCGTCTCGTGGACCGTGTCCAGGCGCCCGCCGTACTCGAACCACCAGAACCGGCAGCCCGAATCGCTGGCCTTGATGTCGCGATAGCGCGGAATGGCCGTGATGTCCTTCAACGCGAAGGACGGCGCGGTGTACTTCACAGGCCGGCCGGTGTCCTTTGAATAGAAGTACATCGAATGGCCGAGCAGTTCCCCATAGCCGGCATCGGGCGCGAACCCTTCGCCGAACTCCGAACGCGGCTCAGCGCCCATGCGGAACGCGGCCCCGGAAAGGAACCCAACAATCCCGTCGCCCGAGGCATCGCAGAACAGCGGCGCCTTCACCGCATAAGCGGTGCTGTTCTGGCTGCACCAGGCGCGTACAGCAGAAATCGTGTCGGGCGCTGACTTCTCCACCTCATGCACCGCAGTGTTCAGCAGCAGTGTGATGCCAGGCTCGCTGACGACCTTTTCCAGAAGGATGGTGTCCAGGATCAGCGCATTGCCTTCGGGATTGCGGTGCAGGTTCTCGATGAGGATCTCGTCGATGACCCCGCCTTCACGCGCCCAGCGGTTGTTGTTCCCCATGTGCGAGGTGGCGCCGAGCACCCACAGCCGGACCTCACTGGAGGCATTACCTCCAAGAACGGGACGATCCTGGATCAGCACCACGCGCAATCCGGCCCGGGCCGCCGTGATGGCCGCACAGGTTCCTGCCAGGCCGCCGCCCACAATGGCGAGGTCGGTCTCCAACGCAATGGTAAGTTCAGCCCGCGTACCTGGTACGCCCTGTTCACGCTGCATGGTCAGTTGCTCTTTTCGTAGAAGCGGACGTACTCGTACTCGACACGCCCCGGCAGCTTCGAATCATCCACCGCATCGGTCTTGCCCAGTTGAGACGCGATGGAAGTAAGCCAGATGTTCAGATCGCTGTGCGGTAACTGGGAGAGGTCCACGGTCTGCACTAGGTTGCCGTCCATAAAGTACTTCACCGAGTTTTGCGTGTATTCGCAGCCGAACACGTGGAACTCCGCCAGATTGGCGACAGGTACCTTCTTGTGCCCGTGACTGGTGTGCTGGCCCTGCCATTTATGGGTCGTCGTTCCGTAGGACATCAGGTCGATGGAATCATTCTCAATCACGTCGAGCTCCAAAGCTGTCGACGTAGTAGCCGTACTGCCGGAGCCGTCGTGTCCCATCATCCAGAAGGACGAGTGCCAGCCCTTGCCGGCCAGCACGCGGAACTTGCTCTCGTAGTAGCCAAAGCGGAATGCGGGTTTGGAAATCACGCCCCCACCCGTGTAATGCATGCCGCCGGCCTCCTCCTTCTTCAGCAGGAGAACCAGCCGTCCCTTCTCCTGGATCACGTTGGCCGGAAGCTGGGTGCTCCAGTGCTTCGAGTCGGTCCGGTAAACCCACTTCGCTGGATCAACTTTGGCGCCTTCAAATTCGTCGGCCCATTTGAGTTTGTAGCCCTCTGGAGGGGCCGCCCAGGCGCCCGCGGACAGCAGGCTGAGCATCGGCAGGAGGAGGAATGCGGAAGACTTCATGCAGGCGTGATCCTTTCGGCGGAACAGGGAGCAGCCTCATCCAGCCGGCCACCCATGGCAGTGCGGCAACGGGGACGAAAGCGGGGCATCGATTCACTCGGGAAAAAGGAGGGGAGGAAGACGAGCGGCCACCTCGGACTGCCACTGAGAGAACAGCCCATAGCGGCCTAGTGCTTCACCTTCCAGGCAGGTGGGACAGGCGGCCGGCTGCCACTGCGGGCGCGTACTGGCCGAGCCGCGGTGCCGGTGCAAATGGAGGCCAAATCGGGTTTCAACATGGAGTTAGACCTCAGGGTCCCGGTCGTCCAAGAACACCCTTGACACTGACAGATGAGCAGGGTCGATTCATCTGAGCAATGGACTAGGGGTGGATAGTCATTTTGGACTATGCGATTCTCTCCCTGTTTTCATGGGCTAATCGACGTGCACGATGCCGCGCTGAATCGCCACAATGACGGCCTGCGTGCGGTCTTCCACGCCCAGCTTCTGCAGGATATGCGTGACGTGAATGCGCGCCGTATTCTCGGAAATGCCCAGCGATTCCGCCACCACCCGGTTGCTCGAACCCTTGGCCAGAAGGCGCAGGACGTCGTGCTCTCGATCCGTCAGCTCCGACCCCGGCATCCGCTCCGCCAGCAGCGCCCCCACCGGGGAAGGCAGATACCGCTTGCCGCGCGACACTGCCAGGATCGCCTGGATCAACTCTTCCTTGCCGGTGTCCTTGGTCAGATAGGCCATCGCGCCTGCCTGCAGCACGCGGTGCACATCCTCGCTGCCTTCGTAATTTGTCAGGACCAGGATCCGGGCCGACGGGTGCTTCTTGCGGATCACCCGGATGGCGTCGAAGCCCGACTGGCCGGGCAGCCGCAGGTCCATGATCACCACATCCGGTTGATGCCGGTCATAGAGGTCCGCTGCTTCGTTGCCGCGTCCCGTCTCGGCCACGATCTCCATATCCGGACGCGGGTCGATAATCGTGTGCAGGGCAAGACGCGCGATCGATTGATCTTCGACCAGCAGGATGCGGACGGCTTCAGTCATTTCGAGGTGCCGGCAGCGGTCGTCGGAATCACTGCCTCTACGATGGTACCCCGTCCAGGTTCGCTGGTCAGCTTCAGACGCCCGCCGAATCTCTCGGCCCGCTCCGCCATCACCGCCAGCCCGAAATGGCCGCGTGACAGCCCCATCACCTCTTCCGGCACGAAGCCCGCGCCGTCGTCCTCGACTCGGACGCGGATCTGCTCCGGCTCATAGGCAAGTTCAACGCGGATGCGCTCCGGACGCCCATGCCGCTTCGCGTTCGACGCTGCCTCCTGGCAGATGCGCAGGACATTGCGTTCCAGTTCGTCCTTCAGCTTCACCGGCAGGCCCTGCGTCTCCACCGTCCCGGCCACCGGGGAGCCGCGCGTGATCTGCTCCAGCGAACTTTGGACGGCGCTCGCCAGCGTCTCCGAGTCCAACCGGCTTTCGCGCAGATCCCAGATCACGCTGCGCGCCTCGGCCCGGTAGTGCTGCACCATCTTCAGCGCCAGTTCCACCGTAGCCTCTGCCTGCGCGGGCATCTCTTTCAGCCGCGAGAGGGTTTCCTCCAGTTGCCAGGTGATGGCGGCAAACCCGGCCAGCAGCGTATCGTGCCATTCCCGCGCGATGCGGTTCCGCTCGGCCAGCACGGCCGAATAGCGGCCGCGAATGATGTGGATCCGCCATCGATACAGCGCCGAGGCAATGACGACGGACACCAGGAACAGCAGCGCCGTGAACCAGGCGGTCTGATAGAACCGGGGCGCCTGATAGATGGCAAGCTGCCCGGCCCGCGCGCTCCAATCGCCGCTGGGCATACGTGCCTGCACCAGAAACCGGTAGTTCCCGGGCGGGATGCGCGCGTAGCGGGCCGACCGCAGCTGGCCGGTTTCGATCCAGTCCGGATCCAGGCCCTCCATCCGGTAGCGGAACAGGATCTTCTCCGCCCAACCCAGTCGCAGCGCGGTGAAGCGGATCTCCAGCGCGTGAGCGCCGGGCTCGAGACGAAGGGGCATGCCGGGCTGCCACACGTGGTCGTCCCAGACCGCTTCCTCAATGCGCGCCTCAGGCGGCGGAGTCCGGCCCATCCGGCGGCTGACGGCAAGGACGAAGCCGCGGGTCGTGGGAAACCAGACGCCCCCACGCGGATCCGCCCAGCCCGCCGGCTGCGACACGTGATGGCACTCCGGCGTCCGCATCCCGTCATCCTGGTCGAACAAGGCGACATCGACACGTTTCCGCTGCCCGGCCAGGAACTCCGTCATCTGCGAGGACCCCAGACGTAGAATCCCTTTGGCGGAGCTGATCCACAGCCCGTCCGCCGAATCGTCCAACAACCGGTAGAGCGGCGAACCCGGCAGACCCTGGGCCGTTCCAAGAACAACCGGAGCCCCCGGGGCCACGGAGTACAGTGAGCCGCCCAGCGAAGTCGCCCAGATCCGGCCCTTTGTGTCTTCAGTGATCGCGGATACCCCATCGGCCGGAAGACCGGGCACCGGTACGGCCGCCGGGGCACTGCCGCTCTCCAAACGGCCCAGCCCCTGCGGTGTCCCATACCAGATCCGCCCGCGCGAATCTTCAAACAGGCTGAGAATCTCGACGCCCGGCAGGAACGAAGCAGACGGCCGCGACACGTCTCCAGAGGAGAATACGTAGACCCCATTGTTGGAAGTGGCCAGCCACAATCGCCCCTGACGGTCGAAGAGCATGGCGCTCACCAGGTGATACGGCGAGCCGGCCGGTGCGTAGTTCCTGTATCGCTTGCCGTCGTAACCGAACAGCCCTTCCCAGTTGCCGATCCAGGGATACCCGGAAGGATCGATCGCCAGCGCCCGAACGGAACAGTACAACGACGGCACAGGCGTGGGTTGCGGTTCGAATCTGTTATCCACCAGGCGGTATAAGCCGCCGCGCCAGGTCCCAAACCAGAGGTGGCCGTCCGGGGCCTTGGCCACCGTTGTGGCATAGTTCCCGCCCAACCCCTCCGGCAGGCCGTACGGAACAATCGGAGTGTCCTTGCAGCGGACAAGTCCACCGCCGCGTGTACCCACCCACAGGTTCCCTTCCGGGTCCTCGTGCAGAGTGCGGATGAAGTCATCCGGCAGCCCGTCGCGCGCCGACCACGAATCCGCGTGGTCACCTCGAACCCGAAAGACACCCTGGCCCCAGGAACCCACCCACACCACACCGTCGCGATCCTGCAGGATGCTCACCACCGGACCGGGCACACCGGCCACGATGGTCCGCACATGCTCATCCACCCGGCTGAGGCCGCGCGCGGTCCCTACCCACACTGCGCCGGAGCGGTCCGCCTCCACGGCCAGAGGCTCGCCCGCCGTGCGCTGGTCGAACGGGACCTGGACCACTGTGTCGTTCTGCACTCGGAAGAGCCCGTCCAGGGTGACCGCCCAGATCCCGCCTTCGCGATCCTGCGTCAGGACATTCCAGGCCGTCTCCGGCGGACGGGTCAGTCCCGCCACCGGCTGAAAACGATCGGAGCCATAGCGGAGGACCCCGTTTCTGGTGCTGGCCCAGATCCTGCCTGCCTGGTCTTCCAGCAGGGCGAACACCGAGCCCCCTGCGTTGAACTTCGTCTGGACTTTGTTGCCGCGATACTCGTAGATCCAACCGTCGAACGTGCCCACCCAGAGGCTGCCGTTGCGTGCATGGAGCAGGGCGCCAATCCAGCGGCGGGCGAGCCCGACACCCGGCTGGGGATCGAAAGGAACGAACCGGACCCCGTCAAAACGCGCCAGACCTTCGTCGGTGCCCACCAGCAGGTACCCGTCGCCGGAAGGCTCGACGGACATCACATAGTTCCGCGGCAGACCGTCCTGCACCTGCCAGTTGCGCTTGTGGTACTGCGAGAGGGCGCGAGTAGGATCCAGGGCCCAGGCGGCTGAGAGGACACTCCACGCAATCGCCAGACCTCGCAAGCCCCGTTTCATGTTGATTCAGGCGCCGCCGGACGCGCCCCAACAATTCTCCCACCCGGGCAGGCGGCCCGCAAAGCAGCCAGGGACAATGAGATTCACCTCAGCGTGGCGTGCCACCACCAGCGTGCTGCTAGCGGCTTAACCTACGGCCCCACCTGACTCAGATTGTCTCGATCGAATAGTTCCCCATCCTTCAGAAATGGCGAATCGACGAGCCCTTCGCAGGCCCAATGTCTGTTTCGCGGCAGACTTGTCCTTGCGCAACTAATTGTGTCAGAAACTGTGCTATACTTCTGACAGAAATGCAAGCACTCGCAACAGCCGTGATGAATACGGTCGGCCAGGCCAGCGAAGGGGTGCCGGTGGCGGCGAAGGAATTGCTGCATCTCGGCACCCGTGCAGCTGTGGATCAGACACTCTCGCGTTTGGTTCGGCGCGGCAGCCTCATCCGCGTGGGCCGCGGACTCTACGTTCGCCCAATCGAGGGTCGCTTTGGCGTTCGGCCACCCGAACCGGCGACTGTTGTGCAGGCCATTGCCGAACGACATGGTGAAAAAGTGGTTCCCCACGGCGCAGCAGCGGCCAACGAGTTGGGGTTGACGACACAAGTTCCGATGCGCGAGGTGTACCTGACCTCCGGACCAACACAGAAACTGAAGCTGGGGAATCAGATCATCGAGCTTCGTCACGCTCCCGCCTGGCAGTTGGCGCTTCCAGGACGCAAGGGCGGCGCACTGATCCGGGCAATGGCTTGGCTCGGCCCGGCGCAGGCAGATTTCGCAGTCGAAGCTGCGCGCAGCAAACTGCCGGAGTCGGAGTTGAACGCGGTCGTTGAACTGCGCCGGATGCTGCCCACCTGGATGGCGCAGCAGGTGAGCAAACTCGCAGCCCATGCCTGACGTATTCCTCAAACTGCCTGCTGCCGACCGGCGTGAAGCGCTAGCCGTAGCAGCAGCGGATTCCGGCCGCCCGATCCACTTGTTAGACAAGGATGCATTGATCGACGACGTCGGGGCCGTATCCGGCGGCCTGCGACTGGTTCCCGGCAACAACGCGCTCACGAGCCTTTCCGTCGACTACGCGAGGATGCTGGACGATGGGTTGTTGCTGGGCGAAGCCGAGCCCTTTGAAAACCTGCTCGAACAATGCCGGGACCTGGAGACCCGGGCCAACAGCGTGAAATGACCGACTCAAGGCCGGCCCACGACCCTCGTGACGACCTGGCTGTAAGGTGCGAGCAACTATAGCGGGAGATTGACCGGCTCCGTTCGCTGCTAGGCCAGCACGGCAATGCAATCCCGGCCGCGAGGACCGAGCCAATCCCTCCCACTCCACCGTCATCAGTGAAAACGCACGAATAGATTGGACTCTTCCGGTCCGTACGTGGACTGGGGGTACTGGATCTGTTCGGACGCGCAACGCCTGCTCAATCTGAGCATCCCGCCATCTGATATGTAGTCGGCAACCATCGCCAGTCGCCTCACGCCGCCAGCACGAGGGTCGGAAGAGTATTGAAAAAGACAGAAGGAGACGTGCGGACCCGAGAGAAGGCATCGGCCCTGGTGGGACAGGCGGTTGACAGACTCTCAAGCTATCCCGCAAGCAACCCCGCAAAACGAAAACGCCCTCCAGGGAGGAGGGCGTCCTATCGAATATGATTGCCGTTTTATGGTGCGGATGAGAGGACTTGAACCTCCACTCCCTTGCGAGAACTAGAACCTGAATCTAGCGCGTCTGCCAGTTCCGCCACATCCGCACGATGTGCTTACAACAGTCTTAGTATCTTCAACTCAGGGACCGGATGTCAACTCCGCGGCGCATTTGCCGGGCCGCTTTGCCACGACTGCTGGTGAAGCCGCACTTCCAGAATCAAAGCCATCACCAGATGCTCCAGTTCGTCCCGCACCTGACGGTGAAATGACTCTTTTTCTCCGATCGGATCCTTCACTTTCCATTCGCGCGTGCGCGTCACCGGCAGCCCTCTCAAGACGATGCCGGAAATGTTCACCAGCAGATCCACGTCATGCAGCCGCAGGTCCAGGACGTCCTTCGGAAACTGATCGTCCATCTTGATGCCCTTCTCGAGCATCACCTTTCGGGTGACCTCGGGAATCATCGAAGCCGGACTCACCCCGGCGCTCTCCGCCTCCAGCACGTCGGCCCCGTAAGTTCTGGCGAACGCTTCCGCCATCTGACTACGGCAGGCGTTGCCGACACATACAAACAGGACTTTCATACGTCGCACGGGTACTGTTCCATCTCCACTCAAGCTTTACTGCCGACTACCCCAGTTTCGCAAGAAAGTGGTTGTGGATGCGCAAATCATTGCTCAGTTCCGGGTGGAACGTCGCCACCATGTGACGGCCATAGTCCACCAGCACAGGGTCATCCTTGTAGGTGGCCATCACCTTGCCGCCCTCGCCGACCCGGCGGATGATCGGAGCCCGGATGAAGACCGCCTCCAGCTCCGGATCCCCTTCCAGGCCGTGCCCGTTCAGCTTGACCACGCGGCTGTCCAACTGGCGCCCATAGGCATTGCGCTGGATAGCCATATCGATCAGGTTCAACGAGGGTTGCGGAGGATTCATGACTTCACTGGCTAGGAGAATCGCCCCGGCGCAGGTGCCGAAGATCGGTTTGCTGGCCCCGAATGTGCGCAGCGGTTCGAACAGGTCGTAGTACCCCATGAGCTTGAGCATGGTTGTACTCTCGCCCCCCGGGATCACCAAGCCATCCACCCGCGCCAAATCCTCTTTGGTTCGAACTTCCAGCACCTCAGCGCCCGCACGCCGCAGCGCCGCGCCATGTGCCTCGAAGTCGCCCTGCAGGGCCAGCACTCCAATCAGCATCGTGAACGTTCCTCTTTCCGGCCGGTCCGGCTACCAGCCGCGCGTCTGCATCAGGTCGCCTTCCGCCATCTGGCGGATATCCAGACCCGGCATCGCATCCCCGAGCTCTTCGCTGGCCTCGAGCACCGCGAGAGGCTCGTTGTAGTGCGTATTGGCCTTCACAATCGCCTTGGCGCGAGTCTCCGGGTCGGACGACTTGAAGATGCCGCTGCCGACAAACACCGCTTCCGCGCCCAACAGACGGGCCAGCGCCGCGTCCGCCGGAGTCGCAATGCCGCCCGCCGAGAAGTTCGGCACCGGCAGCTTGCCGTGTTCATGGACGTACTGGATCAGCTCAAGCGGAGCCTGGTGCTTCTTCGACTCGGCCACCAGCTCTTCCGGTCCCAGCACCGTCAGCTGCTTCATTTCCTTCACGATGGTCCGCATGTGGCGCACCGCCTCGACGATGTTGCCGCTGCCCGCTTCCCCCTTGGTGCGGATCATAGCCGCGCCCTCGGCAATACGCCGCAGCGCTTCGCCCAGGTTGCGGCAGCCACACACAAAAGGCACCTTGAAGTCGCGTTTCCACACATGGTGCTCTTCATCGGCCGGAGTGAGCACTTCGCTCTCGTCGATGTAGTCGACTTCCAGCGCTTCCAGCACTCGCGCTTCAGCGAAGTGGCCGATGCGCACCTTCGCCATCACGGGGATGCTAGTGTTCGCCATGATCTCGCGGATCTTGCTGATCGCCGCCATGCGCGCCACGCCGCCTTCTTTGCGGATGTCCGAAGGTACACGCTCCAACGCCATCACTGCGCAGGCACCGGCCTTTTCGGCGATTTCCGCCTGCTTGGCGTCCGTCACGTCCATGATCACGCCGCCCTTGAGCATTTCGGCCAGGCCGACTTTCACGCGGAAAGCTTCGTCGAGATACATCATGTTAAGTTCTCCTTCCAAGACTCTGAGCCCACACCCGCCTATACTGCACGGGGCTTATACAATTACCGGAGCCAAGCCGGCCGACTGTGCGGCCCGCGCCGCGGCCAGCTCTTCCTGACACACCCGGCCGAGAATCGCCAATCCGGTTTCGATCTGCTCCGGCGGCAATCCGGCAAAACTCAAACGCAAAGCCCCGGGCTCCTGTCGCGACACCGCGAAATAGCGCCCGGGCAGAAAACTCACACCGGCCCGTTGGGCCCTCGGCAACAGCTCCGAAGCATCCAGCGGATCGGGCAGGCGAACCCAAAGATTCATGCCGCCCTGCGGCCGCGTGAATCGCGAGCCTTGCGGCAGATATCGCTCACAGGCCGACAACACGGCATGCAGCCGCGCGCGGCCCGCCTCCACCATCCGCTGGCGATGGCTCTCCAGGCTACCCGACTGCGCAAACCGCAACAGCACCGCCTGGGACAGTTGATCGGAATGCAGATCCGTCCATTGCTTCAGCTCCGCCAGCCGGCCAATCACCGGTCGAGGCCCAGTCACCCACCCGACGCGCAAACCCGGAAACGCGAGCTTGGAGAAGCTCTTCATCTGGATGGTGTCGCCGGAATCGTCCATCTGCTTCAGGGACGGCAGCTCCGCACCCTGGTAGCGCAGCTCGGCATAAATATCGTTTTCCACCAGGACAAGGTGGTTGTCGCGAGCAATCCGCAGCAGCGCCTGGCGTGCCGCCAGCGGCATCGTCGCGCCAGTCGGATTCTGAAAACTCGGCGTGACCACCATCAGCCGGGGCCGTTCCCGGGCGATCAGCCGGGGCAGCGCGTCGACATCCAGGCCATCAGGCCCCACCGGCACACCGACAATCCGTACTCCCGCGTGCGCAAAGACATTGCGGAGCCCGGGGTAGATCGGGTCCTCCACCAGCACACAGTCACCCGGCCGAGTAAAGAGCCGTTGCAGAAGGTCCAGCGCCTGCTGGCAGCCGTTGGTGATCAACAGGTCTTCGTCGTCGCGTTTCTGCACCTGCAGATACGCGCGCAGCGGCGCATAGCCCAATGGCGAGCCGAGTTGCAGGATCTCCACCGCTTGCGGTCCGTCAATCACTTCACGGCACGCCGCGCGGAACTCTGTGAGAGGAAAAAGCTCAGCCGCCGGCCGGGCCGAGGTGAAGCTGATCAGACTGGTGCCGGGAGCAGCCGCCGGGACCGGTGGATCCGGAGCGCGGTTCGCCACAAACCGGTCTTCCCAATCCATGGCGCCAGGCGAAGCCGCCGGATTCGAATCGCTAGGGCCAGCCACAAAACTGCCGCGGCCGACATGCCCCCGAATCAGGCCCTCGGACTCCAGCAACTCGTACGCCGCCGCCACCGTCGTCCGGTTCAGGCCAAGTAGGCCAGCCAATTCGCGGGTGGGCGGGATCCGTTCCCCAGGAGCGAGACTGCCATCCTGGATGGAAGCCTTAATCCTGGCATGGAGCTGCCGGTAGATAGGCTCATCCGAGTTTTGGTCGAGCTGGGGCAGCGGAATCATTGCCGAAGTCAGAGAATAACAAATTGGCCTGTCGGCGGCAAGCCAAGATTTTACGATTGGCTGGCTTGGCTGACCTGCAATGGATCAACCGGCAGGAGGAGCATCAAACGGCACGGTCCGGATGGTCACCCCAGCTTCCTGGAAGAGGTCCAGAGTGCGTTGAAAATGCTCGTTATACTGCGCGCTGGAGTACTGCTGGAAGCGCGTCTCATCGGTCACGACAGCGACAATGCCGGCCTGGACAATCGCCCGGGCACAGTCCATGCACGGCATCAGGTCCGTGTAAATGGTGCAGCCTTCCAGGGCGGTACCGGCGCGGGCCGCGTTGTAGATGGCGTTCCGTTCCGCGTGCTCGATCCAGAGGTATTTCTCGGGCCTTTCCAACCGGGCCGGAACATCGTCCCGAACGTGGCGCGGCAGGCTGTTATAGCCCGTGGACCGGATCTCGTGGGCCGGCCCCACGATCACACACCCGACTTTGGTGGACGGATCCTTGCTCCGCTTGGAGACGACGCGGCAGATTTCCAGGTAGTAGCGATCCCAGTCGGGAACAGGCATTCCATTAAGGTAATGCATGAACCCTGGTCCCTGCAGGGACTAGATGGTCGAGAGCCCCCGGCGGCGGGCGAACTCCGCCCCCAGTTCCTGAAGACGCCGCTTGCCCAGCACCTTGCGGGCGAGGTCGAAGAGGACCCGCTCCTCCACGGCAAAGTGCTCTCGCGTCAGATCCATCACCTGGCCCAGCAGCTTCCTGACCGCCTGGGTCGTTTTGGCAGTCCGCAACTCTTCCATCAATCTTCGCTGCTCATTGTGTTCGCCGAACATCGCGTCTAGAGTCTTCTTCACACTGTCCCGCTTCTCCGGAAGTGAATGAAACAGAAGCGCGTCTTCTTCGATGGCATGCGCCATCAACAGCGCTTCCACGGTGTAACCGGCGCCCTGCATCTCGCGCAGGCCCATGTCCGGCAGCCGCTGTTCCAGGTTGCGAAACAAAGCCAATATGGCTGCGTGTTCACCCAGGAGCAGCTCGATCAGGTCGGAGTGTTGATTCTGGACTAAAGCAGACATAATGCTCTAATTGTCCTATTGTGCCAGAGGCTGCAACAGAAACGAAGCGAAATGTTGAAGGGGCTACATCATCACCTCTCCTAATGCTGACCTTTTCGTAAACGATCGTGAGCATTCCAATACCCTGGAAAAGGGACTCCCGTTCCCTGCCCCTGCCCTCAGGCCGTTCGCTAGAATGGCGCAAGATGCTCATCAAGCTGTCCTACAACCTGTCTGAGCACACGCCCTTCTACAGCACGTTGCCCAAGCCAAAGCTCGACCAGATCTACGATCTCTCGCAGGGTCATGCGTGTAACTCCTTTTATTTCAGGACCAGCAACCACGCCGGCACCCACGTGGACGCCCCACGGCACTTCAACCCGGCCGGCCGCGCCATCACAGACTACGCCCTGGACGAGTTCTTCTTCCGGACACCAGCCATCCTCGACGTCCCTCTCCAGGACGAAGAACTCATTAAACCCGCCCACCTGGAACCGGCGCTCTTCCAGGCTCCAAAGGAGACAGACATTCTTCTCCTGCGGACCGGCTGGGGCCGCCACCGGACCAACGAGCGTCGCTATGTGGACCACGCCCCCGGCTTTGGGCCGGCAGCGGCCAATCTTTTGATGGAACGCTTCCCTGCCCTGCGCGCCATCGCAATGGACATCCCCTCCGTCTCGGCCCTATCGCACGATCCGGAAGGCGCACAGGCGCATCGGGTCTTCCTCGGCTGTACGGACTATCCAAACCGGCCCGTCCTCCTCATAGAAGACGCCCACCTGCTGGAGGATCTTCCGCCGCTGCGCCAAGTCACCCTGATGCCCTGGTTGTTCGATGGCCTGGACAGCGCACCCTGTACCCTGTTCGCGGAGACTGCCCATCATGACTGAATCCCCCCGTCTGCTCCACGACCTCTCTGACGTCGATTTCGACACGCCCGGCAAGCGCCACTACCAGTTGGGCTTCCATCTCGACTCGGCCTGGGGCTATTCGCTGGTGCCACTCACCGTGGTGCGCGGAGCGGCGGGCGATGCGCCGGGCATAGCAGTCTTCGGAGGAACGCACGGCAACGAATACGAGGGCCAGGTCGCGGTGAAGCGGTTGTGTGCGGATCTCGACCCCGCCTCTATGTCCGGACTGGTGGTGCTGATCCCCCAATTGAGCGAGAGTGCGTGCCGGGCTGGCACCAGGCTCTCCCCGCTCGACAATGTGAACATGAACCGGGCATTTCCCGGCAACGCGCGAGGGTCGATCTCCTACCGAATCTCGAACTTCGTCAAGACCCAGGTCTTCCCCCAGGTGAAGGTCGTCATCGACATCCACTCCGGCGGTCGGGAAGCGGTCTTCCCTCTCTGCACCTCATTTCACCGGCTGCCCGATGCCGAGCAGTTCGCCGAGATGGCTCGGGCGGCCCGCCTTTTTGATACCCCGTTCCTGTTTGTGTACTCGCGCCAGATGGGCTCGGGCCTGCTCACCGATGAGGCGGAGGACGACGGCAAGATCGCCATCGGCGGGGAATTCGGCTCCGGTGAACTGGTCAGCCCGGAAGGCGTCCATCATGCTTACGAGGGCTCGCTCAACGTGATGCGGCAATATGGGTTGCTGCCAGGGCCCGTCAAACACAGCACGAGGAAACAGCGGTTGGTCCAGGCTCCGAATCTGGACGACTACCGGCCCTGTCCTCGCGACGGAATCTGGGAGCCTCTTGCCGTGCCCGGCGAAGATGTGGCCCAAGGCCAACTGCTCGGACGCCTGCACGACTTCTCTGACCACACGGCCCCGGCGCTCGAGATCCGCGCCCATCGGGCTGGCGTGCTGATCGCCCGCTACGCCGCCGCCGTCTGCCCAAAGGGCCTCACGCTGTTCGTCATCGGTGAAGAGACGGAGTTCCCCGCATGAAGATCACGAATGTCGAAGTGCTGGTGCTGAAATCGCCCGGACTCTACCGGTCGCCCGAGGCCGATGAAGAGGCAATCGGCCCCACTTACATGGGCCTCGTGAAAATCACGACCGACGCTGGCATCGTCGGGTATTCGGACATGGAGACTTCGGCTCCGGTGGCCAAAGCCGCCGTCGAGGCTCCGCAATGGAGCGAGCCCGGCATGGAGTGCTTCGAGGGCCTCGCCTCGCTGCTGGTGGGCGAGAATCCCCTCGAAATGGAGCGGCTCTGGTACAAGATGTACCGCGGCTCGATCTACTACGGCCGCCGCGGCGTGGCCATCCAGGCGATCTCCGCCATCGACATCGCACTCTGGGATATCTGCGGCAAGTTCTATGGCCAACCGGTGTGCGTGCTGATGGGCGCGCGCTGGCACGAGAAGATCCGGGCCTACGCGAGCACACTCTTCCGTCCGACCCCGGACGCCATGAAAGCCGCAACCCAGCGCTATTTGGACCAGGGCTTCACGGCCATCAAGTTCGGCTGGGGTGTCTTCGGCGAGGATCCACGCCGGGATGTGGAACTGGTCGCTGCCGCGCGGCAGGCAATGGGCGACCGCAACGATCTGCTCGTGGACACAGGCTGGTTTGTCGACCGGACACCAAAACAGGCGATCAATGTGGTGCGCTCACTGGAACCCTACCGGCCGTTCTTCATCGAAGAAATCCTGAACCCCGAAGACTACGATGGCTACCGGACCGTAGCGGAAGCCGTAACGACGCCTATTGCCTGCGGCGAGCAGGAGGCAACGGAGTGGGGCTTCCGTGAACTCATCGAACGAGCCAAGGTCGACATCCTCCAACCGGACCTGACGCGCTGCGGCGGACTCACCGTCGCCCGTAAGATCGTCCACATGGCGGAGCGCGCCAACGTCCACGTCATCCCGCATTCCTGGTCGTCGGACCTGCTCACCGCGGCCTCTCTGCACCTGAACGCCTTTCAGCGGCGGGCCGTGCTGATCGAGTTCAACACAGCGAGCGGGCCGCTGAGCCGGGAACTCGGCAAGTCTCCAATCCTTCTGGAGGATGGCTACCTGCGTGTACCGAGCGGCCCAGGCCTGGGTGTGGAAGTGAACGAGGAAGTGATCGCGAAGTATCGAATTGCCTAGCGGACCCGTGGGGGTCCGCCATGCAGGAATCAGCCAAGCCCAAGTAGGTCGAGCGTGTCGCGGTAAATCATTTCCTCGATCGCCTTCTCCGGGATCCGAGGCAGATTGGTGTTCTCCGCCATGCGATTCACAGACCGCAGCGCATCCATCGTTCCCTGCGGCGTGGTGAACGGGTAGTCCGACCCCAGCAGCAGACGATCCAGCACTCCATACTCCATGGCCGCCACCAGCGCGTTGTAGAACTGCCACGGCCGGTAAAACAACGCCGAGATGTCCGCGTACATGTTTCGATTCTTCCGGATCAACACCAGCGTTTCGTTGATCCACGGATGGCCCATGTGCGCGATCACTGTGATCAGCTTCGGGAACTCCAGCGCCAGCGGCTGCAGCAGGACCGGATTGGCGATCTCCAGCGACACGTTTTCACAAAAGGTCGTGCCCTGATGGATCAGCATCGGGATGCGCAGTTCCTCAGCCCGCTTCAGAATGCGGCGGAAGCGGGAATCGGTAGGCGCGACGTTCTGGTAGATGGGCCCCATTTTGAGGCCCTTCAAGCCTAACGTCTGTACGCAGTGATCCAGCTGTTCCACCGAGTCCGGATCCTGCGGATCGATGGAACAGAAGCCGATCAACTTCTCCGGGTGCTTGCCGACATACTCGGCCACATATTCATTCGGAACCAGCACACCCACATGCCTGGCCCGGAACCCGAGCACGATGGCCCGATCGACCGGCCCCATCGCCGCCCAATGCTGATCCAGGTCGACGTGAATGTCCTTGTAGCCGGCGCCCGCCGTGACCTTGGCGTCGTGAACAAAGCGCTCGCCAATGTGGCAGGGACATTCCCAGACATGCGTATGGACATCAACGATCACTAAAGCACCCCGTACTTATCGTAGACCTGGCGCAGCAGCATGCCGTTCATGAGCTCGGCCCGGCTGTGATTCTCCCTGGACACTTTGTCGGTGGCCATGCGCACAGCTTCCGTCACCACCGCTGCCGGCACCACCACAACGCCATCATAGTCCGCCACCACCAGATCGCCAGGCGTCACCAGCACGCCCTGGCATTCGACTGGGATGTTGTAATCCACCACCAGGCCGCGCCCGCGCGAATCCACAGGCTTGATGCCCGTGGCGAACACCGGGAACCCGAGAGACTGGATCTTCTTCACGTCGCGCACCAGCCCGTCAATGACGGCGCCGCGCGCCCCGCGGCTCAACGCCGCCGTGGAAAGAAGTTCCCCCCACGGAGCGTTACGCTTCGAATCGCCCGTGGCCACCACGGCAATCTCGCCGGGCAGCAGGCTATCGACAGCTTCGATCTCGATGTCGTAAGGGTTCTCGCTCAGGTGATAGACGTCCATGCATAGGATGGTCCGAGCCCATCCGGCAAAGACCAGGTCCGGCGACAACGGCCGGATGGTCTCCCTCATCGCCTGCTGGCGGAAACCCATCTCATCGAGGGAATCGGCCAGCACCGCCGTATATAGGTTCCGTTCTACATGTTCGAAGAGCTCCACATCCGCCGTCTGCAATACCCTGCCCGGCGCTCTTCCGTTGCTTTGCTGTTCAGTGGCCAACTTGCACCTTCCTTCGCCGTCAGGCAACGCTCAACATGACCAACGACGCGATTCCTAACACCACACCGCAAAATCCATAAGGGCCGATGCGCTCCTTGAAGAGCAGCAACCCGGCCGTCGCAACCAGAAACAGTGAGCCGCCGGTGGTCAGCGGGAACGCGATGTGTCCCGGCACCCCGCGCGACAATGCCATGGCCGTGAAACTCTGGCCCGCCAGGCTGCAGCCGCCCATGGCCGCGCCCAGCAGAACCTCCCGCCGGTTGACTCCATCCCGGCTCACCAGCAGAGCCGCCAGGGCGAAGAAGAAGCCGCCCAGGTACCAGAAGAGCAGGTACTGCTGCTGATACGCGGCCAAGCCGCGTTCGGTCAGAATCTTCAGCCCGAACGGGCCGAGACCGTTCGCCACAAAGGCGACGAGCATCAGCCGGAGCCAGACGTTCGTCTTACTCATGACGCCGCTCCGCATCGCGCTTGTCCTTCCACAGCAGGGCCATGGAGACAGGAATCAGGCTCAGGGCGATGGCGCGCTTCAGCCCCACGGGCTCGTGATAGATCAGGATCGAAGCCAGAGTGGGCAGGCCCGACGACAGATTGATGGCCAGCCAGCTGGTGGCGATGTCGCCGTAACGGATGCCGGCCTGAAATGACAGGATCGCGATCGACGCACTCACTCCAAACGGCAGCGCCAGCGACCAGGCGCCGGTGGGCCCATGCCATTCCCCTCCGCGCATCGTGATTGTCACGACCACAAACACCAGCGACCACCCGTACATCAGCGCATTCACCGGACTGGGGCGGCACTTCAACGTGTCGGCCAGTTTGTGGAAGATGCCCAGCGCACTGAACGCTAGAAGCCCCAACAGCGTGTATAGGTAGCCTTCGTTCATCTTTCCTTTGATACCATCCGCCTGATTGCGCCCTTGGGCTCAGCACCATTACACCCCACAAATCGACGCTTCACGGCCAATCTGGAGAGCCTCTCGAATTACATTCCCATTAGCAGGAAACATCAGTAGCTCACCACAATCGCATAACTCTTCTCTGCCGGAGCCGGCAGCCGGACCCATTCTTTCGCCGCATCAAAGTCGGTCCAGTTGCGTCCGTTCACGGTGACGCTGGTCATGGAGCTGCCGGCAGGATGGCGAAAGCGCACGAGAACCGAAGAGGGCTTGGCGCGTCCGTCCAACTCGATGCTGGCGGACAACTGCCGGCCGCCCTTATTCTGAAGGGTCATCGAAATGGGGCCGAAACGGCTGGGGGCGCGCTGCACCGAGATCGTCTTGCCCGGAGCCAGCCAGGCCCGCGGCGTGAAGCCCGCCAGCAGCAGGGAATCATCGTCGCGTTCCAGGATCAGCATGTTGCGATACAGCTCAAACCACGCGCCATCCGTGGAAGGCGGACCAAAGTACTGCCCGTGCGTCGAGCGATGCTCCACCGGCTCCAAAGCCGACTGGCTGAACGCACTCGCGATGTAGCTGTAAAACGTGCGGATCACGGCCTTCGGATCGTCACGCCAGAGGTAAGCCGTGGCGTGCTGGTTGTACACAGGCTCGTTCGCGATGCCCCACCCGCGGATCAGAAGGTTATCCTCGTGATCGTTCAGCAGCCAGTCGCCCAGATCGCTGCCGGGCGCGACCGCCTTCAGGCGCAGCATGTGCGCGGCTCCGGTGTCGACATCCGTGGGATACCAGTCGTCGAGGATCCGGCGGAAGGTGTTCGCCTCACAGGGCACATAAGGGATCCAGGTGTGATCGCGCAATTGGACCAGCGGCGAGTGGGCGCTGGCCGTGCGGAATCCATGATCCACGGCAGCAGACAGTTGCCTGGCAGCCAACCGGGCGGCCGCCGCCTTGGGGTGCCCGATCTGCTCCAGCGCTTTCCCAAAGAGTTCCAGCCCGGCATACATGTACGCCTGGTTGAAGGCCCACAACCCTTCGCCAGTGAGGTCGTTCAACGGTCCTGAGACGAGACCCTGGGTTGGACCTTCCCGATGCTGAGCCGCCTCAACCTGCGCCAGGCACCAGTCCAGCGCCTTGAGCGATTCCGGCAGGACCCGTTGCAGCGCAGCCTTGTCGCCCGAGAGGAAGTAGTTCTGCGCCGTCGCGTAGAGCATGCCTGGCGTGTAGACCAGCCAGTTCGCATACCCGCTGACGTGCCCGTTGATCTCCTGGTTGTTGCGGTACTGCGCCTTCAGTTCCTCCGCCGCCACAGCCCCATAGCCGCGCAGGCCGAAAAGCATGTAGTCGATATACACAGCCTGATTGACCGGCCACGGGGTTCCAGTCTGGTCGTAGGCGAAGTTCGAGTACGGCAGGTCGATGCGGGCGTCATCGCCCACGCCGTGGCGGCGCGGCAGACGCAGAGCGTGCCAGAGACTGGCGCGGAAGAGATCGTTGACCACCTTCTCGGGCACCTGGAACTGCGCGCCTTTGTCGATCCACGCGGTCCAGAAGTCCAGAGTGGCGGTCCGCGCCTTCTCGTAGTCGAGTTGGGCCAGCAGCGCCGCACCGGCGTCGTCCACCATGGGCGACGGCAGCTTCACCACCAGCTCCCGAGTCCCTTCAGCGGGGATTTCCAGCGGAATGGAAAGGTTCACCCGTCGCATCTTCTGGTCGTCGTAGTCCTGCACTCCGGACCAGACAGCGCGGCCATCGCCGCCATCCACCTCCAACAGGGTCTGGCCAAAGCTGCGGTTGCGCACCACCGTCTTCCCACCGGCTTGTTCTACCTCAAAGATGGAGCTGAGTCCGCCCGGCATCGCCCGGCGGTGGCTGAGATGGATGGGGACGCGCCGCGCTTTACCGTCGAGGGTCGACACCCGCAGACGCTGCATGAGGACCATGCGCATGTCGCCGCGCCGCTGCGAGGGCGGACCTTCCAGCGGATACGCGAACTGCTCGATCTCATAGCGGATGCCCTCGCGCTCAAACACCGTCGTGACGACAGGGAGACCGTCGTGCAGCCCCTGTTTCTTCCAGGTCCTCGCAATGCCCTTCGTGATGTCGCCGACTTCGAACCAGAAGCGGAAGCGGTCGGGATTCCCGAAGTCATTCCGCACACCGGCTCCGCGATCGATGCCGAACTTGTGGATCGAGCTGTCCCAGGCCAGTCCGATGATGTGCCCGGCTCCGGTCTGCTGAGGGTTGACATACGTTGGGCTACCCATGTCCTCCCAGCGCCCCGTGTACTCCTCATAGCTCGCCTCGGGTTCAGCATGGATCCGGTCCAGAATCCGCTGGCCCTTCCATGCTTCGAGCGACTTCAGGTGCTGCGCAAAGGGGATGTACGGTGCTCCAGTGGTGATGTAGACGTCGAGAGAGGGCACCCAGATAGCGCGTTCCCTTTTGAGTTGCTCGATGGTGACAGCAAATCCGCCGGTGCCGTCGCCGCGGGTCTTCACATAGAGCCGGGGCGCATGTGGATCCATCGAAGCATCTTCCCCGAGACGGCGGGCGGTGTCGGCATCGGCGGCGGCCAGCAGGTCGGCCCAGATGATCTGCAGTTTCTGCAGCTTCGGTTCGGTCCTCGCCGGGCTGTCCAGAACGAAGCTCAGGCCCTCAGCGGCACCGTCCGTGGCGCCGGTCTTCGTTTGATTCCGGATCGTCATCCCGCCGTCGGTGCTGATCTGAACCAGCGGCGGCGCGGCGGCTTTTGCGCCGCGGCCCCAGGTGACCCGGACGGGCAACTGCTCAGCCCAGCAGGCGGCCAGTGAGATCGACAGAAGGAAGGCACATCGCTTCATCAACTGCGATTATACGGACCACGGCCCGCGGCGCCATGCCTGCCTGCAGCGAATTCAGCCCCTCGATCCAGCTAATCGGAAACCGTCTAACGAGCGGTCCAGCCGCCATCGACAGCCAGGGTGGCGCCGGTGACATAGGACGAATCGTCAGAGGCCAGGAAGAGCGCCGCCTGGGCCACTTCCCGCGGCTGCCCCACGCGTCCCAGCAGCGTCTGGGCGCACTGCCACTCGTAGGCTGGCTCACCAGGCTTGGGCGAGATGCGGGTTTGAATGGGCCCTGGGCACAGCGAGTTCACGCGGATGTTGTCCTTGCCATAGTCGTAGGCCGCACTCAAAGTGAAGCCCAGCAGGGCGGCCTTGGCTGCCGTGTAGGCGACGGAGGTCGGGCAGCCGACCATGGCCTGGATCGACACGACATTCACAATCGACCCGGCCCGCTGGGCCATCATGAAAGGCAGTACGGCGCGGGTACAGTTGTTCGTCCCCAGCAGTTGTACTTTGAGACACTTGTCCCACTCTTCGTCGCTGGCTTCCAGAACGCCGTGGAACTCGCCCAGGTAGGCGGCATTGTTGCACAGCACGTCGATCTGGCCGGTCCAGCGGGCCGCGATGTCCACGGCCTCCGCAACGGCCGTCTTCGAACTCACGTCGGTCTGCCAGAATTCAGCCCGGCCGCCGGCGGCGCGAAGGGACTCCGCCAGGGCCCCGCCCGCCTCGGCATCGAGATCAGCGACCAGGACAGCGGCTCCCTGTTCGGCAAAGACCTCAGCAATCGCACGGCCAATCCCGTGGGCTCCGCCCGTTACAATCGCAACTTTGTCCTTCAGACGCATATCGCCTCATTCTCCCGCGCCTGCGCTCCGGCGCAAACTCAGATTCCCGGGTATTGGAAAGTAGTTCAGCTCTCGCGGTTCGTCGGAGCCCAGCCCAGCCGGCGGGACATCTCGAACGCCGCCTCTTGAACCAGGGCGCCCATGCGGGGAATGTCCTCGGTCCGGATCTGCTCAACGGTTCCGGAGACGCTCAGCGCGGCCTCCACTTCGCCCGAGACACCGAGCACCGGCGCCCCGATGCAGCGGACCCCGATCTCTTCCTCTTCATCGTCAATGGAGTAGCCGGCCTGCCGCGTCCGCATCAACTCCTGCTTGAGGCGGGACAGGGTGGAGATGGTATTCTCGTTGTGACGCAGCATGCGGCGCTCCTTGACGAGCCGGTTGATCTCCTCCTCCCGCCGCCACGCAATCAGAGCCTTACCCAGGCTCGTGCAGTGATAGTCGATCCGCTTCCCAACCCAGGTCGCCACCGGCATGATGCCCGAGGGTTCCACTTTCGCAACCAGCAGGGCTTCGTTGTTCTCCAGGATGGCGATGTGGGCGGTCATCCCGGTGCGCTGCGTCAGTTCGCACAGCAAGGGGCCCGCCTTCTGCCGCAGCGTGATGCCGTGCGACGCAACGGTCGCGATGCGGACCAGGTTCAGCCCAGCTACGTAGCGTCCCGAAGACTCCAGTTTCTGCAGGTAGCCCAGCCTTTCAAATGTAACCAGGATGCTATGAATCGAACTCTTCGGAAACTCAAGCTGGGAGGCGAGCTGCGAAAACGTGAAGCCGTTTTTGGACTTGGCCACCAGCTCCAGAATCGTCAATCCGCGCTCCAGCGCCGGCACCGTGGGTGTTTTCTGAGCGGGCATGAGGGGCTCCTAAAAATCCAACCTGCTGGATTCTAGCAGCTATCCGCCGCCCTGCAAACCAAGATTCCAATACACAGGAAAGTGGAGCCCCACTTCAATTGACTCGACCCACTTCCACACCGAAGATTGACCCAAAGGAGCCACCAATGCGAATCGTGAGTCTCGCATGTATTTTCTTGTTTCTCACCGGATTTTTGCTGCCGGCCCAGATCGGTACCGAAGGCGCGTTCTTCGGCACGGTCACCGACAGCTCCGGTGCTGCAGTACCTGGGGCGGAAGTTGCCGCACAGCATCTCGGAACCGGGCTGGTGAAGCGCGCAACCACCGAAGCCGATGGCAGTTTCAGCATTCTTTCGCTGCCCATCGGCCAGTACACGATCACAGTGAAGGCCAAAGGCTTCAAGACCTGGGAAGTCGTCAAAGCAGAACTGACGGTCGGCGACCGCAGCCGTCTATCGCCCGTCCTGACGGTCGGTGAGATTACCGAGTCCGTTTCCGTCACCGGCAACGCCGAACTCCTCCAGACGGAGAAGACCAGCGCGGAGACCGTGGTGCAGATGCGGCAGATCAGGGAGCTGCCCCTCGACACGCGCAATCCGCTGGCCCTGGTCTCGCTGGTGCCCGGCATGCGCTGGGCCAGCACGCAATCCGGCGGTGAGCGCGCTACCTACGTGCAAGGCCAGGGACTGCGCAGCAACAAAGCCGCATTCCAGCTGGATGGATTGGTCTCGAACGCCCCCATGGACGAGGGCGGCACCGGCATGCCGAACGTCGACACGGTCGCCGAGTTCTCCGTCGAGACGCTGAACTTCAGCGCCGAGAACGGCCGCGATCCCATTCAAGTGAAGGTCGCCACGAAGTCGGGCACCAACGAGTTCCACGGCGCCGCCTGGGAGTTCCTGCAGAACGACGCGTTCAACGCTCGCAACACCTTTGCGACCAAACCGCCGCGCGTGCGCCGCAACCAGTTCGGCGCGGCCGTCGGCGGTCCGGTCATCAAGAACCGGACCTTCTTCTTCGGCAGCTTTGAAGGCACCGTGATCCACAACGAACAGATATGGAACACGCAGGCCGTGACGGCCGCCATGAAGACCGGTGACTTCTCGGGGATTGGCCGGACCATCCTGGATCCGCTCACGAAGTCTCCTTTCCCCAACAACGTCATTCCAACCAACCGGATCTCCGGAGCGTCGAAGTACTTCCTGCCGAAGCTGCTGGAAGCCAACTCGCCCGGCGGCCTCTTCAAAGCCAACACGGGCACGGTGAACAACACGTGGGAAGGGACGGGCCGTGTCGACCACCAGATCAACGACACGCAGCGCATTTACGCGCGGTACGTCAGCATCCGGCAGCCCAGCACGCAGCTCGGCTATAAGCCCAGTGCGGTGACCGACGATACGGTGAGCCAGCACAACATCGGGGTGAACTACACCTGGACCATGTCGAGCAACACCGTCCTTACCTTGTTGGGCGGCATGCTTCGGACGCGCGAGAACTATACCAATGCCGAGCTCGGCGTGAACAACGACGCGCTCTCCGCCGGCATCCAGGGCTTCCCCACCGCGGGCCGCGAGAAGTGGATCGGGCCTCCGAACCTGAACATCGGCGGCGGCTACCAGGGCATCTACTATTCCGGCTGGGGCGCCCCCGGCTCGCTCTGGGGCAGCGTCTACAACGCCAAGGCCGACCTGCGGCATTTCCGTGGCGCGCACACCATGTCCGCCGGCTTCGAATATGGCGACTCTCACACTTACGGCGACCATGGCAGCTGCTGTGTCCGCGGCACGTACAACTTCGGCAACCTGTATACGAACGACGGCTTCGCCGACTATCTGCTGGGCCTCACCTCTTCCAGTTCGCGCAACGCTCCGCTGGCTGAGTTCGGCACCAACCGCGCGCCCTACGCCGGCTTCTACTTCAACGACAGCTGGCGTGTGCGGCAGAACTTCACTCTTGAGCTGGGCCTGCGCTACGAGCGCTGGTTCGCCCGTCACAACATGCGCCAGGCGACCAGCACCTGGGATCCGAAGCTGCAGAAGGTAGTGGCCGCGGTCCAGGGCGACGGGAACATCAACATGACCGCCTTCCTGAACACGCCCAATGTCGCTGCGGCGACCGCGGGCCTGTGGACCACGGCCCGTCAGGCCGGGTACAGCGACAACCTGCTGGAAGGCAATGGCAACTGGGCTCCGCGCATCGGTGCCGTTTACCGTCCCTTCGCCCAGCGCCAGATCGTCCTGCGCGCCGCGTACGGCCTGTTCTACAACAGCTTCACCGGCAACCGTTCGGCCTCCTCGGCCGCCAATCTCCCCTTCTGGGGTGTGGAATCCCTGGGCTTCGGCCTCTCGCAGCTCCAACCCTGGGAGACCGTGTGGAGCTCCGATCCCAACGCCTTCGGCATCTTCGGCATCGGCGAGGCGGTGGATCCCCGTCTGAAGGCTGCACGGACCCACGAGTGGAACATGACCGTGCAGACTGCCCTGCCCTGGAAGTCCGCCCTGACCCTGAGCTATGTCGGCACCAAGGTAGACCGCGAGGTCATCTTCATGCCGTACAACGCACCCACGGTCGGTCCGCACACCAACCTCCAGGCCGACCGCCCGAATCCGCTCATCAGCAGCGTCCAGCGCATGGAGAACTACGGCCGCAACTGGTACAACGCCCTGCAGGCCAAGGCGGAGCGCCGTTTCGCCAACGGCGTGTCGTTCACCTTCTCCTACTCCTTCTCCCGCTCGATGGGCGAAGCCTCCAACGGCACGGACGAGGGCACCTCGATCCTGGCCTACTCTCCATCCTGGTACAACCGCGGCCGCACCTCGTTCGACTTCCGTCACGTCGAGTTCGCCACCCTCGTTTGGGAACTGCCCTTCGGTAACGGCCGCCGCTACCTGTCGTCTGTCAACCGTCTGACGGATGCCGCACTGGGCGGATGGGACTTCTCGTTTACTCAGCAGGGCCGCTCGGGCGCGCCGTTCTCCATCGGGGGCGGCTACTCGAACCTCGGCAATGGGGACGGCTCGCGCGCCAACCTGGTGGGCGACCCGCACATCTCCAATCCGACGCCCGACCGCTGGTTCAACACCGCCGCCTTCGCCAGCCCCGCGCTCTACACCTGGGGCAGCGCGCCGCTGGGCATCCTGGAAGGCCCTGGCGCCATCCAGTTCAACACCTCCCTCTCCAAGCGATTCCGCATTGCCGAGAGAAAAGACCTGCAGTTCCGCTGGGAGGCGTTTAATGCCCTCAACCGGGTTAACTACAACACGCCGAACACGAACGTGGCCAGCACCCAACTCGGCCGCATCACCGGAGCCGGCAGCGCCCGTTACATGCAACTTGCGTTGAAGTTCCTCTTCTAATCCGTGACCCCTTTGACGGAACAGGTGCGGCACCCCCGTGGTGCCGCACTTTTTTGTGCCCGTCCCAGCGGGTTTTTACCGTAAAATCCCTACCGTAAGCTAACCCCGCATTACTCTGAACCAGCCTCTCCGCTGCCCCACTATGCATAAAAGGAGAGGCCATGAATTCCACCTGGGTTTCGCAATCCGCCACGTCGCGGCCGCTGCCGGCGTATCTGCAGCGGCTGGCCCGTGGTCTCACCCTGTCGTTCCTCCTGCTGGCTGGTGCAGCAGCTTCCGGTCCTGTCGTAGACGACGATTTCACCCGCGCCGCGCTCGCCCATAACCAGGGCCGCCACGCCGACGCGGAGGGGATCTACCGCAGGATGCTGGCCCGGATGGAACATAGCGGTCACGACGAACCGGGGCTCGCGCTGGTGCTAAACAACCTTGGCGCCGAGTGTCATTTGCAGTCCAAAACCGCCGACGCGGAAGCGTTCTACCGCCGTGCCGTCAAAGAGTGGCCCAGGAGCCCTATCACCCCCAACGGCCTGGGTACGACGTTGGTGAATCTGGCAGGCATCCTGCGCAGGCAGGGCCATGTCGACGAAGCTGCTGTCCTCTATCGCGATTCGTTGAAGGCGATCCTGCCGGTCCAGGGCGCCGACAGCCTCGAGTATGCCGGCGCGCTGGCCAACCTGGCCGACCTCTTGCGGGATCAGAACAAGCTCGAGGAGGCGCAGCGCTTCGCTGAGCAGTCGGTGAAGATCGCGGATCACTGGCTAGGCGCGGCAGACCCTCACCTCGGCCACAAACTGCGCGTGCTGGCCAGCATCTACCTGGCCCTGGGCCGGCTGGACGAAGCACAGGCGCTGTGCGAGCGAATCCTCGCTACGGCCACAGGCAGCAGCAATTCGGCCCGCGCGGATGTGGCCGCCACCTGGAATGAACTGGGCGAGGTTGCCTTGAAGTCCGGCCGCTTCGAGGAAGCCGGCCGCTGTTTCCGGAAGTCGGTGGAGTTGTGGCAACAGCACCCTGCCCCAACGCCTCACATGATGGCCATCGCCACCAACAATCTGGCCCAGACATACCGGCGGCAGAAACGGTATGACGAGGCGGGCCCGCTGTTCAGCCACGCGCAGCGGCTGTTGGAAGGGTCCACTTCCGTCCATCAACGGGAACTGGCGAGCATCCTGGGCAACCTTGCCGGGTTCCAGGCGGAGACTGGCCACTATCCTCTGGCGGTCGCCACGTTCCGCAAGGCAATTGAACTCTCGGTGCAGGCCAGGGGCGATGACAACGCCGACGTAGCCCTGCTGCGGCTGGAGTTCGCGGCGCTGCGCCGGGCCCAAGGCCACTACGTGGAGTCCGTGGACCTCTATCAGAAAGCCATGCCGGTCCTGGCGCATGCCTTCGGACCGGATGACCAGAGGGTGCAGCAGTCGGCAGCGGACTACAAGCGCTGCCTTAAAGAGGCGCAGGCGCACGTGGTGATGATGAAGTAAGGCGGAAGGCTGGGCCTCAGCCGCGCAGGCCCAGCTTCCTGACCAGCGCTTCGTAGCGCGGTTCGCCGTGAAGCAGATCGTAGCCGGGATGCACGCCCAGCGAGCTCACCGGCAGCTCCCGCCGTTCGCACGCACCCTCCAGCCAGTCCAGTGCAATCTCCTTCTCACCCAGCCCCAGGTGGCCCAGAGCCCGCGCCGTCGACGGCACATAGCGGTGGCGAGCGGTCTCTTCCAGTTCGCACAGGAGTTCTCGCGCCCGGTCCGGTTGACCGGCCAGACCATAGGCCTGCGCCATCGCGCCCAGCAGGCTGGGCAGGTTTGCGGGCATCGAGCGGCCCTCCTCGAACAGGGCCAGCGCCTCGTCGTAGCGGCCCATGTGCGTATAGACCCGGCCCATGCCTGTGACGAACTTGTAGTGGCGGCCGTGGATCTCGAGGCCCCGCTGGTATTCCTCCAGTGCCTCGTCGTAACGGTGTGCCAGCAGGTAAGTCAAGGCCATCGAATCCTGGATCGCAATCGACAGCGGATCCAGCTGCACGGCCAGCTTGACCCGTTCTATCGCTTCGTCGAACCGCCCGAGCATAGCCAGATAGTCGCAGGCATACCAATGCTGGGCCGTGGCATAACCCGGATGGAGTTCCAGAGCACGCCTGTATCTTGCGCCCGCTTCCTTCCAGCGCCATTCGTACAGGGATTCAATCAGCCCTAGCGACGTATGCGCCTCGGCGAGATCCGGATCCAGTTCCAGGGCCCGCAGCGCCGCGCTCTTCGCCATCGGCATGGTGTCCTTGGTGGAGGCAAAGCCCAGTTCCGCCATGACGCTGTAGCTGTCCGCTAAACCCGCATAGGCAGGCGCGAAGGCGGCATCAATGGCCACGGCCTGGGAGAACAACTGGATGGCGGCCTGGAATCCTTCCCGGGTCCGCTTGTTCCATTGGTAACGGCCCTGCAGGTAACGGTCGTAGGCGTCTACATTCCAGCGCCTGCGGGCGCTATCCATCGGCGCGGGACAGCCCAGCAGTTGGACGCGCAGGCTGTCGGCGATCTCTCGCGCGATATCCTCCTGGATATCGAATAAGTCGGCCATCCAGCGGTCGTAGGTTTCGGCCCAGAGATACTGGCCGGACTCGGTCAGCACGAGGCGAACAGTGATGCGGATGCGTTCGCCGGAGCGGCGCACGCTGCCCTGCAACACGGAACCCACCATCAGGCGGCGTCCGACGGCGGCGTAGTCGTCCCGGCCTTCCTTCAATTGAGCGGCGGTGGTCCAGGCGACCACACGCAGGCCGCGTACCTTCGTAAGTGCATGAATCAGCTCTTCCGTCAGGCCGTCGCTGAAGTACTCGCCATCCGGCTCCGGGCTGAGATTGGAGAACGGCAGCACAGCGATGCTGGTTGCCGGATTCTCTTCCACTGCTGCCTCGGGACGGCTCTCGCCGCGCATGCGGAAGACGGCGGCATAGCAGCCCGTGGGGATCTCGATGATCAGGTCGTCTTCCTGACCTTCGCCCTCGTAATATGCCTTGAGTTTGGAACGGAGCCGGCGTGCTTCCACGCGGACAATCGGATCCGTCCGTGGATCGAATGCGCTGGTGCGGTCGAACACTTCGACGCCCAGGAGATACTCCTTAAGCTCGGAGCCTTGACCCGCCAACGATCGCTGGACCACGAAGCGCAGCAATCGGCTCATTCGCTCGGACGCGCGAAATGTCTTACTGGATGCTATCTTCTCCGCCTGGATGCGCACTGCCTGGGGATTGGCGGAGATCAGGAACCCTTGGAACTGTCCACTTGGATCAGTACCCTCTCTACCCTCTGGCGCCATGGTCTATTATCTAACCACCGCACCCTCATCGGCAACGCCGGAGCGAGTTCGTTACATACCTGATGTTCGCCGCGGCGGAGCCCACAGCAGGCTCCGCCGCGGTTCGAAACTATGCCAGGGCGTCCTGACAAAACTTTACGCAGTTCTTCATTTCGGCCATGACACTGGAGCCCGCCGGAACGTCGTACTCGAGTTCGATGTTCGCCGGCCACTTGTATTTCTCGGTCTTCATCAGCTGCAGAACTTCCTTCAGCGGGGTGTCGCCCTGGCCCCAGGGCGCATTGCCGCCGCCCTTTGTGCCGTACTTCTTGTCCTTCAGATGGAAGCTTGTAATGCGGTCGTGGTGTTCCTTGATGAACGGGATGGGCGAGGCATTGATGGCCTCGGTGAAGTGGCCCACGTCCAGATTGATCGAGTTGTACTTCGACTGCGACAGGGCTACATCCCAGCTGTGCGCGTCCACGTGCGTGTGATTGTGATAGCCGATATAGATCTTGTGCTTCGTCGCGAACTCGCCTACCCGCTTGGAATGCTCGGCCTTGGTGGGCAGCTCCATGGTGATGCAGTTCGCCCCCAGGGTCTTCGCCACGGTGCAGATGTATTCGTACTCGTCGTCCGACATGGACTCCGCTAGCGGAAGCTTGAAGATGTCGATCTTCACTCCGGCCGCGTTGTAGAGCTTGCGGAACTCCTTGTACTTGTCCATCGAGGCCGAAAGGCGCCACTTCTTGCGCTCTTCCTCGAACTTCTTCATCGCCTCGCGGCGCTCCGGCGTCATCTGCCGGCTTCCGCCTGGAAACTGCGGCGGAGCGGGTGCTCCGGCGAAAGATTCCGCCGGATCGGACATCAGCTCGATGGAGCTGAGCCCCAGTTCGACGCAGTACTTCAGGACATCCTGCGCCGTGCTCGGCAGGGCGCGGAAGCTGTAGGTAATCGCGCCGATCTGCACGCCCCCGAACTTCGAACCCGCCGCCCCCAGCAGTGTGGAAGCCGGCAGCGCGGCCAGTGCCGCCTTGCCCAGTTCTCTGCGAGTCATCATGCTTTCACCTCCCAGCCCTTTCTGTAGGCGGGCTTCACCCATTGATTGGCTGCCTTATTGTTGCTGAACTCGCCCTTGGCGTTGTCCCACAGCAGCTTGCCTTCGAAATGCACCGCGGCCGACCCGAGTACGAGCCACTCCGTATAGGGCGCCGCGATGGAGAAGTTGGAGCAGGCCGGCGCTCCGCCCTTGCAGGCACGCACCCAGTCGCGCAGATGGGCGGCATGGTTGCTGCCCGTGCTTGCGCCCGGCGAGCGTGACAGATAGGGGTTCGGCAGCTTGTATTCACTCCAACGGGCGCCGGGCAGCAGTCCAACCCCTTCGCCTCGTCCACTTGTGCCCATATAGCCCTTTGACCCCGCGAAGATCAGGTTGTACCCGCTGCGGTTCGCCGGGCCCGCCGGTCTGGCCGCCGGACGCTGCGCCGGTGCAACACCGCCGGTTCCCATCCGGAAGCCGCCCTGGCCTTGTACGGGCCCGACCTGCGGACCCTCACCGGGGACCTTGCGCGCCGTCTCCACCGTCATGCCAGGCGGCAGGTAGGCGTCACCGTCCGCGTGGTGATACCAGTACACGGACACCGGAGGCATGCCGGGCCGTTCGGCAAAGTCGTACCGGATCGTCAGCTCATCCGGGAATGTGAACGGCGGCAGGTCGCTCTTCTTGATGCACTCCACGCTCACCAGATACTTCGGGCTGAGCTGCAGCGCCCAGTTGGCCGGCCCCAGGATATGCACGCCCCAATCGCCGATCAGGCTGCTGCCGAAATCATAAAAGCCGCGCCAGTTGAAGGGAAGATAGAACCCGAATCCGTCGGTAGAGTTCGGGCGGCCGGACTTGGCATTGCGCTCTGCCACAAAGGCGGCGTAGTCGGCGTCGCCCGCGGAAAAAGGCCGGTTTTGCGCCGTCCCGAGCCAGAGATCCCAATTCAACGTATCGGGCACAGGCGTCGTGGCGGGCAGCTTCGTCATCCCCTGCGGCCAGCTCGGCTTGCCGGTCCAGGCGTGAACTTCCTTCACTTCGCCGATCTCGCCCGACCAGAAGATCTCGCAGGCCACTCGCGTCGCGTCGTGCGAGTAGCCCTGGTTGCCCATTTGCGTCGCGACCTTGTACCGCTCGGCAGCGGCGGCCATCATGCGCGCTTCGCCGGAGAGGCGGGTGAGGGGCTTTTCCACGTATACGTGCTTACCGGCCTGCATGCAGTGGATCGCGCAATAGGCGTGCATGTGGTCGGGCGTGCCGATCACTACCGCGTCGATGTCCTTGCCGGACTTGTCCAGCATCTCGCGGAAGTCCTTGTACTTCGTGGCGCCGGGGAAGCGCTCGAACGATTCCTTGCCACGCGCCCAATCGACGTCGGCCAGGGCCACCACGTTTTCCACGCCCGAGTGAGCCAGCCTCAGGTCGGCGGCGGGCTGCCCACCGGCTCCGATGGCCGCCAGGTTCAGCTTCTCATTCGGGGACTTGTACCCCATGGCTTTCAGGGAGGCGACGCTGCCGAAGCCCCCGAGTGGAATGGCGCCGGCCAACAGTGCGCCATGGAAAAAGTGCCGGCGGGAAAGGTGAGATGAAGACACGGGGTAGACCTCTCAAAGAGCCTATCGTAGTGGGCGCGACCGGCGCACCTGCCGGCGATCCATTCACACCCCTCTCCTCGATGGCCCCGGCTCGGTGTCTATAATAGGGGACGATCGAATGCCTCTCGTCCCGTCGTACATCGAAGCCCTCCGCCCCTATGTGGCGGGCATGAGCCCCGAGGAGGCCCGGCTTCGCTACCAGCTCGATCACGTCGACAAGCTCGCGTCCAATGAGAACCCGCTGGGTCCTTCGCCCCTGGCCATCGAGGCGATGCAAGAGACCTTGGGCGGGCTTCACTTCTACCCCAGCGGGGGTGTGGAGCTGCGCCGCCGGCTGGCCGAACTCTACGAGGTGAAGATTGAGAACGTCATCGCCGGCAGCGGCAGCGAAGGCATCATGGCGAACATCATTCGCACCTTCCTACTGGACGACGACGAGGTCCTCACCACCGAGAACGCGTTCATCGGGTTCCGCGTGCTGGCGCAGTCACGCGGAATTGCCTACCGGACGGTCCCTTACCTGGACTGGCGCTATGACCTGCCCGCGCTGGCCGCCGCCATCACAGAGAGGACGAAGATCGTCTACCTGGCGAATCCGAATAACCCGACAGGCACCATCTTCACGCGCCACCAGTTCGACGAATTCTACCGCCACGTGCCGGAACGGGTGCTGATCATCCTGGACGAAGCCTACTTCGAGTACGCCCAGGACCACCCGACGTATCCGGATTCGATGCACTACCGCTATGACAACGTCATCACGTTGCGGACGTTTTCCAAGATCTACGGCCTGGCCGGCATTCGCATCGGGTACGGCTTCGCCCACGAGAAGCTGATCGCGAACCTGCTCAAGGTGAAGCTCCCGTTTGAGCCGAGTTCGGTGGCGCAGGCCGCCGGCATCGCGGCGCTGGACGATCGCGAGTTTCTGCATCGATCGCTGGAACTGAATGCCCGGGGCCTGCGGCTGTTCACGCAGGCTTTTCAGGAACTGGGACTGGCCGTCGTCCCCAGCCAGGCGAACTTCGTCATGCTGCCCATGTCCTCATCCGAACAAGCGGAACGAGCCGCCGCCTGCCTCCTGAGCCAGGGCACCATCGTGAGGCCTCTCACCGCCTTCGGTCTGCCCGCCTGCCTGAGGATCTCGACGGGAACCATGGATGCGAATGAACGCTGCATCGAACACATGCGCCGGGCCGTTAAAGAGGAGAAACTATGTCCGAGTCCGACCTCGTCCCGTTGAGCGGGATCGATCACATCCACTTCCTGGTGGCGAATGCCAAGCAGGCGGCCTACTACTATCGAGCCGCCTTCGGATTCCGGATCACCGCCTACCGCGGGCCGGAAACGGGTACGCGGGAAGCGGTCAGCTATGTGCTGGAGCAGGACCGGATCCGCTTCGTACTCTCCACACCCCTGAGCAGCGACAACCCGATGTACGACCACATCCGGCGTCATGGCGACGGCGTGCGCGACGTGGCGTTCCTTGTCGACGATGCCGCGGGCGCCTGGCGCGGCGCGGTGGAGCGCGGCGCGGAATCCGCCTACGACCCCTCTGTTCTCGAGGACGAGCACGGCAGTGTCAGCATGGCCGGCATCAAGACTTACGGCGACACCATTCACTCGTTCATCAGCCGGCACGGCTACACGGGCGTGTTCCGTCCGGGGTTCGTGGCCGCAGGCCAGGATGACGAGGCATCCCGCCCGGTTGGCCTGCGCCAGGTGGACCATCTCGTCGGCAACGTGCCTCTGGGTGAGATGACGCGTTGGGTCTCGCATTATCAGAGCACGCTCGGATTCTCGCTGTTTCAGAGTTTCGACGACCGGGACATCAGCACGGAATATACGGCGCTGATGTCAAAAGTCATGGCCAATGGCAACGGGCGCATCAAATTCCCGATCAATGAGCCCGCCCCCGGCAAGCGGAAGTCCCAAATCGAGGAATATCTCGATGCCTACGAAGGAGCCGGTGTTCAGCATATTGCCATGACCACGAGCAATATTGTCGAAACAGTGGGCCGGCTGAAGGCGCAGGGCGTGGAGTTCCTGCATGTGCCTTCCTCCTACTACGACCAACTGAAGGCCCGCGTGGGTGCGATTGACGAACCACTGGACGACCTGGCCCGCCTGGGTATTCTCGTCGACCGGGACGAAGAGGGCTATTTGCTCCAGATCTTCACGAAACCGGTCGTCGACCGGCCCACCCTGTTCTTTGAAATCATTCAGCGGAAAGGGAGCCGCAGTTTTGGGAAAGGCAATTTCAAAGCGCTCTTCGAAGCCATTGAAAGGGAGCAGGAACTAAGAGGAAACCTCTAAGGCTGAAGGAACACGACCTTAGGGATTCACCACATACTATTCGATTGCGTTATGGTGAAGGCGTCCATTCCTGAAAATGGCAGGTAACTGAGTGATCAGTTGCGCATTGGAGCCCAACCGTGAACGATCGGGAATCGCGCACCGCCCGGCATATTGTTCTGGTCGTTGATGACGACCAGCAGATCCGCCAACTCGTAGCGAGCCGTCTGTCGAGAGACGGATACGATGTCCGGACGGCGCGGAATGCTGCCGAGGCGCTGCAGATCACGGCGAAGGACCTGCCCAGCGTCATTCTGCTCGACGTCGTCATGCCGGGGGTGTCGGGGATTGAGCTGTGCCGGCAGTTCAAAGCGAACCCGCGAACCGCTCAGATCCCGCTGATTCTCCTGACTGGCATGGTATCCGGTAAGGACGTCGAGGCCGGATCAGAAGCCGGTGCTTCGGACTACATCAAGAAGCCGTTCGATCTCGACGAGGTGGGGTTCCGTGTTCGAGCTCAAATCCGGCTGTATGAGGCGATCCGTAAACAAAGCCAGACTCAGGACCGCCTGAGCCTGATCAGCAAAGCCGCCAAGGACGCCATCATCCTGCTGGATGAAGAGGGCCGGGTGGTGCACTGGAACGAGGCGGCCACAACGATGTTCGGCTATGAAACCGCCGAGATTATGGGCCGCAACGTCCACGAATTGCTGGCGCCCGGGCGTTTTCTCGAAGAACATCGCTCCGCATTCGAGAAGTTCCGGGAGACGGGTCTTGGCGCCGCAGTGGGCGTGACGCTGGAACTGCAGGCGCTGCGCCAGACGGGCGAGGAGTTCCCCATTGAACTGTCGCTGACGGCGACCCCGGTGGACGGCAAGTGGTGGGCACTGGGCATTGTCCGGGACATCAGCCACCGCCGCCACGTGGAAAGTACGCTGCGGGAGAGCGAAGAGAGGTTCCGGCGTCTGTTTGAGGAAGGGCCGCTGGGCATTGCCCTTGTCCGTCCGGACCTGTCCATCCACCGCGCCAACACGGCGCTGACGCAGATGCTCGGCTATTCTGAAGCCGAGCTCCAGCACCTCACCGTCAAGGAATTCACCGCACCGGAAGATCTGCCCGCTACCATGCAGCAGGCGGAACTGTTGCTGCGCGGGGCGATCCCCAGTTACCAGATCCAGAAGCGGTATGTGAGGAAGAACCGCACGCAGCTGTGGGCACACACCTCGGTATCCCTCATCCGCGACGAAGCGGGCGCCCCCAAATATGGCCTTGTCATGATCGAGGACATCACGGCCAGAGTGGACAATGAGGAGACCCAGCGCCTGGCCGAGGCGAAACTGCGGGAGAGCGAGCACCGCCTTACGAAGATCCTGGAAAGCGTGCCGGTGGGCATCGCGATCGTAAGCCTGGACAAGCGGATCCGCTGGGCCAACCAGGCGGCGCTGGGAATGATCGGCGCGCCGGACCTCGACATCATCGTCGGGCAGCCCTGCAATCAGGTGCTCTGCCAGTTTTCCGACACCCAATGCCCCTTCTGCGATACGGGCGAGGCGGTGATGAGCGCCGAAACCACCATGGCCCGATCCGACGGAGCGCTGCTGCCTGTCCTGAAGAGCACGCATACGGTTGAGTTCGACAACGAAATCGTGCGCCTGGAGACCTTCATGGATCTCCGCGACCGCAAGCGGCTGGAAACGGAACTGGGCCATTCCCGCAAGCTCGAAGCGGTGGGGCAGCTGGCCGCCGGGGTGGCGCACGAGATCAACACGCCGATTCAGTATGTGGGTGACAGTGTTCAGTTCCTGAAGGAAGCCTTCGAGAGCTTTGTGCAGCTGCTGCCGCACTACCGCAGGTTGGCGGCGATGCCGGCCGGAGCAGAGGAAGTTGCGGCCATCACCACGGAGATCAAGCGGCAGGAAGAGGAAATGGATCTGGACTGGCTGTTGAACGAGATTCCCTCCTCGTTCACGCGGTGCCTGGATGGAATTGAACGGGTGGCGCGCATCGTTCGCGCAATGAAGGAATTTGCCCATCCGGACGGGCGGGAGAAACGGCCGGCCGACTTGAATCACGCCATTCAGAGCACCCTGACGATCGCCCACAACGAGTACAAGTACGTGGCCGACATCGAGACTCACTTCGGAGACATCCCCAATGTCATCTGCCACGTCTCGGAGCTGAATCAGGTCTTCCTGAACCTGATCGTCAATGCGGCGCACGCCATTGCCGGACACCTGGAGAACACAGGCCTGCGCGGCGCCATCGGAATTACGACTTCGCGGCAGGGACAGAACGTCAGGATCGACATCGAAGACACGGGCGGCGGGATTCCGGACGAAATTCGCGACCGCATCTTCGAACCCTTCTTCACAACCAAGGCGGTTGGTAAGGGCACCGGCCAGGGTTTAGCGATTGCCCGGTCCGTGGTGGTCGATAAGCACGGCGGGACGTTGACGTTCAAATCGAATCACGGGCTGGGCACCACGTTTACGGTGCTGCTGCCCATTGACGGAAAGCATCCGGAGAAAAGCGAGACAGTGCGATGAGCAAGAAAACGGTCCTCTTCGTCGATGATGAGTTGAATGTCCTGGAAGGTCTCAGGACCCGCCTGCACCGCCAGCGCAGCAAGTGGGACATGATCTTTGTCCAGAGCGGCAAGGAAGCGCTGGAGCGGATGGCCCAGGGCGATATCGATGTGCTTGTCACGGATATGCGCATGCCGGAAATGGACGGCGTGACGCTGCTGAAGCGGGCGCAGGAAGAGTTTCCCCGCGTCGTGCGCATCGTGCTTTCCGGCCATGCCGAGCTGGAAGCGGCTTTGCGGGCGATCCACGTGGCCCATCAGTTCCTGAGCAAACCGTGCGAGGCCGGCATCATCGAGAATGTGGTAGATCGCGCCTGCAATCTGCAGTCGCTGCTCCACAGCGAAGTCCTGGAAAAATGTGTCGGCCGCATCGAGAATCTGCCGTCTCCTCCGGTGGTCTATTCGCAACTGATGGTGGCGCTGAACAACGAGTTTGCGAGCCCGATCAGCGTGGCTGCGATCCTGAAACAGGATATGGCCATGTGCGCCAAGACGCTGCAACTGGTCAATTCCGCTTTCTTCGGATTCGCCCAGAAGATCACGGAAGTGGAGGACGCTGTAACTTACCTGGGATACAACACGATCCGGCAGATCGTGCTGACGGTCGAAGTATTCCACCGGCCCAAGAGCAAGGCGCTGCCCGCGATCTCGCTGGAAGCACTGCAGACCCATGCCTGCCTTGTGGGCGCGCTGGCCTCCAACATTCTCATCGAACGGCGCGACAAGGAAGACGCCTTTATTGCCGGTCTGCTGCACGACATCGGCAAACTGGTGCTCGCCACTGAGATGCCGGAGGCGCACAAGCAGATCCAGATGCTTGGCCTGAAGCCCGACATCAGCCCGCTGGATGCCGAGATCCAGGTGCTGGGTGTGACGCATGCGCAGATTGGAGCCTATCTGCTGGGCCTTTGGGGACTTCCCTACTCCGTGGTGGAGGCGGTGGCAAACCACCATGCACCGAGCGATGTCGATGTCCCCGGCCTGAGCGTGCTGGCGGCGATCCATGTGGCCGACGCCCTGCTGCATGAGGAGATGCGGATCCGGCGCCCGACTTCCAAGCCACGCTGGCCGATTCTGGACGTTGCCTTCCTGGAGAAACAGGGGCTTTCCAAGCAACTGCCGGCCTGGCGGGACAAGGCCCGCCAGCAGGTGGACGCCGGCGCTCGCGGCATGGCCCGCGCCCTCTGCTAGGGTGCGCCGGAGCTCCGGCAGCCGCTACACTTTGAATTCATGCTGCGAACCGTTCAGGCAACCCGCTATGTCACGCCCTTGCGTGAAGGCGGATCGCTGCCGGCCATCGTGGAAGCGGACGACCTGGGCCTGTATGTAGTGAAGTTCCGCGGGGCGGGCCAGGGGCCGCTGGCTCTCGTGGCCGAGCTCATTGCCGGAGAGATTGGGCGGGCACTGGGCCTGAATGTGCCGGAGCTGGTGTTCATCGAGGTGGATGGTGGTCTTGGGCGCAACGATCCCGACTACGAGATCCGCCAGCTTCTGCAGGCCAGCACCGGCCGCAATCTCGCGCTGGACTACCTGCCGGGCTCGACCATGTTCGATCCGGCCGCCCGGGACAAGGCACCAGCGGACCTGGCCTCGATGGCGGTCTGGTTTGACGCCTTCGTCACGAACATCGACCGTACGGCCAGCAATCCGAACCTTCTGCTGTGGCACAAGGCTCTGTACTTCATCGACCATGGCGCGGCGCTGTACTTCCACCACAACTGGCAGAGCCTCGACCAGATGACAGAGTCCGCCTTTCCGGCGGTGAGGAAACATCTGCTGCTGCCCTGGGCTTCGCGGATCGAGCAGGCCGACGCCGAAGCGAAGCGCAAACTCAACGAGCAGGTGTTCGTTGAGATCCTCGATCAGGTGCCCGATGCCTGGTTGACGGCCAATGGAGAGGATGGGGGCGCCGACGCCCGCCGGAGCGGTTACCTGCGATTCCTGACCGGACGCCTGGCAGCGTCCGCGAGCTTTACCGAGGAGGCCCTGCGTGCCCGATCTGAGCTCGTATGATTACGCTGTCCTCCGCCTGGTGCCCCGGGTGGAGCGTGAGGAATTCATCAATGCCGGCGTCATCCTCTATTGCCGGCAGCGGCGTTTCCTGTGCGTATTCATCCATCTGGACGAGGCGCGCCTGAAAGCGCTGTGGCCTGACGCAGATGTGGACGATTTCCGGTGCCGCCTGGAAGCGTTCCAGCGCATTGCCAGCGGAGACCCCGGCGCCGGGCCGATTGCCCAACTGACTCAAAGTGAACGGTTCTACTGGCTGGCGGCCACCCGCAGCACCATCATTCAGGTCTCGCCGGTTCATAGCGGCCTGTGCAGCTCGCCCGAAATGGCGCTGGACGGGCTGTGCCGCCGGTTGCTGGCCGCCACCACGATCGCCTGACCTGCGACCGCTTGCGGCCGGAAGATGTCCGGACACGAGGGACGGCAGAGCCTGGAGGCGGCCATGGTCTCCGTGCGCCGGGCCGAGCGGGGATGGCTTCGTTTCGCCGTGATCCCCTGGCGAACAGCAGCACGGAGCGAGTGGAGGTCTGTCCCCACGATTCAGCCTGGGTTTGATTGTCAAAGATCTGCTGCGGAGGAGTGTCCGCCCTGCGGCCGAACAGCGCGAGAGGTTTGCGGCGGCTTCGTTTCGTCGATGCCGGCGGCTTTGCCTGGGCGCGGCGTTCAGAGCCGGGTGACGTCGTAGTTCAGGTTGGGCAGCCCGTCTTCGCCAATCAGGTTGGCTTCGTTTCGTGGAATACGAATGGGCTGGAGATCCGCGATGGGGTCCTGGTTGTCGGGATGGTTCGAATCGATGCCGGTGGTGAGGTGTTCGAGGGCCCGGCGGGGGCGGCCATAGCCTTCGTAGAAGAAGAGTTCGTCCGTATTGCTGGTCAGGCGGGTGACCTCGGCCAGGGGGACGTTCTCGCGCACGCCTTTGACGACATCGGGGTGCTGCTGGCTGAGGGCGGCACGTTCGGTCTGGAGTTTGCTGAGTTCTTTGAGGGCGCGATAGAGACCGCG
>JAFKEE010000002.1 GCA_017307505.1 Acidobacteriota bacterium | reverse complement strand
AAACAACATTTGATTATCAAAGAACCACCGGGGAAGCCGTCCACTGCGACGACACCCGAAACAGCTTTAGAACGTTCACGGCGAAAGCCCAGGGCTCGCAAGAGAACAGATCCCGGCACCCTCGGAGATTAATTCACGAGGCAAAGAGCAGGGCCGGATGGTATCCGGTTGGGGCACCACCGGCGGCGGAATCTGCGTGGCTTCGTTTCGTCGATGCCCGGCGGCTTTGCCTGGGCGCGGCGTTCAGAGCCTGGTGACGTCGTAGTTCAGGTTGGGCAGCCCGTCTTCGCCGATCAGGTTGGCTTCGTTTCGTGGAATACGGATGGGCTGGAGATCCGCGATGGGGTCCTGGTTATCGGGATGGTTCGAATCGATGCCGGTGGTGAGGTGTTCGAGGGCCCGGCGGGGGCGGCCATAGCCTTCTTAGAAGAAGAGTTCGTCGGTGTTGCTGGTCAGGCGGGTGACTTCGGCCAGGGGGACGTTCTCGCGCACTCCTTTGACGACATCGGGGTGCTGCTGGCTGAGGGCGGCACGTTCGGTCTGGAGTTTGCTGAGTTCTTTGAGGGCGCGATAGAGACCGCGCTCGAGGTCGCGGCGGTAGCGGGCGTAGCGTTCGAGTTGGCCGCCGTGGGCATCGGTTTCGGCCAATGGGTCTGTTTCGGCGAGGATCAGGCACTCGAAGGTTTCGATGCGGCGCAGGTTCCAGGTGTGGGTGAGGATGCGATGAAAGATTTCCACTTCGAGGCAGCCGTCGGGCCGGGTTTTCAGGCGCAGGGCGGCTTCGAGTTCTTCGAACTCGGCGCGGTCTTCGGGCGTGATCTTGAGGTGCCTGGCGGTAAAGCCGTGGCGCCGGGCGTTCTGGGCTGAGCGGGCTTTGCCCTCGAGAGACACAGGTCCGGTGGAGTGTTTTGCGTTCGCCTGATTGGCGACGATCTGAGCGGCGGTAGCCATAATGAGAATCTCCTTATCAATAAAAATGGCCGGCGTACGTGCCGGCGCGACATCACTGTAACGGGTGGGGTCAAGGGGTAATCGCAAATTTCGAGCAGCTTTTGTTGAAAACGAACGAAATAAAGATTTTCAGAGGCGGTGACTGGAAATCCCTGCGTGCGGGAATTGAGCGTGAAGTGCCTTGGGCGGCAGCAGACCCGAAGGGCTTCGGCCGACAGTCCAGCCTCGAGTTGGAAGAGGCGGCGCTCGTGGCCGCGGAGCATTCCGCGGTGAATGAAGAGGGTGTGGAAGCGCGGTCCGGCGAGGCCGGCGGCAGGCTCGGGTTCGTTTCGTCATGGGCGTGGATTCCGGCTGCGACGGTTAGCGCGGCTTCATCCTGGAGGCGCGGAGGATGGCGAGGTCGGCGCGGCTGCGGCGCCAGGAGCGGGCCTCGAAGTCCTGGCTGGTGCGGAGGGTGGCGGACTCGCGGGTGCTGCGGTCGCGGAAGGCAACGTAGGTGCGGTAGGCCGGATCGGCGTTGGCACACTCCTTGCTCACCGAATCCCAATCGCGCT
>JAFKEE010000001.1 GCA_017307505.1 Acidobacteriota bacterium | reverse complement strand
GCTCAGTGGCTTGGTATTCGCTCACACACAAGTGCAGGCTGTCTTCCTCTGCTGCTCCGCCGAGATCGATCGCGCCGCGGAGCTTCAAACCCCTTGTTCGAAGTAGCTCCTCGATCTTCGGAACGGTTTGCGCTTGTGACTGCTTGCCTGCCACTGTCACGACACCTGAACGGGTTGACGATTCCATCGATCTCTCCTTTCCGGGACGCGCCTCGCAGAACCACAAGGACATCATTGAGAGGAAGAGACAAGAACTTGCGTGGCGGTCCGCGTCGTAGGCAAGGGATCACGGCACACTTTGTGCGCTTGCTCTGCTGCATCAGTTTCGTGCCCACGTGCGGCCTCCTTGCACTCAGCTTCGGAGAGTATGCAGCTACAGCCATTCTGAGATGTGCGGTTCTTTCCGGATCGTGCGGGCATTCCCGTCGAGATTGCGAACATCTCTGATCCGGCGTTTAGGGAAGTAGCCCGGCATAGCCTGCCGCTGCCCCGGTGAGCAGAACGAACGCAGGATGCCACCGGAATCGAGCTAGCAATGCCAATGACACGGCAAATAGCAAATAGCCGCGCCACGAAACTACCGCGCTTCGTCCCAGGAGGGGCGCCGCGGCCAGAATCAGTCCTGCCACCGCTGGATTGATTCCGGCAAGGAACCTTTGAGCGCGCGCGTCGCTCCGGAAACGCTGATATTCGTGGCTGATCGCAAGCATGAGCAGAACGCCCGGGCCGAACAAGCCCGCGGTCGCGAGGAGAGCACCGGACAGCCCCGCAAAGTGGTATCCCGCGAAAGTGGCGATCAGGGCAATCGGCCCCGGCGCCAGATTGCTGATCGCTAATCCATCGAGAAACTCCTGGGGCCTCAGCCACTGCAACTCCGTTACAAGACGGTGGTGGAGAACCGGTACCAGCACAAAGCCACCGCCAAAAAAGATCATGCCGATCTTGAAAAATGTTGTGAATACCAAAGGCAACCCGGTGAGGACTGGAAATGCGAGTAATGAACTGACCTTCGTGGCCTGTGCACTGGCACCGGCGGGCGCCGGTTGTTTCGGAACCTGGGCAGGCAACCTGAGCAACAGGCCAGTTGCGCCCGCCGCCGCGAGGACGAGGGCGGCGTTCAGGTGAGCCAGTCCGGAAGCAAAGGCGACAACAGCGATCACCCGGGTAGACCAGGAATGCAGCACCCGCCGTCCTATCGACCATGCGGCGTTGACGATGAGAGCGATCACCACAGGTCCGAGCCCCGCGATCACACTTTGAAGGGCGGGAATCGAGTGGTAACGGAAGTATAGGTCCGAGAACAATACGACCAGGAGAACGGATGGCAGCATGAACGCGCTGGCCGACAGCAGTCCGCCCAAGACGCCGTAAAAACGAAACCCCACGAAGATGGCCGTGTTCACAGCGAATGCGCCCAGCAGTTGTCCGAGACCGACGCCGCTCACGAATTCATTCAGTGGCAGAATGCGGCGCTTGCGCACGAACTCGTCCTCCATGAGGGCAATCACGGCCATGCCGCCGCCAAATCCGATACTGCCGATTTTGAGGAAGCTTGCGAGCAGGCTCGGAAGCGAGACAGCAGAGATTCCGTCCTGCCCAGATTCAATACGCTCGTCCGGAGACTCCATGGTTGGCCTAGATTGCAGACGAAGCGCTGACCAAGCAGGTCGACTGCAGGTCATCGGGATCGCAGCTGACGTTCCCTTGAATGCCGCTGAAGGCTTCTCGTACGTCGCGAAGCCGCATGTTACGCACCATGAATTGTGCACTGGAGTGCACTGGATCATTCCTGTGTTCCTGCTTCATCCCGGTCCCCTCGCCTCACCATTCCATCGTTGTGGCTGTTCCGTCCATATAGACGCGTGCCCAAATTGCCGCTTGCAACTGCACTGACTTGCACCAGGCGTTGTGCATCCTGTCGACCTCCGCTGCCGGATGGCCCTTCGCGCCCAAGTAAGGTTTGATCGTTTCGTTCATTACCGCGATAAAGGCGATGATGTCGCGAAGCGGTACGTACGGTGTGGACCGGACGCCATCGACCTGATTCTTCTTCCTGCTGGTATGGCGCCTGGCGATCTCTTCCTGGTAGTTGATCCAGTCCTGGTCATAGGGCCGGTTGCAGGTATCCAGAATCCACTGCCGGAAGCGCAGATTGCTCTTGGCCAGGTATTCCGGGATGGCATTGCCTTCCGGAGTTCGCGAGTGGCGTGCGAGCTGCGGAATGCTGCCGATGATGCGGCCCCGCCAGTGCTCCACCACCTGCGCTGTCTGATCAGCGAGCACTTGTCCGGCGAGCCGCAAATACTGCTCGTCTTCGCCGGTCATCCCTACACTGGCTTTCAGTTCTTCGAGTTGTTGCAGCGTGACCGGGGAGGCCGCTACTTCCGGCTCGCCGTAGGAATAGCCATAAATCTCGTCAGCCACCTTCTTCATGGGACGCGCTCCCTTGCTCAAACCGCCGCGAGCTTCATTTCCCGGCGACGGACTGCTGGAATGGAACGAGGTCGAACTGCTCGCTGAGCAGCAGTTACGAACCCGCGGCCCCACTTCTGGCCGCCCAGGCGACAAGTGCCTCGTCCTGCTCAAAGCGCTCGACCCTGCCGAGCTCACCTTGCAATGAATCTGAGCTCAAGTTAAGCGGAATGCGGCAACAGAAGATTCCTGAAAAGTGCGGTTCTTCCGAGATCATGCTGAGCTTTCTCTGCCGCGGCAGGTACTGCGGAGATTCCTCTCGCCGGTGGTCAATTTGCGCCCGGTGTGAACTGCTGCGCGTTCGTGCTCGCCGCGCAGGCACGACCTAAATAAACCTGTAATGGAGTCGTCTCCACGACCCTGGTAATCTCGATCATGACGTTGGGAAATTAGGGCGTTCTTCTGAGGCAGAAGCGCCAACGCGTAAACGACACCAACCCGCACAATCTTAGCTGTACAACCGCACCACGCATGAGGGCCGGTGTGAACCGTCAGGAGAGGATGCCAGGAGGTCCCGTGTCCGCTGCAACCCATAGTCATCAGGTGCCGTTCACTGTTCTGAAACATCACCCGTCCGGGTGCGCTTCCCCACTTCTCGCAATCGCTCCTGGCCCTACACAAGTCCTGAGATCGAGTTCGTCCCTGTCGTGGAAGGGCATCCTCGTGGAAAGGCATTTAAGCTTGCCAGGGCAGCGAAGCGGCGCCTCGATGGATTGTCATGTTCTTTCGATGCCGGTAGATTCCTCTTCGCGGTTTACCTACCGGCGGCCAGGCGGCGAGTTCATCAGCACGCTCAATCGTCCGGGTACCATCATGATCACGCCGGCCGGCCCTGTCCCAGACATGCAACTGCAAGAGCAGTGCGAGTGGGTGCATTGCGCACTCGAAGATTCATTCACACAAGATATCGCTCATGATTTGGGATACGCCGCCACGCCACGCGCGTTCCGCGCCGGAATTCGGGAGAAATCGATTCAGCGCATCCTGGGCCTGCTCATTGAGGAACTTGAATCAGAAAGACCGACTGGGCGGCTTTACGTCGATTCTCTCGCGCAGGCGTTGGCCGCAAGGTATGTGCAACTGGAGCTTATTCCTGACTGCAAGAGAATGCGGCAAACAGCACGACTGGCGCCTCGGATCCTCAACCGAGTACGGGAGAAGATCGAAGCCAATCTGGACGCCGATTTGAGCCTGCAGAGCCTCGCGGAAGAGAGCGGCTACAGCCGGGCGCATTTCCTACGGCTCTTCCGGGAGGCGACGGGATTGACGCCACACCAATACGTTTTGAGCCTGCGATTGAAGCGCGCTCAGGACCAGCTCAAGCAGAAGGGATCGAGCATCATTGACGTTGCGGCTTCCTGTGGCTTTTCGAGCCAATCGCACATGACAAGCCTCTTCCGCCAACGGCTGGAGATGACGCCTGGCGAATACCGCCGCAGTGCCTGAGGCTCCCAGGCCGGTCTACCGGACGGACCGGGAGCGCGTTGGTTTCGCTCGGAGGAGCGAGTCGACTAGTCAAGCTGTACCGGATCCGGGGCGGGGATTCCGAGCATGACAGCCATTCTCACCAGATCAGCGAATGATTCCGCCTCCATCTTCCTCATCACCTGTCCCCTGTGAACCTGCAGTGTCACTTGCGTGATACACAGGTGGGCGGCTGCCTGCTTGTTCAGCATGCCCCCGATAATCAGCGGAAAAACCTCCCGCTCCCTTGGCGTGAGACGGGAGAATCTCCGCTGTAACTCCCTCCTCACAGCCAGGTTCCGCCGCCTTTCACGATCCAGAGTCCAGGCCTCCGTGACGGCCGACAGCAGCAATTGTGGATTGACCGGCTTGGTGAGGAATTCCAGCGCGCCGGCTTTGAAGGCCTGCACGACTGACGGGATGTCCTGATAGCCGCTGATGAACACAATGGGTGGTGCGCCTTCGGTGCCCAACCTGCGCTGCAATTCAAGGCCGCTCATGCCGGGCAAGTGCAGGTCGAGGATCAAACAGGCGGCCGTGTCATTTCTGACACAACACAAGAACTCGGCCGCTGAGCCGAAGAGAAGGTGAGATATCCCGTTTGAGGCGAACACTTCGCCAAGAGCCTCACGAACACCGGGATCCGCTTCCACCACGTACACCACCTCAACGTCCTTCGGCCGGTGGCCGGCGGGCTCCTGGAACAAGTCTCGAGACCAGGCATTCGTCGACGAATCACACTTCCGCTGTGCAGATGGCATAGATGTCTATCTCTCGGTTCAATATGCACGAGCGCGCCTGTCTGGCCCATACATAAACGGTCAATTGGCGGTCAATTTGGGCAAGCAGGTGGAAGCTGACGGTTGTTAAAAGGCGAAGGCTGCGTAGTGTAAACTACACTTATCCTTCTACAGCAGTAACGATAGCCGGGACGATCGACGTTTTCGTGTGCCCTTAGGACAACATGACGCCTGATCAGCCAACTCGCTTGCGGCTGGGCTCCTACCATCTTGATCTCCGGACAGGGGAATTGAGTCTGCCGGAGAACGGAGGGGGAGGCCGCCGAACCCTGCTTCAGGAGCAGCCCTTCCGGGTTCTGCGAATCCTGATTGAGCAGGGCGGAGAGCTCGCTACCCGGGAAGAGATCAAGAAGACGCTCTGGCCCAACGATACGATCGTGGATTTCGACCACAGTATCAATGTGGCTATTGGGACACTTCGCCGCGCATTCGGGGACTCGGCCGCTCAGCCAAAGTACATCCAAACCGTCGCCCGGCGCGGATACCGGCTGCTGGTCCGGCCAGAGCCACTCGCGGTTTCGGACGAGCACTCACAGGAAAGCAGCGATCCCTCTCCGGCACAAAATCCCACGGCCGGCAGCCTGGTGGGCAGGAGAGTTTCGCACTTCAGGGTACTGGAGGTGATCGGCGGCGGCGGGATGGGGATGGTCTACAAGGCGGAAGACCTGAAGCTCGGCCGCCAGGTAGCCCTGAAGTTCCTGCCGGAAGAGATGGCTACCGATACGATCACCCGGAAGCGCTTTGAACGGGAAGCCCAGACTGCATCGGCGCTGAACCACTCAATCATTTGCACCATCTTCGAAATTGACGAGCACCAAGGCCAGCCAATCCTCGTCATGGAGTTGCTGGAGGGTGAGACGCTGCGTGATTGCCTGGCGCCCTTCCAGTCCACGGGGATGCCCATGCAACTGCTACTGCCGATTGCCAAACAGACCTGCGACGGTCTGCAGGCCGCGCATGCCAAAGGGATCATCCACCGGGACATCAAACCCGCCAACATCTACCTCTCGAACAAAGGTACGGTCAAAATCCTTGACTTTGGGTTGGCCAAACTTGTGGAAGGGGAAGATCTGGGTGAGGGGTTCGCGGGCCCAGCTCCAAAACCGTCCGCATCCGCGGATCTCAGCCTCATGTGTCCGGGAGGCGCGATGGGGACAGCGAGCTATATGTCGCCCGAGCAGGTTAGGAAGGAGAAGCTGGACGCGCGTTCGGACCTGTTCTCTCTCGGACTGGTGCTGTATGAGATGGCGACCGGGCAGCGCGCCTTCCCGGGAGACAATTCGACAGGAATCCACCACGCACTGCTGAACACGCAACCCGCGCCGGTTCGCGAGCTGAACCCATCCGTGCCGCCGGAGTTTGAGGCGATCATCGCCAAGGCCCTGCAAAAAGACCGGCTCAACCGATACCAGACGGCGAAGGAGATGCGCAGGGATCTGGACGACGTCCCAACGCCCCGGCAGTTGCGTCTGCGCCGTGCCCGGACGTTGCTCGCTATCGCCGCGGTGATGCTGATTGGCCTGGCTGCAGTATGGAGCTATTGGCGTTACGTTACGCGTTATCAGCTCACAGCCAACGACACCATTGTGATCGCCGATTTGTCCAACCACACCAGTGACCCGGTGCTTGATGATGCCCTAAATCTTGCGTTGCCCGTTGAGTTTGCGCAAACGCCGTTCCTTCAGGTGCTTGCGCAGGACAAGGTGCGCGAAACAATGAGGCAACTAAATCATCCGCAGGATAGTAAGGTAACGCCGGAGATTGCCCGGGCAATCTGCCAGAAGACCAATAGCAAAGCGGTGGTCACCAGTTCCATCGCCGATGCCGGCAATCATTTTCGCATCGTGCTCAGTGGCGTCAACTGCCAGAGCGGCAGCACGTTTGCGGAATCCGTGCAGGACGTAGCCCTGCGCAAAGACATCGTTCATGCGCTGGGCGCGGCTGGCGTTGAGCTGCGCGGAAAGATGGGGGAACCCGCCGGCTCCTTGCGGGCATACAATGTGCCGCTCGAGCGGGCGACGTCATCGTCGCCAGAGGCCCTGCAACTTCTGGCAATGGGGTTCAGGAACCATTTTGCTTTAGACAGAGCGTCCACGACTTCGTACTATGAGCGCGCCATCGACATGGACCCTGAGTTCGCCCTGGCTTACGCATCCGTCGGCATTGTCTATCTGGCTGAGGGCAAGATCAGGGAGGCCGTTGCAGCTGAGAAAAAAGCCTATGCGCTCCGTGAGCGGCTAACGGGACAGCTGAAGTTCCTCGCTGTGACGTTATATTACTCGATCGGCCTGGGCGATCTGGAAAAGGCCTATCCCATTTATCGAGAATGGGTCCAGACCTTTCCCCTGGATGGAGTCGCGCATAACAACTATGCCGGGGCCGCGCTGTCGCTGGGAAAGTTCCAGGAGTCGGCCGCAGCAGCGAGAGAGGCCCTCCGGCTGATGCCATCGCTGGGAGCCCGTAACTATACGACGCTGATGATTGCGACGACCTTGGCGGGCCGGCTGGATGAGGCAAAGATCATCTTCGCTGAAGCACAAGCGCGGAAATTTGATGAGGTTGCGTTGCGAAATGAGCGCTACCTGATCGCCTTCCTGCAGCGTGACGAACAGGCGATGAACGATCAGCTTGCCTGGGCGGAAACTCACAATGCCTGGCAATTGTTTGTCCACGCGGCGGATGCTCGAATCTACTCCGGCCGCTTCCAGGATGCGATTCAGTTTACGAACACCGCCAGAACGTTGGCGAGTAGGGCAGGAGCGCATCCCATGGCCACCCAACTCAATCTGCACACGGCGCTGTGGCAAGCTGAAGTTGGCAATCCGGCAGAGGCGAGGCGATCCCTGATTCCGATGATTCCCGCGGCACAAGATCGCGACCACCGGCTGGAGATTGCCCTTGCGCTGGCGCGCTGCGGCGGATCCTCACCAGCAGCACTGCTCGTCGACGAGATCAATCGGGAAGCACCCTCCGACACTCTGGTTCAGAAGTTCAGCCTGCCCACAATTCGAGCTGCGATCAAGCTTGATGAGGGCGATGCTCAAGGTGCGCTGGAGGTACTTCGCCCCGTTGAGCCATACGACCTGGTATTCACCCGTTCTTTCGACTGGGTCTATCCCGCTTATCTTCGCGGACTGGCTTATCTTCGATTGGGCCAGGGCGGTCCGGCGGCGGCTCAGTTTCAGAAGGTGCTTGACCACCCCGCGCTCGCTGGAGAGGCGGTGACTGGGGCTTTGGCTCATCTGCAACTTGGGCGAGCGCAGATGCTGGTGGGCAACAAGCCAGCCGCGCGGAAAGCGTACCAGGAGTTTCTCTCCCTATGGAAGGATGCGGACCCCGGGCTCCCTGTGTTCGAGCGGGCCAAAGCCGAATACGCTGGGTTGCAGTGAGGGCCGCCGGTGGTGCCGGAGGGAGATGTGGACCTCCTGGCCTGTCTCTTCCTCAGTCTCACGGAAAGGGTATCCCCGGCCCGGTGGAGGCGCCGTCCTAGCCTCTCGTGAGCACAATGTGAGTCGCGCGCTCAGTGGCTTGGTGCTCGCTCACGGAATAGCCCAGCGCGGGCAGGTCCAAGCCGGCATAGAGGGCTTCCCCTTGACCGAGGACCACTGGGGACACTGCGAGATGGAGGGAATCGATCAACCCGGCCTGCAGGTACTGGCGCACGGTGGAGACTCCGCCTCCGATTTTGACGTCTTTGTCCCCGGCTGCCTGTTTGGCCAGTTTCAGCGCCTCTTCGATTCCGCCACTGACAAAGTAGAAGGTCGTCCCGCCTTCCATCACGAGCGGTTCCCGCTCATAGTGCGTCAGGACGAAGGTCGGCGCATGGTAGGGCGGATTGGGTCCCCACCAGCCTTTCCACGAGTCGTCCGGCCAGGGTCCGCGGACGGGGCCGAACATGTTGCGCCCCAGGATGAAGGCGCCGAAGTTTTCCATGGCCCGCTGAGCGAACTGGTCGTCCACGCCGGTAGATCCGCCTTCCTGGCCACGCATCGCACGGAATGTCTTTGTGGGGAAGAACCACTGAAAGACATCCGGACCGCGCTTGCCCAGGGGGTTCTCCAGGCTCTGCTCGATTCCAGCGCCGAAGCCGTCCAAAGAAACACCAAATCCCGCGACACGTACCTTCGCCATGCATGTCCTCGCTTTCGAAAAATCAGAATCGCCCCGCCGGAGCGACTGCTCCACGCCCCGGTTACCAGCTTAGTGCAACCGCATCAGGCCGGAGGGTGCATCGAAAGTAAGGGGCGGCATTGCGGCTGCGAATGGGGCGATTGACGGTGTCGCGGCCGTGCTCGCCTACGCGGAGGTTGGGCGGCCATCGCCGCCGGCTACTTCAACGGCGGCGTGCTTGCACGCCGGAAGAGGAGTCCTGAGGCGGCGAACAAGAGGACGAACCCGCCGTGAGCGACTCCGACATCCCAGACGGGGCCCGCGGGCGCGGCCGGCAACCGTAGGAAAGAAAACGCCGCGACCAACGCCAGCGTTACTGCCATTGCGAACAGCGCGCGCGCCATGCCGCGCGCTTCCAGCCGCGCCAGCCAGGCTCCGATGGCGCCCACGGCCAGCACGCCGAAATAAACAAAGTTTGCCGGATTTTCCGATTCCGAAATGTGGACCATGGTGGACCATCCCATGACGAAACCCGTCACCAGCGCCAGGCCGACGCCCGCCTTGTACGCCCAGGCGCCCATCTTTCTCGCGGTGAGGGCATAGGCCAGGCCCGTAGCGAAGAACATGCCGTAAGCAAAGACGAAGCCGCCCACGCCCCAGTGCCAGTCCTCCACGAACTGCGAGGCCACCAACGGCACCATCCAGAAAGCCAATGCGCCCAGCGCAACGCGCAGCAGCGTCTTTCGCCACTCTGTCATCTCCAAAGTGTTCTCCCTGACAATGCCCGCGGAGGTCTCGCAGAAGATCCACAGGACGAAGCCGAACAGGCCCCGGCGGCCGTTCCGCCGTTCCCGGCAGTGGTCGTGAAAGGTCTGCGCCATGCCCTCGCCGAACCGGTCCTGGAAGGGCTGCGGATACAGGCGCAGGAGCGCTTTGTAGCATGCCCGATAGCGCCGGACCGCGAGATCAGTGGCCATACGCGACGCGTCCTTTCGCCACCTCGACCACGCCGCGATACCGCTGCAGTTCCGCTTCCAGCGCCTTGCGGCCGGCCGTTGTGAGTTCGTAGTAGATGCGCCGCTCGTCGTCCATGCCGGGATCGACCCGTTTGCCGCTCTCGCGGATCAGCCCGGCCTCCATCATCCGACCCATTGAACCATAGAGCGTGCCGGGGCCCATTTTCGTTTTGCCCTGCGAGTCCGCTTCCACCTGCTTCATGATTCCGTAGCCGTGGCGCTCTCCCGTGGAGAGAGCCAGCAGAATGTGGAGGACCGCGGGGGTCAGAGGGCCTGGCGCCGCGCTTTTCTTCGGCATGACTGGATGCTATATCCGTGACGGATATATGTCAAGCGAAGGAGGATCGCCGTGTGGGGGTGGACGTGCGATGGGCCGGAGAGGGGCGGCGAGTTTGCCTTTGGGCTCTGCCGGACTGGCAGTAGCCGCGGCCTTCGGTTCCCACGTTGCGTTGGGCCGGCGGTCCTGGCGTCACGATTTGGGTCAGGGGATTGTAGAGACGCGTCGATGTGCGAGGGCGGAGGGGCGGAGTTCCTGAAAGTCTAAGACTCGGAGTGCAATGGGCGAGAGATTTGCGGGGGACGTGGCCCGCTCCGTTGAGGTCAGGTGCGTGGGGCGACGATGCGGCTTCGCGTGGTCGACCAGGGGGTCGACCGCAGACCAGGGGATCTGCCTTACTACTTGGGCCGGTGTCGATGGGCTTCCGTTCGGTTTTGCTGTTCTGGGGGTCATGGGGACTGCGTTGAGGACGTGGCCGAACGTACCACCTGTCCCTTCGGGGACATAGGTGACACTCTATTCTGAGGACATGGGTGACACTTTGTTGGGTTTGGAGCTCATCGGTTGTGCCTTATTCTACCCACGGATTCGTGCCTGTGGGAATGTGGGAATCGCCAGGCGATTCCCAAGCGAGTG
>JAFKEE010000040.1 GCA_017307505.1 Acidobacteriota bacterium | reverse complement strand
TACTGTTCGCACCACTGGAGGATGCCGGGGACGTAGTTGTCGATGCAGTGGGAGAGGCTGAGGATGGAGTCGCGGAAAGTGTTGAGATAGCCGCTGACGAAGGCGGCACTGATGCGGGGTTCGAGAGCGGCGCCGAAGACCGTGCAGGTACCACCGCCGGAGATGCCCATGAGGCCGATGCGCTTGGGGTCGAACTCCTTACGGGTTTCCAGATAGTCGACGGAGCGAATGATATCCCAGACGCGCCAGCCGAGCATCGTTTCGCCGAAGAGGAGGGCGGCTCCGGCCGAGGGCTGGCAGGAGGAGGTCCCGCCGTTCTTGGAGCGGGCGGCGGCATCGCGGCGGCAACCGAAGCCGAGTGGTTCAATGGCGAGGGCCGCCAGGCCATTTTCCACAATCTGGAGGGCGTAGTCGTAGGCGTAAGGGCCCTTGACGGTGCGTTCGTTTCCCTTGTCGTCGATGCCGGAGATGTCGTTGACGCCGAACCCGTGGCCCGGGACGCTGATCACGGCAGGCATGGGTTTCGCCTTGCCTTTCGGGGTCATGAGGTAGCCAAAGACCTCAAGACCGGGCCGGGAAGTGAAGATGACGGTTTCGCGCGTATAGCCAGGAAAGTCCTTTGTTTCCAGGATGCGCGGCTGCAGCGGTGTGCGCTGCTGAGGGAAGCCGCCGAGGAGTTCGGTGAGTTTCCCGCGCAACTTCTTCTGCCATGCCTCGGCGGACTTGCGGTCCGTGGCCTGGAAGCCGAGCCGGCGCGGCATCTCCTTGTAACGGAGGAGGGAGTATTCCAGGGAGTCGAAGTCTGATTCCTTCACCTGGCCCGAGAATTTGGCGAGGGGGCCCTTATAGGGTGGCGTGGTTTGTGCTTGGGTCTTCATGAGGGCCGGTAGTCCGGCGGCTAAGGCGAGGCGGCGGCGGGAAATCACAGAGATAGGTTTATCATGGAAAGCCTCATTTTGGAACGGGCCGGCGGGTGGTGAACTCCTTTTGTTCCCCTGGTTCGACCCGGCAATGGAGGCCCTGGGAAGGGGCTCAGGACCGTGGGCAAAGCCAGCTGATTCCTGCTGCGATGTTTGCCGTTGAACGCGCGGTCTTCGACGTCTAGGGTGTTCGCTTTAGAGCAACGGGTGCCGTTCTCCTCCAAGCTGCGAAGAGGAAGCATAAATCCGCAGGATTTTTCTCAGGGCGGCCTCTGCTCTGGCGGCTTTTCTGTCGGTAAATATAGGGCGAATATTTGTCTATTTCTGGCGACCAAGCTCGGGCCGGAAAGACTACTGCTGACAGGAAAGACGGGAGACGAGTCACGAATTCTATGCCGGTACCTCTTTCCTAAACTCTTCGGGATGCGTAACTTAGGTGATGCGGAGGAGACGAGGGCTCACGTCAGCGATCCTTATTGCTCTATTTGTTCGCCGGCGAACACGAGTGAACCTGCTAAGCATCAGAAAGAGACGCTCTTGCCGGCCTGGGGGGTAGGATCTGTCCTAGGCCTAAAATAAGAAGATTAAAGGTTGATAATAAGCGGTTTCTCGGGTATATTCGGGCAGTAGTAACTGTGCCGGCTAGTTTCTCGAAGCAGTTTCGAGATTACTTTTATTCGCGGCAAATAGGAGGGGAATAAGTATGAGGCAGCAGCCTAAAAGAAAATCTGCGCGGCTAGTGCTGTATCTAGCGGCATTCCTGGGAGTTACAGCTGGAATCGCGCAGGCCACACCAATCTTTGGAACCATTGGGATCGGAGGATCGGCCGAGGTCACTCAGACAACCATTGATTTCGCTCCCTTCATTGCGGGCGCAACTCTGGATGGGAGCGGGCAACTGGTTAGCGTAGGACCGGGTACGGGAGTCTTCTCCCCGCTGGCATTTGGCGACCAGGGCTCGATTGTTGACCGCAGTGTGACTGCGGGCGTCGTGCCCGCGCAACCTGCCGGTGTTCCCATTTTCGTCCTGAACTGGATGACATTTGCAAATCCAGCCTTCCGTTACGCGTTGGATCTCACATTCATCGACATCGGCACCTATTCACCGGCCGATTGCGCAGCGGCACCGGCAAACGGACAGACATGTACCCCTTCGGCTCCAGCGCCGTTCCAGTCTCCATACGGCCTGACGAATTTCATCGATTCGACGGCGGGGTTGTCTTCCAACGCGAACTTCACAGTGCGCGGCGTGATGCGCAATCTGGACACGGGTCTGATTGACTACTACTTCAATGGAGTATTTGGCGCGGAGTTCCTGGGTCAACCTTACCAGAGCGTTCTGCAGACCGTATCGGCCGGCGGATCGGTGGTCGCCAGCTACAGCGGGACCATCAACGCGACTGCGGTAGGGGTGCCTGAGCCTTCGACCGGAGTACTTGGAGCGATTGGCGTCGGATTTCTGGCTCTGGGCGTGTTTCGCCGGCGCCGGACCAACGGGTAGTTTTTCGTTGCCGCAAGCGTTGCGGCTGGCCTGTTAGAGACGCAGCGCGAGAGTTAATGATTAATTAAAGAACCGGCAGAGCACGGTGGTGCTTCTGCCGGTTCTTTTTGTTCGTCAGGCGACTACCTTACGATCCTGAATCAGCTTGTCCCCGTTCCCCGCGTAATCCGCACGTAGACCCACCTCAGCAACAGCTGACGATTCCTTCTGTTCGCCTGTTCCCGTTGAATTTCCACAATCCAACCTGTTGATTCTCTTGAAACAGATCCAGTTCCTGAAAAATCGGGCCCCGCCCGGGCCGCGTTAACGGAACCCCGTCCAACCGACGATTGGAATATCAGGCAGGAGATCAGGTTGCGGAACGGTAACAAAATTCGTCGGGCATCTTCGCTTTACCAATGCCGCCGCTTCTGATCTACTAGGAGGACTCACGTTTGTGTCCTCGATGTTTCACCCAGAGACAGTTGGGACTCTGGGCGGTCATGCCTAGCAGGTTTTTTACGCATTCAGTCTGCCAATGCAGCGCTGGATGGCGGTTAGCGCGAATTGACCAAAGAGAAACGCAAGAGGACCATTTGATGAGACTCTCCGCCCAGGGCCCCACGACAGAAGCAAGACGGTACGTTGTGCTTGCCCCCGAGACCGCGAATATTCCCAGTTCCTTCGGCGACATTTCCGTCTGCCCACAAGATTATCAGCGAATGTTGGGCGAAGTTCAGCGCTTGAGAGGTCGGATTGCCCTGCAGGAGGGCGCGCTTCAGGCTTCGCAACTTACGGCGGATGGCCGCGACGCCTCTTCCCTGGATGCCCGATCCTGGCATCTGCTCTCTTTAGGATCGAGCGGGCGAGTGGAAGGGTGCGTTCGTATGCTGGTGCACCCCCGCCAGCCGAAATTCGAACACCTGAATGTGAGCCAGACAAAGCTGGCCAAGTGTGCCGAGTGCGGGGTGAAGTTGAGGTCAGCGGTGGAGTCCGAGATGCGCGTAGCGCAGAGAGTCGGCGCCGTTGTGGTAGAGGTGGGCGGTTGGGTTTTGTCCGAGCCGATGCGCGGGACGCCAGAGGCCGTTCGCCTGGCGTTGGGTGTTTGGGCCTGGGGCCGCCTGCTGGGCGGCGCAATCGGGATTGCGACCGCGACGATCAGGAACAATTCCGCCTACATGCTGGGCAGGATCGGAGGGCGGCCGCTGCAGTACCGGGGTGAGGCCATCCCTCAGTACTTTGAACCGAAGTACGGCTGCGAGATCCAGATCCTGCGCTTTGAAAGCGAATCGTACAGCAACCGGTTCGCGCCGATTGTCGATTCGATGTCAGCGGAACTGATTCACTCGGTTGTGATGCCGGCCAATCCGCATGCTTCCAGCTTGCTCCCCACCGTGAGCGCGGGGGTTCATCTGCAGTCCCTGCCAGCGTCTTTCACGGGATTCACGAACTAGCTTCCGTTGGGGCCGCGTGCGGCCCCAAGAACCTGCCCGCTTAGAGCCCGCTCCACTGGCCCTCGTCGAAGCCGAAGAGGATTTTGCCGTCCTTGATCAGCAACGGGCGTTTGATCAGGTTTGGATTGGCGGACATCAGGCCGATGGCTTCAGCACGGGATGGCGGGTTGGCCTTCATGTTCATCTCGCGGTAGAGCTCGTTCCGGGTATTGAGGAACGGCAGGTAGTCGGACTTGCCGATCAGCCTGTCGAGCTCCGCCTCGCTGAGACCCTTATTCAGATCGATCGTTTCGGGATCGAGCTTGTGTTCGGTCAGGAAACTCCTGGCCTTGCGGCAGGTGGTTCAAGTGGGTTTCGTATAGAACTTCAGCGCCATGCGGAGTGGGTTCCTTTCGTCAATGGTCCGGGCTAGTAACGGGGCACGCCCGGGTCGACCTGAGTGCTCCAGGCATCGATGCCGCCCGACATGGAAATACAGTTCTCGACACCCTGGCGGCGAAGCCATGTCACGACATTCAGGCTGCGAACACCATGATGGCAGAAGACGATGACGAGCTTCTCGTCGGCCAGTTCTTCCAAGTGCTGCAACTGGTGCGGGACCGTGTTCATCGGGATCAGCTCAGCCGCTTCGATGGCGGTGATCTGGTGTTCCTGCGGCTCGCGGACATCGATGAGCACCGCTTCCCCGGCATCCATCTTCGACTTTGCCTCGGCGGGCGATAGCTCATAGGACAGTTCTGCCATAGCCGCTCCTTTCGCAGTGTGAGCTGAGTTTCGGACCTCACAATCATACTCATCCCGCGCGGCAAGTGGTACATGATTTCGGGGATATCCAATCTGGGTGATTTGGCGTAGAATCGACCTATGAAGGCCACTCCCGCCAGCATCCGGCCCTCACTCTTCGGCAGCGACTAGCCGCGGTCCGGGCACTGCGCCCCGCGCCGGCACCATCCCTCACTTCCATCGCAGACAGTTTCAGGAGGTCGTCATGCAGCTCACTGAGCGGCAGGATTTGCCCATGGTTCGCACCCCGCTGCCCGGTCCGAAGGCGCAGGCGGTGGTAGAGCGTGACCGGAAAGTTCTTTCGCCTTCCTACACCCGCAGCTATCCGCTGGTGATCGCACGCGGCGAGGGGGCCATCGTCGAGGACGTCGACGGGAATCGATTCCTGGATATGAACGCCGGGATTGCCGTGGTGGCGACCGGGCATTCCCACCCCAAGGTGGTGGCCGCTGTGCGCGCCCAGGCGGAGAAGTTTCTCCACATGTCGGGTACGGACTTCTATTACGAGAACATGGTGGAACTGGCCGAGAAGCTGGCGGCGCTGGCTCCGGGGCCGGATCCGAAGCGGGTGTATTTCGGAAATTCGGGCGCTGAGGCGATCGAGGCGGCTCTGAAGATGGCGAGGTACCACACGGGGCGCGACAAGTTTGTAGCGTTCCTGGGCGGCTTCCACGGCAGAACAATGGGGGCTCTGTCGCTGACCGGGTCGAAGAGCGTCCAGAAGAAGGGTTTCGCCCCGTTGCTGGGCGGGGTGACCCACATCCCCTATGCCTACTGCTACCGCTGCGCATACGGTAAGGAGCCCGACACTTGCGCGGTGGAGTGTGTGCAGGTCCTGGAGAAGCAGCTGTTCCCGACGATCCTGCCGGCCGAAGAGGTGGCGGCGGTGTTTGTCGAGCCCGTACAGGGGGAGGGCGGCTATGTCGTGCCCCCGAGGAAGTTCTTCGACGAACTGCGGGCGGTCTGCGACCGGCATGGCATCCTGCTGGTGGCCGATGAGGTCCAGTGCGGCATGGGACGCACTGGAAGGTTGTTTGCCAGCGAACACTTCGGGCTGGAGCCCGACATCGTCGCCCTGGCCAAGGGAATCGCCAGCGGGCTGCCTCTGAGCGCCACGGTGGCCAAGGCGCAGTACATGCAGTGGAAGCCTGGTTCGCATGCCTCGACGTTCGGGGGGAATCCAGTGAGCGTGGCGGCGTCGCTGGCCACGCTTGAGCTGCTCCAGCAACAACTGGTTGACAAGGCGGCTGCGACGGGGGCACGGATGCGCCAGCGCATGGACGCCTGGGTGAGCCGGTATCCGGTGATCGGAGATGTGCGCGGCCTGGGGCTGATGCTGGCGTTTGAGGTGGTGAAGGACCAGGGCAGCAAAGAGCGGGCTCCTGAGCTACGCAACCGGATCGAGCAAATGGCGTTCGAACGGGGTGTGCTGGTGCTGGGGGCAGGGCAGAACTCGATTCGCCTGTCGCCTCCGCTGGTGCTGAGCCAGGACCAGGCAGATTACGCGCTGGACGTGCTGGAAGAGTGCATCCAGGCGGTTTGCGGCTAGACTATTGGGGTGACTCGACCGCTGATTCTGGACGTCGGCTGCGGCATCAACAAGTTGCCGGGCTCGCTGGGCATCGACCGCAATGCGCGGAGCCGCGCCGACGTTCTTTGCGACCTGGACCACTTTCCGTACCCGTTCCGGGACAGCTCGTTCGACGGCCTGCAAGCCATTCATGTCATTGAACATGTGAGCGATGTCCTGAAGACCATGGAAGAGTTTCACCGGCTGGTGAGGGGCGGCGGGCGGGTCTTCCTGGCGACTCCGCACTATACGGACTTCTCCTCGTTCTGTGATCCGACGCACAAATGGCACCTGAACTCCTTCTCCTTCCGGTACTTCGGGGATGACAACGCGGGCTACGGCTACTACTCCACGGCGCGATTTCGTGAGAAGAAAGTGCACGTGAAGCTACTTGCTCTGTGGAGGTATCTCGGCTTCGAACTGCTGGTGAATGCCTTTCCCCGCTTCCGGCGCTTCTGGGAGCACTACCTGTGCTTCGTAGTGCGGGGCAAGGTGATGGAGTTTGAGTTCGAAGTCCTGAAATAGCGGTCTTGCTGCTCGGCCCGTTTTACAGGTTGTGCGACACACTGCGCCATCGCTGGCGCCTGCGGCATTGGAAGCCCGAACTGGCGTGGGGCCGGCGCGCCGAAGACCTGGCTCACAGGTACTTGCAGGCAAAGGGTTTCCATGTCGTGGAACGCAACTGGACGGACCCCGCGCGGCGGGGGGAAGTGGACATCCTGGCCTGGGATGGAGACCGGTTGGTGTTCGTCGAGGTGAAGTCGCGGAAGAATGCGGAATTTGGCGATCCGGAACGGGCGATCGGCGAAGAAAAGATAAAGCGACTGCGGCGGGCGGCGTGGTTTCTGCTGCGGCGCTGGCGGATCCCGGAAGAGAAAGCCAGATTTGACCTGGTAACGGTACTTTTTGAGCCGTTCGAGATCCGGCACATTCCCGACTCATGGTCCCTGCACCGCTCAAATTCGGTATTCTGATAACTCAGTCTGTCGAAAAACTGGTTGCACCGAGTTGCCTGACCTCCGCAAAGACCCGATCACCGGCCGTTGGGTGATCATCGCCACCGACCGCGCCCGCCGACCCACGGATTTCACCAGGGAGCGGGTGGTCCCGCAAGGTGGCCGCCACTGCCCCTTCTGCCCCGGGCACGAGAAGAATACTCCGCCTGAAATTATGGCTTACCGGGGTTCGGGCGGTCCGAACGAGCCGGGCTGGTCGTTGCGCGTCGTGCCGAACAAGTTTCCGGCCCTTCGAGTGGAAGGCGATCTGGACAAGCAGGGCCAGGGGCTGTACGACCGCATGAATGGCGTGGGCGCGCACGAGGTGATCATCGAGTCGCCGGACCACATGACCTCTTTGGCCGAGATGCCCGAGAAGCAGGTGTCGGACCTGTTCTTCGCTTTCCGGGACCGGATCGTGGACCTGCAGAAGGATCCGCGGCTGCGGTATGTCATGGCGTTCAAGAATCACGGGGCGGCCGCCGGGGCTTCGCTGGAGCATCCGCATTCGCAGTTGATCGCGCTGCCGGTGGTGCCGAACCGGGTGCAGGAAGAGCTGGACGGGTCACTGCGGTATTTTCAGTTCCGCGAGCGGTGTATCTTCTGCGACATCATGCAGCAGGAGTTGCAGACGCAGGAGCGGATCGTCTTCGAGACGGATCATTTCCTGGTGCTGGCTCCGTATGCGTCCCGGTTTCCGTTCGAGCTTTGGATTGTGCCGAGGAAGCACAATTCGCGGTTCGCGACGACAGAGGCTCCGGTGATCCACAATCTGGGCTGGGTGATGCGGACCGTCTTGCGGAAGCTGGACAAAGCGCTGGAGCAGCCGCCGTACAACGCGATTATCCACACGGCTCCGTTGCAGGTGGGGCCGCTGGAGCACTATCACTGGCACGTGGAGATCATCCCGAAACTGACAAAGCTGGCAGGCTTCGAGTGGGGGACCGGGTTCTACATCAATCCGACTCCGCCGGAGGAAGCAGCGCGGTTTTTGCGGGATATTGGGCTGCCGTAGGCTCGGCGGTTCCAGGTTCCGGCTGGGGAGGTTTCGCGTTGAATTGAGCGGCAACCCCGGCGGCGGCACCGATGACGAGAACACTGATGGTCCAGAAATCATGGAATGGACTATCCCACTCATGCCGTACCACTTCTCCGCCCATTGTGAGAAGGCTCGCGAAGCCCCAGATGACCGGGAGAGCCGCAATTGGCAAGAGCCAGCGGTTCCAGCGCCAAGCCGGGTGGTCCGCCAACAGGCGGATTGAGTAGCTACAGACCAGAGCTGGAGCCAACAGGGTTAAGCCACAGAGACCAAGCACTAGCGCTGTCAGCCGGTCCCCGCTGCCGGGAAGCGCCCAGTGGAACCCTCTGAACAGTGACGGTCGCCAATGTAGATTGGAACCTGCCTCCACGGCCAAAGAAGCGGCTGCGAGTGAGATGATCGCCGGCAGCCATAGCCCGGCGATGCCGCTGATCCAGATCCGGATTCGACTGCCGGCCACTTCACCCAGGCGCCAGGCGATCGCGATGGCAGGAGTTGCCGCGAGGATGGTCCGTTTCCAAACCAGCCAGTCCAGTTGAGTGGGTGGCCCGGAGAAGTAAGAGTTCAGAACTCCGATGCCCTGCCAATTGGAAACGACGCACCACCCCAGCATGATGACGCCCACACCGAAGCTAATGGTGGATATAGGCTTCCATAGATTGCGGGCCCAGCCCGTGCAAAGGAGAAGCGCGGTTGCCCCAAGCCACGCGGCGGGGTAGAGGAAGGCACTGATTCCGGTGTGGATGGTCTCATAGGGCGCTGATCCCGAGAGGGGGAATGCGATTGTCCGGGCAAGAGACGGGATCCACTCGAGGTAGCCCGCTGCGAGCCAGAGGAGCACGAGCCCGCCGATGGGTGATGGCTTCGGTGGCAGACACGAAGCCAGGAAAGCAGGCCCAAGGTGGCAAAGAAACAGGGCGGCGGTGGCCGCAAGCAGGGTCACGACTGCGAATGCGATCGGGTGGAAAGAAGGCGCGGCATAGGGAGGGCCAGATTCCCAGAATGACAGAGCGAAGAAGAGGCTAGCTTCCAGGAACACGAGCCCCCAAAAACCGTCCGGGGGCCGGCTGGTGGGGGAGGATGGGAGTAAGCCGCGTTGAATGAATCTGTAAACCGCGGATGCCGGCATTCACTCCATTCGAAACCGTAGTAGGGGCACTGGTTCCCGAGGGGGACATCCGCTGAGAGGAAATTGCTCAGTACGTTTCATGCGGCAAGCTCATACAGCCGGACATCGCTCACCAGGCGGCGGAGGGTGGCGGTTTTGGGTCTTGACTCCAATACGCAGTGATCGGTGCCTGCCAGCCCCTCCACCCTCACATTCCCGGATTGATGGCTGACGCGCCAGACGGCGCTGGCTCCGCGGTCGGCGGTCAGGCTGGCCAGGGCATGTTCGGCTCCGGCAATCATCTGGAGGCACCCTTCGGGACCGATGAAGACGGTCCAGTCTCCCGTGTCCAGGCCTGCTTCCACGGAACCGGCCGCTGTCTCCAGCAGCTGTTTCGCATTGTGCAGCAGGCTCGTCACACCACCCGTATCGGAGAAGGGAGGCCGAACTTGAGACAATGAGTGAACTCGTATGTGGCCTCATATCCAACTGAACGTAACGAACCTGGGCACGGCGCTGAATGTCCTGGCCGCCATGATCACCCCAGCCTTGTTGCTTTCGGCCTGCGGTACCTTCATCCTCTCGACATCCAACCGGCTGGCGCGCATCGTGGACCGCATGCGATCGCTGTCGCACCAGTTGGACGAGATGTCGCAGGGCATGCTCGATGTGGCCTTGCGCGAGGAACGGATCGAGCACCATCGGGGTGAGATCAAACTCCAGGGACGGCGGCTCAACCTGATTCAGCGGGCCCTCACCCTGCTCTATCTCGCGGCTGTCAACTACGTCTGCACCAGCGTCGCCATCGGCTTGGCCTCGACTTTCACGCTGGTCTGGGTCTACTGGGTTCCGGTCTTCTTCGGGATCGGCGGAGCCTGTTGCATGCTGGTCGCGGCCGTCATGCTGGCCCTCGAGGCCCGGTTGGCCGTGAAAGATCTGTACGACGAAACCGAATTCCACCGCCGGCTTGCGCGCTATTACTCCGACCAGCAGCAGACCCGCCTGCCGGAAGCCTGAGGACTGCTAGCGCAGGCCCATGCCGCCGTCCACCTGCAGCACCTGACCGGTGATGAACCTGGAGGCTTTCAGGAAGTAGGCGACCGCGCCGGCGATGTCGTCACCCGTGCCAGGCTGGCGAGCGGGCGTGGAATTCGCTAAAGCGAGGATGGCGGGATCGTCCTTCTCCTCGAAGGGGATCACTCCGGGGGCGACGGAGTTCACGCTAATGCCCGGCGCCAGGGCTTTGGCGAAGCCGCGCGTGAGGGCCACGACACCGGCCTTGGAGGCACTGTAGTGGACGTGATCCGGCCAGACCATGAAGGCACCCATCGAACTGATGTTCACGATGCGGCCCTTGCCTCCGGCTGTGCGCTGCATGAGCAGGGCGGCCTGTTGGGAGCAGAAGAAGTAGGCCTTTAGATTGACGGAGTGGATGAAGTCCCAGTCGGCTTCGGTGACTTCGAGAACCGGAATCTTGGTGAAGCGCGCCGCATTGTTGACGAGACCATCCAGGCGGCCCACTTGCTGTTCGATCGACGCGAACATCCGTTCGATCTCGGACACCTTTTCCAGATCCGCCTGGAACAGCGGGGCATTGCCGCACTCGGCGGCAGTCTGGCGGGCAGCGGCTTCCGACCCACCGTAATGGATGAGGACCCGCGCGCCTTCGTTGTGCAGGCGGAGCGCGATGGACCGGCCGATGCGCTTGGCCGCTCCGGTGACCAGGATTACCTTGCCTGCGAGCTCAGACACTGGCTTCTCCGTGAACTTCGATCTCCTCGGGGTCGACTCCGGACAAGGGCGGCTCCGGCAGCAAGCCGCGAGCCTGCGCCCAACCCCAGCCTAGCGCAGTGGTTGTGCTGAGGACGCCGGCGACCACGCCGATGATGCGCGGATCCACACTGACCGAGGCCAGGCCGGCGATGAGCATCGAAATCATCATGGTGGCCCAGACCATCGATTCCATCGTGGAGAAGACCCGGCCGCGGAACTCGTCCGGCACGTGGCGCAGCATCTGGGTGAAGTTCATGACAGAACTCACGGCGACGGCGGCCCGGGAGAGTCCGATGAAGAAAAGAGCCAGCACGTAGCTGCGGCTGATGCTGAACAGCACGTAGGCGCCGCCGTGGATGATGTAGCAGGCTACGATGAGCCACTTGTAGGCCTCGAAGCGCAGTTTCTTGCCCCAGACGTTGGCCACGATGCCACCGACGATCAAGCCGATGCCGGCGGCACCCCAGACCTCGCCGATGCCGGCGGCTCCGCGTTGGAAGACGACCTCGCCGAAGAGGCTGAAGAGGATCTGGGCGGCTCCGCCCCCGGTGGCCCAGCCGACGCCGACCAGGGCGATGGCGAGGATGAGCGGGGTGCGGCCCATGTAGGCGAGACCTTCACGGTACTCCTGCCAGGGGCGTGCCACGCGGTCTTCGCTCATGTCACGGCGCTCGGCTTTGAAACTGGCGCCGAAGGGTACGCGGAGCAGGGAGATGCACGCAGCCGAGACCAGGAACGAGAGCGCGTTGAAGCCGAAGGCGACGTTGTAGCCGAGGCCCTTGGCCGTGGCGCCGCCGAGGAAGGCGCCGATGGCGACGGAGGTCCACTGGGTGGTCTGTGTGAGTGAGTTGGCGGTATGCAACTCCTCTTTGCTGGCGATCACGGGCAGGATGGAGGCTCGGCCGCTGGTGAAGAATGGCGATGCAAACATCAGCAGGGCGCTGAGGAAGATCAGCAGGCCGGTGCTGCGTTGTCCGGTGCAGAAGAGGAAGCAGATGGCGATGACCGCGCGGACGAGGTCGCTGACGATCATGGCCTTGCGGCGATCGACACGGTCGAGCACGACTCCGGCGACGGGTCCGGCGGTGATCATGCCGACGGCGCGGGCCAGCATGACTCCGCTGATGGCGAGGCCAGAGTGGGTCTGGTCCATCACCAGGGCGAAGACGGCGATGTTGTTGAAGTTGTCGCCCACTTCGCTGACGACCTGGCCCAGCCAGGTGCAGCGGTAGTTGCGGTTGTTGCGGAGGAGCTTGAGGAAGCCGGCCATGATCCGCTACCTCTTCCCGGTGAGCCAGACGCCGCTGAGGACCAGCAGGCCGCCGGTGGCGACGCCCGGCGTGATGGGTTCGCGCAGGATGAGCAATCCGGCCAGAGCGGCGACCACGGGTTGAATGTAGGAGAACGCGGCGACGCGGGAGGCCGGGAGGTGGTTCAGTGCGTAGGAGTAGATAAGGTAGCAGGCAATGGATGAGAGCAGGGCCATGTAGGCGAGGGCCCACCAGCCGGACCACGGCACCTCGGTGTACTTGAAATCCACAGACTGCCAGAGGAGCAGCGGCGCGCCTGCCAGGGCCCCGGCGGTGTAGCCGAACGCGTTGACGGTCATGCTGTCGTGCCGGCGGGCGAGTTCCTTGCCGAAGACGGTGTAAAAGGCAAAGGAGAAAGCGGCCAGGAAAACGAAGGCATCTCCGAAGAAAGAGGCACCCTGGGCGGTGCGGCCAGGTGCGAGATTCAGGACGGCGATGCCACCGATGGCTGTGCCCATTCCTGCCAACTTATACATACTGATGCGCTCCTGGCCTCGGAATGCGGCCATCAGCATGACCTGCAGAGGAGTGGTGGCGATCATGAGGGCGGCATGGGCGACGCTGGTGCGGTTCATGCCGACGACGAAGAGCACCTGGTTCAAGGTGATGCCGAAAATACCCAGGACGCTGAGCGAGGCGACCTCCTTGAAGGCCCAGGGCTCACTGGGCTCCGTCTGGCGGCGCTTCATCCATAGCAGGATGGGGACCAGCAGCACGGCCGCGGTGACGGCGCGCAACGGGCCGATCACCAGTGGAGGAAAAGCACGCAGGGCGTACTTGGCCACGATGTAATTCAGGCTCCACACCAGGGTCATGAGCGAAACCAGACCGTAGAGCCGTTGCCGCGAGGTGTTCACTGGGCGGAGTAACTTTCGTGCCGTGTGCGCACGCTCTCCAGGAATTCCAGGTCGAGTGGATAACCGAAGCCCGGGGCGTCGCCGGTGACGATGGTGCCGCGTGGGGTGACTTCCACCCAGGGATCGATGATGTCGCGCTTCCAATACCGGCGGCTGGCCGAGACATCGCCCGGCAAGGTGAAGTTGGGCAGGGTAGCCAGGGCGATGTTGTGAGCGCGGCCGATGCCGCTTTCCAGCATCCCGCCGCACCAGACGGGGATGCCGTTCCGCTGGCAGATGTCGTGGACCTTGATCGCTTCGGCAAAGCCGCCCACGCGGCCGAGTTTGATGTTGATGATTCGGCCGGCCTTGAGGCGGATGGCCTGCTCGGCGTGGTGGGCCGTGCGGATGCATTCATCCAGGCAGATGGGGGTGTTGAGGGCCGCCTGCAGCTGGGCGTGGTCGATGATCTCGTCGTGGGACAGCGGCTGCTCGATCATCATGAGGTTGAACTCATCGAGCCGCTTCAGATGATCGATGTCCGCCAGCGTGTAGGCGGAGTTGGCGTCGGCCATCAGCAGGATCGATGGGAATTCCCGGCGGACTTCGCGGATGACTTCGACGTCCCAGCCGGGCTTGATCTTCATCTTGATGCGCTGGTAGCCGGCGTCAACTTCCGTGTGGATCTTGCCGAGCAGTTGAGCGACGGAATCCTGGATGCCAATCGAGACCCCGCAGGGAATCTCGGGCCGCGCGCCGCCGCCGATCAACTTCCACAAAGGGATGCCAGACAGGCGGGCTTCCAGGTCCCAGCAGGCGGCTTCGAGGCCGCCGCGCGTCATGCGGTGGCCCTTCATGCCGGCCGTGCACCTGCCTACGTCGGCGGCCTTCTCAAATGTCTTGCCCAGCACCGCCGGAACGATGTAGGCGTTCAGCAGTTCCCAGGCGCCTTCGGTCCACTCCTCGTTGTAGTAGGGATGTTCGCCGCAGGTGACTTCGCCCCAGCCGGAGACGCCACCGCAGGAGACTTCCACCAGAATCATCTGCCGCGAATAGGTGCGGCCAAAGCTGGTCTCGAAGAAATGCACCAGCGGCATTTCGATCCAGTGAAGACGGACGTGCTCTATTTTGAATCCCATGGTCCTAAAAGGTATGTGCCGAATTCCGGCGTTTTTTCGAATCCGATGACGGCCAGGCCGCGGTTGAAGTACTCCAGGAAATGTTCACTCACCCCGGCCTGGATTTCGCGCGCGCGGCGCGGGTCATTGGCGCGGATCTGGGCGATGTCCGACGGCACGGGGATGCGCTCCAGGACGGGTGGCCGTTCGTAAGGCTGCCCGGTGACGATGCGGTTCACGCGGTCGCTGTCGATGTACCACTCGGCGACGCAGCGGTCAGTGGGAAGCCCGCCGTGGAGGTGCGAGGTAGTGGTGCCGTACTGGTTGAGGACGAAGCGGCGCACCACCGCGCCAAGGCGCTCCATGTTGAAGTAGGCGTTCTTGATTTCGAGCGGATCGAAGGTCCATTCCACCAGACCGATGCCGCGGGACTGGGCTTCTTCGCGCTGCTTCAGTTTCAGCATGCGTCCGACGCCGAGGTTGCGGTAGGGTTCCAGCACGCCCATCATGTGGCTGTGCAGATAGGTGCTGTCGCCGCGCTTGAGGCCTGGGATCGCCAGCAGGAAAGCGACCATGCGGTCGCCGTCAAAGGCGCCGATGACCTGCCCGCCGACTTTGGTGGCGACCACGAACAGGCGCTGGGGTAACAGCTCGATATCCTCAAAGCCCCAGATCTCCTTTTGCAGCCGGACGGCCTCGCCCAGATCGGGCAAAGAGGTCAGGTGGCGGAGTTCGATGGGCCGTTTTTCTTGGCTTCCTGCCACAGTGCTTCCATCTCCTCGAGATTCGATTGCGAAAAATTGCGGCCGCGGGCCGCCAGTTGCTGCTCGACATGGGCGAAGCGCTGGCGGAACTTGGTGTTGGTACGGCGCAGGGCCTGTTCCGGGTCCACTTTCAGAAAGCGGGCGACGTTGACGATCGTGAAGAGCAGGTCGCCGAGCTCGCCTTCCACGTCGTGGGTATTCTCGCGGCCGCGCGCTTCGGCCAGTTCGTCCAATTCCTCGCGCACTTTGTCGAGCATCTGGTCGATATTGGGCCAGTCGAAGCCGGCGCCAGCGGCCTTGCGAGAGATCTGGGCGGCTTCGGTCAAGGCCGGCTGGGCCTTCAGCACGCTGTCCAGCAGGCCCTTCGGCTTCTCGCCCTTGTCTTTCTTCTCCTGTTGCTTGATCTCGTCCCAGCGGCGCAGAACCTGCTCGGAGGTTTTGGCGTCGCCGGTTCCGAAGACGTGCGGGTGGCGGCGGATGAGCTTCTCGTTGATGGCATCCAGCGAGTCGCCGATGTGGAACAACCCTTCCTCAGCGGCCATCTGGGCATAGAAGACAACCTGCAGAGTGAGGTCGCCCAACTCTTCGGCCAGGGCGGGGAAGTCGCGCCGGTCGATGGCGTCCATCACTTCATACGTCTCTTCGAGGGTGTACGGCTTGATGGAATCGTAGTTTTGTTCACGATCCCACGGACATCCGCCGGGCGCGCGGAGGCGGGCCATGATCTCAACCAATCGCTGGAATTTCTCACCAGCGGATGGATTGCTTGGGTCTGACATTGCGAGGGGAAATTCCAGCGTAACATAACGGAAATATGGACCTTCGCGCTGCAGAGACGCCAGCGGACTTCGAAATCGCCCGTGAGTTGTTCCGCGAGTATGCGCAGACGCCGGGTGTGACCGTGTGCGTCGCCGGTTTTCAGGACGAGTTGGCTTCGCTGGAGTCGGTATACGAGACGGTGGTGCTGGTCTATCACGATGGCTCGCCAGTGGGCTGCGGCGCGCTGCGCGGATTGGCCGGCGGCGCTGCCGAGATGAAACGGCTGTACGTGCGTCCCTCTTTTCGTGGAATGAAGGCCGGAGGGGCCCTGGCCCAGTGGCTGATCGAAGCAGCGAAGGATCGGGGCTATGCTGCGCTGCGGCTCGACACGCTGCCCTCCATGGAGGCCGCCCAAGCCCTTTATCGATCCCTGGGGTTCCAGGTGATTCCGACTTATTCCGAGGCCAATCCGCCGGAGGCCATCTGCTACGAACTGCGGCTGCGGGTGGCGGAGTGAGGGGCCTGATTGCGATTCTGTCACTGAGTGCCCTGGCAGCGGCGCCATCGCCGTATTTTGGAGTGCAGGTGGTGGACGAACAGACCGGCCGGGGCGTGCCGCTGGTCGAATTGAAACTGCAGAACGAAGTGAAGTACTTCACGGATTCCAACGGCTGGGCGGCCCTGCATGAGCCGTCGCTGATGGGCCGCGAGGTGTTTGTCGAGGTGACCAGCGACGGCTACGAGTATCTGGACAAGCTGGTGTTCGGCCGTGGCCTGATGGTGAGGCTGAGCCCGGGTGGGCGCGCTACGGTGAAGATTCGACGGAAGATGATTGCCGAGCGGCTGTATCGTGTGACCGGAGAAGGCATCTATCGCGACACGGTCCTGCTGGGCGGGAAGGCTCCGATTCGTGCCCCGCTGCTGAACGGCCAGGTACTGGGGCAGGACACCGCTACGACTGCGATTTACCAGGGCAAACTCTTCTGGATCTGGGGCGACACCATCGGGCCGGACTTCTGGAACTTCAGTGTGTCCGGAGCCACGAGTGAACTACCCGGGCGAGGCGGCTTGGATCCTGGAACCGGCGTGGATCTCCGCTACTTTGTGGATGCGAAGGGGCGGTCGAAGGGCATGCTGCCTTTGCCTCGGCCGGGCCTGGTGTGGATCGAGGGGCTGATCACTCTGAAGGACCCCTCGGGTCGCGAGCGACTGGTAGCAACATATACGCGCCAGGATGGATTGAAGCCGCCGGAGGAGTGCGGCGTGGCTTTGTTCGACGACGCGAAGGTGCAGTTCGAATCGTGGGTCCAGATGCCCTGCAAGAAGAGCCACTATTCCGCCCATCCGTTCCGGCATGACGGGTATTGGTACCTGTATCCCTGGCTGCGGGTGAAGGAGGATTGGGCGGCGATCCAGGACCCTGCCCGATGGGAGGAGCGCAAAGTGCAGCCGCCGCCGGGAGCCACCCGCATCTCCTGTGTGGTTTGGAACGAGTACCGCCGACGCTGGATCATGTTGCTGGAGAAGACCGGCGTAGTTTTCTATTCCGAGGCGGAGGCGCCCGAAGGGCCGTATGGTCCCGCGGTGGAAATCCTAAGGCACGAGCACTACAACTTCTATAATGTCGCCGCGCACCCGTACTTCGACCAGGAGGGCGGGAAAGTGATCTATCTGGAGGGCACTTACACGGATTCGTTCAGCGATGCGAAGCAGAAGACTCCGCGATATAACTACAACCAGGTCATGTACCGTCTCAGGCTCGATGACCCGAGACTGCAAGAGGCGCAGCGGTAGCCGTGCTGCGCCCCTCCTCCGGCTTGCCTGATCGGAACTCAGTCGTCAGACTGGTCTAAGACGGGCTTACCTCCTCCAGGTGAGCCGCCTCCGGCATGGCCAAAACCTGCCGGACCCGACCGTTCATCGAGCCGATACCGTATCGTGTGGCGGGTCCCGCAATCGTTACACGGCGGTTCGAAAAAACCTGAGCCGTATCCTAGACTGGATAGGATGCTGGAAGTTCGCCGCGCGAGCGCCGCCGAGGCGCCTATTCTCCTTGACCTGATCCGGGCCCTGGCCGATTACGAAAAGCTGGAGCCTCCCACACCGGAGGCGCAGGGCCGCCTGGTGAAGGACATCTTTGGCGACAAGCCACGCCTTGACGCGTTTCTGGCGTTTGTCGACGGACAGCCGGCGGGTTATGCGCTGGTGTTGGAAACGTACTCCAGTTTCCTGGCGCTGCCTACGCTCTACTTAGAAGATATTTTTGTCAAGACTGACTTCCGGGGCCAGGGCGCCGGGGCAGCCTTGTTTCGCGAGATGGTCGCGGAAGCGGATCGGCGGGGCTGCGGGCGGATGGAATGGGTGGTGCTCGACTGGAACCGCCTGGCGCAGGATTTCTATGCGAAGTTCGGCTCCCAGCATCTGAACGACTGGATGACCATGCGGCTGGTGCGGGACGATTTCGCCCGGATCCTGAAAAAGGATTGAAGAGTCTGAAATAATAAAACGGTGCGCCGTACCACCACTCTCTGGATCCTTGCCCTTCTTTTGACCGTGGCGTCTGCTATCTATCAGCGGATGACCGGCCCCAGCTATCCGGTCCGGGGCAAGGTGAAATTCGCAGGCGCGGAGATTGGCTTCCGCCTGCCTCGCACGCAGGGCGATGGGGATGCCCAAGTCCGGGTGCCTGTCGCCGACCAGGCGGTCGAGGGCACAGTGGGCTGGAAGCGGTTCAAAACAAACGACCCGTGGACTTATAGCAAGATGACGCGGCAGTCCGGCGAACTCGTGAGCAGCCTGCCGCATCAACCGCCCGCGGGGAAGCTGATGTACCGGGTGGTGCTGCAGAAGGGGATGGAGCGCGTTTCCCTCCCAGGGCAGCCGGTGGTGATCCGGTTCAAGGGCGAGGTGCCGCAAGCGGTCCTGGTGGTCCATATCTTCTGTATGTTCGTGGGCATGCTGCTATCGACCCGGGCGGGTCTGGAGTTCTTCCGGCCGGAGCCGAAGTATGCGACTCTCATCGTCGCGACGATCGGGCTCCTGACGGTCGGCGGGTTGATTCTGGGCCCGGTGGTCCAGAAATACGCATTCGGCGCCTACTGGACGGGGTGGCCCTTTGGCACCGACCTGACGGATAACAAGACGGCGGTTGCGTGGCTGGCCTGGGCGATTGCCTGGCTGAAGACCAGACGAAATCAAAAGGCCGGTGCCTGGGCGCTAGGCGCGGCGATCGTCACGCTGGTGGTGTTTGGCATCCCGCACAGCCTGTTCGGCAGCGAACTGAAATACTGACCAGGCTAAAACAGCCGCAGCAGCGACTCCGGCGGACGGGCGGCCTTCAGGCGGCGGTACCAGGCGCAGGCGGGGAAGAGCAGGGCGACGCCACCGATCCACACGGCGTAAAGAACCCAGCGGTCCGGCGCCGCATCCCGGAAGATCGCCAGCCGGAGCAGGCAGAACAGCCACAGATGCGTCAGATAAAAGAAGAGGGGCGCCTGGCCATAGACGGAGAGTAGGCGGCGCACCGGGTCCAGCCAGGATCCAGCCCGGTGGATCAATGAGAGCAGGGACAGGTTGATGCCGAGCGTCAGCAGGCAGAACGCGAGGCTGGGGGGGTACTTGATCACCGTCAGGAAGGATTGAAGGCTGCTGCCGGTGGGCACCATCAGGTTTCCGAAGCCGCCGCCGTACCGTATACCGGCGAAGCCCACCAGATAGGCGAGGCCCATGGGAAGCAGGGCTCGCAGGGCGCGGTTAGCGTCATTGCGCAGCAGGTGGGCGAATCCGACGCCAAGTGCGCAGATTCCAAACCAAGGCAGCAGCGGGTACATGGAGGCGACGAATCCGCTGGTTCCAGGCACTACGAACAGGTGCAGGAATACACCGGCGGCCGGATCCTGGCCGCGGAGCGTGGGAATCAGGAAGTTCGGCGCCATGATGGCGATAAATGCCATGGCCAGCCAGGAACGCCGGCTGAGGCCCAGCAACGGCGCGCTGAGAAGCATCGTCAAGCCAAGCGTCACCAGGACCGTCAGGACCAGAAATGGTATCTGGTCGCCCGACACCGGAGTCATGGTGGTGCCGGCTGGGCTGAAGCGTTCGGGGAGCAGCCAGACCGCCATTTCCAGGAGATAGCTGACCAAAATGAGCAGCGCACCCCGGCCCATGAGGTGCCGGGTGACCCGAGTCTCGCTCCAGCCGGCTTCCAGGCGCGAAGCCCGAAAGTAGACGAGTCCGGCGCCCATCAGGAAGAAGAAGCCCGGCGCGCACAGGTGTGTGATCCAACGGGTGATGAACCAGCCGGCATCCTGGTAGTGCGGCAGGCCCAGATTCCAGTACTCGAAAGGGTGGACCCTGCTGATGAAGAAACTGGCGTGGTCCAGCGCCATCAGGACCATAATCAGGCCGCGCAAGGTGTCGAGCGCGCCCAGCCTGACTGTGGCGGGCCGTTGGGGAATGGTGGACGCACTGCTCATGATATTTCCTGGGCCGGATCTCTATGCAGTGTACCGATTTGCCGGCGGTCCCGCCGTGGCCCATTCCGAGCGGCGAAGGTCAGATTGCCCAAATCGCATTTTGCGGAACATTTGCCCTCATTCAATCGTCTGGATGAATTGAACGACACGCCGATGACAGCGGCATGTCGTGAATACCGCAGGGAGTAGTCATCATGGCAGGCAATGGTAAGAAGTCGTCGAAGCGCCGCTGGATTTGGGCGTTGGTCATTGTAGCGGTCCTGGCTGGAGCGGGAGTGGGCGTCCGGGCAGCCTTGAAGCCGGATAACAAGATCGATCCCTCGAAGCTCGCGAGCGTCGATCGCGGCAACATTGCCCGCAGCGTGGTGGCCACCGGCAAGATCGAGCCGCGTTCCACGGTGGAAGTGAAATCGAAGGCGAGCGGCATCGTCAAGAAGCTCTTCGTCGACTATGGCGAGAACGTGCGTCAGGGCCAGGTGCTGGCGGAGTTGGACAAGGAACTCCTGGAAGCCCAGGTGCGCGAGTCCAAGGCCAACCTGCAGGCAGCGCAGGCGGCGGAAGAGGCCGCCATGGCGTCTCTGGAACGTAACAAGGTCGAGGCGGAAGGTCCGGATGTGCCATTCACCAAAGCCGGCATGGACCGCGCCCGCCAATTGAACAAGGAAGGACTGATCGCCAAGAACGTGGTGGAAGACGCCGAGAAGCTGTACCAGATGGCGCTGAATAAGCAGAGCTCGGCGCTGCGGACCCTGGCTGTCAGCCGGGCAGAGATTGCCAGGGCCAAGGCTCAGGTCGCGCAGGCTACCGCGGTTCTAGAACGGGTGCAGGAAGATCTGCGGAACTCGACGATCACGAGTCCCATCGACGGATTGGTGCTTTCGCGCAACGTGGAAGTGGGCAATGCGGTGAGCTCGATTGTCGTGCTGGGTTCGCAGGCCACGCTGCTCTTCACCCTGGGTGACGTGAGCGATGTGTTCGTACGCGGCAAGGTGGATCAGGCTGACATCGGCAAGGTCTACATGGGCCAGCCGGCGCGGATCGTGGTGGAGAGCTTCCGCGACAAAAAGTTTGACGGCAAGGTCTACAAGATCGCGCCGCTGGGCGTGGAGAAAGAGAACGTCACGACCTTCGAAGTCCAGGTTTCCATCCACAACCCCGGCAATCAGTTGAAAGCGGCCATGAGCGCCAACGCCGAGATCATCATGGAAGAGAAGCCCAACGTGCTGCTGGTGCCGGAAGCGGCCGTCCTGTATGACAAAGACCGCAATGCATCGGTGGAAGTGCCCGACATCACCGCCGAGAAGGGCCGCAAGAAGCTGCCCGTCAAGCTGGGCATCTCGAACGGAGTGAAGACGGAACTTATCTCCGGCCTGACCCAGGGCCAGAAAGTCATCCTCCAGTAGCGAATGACGTTCCGCGATCTCATCTGGGACACGGTTCAAACGCTTTTGGCGCATAAACTCCGGGCAGGCCTGACGATGTTCGGCCTGCTCTGGGGCGTAGTGTCCATCACGCTGATGACGGCCGCGGGGGATGGCCTGCGGGAGGGTCAGCGCCAGGTGTCCGCCCAGTTCGGGGAGGACATCATCATTGTGTTTGGCGGGCGGACGTCCATGCAGGTGGGGGGAGAACGGGCCGGCCGGCGGGTGATGTGGACCACCGAAGACCACAACCTGCTTGCGCCGCAGACGCCGTCCTGTGAGTTCGTGATCCCGGAGCTGACGCGGGGCAATGTCGCCGTGCGCAGCGACTACAACTCCGCCAGCCTGCTCATCAGCGGATCCCAGCCTCCCTACCAGCGGCTGCGGGCGCTGGCGGTGGATGAAGGGCGCTTCTTCTCCTGGCAAGACGACAGCCAGGGGCGCCGTGTGGCCTTCATTGGCAGCGACGTCCGCAAGCAGCTTTTCAAGGGCCGCAAAGCACTCGGCGAGATGCTCACCATCAACGGGATCCCCTATCAGGTGATCGGCGTGATGAAGACCAAGGAGCAGGACTCGAGCTACGACGGCCGGGACATCAACAAGATCTTCATCCCCTACGGCGCAATGGTCCGCGACCTGCCGCAGCCGCCTCCGTTTCCGCCCGGCACAATGGATCAATTGATCGTGAAGGCCTGGTCTCTGGACGTGCATGAGACCTGCGTGGCGGAAGTGCGGCGCGGGTTGGCGCGCATCCACAATTTCGATCCGGAAGACAAGGATGCGGCTGCCATTTGGGACACAGTGGAGCAGTCCCGGGCATTTGCCACGATGGCCGACGGAATGAAGTACTTCCTGGGCGCCATGGGCGTTGTGACGCTGCTGTTGGGCGGGATTGGCACGATGAACGTGATGCTGGTGTCAGTGCGGGAGCGGACCCGTGAGATCGGGCTGCGCAAGGCGGTGGGCGCGACGCGCCGCGAAATCCTGACCATGTTCTTCCTGGAGACGTTCCTCATTGTGTTCCTGAGCGGGGGCCTGGGCCTGGGCTTCGCGCACATGGTCTGCCATTTTGTGAACAAGCTGCAGATGCCGCCGTACTTTGCCGGCCTGTGGGCGACCTGGCAGGTGGGCGCGGTGTGTGTCGTCCTGCTGGGCATGGTGGCCTTTCTTTCGGCACTCTATCCAGCGACCAAGGCGGCGAGCGTCGATCCCATTGAAGCGTTGCGTTTCGAGGCTGGAGGCTAGGGGATGCTGAAGGAGATCCTGCTGCAGGCGTGGGACGCGCTGCGCCGCAACCCGACGCGCAGTTTCCTCACGATGCTTGGCATCGTCTGGGGGATCGCGGCCGTGACCCTGCTGCTCTCCTATGGGTCCGGCTTCCGCGACGTGATGGTGCGGACCTTCCAGAACTTCTCGAAGTCGGCGATGGTGCTTTTTCCCGGGCAAACCAGCGAGAACGCTGGAGGCGAACGGGCGGGCCGGAAGATCCGCTTCGAACTGGCCGACCTGGAGGCGGCCCAGGCCGAGTCGCCGCTGATCAAGACGATCTGTGCGGAGACCATCAAGCGAGTGCCGGTGACCTACCAGGACCGGGTGCAGACCGTGCCGGTGCGCGGCGTGTGTCCGGAGTTTGGTGAGATTCGCAGCGAAGTGGCGATGGACGGGCGCTGGATCAGCAAAGACGATTTCGGGGAACGGCGGCGCGTCATCTTCCTGGGCGACTGGGTGCGCGGCAAGCTCTTCGCCGGCCGCCCTCCAATTGGGGAGACCGTGACCGTGCAAGGCGTGCGGTTCACCGTCATCGGGGTAATGGACAAGAAGATGCAGTTCGGAAACTACTATGGTCCGGACGACCGCTCCGCGTTCATTCCGTACTCGACTGCGGGTGATTTGTGGAACACGCGGTATGTGAGCGATGCCGTGATCCAGCCGATCGCCCCTATGTTCGAGGACAAGGCGACGGACCAGTTCCGGGCGGCTATTGCCAAGCGGCAGGGATTCAACCCGACCGACAAGCGGGCCATTACCGGGTTCGGAACCTCGAATCTTCGGCCCATCATCGATGGGCTCACAATCGGCCTGCAGGTGCTGCTGGTCTTCATCGGGTTTCTTACCCTGACGATCGGCGGCATCGGGCTGATGAACATCCTGCTGGTGTCGGTGAACGAGCGGACCCGGGAGATCGGCCTGCGCCGGGCCCTGGGCGCGAAGCGAACCCACATCGCGCTGCAGTTCCTTGCCGAAGCGCTGGTCCTCACGATCGGGGGTGGCCTGTTCGGCGTGCTGCTGTCGTACGCCGTGGTGTGGACGCTGCCGCCCCTGCCGATGCTCGGTGCCCTCTTCGAGGATAAGAGCGGCAAGGGGGATCTGGTGCTGGCGATTCGGCCCATGACCCTGGCTATCTCGTTCACGGTCCTGATGGTAGTGGGTATCGCCAGCGGGCTGATTCCGGCTATCCGGGCGTCCAGAATGGACCCTTCCGACGCGTTGCGGACGGAGTAAACTCGAAGCTCTGGCACTCGTCGTATTCGCACTCCTTCTCGCCGTCCCGCCTGCCGATGAGGCTTACAGGCAAGGTGTGGCTTTGCTTGAGCAGGGCCGCGCGGCCGAGGCTGTCCCGTTGCTGAAGGAGGCTTCGGGGAAGTCACCGAAGAACGCGCAGTACTGGAAGGCGTTAGGCGTGGCCTATGCTTCCATGAACGAACTGCGCGATTCCATCGAGCCGTTCCGGCAGGCGTGCACCCTGGATCCCAAGCTGTTGGACGCCTGTTACTACTACGGGCGCAATCTGTATGGAACGGACAGGTACGAGGATGCGCTGGCGCCGCTGGAAAAAGCCTTGGCGGCGGATGCCGTGAAGGGCCGGGCCGAATCGGCCATCGGGCAGTGCCTGCAGGCACTGGGCCGGCCGGAGGCGGCGGAGAAGCGGTTCCTGGCGGCCGTCGCGCGGCACGACAGGGCGGAACAGATGGCCCGTCTTGCGTATGGACAGTTCCTGATCCGTCAAGGGCGGGCCACAGAAGCGGTGGAACTCCTCAAGCCGGCCCAGCAGCCGGAATCGCCCGAAGCGAGCTACGAACTGGGTCTGGCCCTCTCCCAGTCCGGGCAGTTGGAAGAGGCGGCCGCAGCGCTTCAGCGGGCCGTTCGGTTGAGTCCTCGCAAGTCCGCCACCCGGCTCCTTTTGGCGAAAGTCTATCGTCGTCTGGGTCGGGTTCCCGAAGCCGAAAGCGAAGAAATGGCAGCGGTTGCAATGGGCCTTCCCGAGCAGCAGTAGGCCTCAAATGCAAGGCCTTGCACTTCGGTAAGTTTCTGATAGATCTATACTTAACAAAATTAACAAGTATTCATCAAAAGGTGCTATCGATGGATCCTCCCCTGTGATAGCATGCTGCCCAGGACTACCGGCCCAGTCCGCCGGCTCCGTCCATGAAGATTACAGGGGGTCCAATTTGAGACAGTACATTTGCAAGCTAGTTGTGTGCCTCCAGTTAGTTGCCTGCGCCATGTGGGCGCAGGAATTCCGAGCAACCATCTCCGGGCACGTCCTCGATGCCAGTGGTGGCGCGGTACCCAGCGCCAAAGTCCAGGCAACTAACCTCAGCACAAACGAAACCAACATCGCTACTACAGACGCTTCGGGCACGTACACGATCCCGCTGCTTCGTCCCGGCGACTACAATCTCACGGTCACGGCTGCGGGTTTCAAGCAGTACAACCGCGAACGCCTCACTCTCCAGGTCGGTCAGATTGCCGGCATCGAGATCTCTCTTGAGGTCGGTGCTGTCACCGAGTCGATCAACGTCACCGGCGAGGCGGCGCTGCTGGAAACACAGACGGCGTCCCGCAGCGGAATCGTCAGCACCACTCAGGTGTCGGAGTTGCCGCTGAATGCCCGCAATCCCTTCATGTTGGGCACGATGATGCCTGGCGTGACATTCCGTGGCGCTGCGATCTGGCAGCGGCCGTTCGACAACGGTGCGATCGCCGAATGGTCGGTAAACGGCGGCCGCCAATCCAATAACGAGTTCATGATGGATGGCGCGCCCAACAACGGCCAGGCCGGCAACAACAACATTGCCTATGTGCCCATCGTCGACGCGGTGCAGGAATTCAACGTGCAGATGAATTCCTACGACGCGCAGTATGGCCACACGGGCGGCGGTGTGTTCAACGTGGTTTTGAAGTCAGGCGGGAACGACTTCCATGCCACCGGCTGGGAGTTCCTGCGGCGCAAGTGGCTGGACGCGAATACCTTCCAGGGGAATGCGGCAGGCGCCCAACGTGCCGACCATCTACTGGACCAGTATGGGTTCCAGTTGGAAGGCCCCGTCTACATTCCGAAGATCCTGACGAAGCAGTCGAAGACGAAGCTGTTCTACCTGGGCAGTTTTGAAAACTACCGTGAGAACACGCCAAACCCGCTGACCACCTCCTATCCCGAGATGGAAATGCGAAACGGCGACTTCTCGAAGCTCAAGAATGCGGCGGGCAACGCTGTTACGATTTACGATCCACTGAACTACACGCTGGATGCGAACAGCAATCCGATACGCACTCCGTTCGCCGGAAACGTCATTCCCTCGAACCGGATCAACCCGATCGCCAAGGCCGTTACCGGCTACATGCCGAAGCCCAACACGCCGACGAAGGCCGGCTTCGCTTATTCCACGAACAACTACCTGCTGCCGAACTATGTGAATCACGACAAGTTCTACAACCTGATTCTCAAGTTCGACTTCAACTTCGGGGATAAGAACCGCGCCTTCTTCCGCCACGCTTCGAACGACCGCACAGAAGATCGCGCCGTCAATGGTCTGGACAACGTGCCAGGCACCGACGGCCAGCAGCCTTTCCAGCGCATCAATGACGCATACGTTGCGGATTGGGTGAGCACGATCACTCCAACGCTCATCCTGAACATCCGCGCATCCTACAACAGGTTCATCGAAACCGGACGCGGGGAAGCAAATGCGAATTTCGATCTGACGAAGCTTGGGATTTCGCCTTCCGTGATCAGCCAACTGCCGGGCCCCTACTACTTCGGCAGATGGCAGTTTGCCGGGTACACCTCGCTCGGCCGCGGCCAGAGCATCAACATTACGAACAACTACAATCTGGCCGCCAACGTGACCAAGATTGCCGGTTCGCACACCTTGAAATTCGGCATCGATATCCGCCGCATCCACTACATTCAACAGAACAGCGGCGATATTTTCAAGGTTGATGCCCAGAAGGACTGGACCCAACAGGTCTGGAACCAGGGCGACGCTATCTCAGGTGACGGCTATGCCAGTTTCCTGCTGGGACTGCCTTCGACAGACGGCGGAACCGGACGCACCTCGCTGAACTATCCGGTGTATCCGTTCAACCGCCAATGGTACGTCTCCCCCTACCTTCAGGACGACTGGAAGGTTTCGCGACGCCTGACCATGAATCTCGGCCTCCGCTGGGATTTCAATCAGGCTCCGGACGAGAAATGGAATCGCATGAACCGCGGCTTCGACCCGAAAGTCGCCAGCCCACTGCGCTCCATGCTGTCCGCCAGCAGCTTGGCTGCCTATCCGAGCCTTGCTAACCTGACGGGCGGCTTCGCCTTCGCCGGAGTGGGCGGGCAGCCCACCATCGCCTCGCAGAACGTTTGGACGAACTGGCAGCCCCGTATCGGCGCAGCCTATCAGCTCAACGACAAGCTGGTGATGCGCGGCGGCTATGGTCTGTACTTCCTGAACCCGAACAACAACTATCTGCAGTTCGCGGGCTTCTCGGCCTTCACCCCGTTGGTGAACTCCAACGATGGCGGCCGTACACCGATCGCCGACGTCCTGAGCAATCCCTATCCGAATGGGGTCAACCGGCCTACCGGATCCTCACTGGGCGCTCTGACGTTTGTGGGCCGCAACAACAACTGGTTCGACCCGACCTTCACGACGCCGAAGGTGCACCAGTTCTCGTTCGGCTTCCAACAGCAGGTGAGTGAGACCGCGACCTTGGAACTCACCTACGTCGGCAGCCGCACTGTCGGCGCGAATGGCGAGAAGGACTACAATATTCCTTCCCTCGCCTTCCGCAAGACCTGCAACCTGATGGAGGGCGGAAGCCCGACCTTCTGTAATGAACAGCTGACCAATCCGTTTAAGGGGCTGGAGCCGTTCCGCGGAACCAACTACTTCACAGCGAATACGATCAGCCGCTTCAACCTGGCCAGGCCTTTCCCGCAGTTCGACGGTTCGCTGCTGCAGCAGGGGCGCAACGATTCCAACATCTGGTACAACTCGGCTCAGGTTACCTACAGCCAGCGCGTGGGCCGCGACCTGATCATCAACACCAACTACACCTTCAGCAAAATGGTGGAACGTTGGGGCTACCAGGATCCCTATGCGGATAGAATGCAGCAGGGCCTCTACTTCAATGATCGCCCGCACTGGTTCAAATTCACGACAGTTTACGAATTGCCGTTCGGGCAGGGCAAGAAGTTTGGAGCCGGAACAACCGGTCTCGCTAAGAAGCTGATCTCCGGTTGGCAGGCGACCACGTTCTACAACAATGCCAGCGGCGAACCCAGTGACTTGCCGGGCAACGTGATCCAACTCAAGGATCCCCGTACCCCGGGCGGCGGCTGGGATGGCAAGACTGACTGGAAAGCCCATCAGGTCCGCGCCTGGAATCCGTGCGTGCTGCGCCAGCAGGACAACGGAACCATCGCTCCCCAGCCCTACTCTCTGACCAAGGGCTGCGGCACCGACTTCAACAACTACGCCTGGCTGCAAGTGGCAAACTTCGCGCCATCGCGGTACACGCCCAGCCGTTCGGGCCAGATCCGCAAGCACCACGCATTCACGCTGGACGCCTCCATCAGCAAGATGACCAATGTCACCGAGCGATTCAGAGTCCAGTTCCGAGCCGAAGCGTTCAATCTGTTCAATCACAATTACTTCGGCCGCGAAACGTTCACCACGGACCCGAACAATGCCAACTTTGGCACCATCTTCCCGTCCACGGCGACGAATCAGAATATCTTCCCGCGCCAGATCCAGCTTGGTATCAAAGCCTTCTGGTAAAGCGCGGCGAAGTACGGGATTAAGAGCTTCTGGTTGAGGCAGACCCCCTGCAACTACCAGACTGAACGGCGGCGCGAAAGCGTCGCCGTTCCCCGTTTCAGGGCTGCTTCACGGCATGGATGCGGCCCGATTCCAGATTCGACAGCGATTGCTTCAGCCCGCCCGGCCACGTGATCTCCACCGTCTCGACCTTCGTGGATCTGCCCAATCCGAACCGCACCGTCTTCTCGCTGGAACTGAGATACCCCACTGCCGTGGCGACGTGGTTGTACTGAACACGACCTTCGGCCACGATCTTCAGCACCGCGCCGATCGCGTCGCGGTTGCTGCTCCTCCCGGTCAATTGGAAAGCGATCCAATGATTGTCCGGGGCCAAGGTGTTTCGCAGGACTGAGGGTGAACCGTTGAGCTGCGACACCACCGCATCCACGCGTCCGTCGCCGTCCAGGTCTCCGAATGCCGCGCCGCGATGCTGGGCGCGCGGGCCGAAGGCGATCGCGTTGAAGGTCATGTTGCCCCGGTTCAGCAGGAGCTGATTCTGCTGTTTGGACGCTCGGTCCGAGAACAACTCCGTGTTGTCCTGAACGTCTCCCGCCGCCACGAAAATGTCCTTCCAGCCGTCGTTGTTGAAGTCGTAGATCCCCGTACTCCAGCCACTGAGTGCCAGCGAAGCCGCACCGATCCGGCTGCGGTAGGTCACGTCCTGGAAGAGTCCGTTGCCGAGGTTTCGGAACAAGGGGAAGGTCTCATTGGCCAAAGCTGTGATGAACAGATCAGGACGGCCGTCGTTGTCGATATCGCGGAAGTCGGTGCCCATCGACGAGACCACCTTGCCATCGTCCATGATGGCCACGCCGGCGGCCATTCCCTGTTCCGTGAACCGGCCTCCCCCCTCATTGCGGTACAGGAGGTTCGGTGTCGTATCATTCAACACCGCGATGTCGAGCCGCCCATCGCCGTTGTAATCAGCGAAGGCTACGCTCATGCCCTTGCCGAGTCTTGCTCCGATGCCGGAACCGCTGGTGACGTCGGTGAAGGTTCCATTCCCGTTGTTGTGCAGCAGCGTGTTCGGCAGGCCCTGATAGCTCTTGGGGTGGCAGTAGGTGCGGAAGCCGGCCTTGGCGTCGCCGCAGAAGGGCTCGGTCGCCGGATCCCAGCGGCAATAATTCACGATGAAGAGATCGAGGAAACCGTCGTTGTCGTAGTCGAACCAACCGGCCGAGATGGGCCAGCCTGTGGCGGGGACGCGTGACCTGGCAGTGACGTCCTCGAAAGTGCCATCGCCTCGATTGCGGTAGAGCCTGCTGATGCCGACGCTGGTCACGAGCAGATCCGTGTGGCCGTCGTTGTCGAAGTCCCCGGCCGCCGCACCCATGCCGTAACCTTCGCCAGAGAGTCCGGCCTTGATTGTTACGTCCTCAAACCGCATGTTACCCAGGTTCCGGTAGAGGCGATTGAACCATTCCGGTGACGATTTTTTCAGCGAGGGTTGGGGTGCTCCGTTCACCAGGAAGATGTCGAGCCTTCCATCGCCGTCGTAGTCGAACAGGGCGACTCCACCGGGCACGGATTCGATCTGATGCTTCTCCGGAGTGGCTGCATTCTTGAGGCGGAAGGGGAGTTCCGGGGCAACAGCCGTGAACGGGGCCTGCGGCTGGGCGCCCAGTGCCAGGCAAGCGATTGCAGCGATGCTCCAAATCCTCATGGTCTTGTGATATTATCGCCGCGATCGTCGGCCCTGTCCGCCGGCGTGTCCGATGGCATTTTGCAGGGGGTCTGCATGAAACGAAGAGTCGCGATAGCGATCGCACTCTTGTGTCTGGCCGCAGTGTGCGCGCCAGCGCAGGAATTCCGCGCCACCATCTCCGGTCACGTCTTTGACGCGAGCGGAGGTGCTGTGCCAAGCGCAAAAATCCAGGCCGTGAATACGGCTACCAACGAAACCAACACCGCCACCACAGACACTTCGGGCAGTTACACCGTGCCCTTCCTTCGTCCTGGTGTCTACAAAGTGACGGTCACCGCTTCCGGCTTCAAGCAATCCGTGAAAGACGACGTCACTCTGCAGGTGGCGAAGGTCCTGGCTGTGGACTTCAACCTGGAAGTCGGCGCCGTGACCGAATCGGTGGAAGTCTCAGCCGACGCGCTCGCCCTGGAAACGCAGACGGCGTCCCGCTCCGGCGTCGTCACAACCCAGCAAGTAGCCGAGATGCCGCTGAACGCGCGCAATCCGTTCATGCTGGGCACGATGATGCCTGGCGTGACGTTCCGCGGCGCTGCCATCTGGCAGCGTCCTTTCGACAACGGCGCGATCGCGCAGTGGTCAGTGAATGGCAGCCGCGATTCGTCCACCGAGTTCATGATGGACGGCGCGTCCAACGGCGGCCAGATGGGCAGCAACAACATCGCATATGTTCCGGTTGTGGACGCTGTTCAGGAATTCACGATGCAGATGAACCTGTACAACGCCGAGTACGGCCGTACGGGCGGCGGCATCATGAACGTGGTGCTAAAGAGCGGCACGAATACGTTCCACGCCACCGGCTGGGAGTATATGCGCCGCACTCAACTCGACGCGAATACGTTCCAGAACAACGCCATTCCCGCGTCGGCCACTAACCCGTCCGGCGGCGCGCCGCGGCCCAACCACTACCTGGATCAATACGGGTTCCAGGTGGAGGGTCCGGTCTACCTGCCGAAGCTCCTGCCGAAGGACGGCAAAGTGAAGCTGTTCTACCTGGGCACCTTCGAGAATTACCGCGAAGGCACGCCCAACCCGCTGTTCGTGTCCTGGCCGACGGTCGACATGCGCAACGGCGACTTCTCGAAGTTGACCAACGCCAGCGGCCAGGCGATCACGTTGTACAATCCCTACGACGCGACGCTGGATGCCAGCGGCAATCCGGTCCGCAAGCCTTTCGCCAATAACCAGATTCCGGCCAGCATGATGAGCCCGATCGCCAAGGCGGTGACGGCCTACATGCCTCTGCCGAATCAGCCGACGGCTGCCGGCAACCGGTATGGCACACTCAACACCTACTATCCCGGCTATTTCGACGTCGACAAGTTCTACAACCTGATCCTCAAGTTCGACTGGAACTTCGGCGACAAGCACCGCGCGTTCTTCCGCCATGCGTCCAACGACCGCACGGAAGATCGGGCCTCGAATGGTATCGATAACGCTCCGGGTACCGATGGACAACAGCCGTTCCAGCGCATTAATGACGCCTACGTCGCAGACTGGGTGGGCACCATCACGCCTACCTTCGTGCTGAATGCGCGCGCGTCCTACAACCGGTTCATCGAGAAGGGCTTCGGCCGTGCGAACGAAGGCTTCGACGTTTCGAAGTTCGGCCTGCCCACTTCCCTCATCTCTCAGCTGCCGTCACCGATCTACTTCGGCCGCTGGAACTTCTACAACGGCAACAGCGGGACCACCAGTATCTACAACCCGCTGGGCCGCGGCCAGAGCAACAACTTCACCAACACCTACCAGTTGTCGTTCAACGCCACCAAGATCTCCGGCAAGCACACGATGAAGGCCGGACTGGACATTCGCCAGATCAACTATCTGCAACAGAACACCGGCGACATCCTGCAGTTCAATGCCTACTCCGGCTATACCCAGAAGAGCTGGAACCAGGCGGATTCCACCAGCGGCGATCCGTACGCAACGTTCCTGCTGGGCATCCCCGAAGGCAACTCGAACTACCCGCTGTTCCCCTGGTGGAAGCAGGTCTACGCTGCGCCGTACTTCCAGGATGACTGGAAGATCACCCGCACCCTGACCCTGAACCTGGGCGTACGTATCGATTTCAATCAGCCGGCCCACGAGAAATGGAACCGGATGAATGGACCGTTCGACCCCAAGGCGAAGAGTTCCATCGCGGGCCAGTTGTCGCCTGCCAGCCTCGCGCAGTACCCGCAGCTGGCCAACCTGTCCGGCAGTTTCACCTTCGCCGGAGTGGGTGGCATCCCAAGCACCCCCGCCAATCTGAACAAGAAGAACTGGCAGCCTCGCATCGGGTTCGCTTACGAGATGAACCCGCGGCTCGTGATGCGCGGCGGCGTCGGCTTGTACTACTCGAACCCCACCAACGACTACTTCCAGAGCGCCGGTTTCTTCAACACCAACTACATGGTGACGGCAGGCGACTCACCGGCATTGCAGCAGCCGGGCCGCATTCCGTATTCCAACGTTCTGGCTAACCCTTACCCGGACGGCATTATCGCGCCCACCGGCGCGTCAGCCGGTTCCCTGACCTTCGCGGGCAAGAACAACAACTGGTTCGATTCCAACTTCAAGACGCCGCGCGTCTGGTCGTTCTCGTTCGGCTTCCAGTATCAGACTTCGAGGAACTCCAACTTCGAAATCACCTACGTCGGAAGCCGCAGCCAGAACCTGAACATGCAGAAGGTCTATAACATCCCCAGCCTGGATTTCCGCAAGCAGTGCAACATCCAGGAAGGCGGCAGCCCGGCCTACTGCGACGCGAACGTGACCAATCCCTTTAAAGGCATCTCGGCCTTCAAGGGCACCCCGTTCTATCTAAACGACACGATCTCGCGCTTCCAGTTAAACCGTCCGTTCCCGCAGTTTAACGGCGACCTCACCCAGTTGGGCCGCAACGATTCCAACATCTGGTACAACTCCGTGCAGCTCACCTACAACCTGCGCCTGCGCGGCGGCCTCAGCCTGATGACGAACTACAACTTCTCGAAGGAAGTCGAGAAGTGGGGTTTCAACGATCCTTACCGGGACGTCTATCAGCAGGGCATCTATCTCAACGACCGGCCGCATGTGTTCAAATTCACCACCATTTACGAACTGCCGTTCGGGCAGGGCAAGAAGTGGGGCTCCGGCGCCAACGGTTTCACCAAGAAGCTGATCTCCGGTTGGCAGGCCACCACGTTCTACACCAACCAGTCCGGCGAACCGGCCGATCTGCCCGGCAACGTCATTCAGCTGAAGGATCCGAAGACGCCCGGCGGCGGTTGGGACGGCAGCACCGATTGGAAAGCCTACCAGCCTCGCGCGTGGAATCCCTGCGTGCTGCGCCAGTTCAACGACGGCAGCATCGCTCCGGCCTCCTTCAGCCTGGCGCGTGGTTGCGGCACCGATGTGAGTAACTACGCCTGGCTGCAGACCGCGAGCTATGCTCCGCGCTACACGCCGTCCAGGTCCGGTCAGATCCGCCGCCATCACGCCTTCTCGGCCGATGCGTCGGTGACCAAGATGACCAACATCACGGAACGCCTGCGCGCGCAGTTCGGGTTTGAGGCGTTCAATCTCCTCAACCACAACTTCTTCGGACGCGACCAGTTTGTCACGGATCCGACGAACCCTCTGTTCGGGACAGTCACTCCGGCGACGGTGTCGACGCAGAACTTCCTGCCCCGGCAGATTCAGATCCGCATGAAGCTCATGTGGTAACTCATCCGGTCAGCTGATCGAAGAGGGGCGGTCCCAGCCGGGCCGCCCCTTTCTAGTCTTCGGCGGCTCATTCTAGTACGATCAACGCGATGTTTCCTCTCGCGCTGGCACTCCTCCTGACCCCTGCCGACTACGGTCTCGAAAGGCTGAAGCAGTTGCTGCCGCCGGATGTGTCCGTCACTTCCGCCATCGGCCGCGCCTGCCCGCAGGCCGTGCCGGCGCCGGCCGAATCCCTGTCTGTTGCCAGGAGTTCGCGGGGCGGCAAAACGGTTCTATCCCTGTGCGGCGCGGATTCCACCGGGCTCATGTACGCCGCGCTGGACACAGCCGACCGTATCCGATCGGCTGGCGCCACCGATGACAGGCTGCGCTTCGTCGAGACTCTTTCGGAGCAGCCTGCTATTGCCGAACGTGCCGTATCCATGTACACCATGCAGCGCGCCTTGTTCGAGCAGAGGCTGCACGATCCGCGCCACTGGGAACGGTATTTCGACTTGCTGGCTGCCAGCCGCATCAATTCCTTCGTTGTCATCTTCGGGTATGAGAACGGCGGGTTCATGGCCCCCTTGTACCCGTTCTTCTTCGATACGCCGGGCTTTGACTCCGTCCGGTTGAACGGGATCACGGCGGAGCAACAAGCCCGCAATACTGAGTCCTTCCGGACCATGATGAAGCTCGCGCACGAGCGGGGGATCCGCATCACTGTCGGGATCTGGGACCACATCTACCGCGGCGGAGTGCAGGGCGGAGGGATACCCGGCGCATCTGAGAATGCAGGCAAGGCAGTGCCCGGCCTGGTCTCGGGACTGGACGCTGAGAATCTTGCACCGTATACGAAAGCAGCGCTGCGGCGATTCCTTTCCACATTCCCCGATGTCGATGGCATCCAGTTCCGGATGCACGACGAGTCCGGGCTGAAGCCGTCGGAGATGCAGGCCTTCTGGCATGATGTCTTCGGTTTCATCCATCAGGTGCGGCCCGACTTACGGGTCGACCTCCGCGCCAAGGGCCTGCCCGATGCCGTGATCCTCGATGCCCTGGACCAGGGCTTGAAGGCCCGTGTCACCACGAAGTACTGGATGGAGCAGATGGGGTTGCCGTTCCATCCGACGCACATTAACACGCAGGACCAGAAGAACCGGCGGCACGGCTATGCGGATCTCCTCACTTTTCCGCAGCGCTACCAGATGGTCTGGAGGTTGTGGAACGGGGGCACCAGCCGGCTGTTGCTCTGGGCCGATCCTGAGTATGTCCGCCGGTTTGTAGCCTCGACACGGATTTACGGCGGCAGCAGCATCGAGGTGAACGAGGCGCTGGCGACCCACATGCTCGGATCGCCGCATGACGAAAAGCCCGGTGAGATTCTTACTTCCAGCTACCGCTTCTCCGACTACGGCTTCGAACGCTACTGGGATTTCTTCAGGGTTTGGGGCCGTGCCAGTTACAATCCGTCGGCGCCTGTCGCGTTCTGGCAACGAGAATATGAAACCCGTTTTGGCGCTGCCGCCGGCCCGCATGTGATGCGCGGACTGCACCTTGCCAGCCAGGTACTGCCGCGTATCGTGGCTGCCGCCTACCGCTACCAGTATTTCCCCACCACGCGCGGCTGGGCCGAGATGATGCGTGAGGATAGCCTGCCGAAGTACGCCGATCTCCAGGGCTCCGATATCGAGCAGTTCCTCAGCCCGCGCGAAGAGGCGCGGCGCCTGCTCGACGGGACCGATGCAACCCGCCGGCGCCCGCAGGAGACCAGCGCCTGGTTCCTCCACATAGCCGATTCGATCGAGGCGGAAGCCGGTCTGGCCGGGCAAGCCGCCGGACCCAAGCCGGGCAGGGAACTGGTCACGACCCTCACGGATCTGCGTATCCTGGCGGGCCTGGCTCGTTATCACGGCCACCGCTTGCTGGCGGCGGTCAGCTACAACCTCTATCTCGACACCCGGAATGTTGCTGCGTTCGACGACGCTGTTCAAAAGGAACGGCAGGCTGTGGATGCCTGGCGGTCCATCGTGAAAGCGGCCGGAGATGTCTACAGCGACGACCTCGCTTTCGGAGTCCATGCCGTGGGCTTCCCACGTCACTGGAAAGAGGAACTGGAGAAACTCGAGAAGGACTTTGCTGCCCTTCAGGCGCAGCGTCCCGCCGTGGCGGAGCCTTCGAAGCCGCTGCCTGAACCCGCGCGATTGCAGGACCAGCAGCCGCCCTCCGTCTCGATCCAATCTGTCGGATTCGCAACACTGGGCGAGCCGCTGCGGATCTCGGCGGTCGTCAAGGATCCGGCTGGTGTAAAGGTCGTCCGGCTACGCTATCGGCACCTGACCCAGATAGAGGATTACCTCACCCTGCCGATGGTCTTCGATCGGAAATCCGGCGTATACACCGCCAGTATCCCAGCCGGCTTCATTGTCCCGCGATGGGACCTGATGTTCTTTGTCGAAGCGGTCGACAACCAGGGCAACGGGCGCAACTATCCGGATTTCGAGATGGAGATGCCCTACGTGGTCGTTCCGGTCCGGCGCTGATTCGCCTACCGGACCTTGGTCCAGTTCTCGTCGCCTTCCTTCAACGCAATGGCCTGGTTTGCCGCTACGCCGCTGAACTTCTGCACCAGGCCGCTGGGCCAGCGGATCTCCAGGGATTCGATCATCTGGTGCCTTGCCAGGCCGAGGTGTACGCGGTACGGTTCGGTGGACCCGAATCCGGAACTGCCCTTCACCTCGCGATAGACAAGGAATCCTCCCATTCTGGCCGTCACCTGTGTGCCCACCGCGAACCGGTTGCTTTTCACGCCCGTCAGGTCGAGTTGCAGCCAGTTGTTCTGGTTGCCTTTCAGGTTTCGATAGAACGCATTGTTCGCCCAGTCGCCAGGATAGTGGCCGCCCAACTGGGCATACAGATCGAGGTCGCCGTCTTCATCGATGTCCACGAAAGCGACCCCGTGACCCTTGTTGCCTGGCCGTGCGAATCCCACATAGTTGGTCAGGTCAGAGAATGTTCCGTCGCAATTGTTGTGGAAGAACCGGTTGGGCTCCAGCCGGCTCATCTGCGGGTCGCCGGTGCCGAAATAGAAGTCAATGCAGCCATCATTGTCCAGATCGCCCACTCCGGCGCCCATCGTGCCCATGGGGAAGTAAAGCCTCGCGTCCCAGGTCACATCGGTGAACGTGCCGTTGCCATTGTTGCGGAACAGACGGTTTGAGTCGGGGTGCACGGCCTTCAGATTCGCGGGTTTGTAGCCTTGCTTCAAGCCTTCGACCGTCGAATTCCAGTCGGCCAGGCTCGTCGTGAGAATGTCCGGAAACCCGTCGTTGTTGTAGTCGACGAAGAAACAGACAAACCCGTTATGTGTAGGCTGCACGACACCTGCCTGCTCCGCGACATTCGTGAAGTGCAGGTTGCCATCGTTGTGATAAAGCCGGTTTGGCGCCGGCTCCAGTCCATTGATCAGGATGTCCAGCTTGCCGTCCTTGTCGTAGTCGCCCAGCGCAATGCCGATCGCCCCATACGCAGGAGGTTCGTCAAGCCCGGCGGCCTTGGTGACGTTGGTGAAGGTGCCGTTGCCGTTGTTGTGGTAAATCTGCGGCACACTGCCGTCTTTCAGGACGCCATTGGCGATGACCAGATCCAGGAAGCCGTCGTTGTCCAGGTCACCCCAGAGCGAGATGAATCCATCGCCAGGATCGTCGGCTCCGCTCTGTTTCGAAACGTCCACAAACTTCCCGCCGACATTCCGAAAGAGCTTGTTGCGCAGTGGCCCGCTCCAGCCGTTCAGTGAGATGTACAGATCCAGCTTCCCGTCGTTGTCGTAGTCAATGAGATTGAGACTGTAGCCGGACGGCACCTTGGCGAGGCCCACCTCTTCCGTCACCTCATGGAACTTGCCGCCGTCGTTGTGGTAGACCCCAATAAATGCCCCGCTGCCGGCCAGGAAAACGTCAAGCTTCCCGTCGCCATCGTAATCACCCCACGCCACGGTGCCGTTGCCGTCCTTACGGTCCAGCCCCATTTCCTGCGCCATGTTTTCGAAAGACAGCAGTGGCGGATTGGCCGGATCCACCTTAACTTCCGTGGCAGGGAAGATCACGTTTTGCGGCAATGGCGGCAGTCCGCCCTTGAGCTGCTTCAGCGAAATCCAGAACAGCCATTGATCCACGGAATTCATGCGCCATTGCAGCGTCTGATAGAACTGGCTGGCGGCGTCGACGTACTGCCCCTGGCGATAGAGATTTGCCCCGACCTCCCTGAGAATCTCGGCGGTCTTCTCCGCCGATTTAGAGCGCGCCGCCGCTTGTGCGAAGTACTTGTTCGATTCCAGAAAGTTACCGCGTTTGGAGAGCGTACTCGCCATCATGAACAACGCCGCAGCTTCCTCGTCGCTGTAGGGCATGGTGCTGTCGATCACCCGCTCCAGCAGTTCGACCGAGCGGTCGATGCCGATCATCGGATCGTGCGGCACGCGGTGTCCGCCTTCCTGGACAAAGCGCACCTCGCCGCTCATCCACTCTGACAAGCTGAGCAGATACCCGTTTGCGTTCGGCTCCAGCCTGGCGATCTTCGAGGCAAGTTCGAAAGCAAGATTGGGATCGTAATAGAGCAGTTCCGACCGCGCGTGCAGAATCGCCTTCGCACGCAGTGCAGGAATGTGATCGGGATTCTTCTTGACCGCCCCATTCAGCGACTCCATGGCCAGTCCCAGGGCAATCCGGCGCTTGGTCAGATCCCGCTCCCGGTAATAATCCATCAGATGCGAGCGGGCAATCTGGTACCAGATCTCCGCATCATCCGGTGACGCTTTCAGGAGCGCATTCAGTTCGACGCGAGCCTCTGCCGTCTTACTTTCCCGCAGCAACAGCAGAGCCTTGCGCAGGGCGGAGGGGCGCTCCGGCAGCGCCGGACCGCCATCGTGGTGCATCTCATTGTGCGGTTCCGGCGGGGGCGTCTGCCCAGTCGACACGGCCGCGGCCGCAAACAGCACGGGGACGACGGCCCAGTGTCCGGGAATCCTCATAGCACCTTTCCATACCGGAGCACTTTGACGCCCTCCCACGTAACCAGCACGCTGGAAGATCCAGCCGTGACCATGCCATCCAATACCGGCAGAAACGCTTCGATCTTCTCTTTCGAATCGACGATCTCGATCAGGAACGGCATGTCTTCGCTCAACCGTTCGAGTTTGGCCGTGTGCAGGCGGCTTGAGCGTCCAAAGCCCATCGGTCCCCGCAGCACCGTCGCACCGGCGAGTTGCAGCTCGCGCGCCTTCAGGACGATCGCTTCATACAACGGCCGGTGCCCACAGCGGTCGTTTTCTCCAAGAAAGATTCGCAGCTGAATCGCATCTTCTGGAATATTCATGGGTCATCACCTCTGATTCAACACTGCGGCCACCTGATTCCCCAGCCAGACGCCCAGCAGGCACAGCGCCACTGAGCCCAATACGTTGACGGTCGCCAGGCCCCACTGCCGGTCCTGCATCAGCCGCAATGTCTCCAGACTGAAGGAGGAGAACGTTGTGAAACCACCGCAAATGCCCGTCATCACGAAAAGCCGCGTATTCTGTGCCACCAGCAGGCGGCCCTGCGGCCCCGTCAATGCGGCAAAGAATCCAATGAACATGGAGCCGCTGATATTGATCAGCATCGTGCCCAGCGGAAAGGTGTCCGGCCCGAATCGAGCCACCACTCCCGAGATCCAGTAGCGGAGCATACCACCCAGACCGGCTCCGACGGCAATCCATAAGTAACTCACGTCATTAGTTATCCTACGACCGTGAAGCTTCTCGCCGCCTGCTATCTTCTCTGCCTGACGATGACCGCCCAGACCGAGCCGCCCGCCCTGCTCGAAAAGAAAACCATCTCCAGGCTGGAGGCCATCGACGCGGCCTTTGACGGAGTCCTCGGCGTCACCGCCGTCGATCTGAAAACCGGCCGCACGTTTTCCCTCCACGGCGACCTGCTCACCACCCAGGCGAGCCTTATCAAAATCCCGATCCTCGTGACGGCCTTTCAGGCCATTCACGCCGGAGCTCTCAGCCTCGACCGGAAATACACGATGACCTCGAAGGACTCCGTCGGCGGCAGCGGCACCCTGGACGCCCGCCTCGGCCAGGGCCCCGTGGAACTTACCCTGATGGACCTGCTCACCCTGATGATCCGCGACTCGGACAACACGGCCACCAATCGCGTGATTTCCCTGGTCACCATTCAACGGGTGAATGCGCTCATGCTGCAACTGGGTCTTCCGAATACGAAGCTGCGCCGCATCATGATGGACGCCGAGTCGGCCCGCAAGGACGCCGAGAATACCTCCACCCCCGTCGAGATGGCCCGCCTGGTCGAGCTCATCTATCGCAGGAAAGTGGTGACTGCCGCCGCCTGCGACCAGATGATCGACCTGCTGAAACTGGTCAAGGCGGACTTCCGGGCCGCCCTGCCCACCTCGGTGTCCATCGCTTCAAAGACCGGGGAAGTGCCCGGCGTCCATACGGAGGCAGGTATTGTCTACCTGGAAGGCCGGCCCTACGTGCTCAGCGTAATGGCCTCGCTGGCCGCTGGTTCCTCCAACCCGATCCGCGACGTGGCCGAGGTCATCCACGCTCACTTCGTCCGGCTGGCAAACAGCAACCGTTACGGCCACCGCGTCTCCGATCCGCTTTTCTAGGCGCGGCCGGCCGCCCTCGAAATCCTCTGATCCGGATTCCTCCCCCTCTGCGCGTCTTTCATTGTCAGCGCAACCTAAGGCCGTTGCGCCAATCGCTGTGGAGGTATCCTGTCATGTTCACATCCGCATCCAGGCGCGGAGGCTTCGCGTCCACTCTCGCCCTGTCACTCTCGCTGTTGTCGCTCACCCAGGGGCTGGTCGCCCAGGCATCCGAAGCCATTCTTCCAGACGGCACTCCGGTGCGTCTCCGGCTCTCTCGCAACCTCTCCTCCGCTGACGCCAGGGAAGGCGAGACCGTCGACTTCGAAGTCCTCGAAGAGGTCCGCGTTGCGGACTCGGTCGTCATTCAGAAGGGCGCCGTCGCCCTGGCAACGGTTACGCAGGCTGCCGCCAGACGGAACATGGGTCGAGGCGGCAAGCTCGATGTGAATATCGACCACGTGCGGCTCGCGAACGGCGAAAAGGCCGCTCTCCGTTCGGTCAAACAGGCCCAGGGCGGAGGCAATACCGGCAAGATGACCGGAGCCGTCGTGGCCACCTCCATTGTGTTCTTCCCGGCTGCTCCCCTCTTCATCTTCGTAAAAGGCAAGGACGTCACCATTCCCAAGGGCACCGAGATCACGGCCTACGTGAACGGCGATTTCCGTCTCTCTGCGCCGTCTCCTCTCCTCACGAAATCCAGCCCGGCGGCCGCCCACTCCGGCGTCGCACTGACGAACAGCAATGTTCTCGACCTCAAGAAAGCCGGCCTCTCCGACGAACTCATCGTCGCCAAGATCCGCACATCCCGCGGAGACTACCGCCTGGAGACCGACGACCTCATCGCCCTGAAGAAGGCCGGCCTCCCTGACGCTGCCATCCGCGCGATGCTCGAAGCCGCCCACTGATCAGGCTGAGACCCCTACACCCAGGCGGGGACGGCCATCTCCGACTGGTACTGTCACTTCGCCGGAGTAATCCGGTATAGTCCGGAAGAGTGCGGAGCCAGGGAAAACGTCTTTCCGTCGCTGACCCGGCCCGTTTCCGCCTTCTTCCACAGATCCCTCACCAGGCACACGCCGCCGAGCCCGATCTCTGCCCAGTCCACCCGCACATCCACGGTTGGCCCTTCGCCTGCATGAAACACCGCCAGATACTTCGACTTCCCGTCCGGAGCGTCTGAAAGCCACGCGATAGCTTCACCCCTGCGGAACAGTTCGCGCGGCCGCGCTCCCTTCTGGTTCACCGCCAGCACTTCATCATTGGTAATCAGTGCCAGGGTGGCAGGATCGTTGCTGGGCAGGTCCCCGCCGAACATCAGCGGAGACCGCGCGATCGCCCACAGGCTCATCAGCGTCTGCTGTTCCGCCGGTGTAAACCGCGACCGCCGGTCGTCGCCCCGCTCCGCACGAATGCCAATCCGCCCCAACGGCAGCATGTCGCCGTCCGGCCACGAATTCTCTTTGCTGTAGCCGCTCCACGGAGCCATCAGGTCAAAGTTCTTCTTCAGGTCCACCCAGCGGTCCCAGAAGTCATCCGACACCCGCCACATCTGCGCATGAGCCGCATACAAGGCCGCCTGTTTCACGTCCGCCGGACCCGGCGAAAGGCTCAGCACCATGGGCCGCCCGCTCTTCCTGATCGCCTTGTCCAGCGCCTCGATCTCGCCCGAATGCAGCGGCCGTGCCATGTCGTCGGCCTTGATGAAATCGACGCCCCACTCGGCGTACAGCTTCACGATCGAATCGTAGTAGGCCTGCCCGCCTTCCTTCGTGACGTCAACGCCATACATGTCCGTATTCCACTGGCAGATCGAACTCTTGTCGGCGACGTCCTCCGCCTTCCAGCGGGTCCCCTGAATGGGTGTATTGGCCCGCACCGCCTGCCTCGGGATCCCACGCATGATGTGGATGCCGAACTTCAACCCCAGCTTGTGCACCGCATCCGCCAGCGGCTTGAATCCCTGCCCGTCGCCCGCGGACGGGAAGCGGTTCTCCGCAGGCAGCAATCGCCCGAACCCGTCCATATTCAACTCGGCATTGGCACGATATCCATGCGCCTTCGCCTGCGCGTCAGACCACTGGATGTCCACCACAATGTACTTCCACCCGTGCTGCGCCAGATGCTTCGCCATATACTCCGCATTGGCCTTCACCTCTCCTTCCGTCACGGTGGTGCCGTAGCTGTCCCAACTGTTCCAGCCCATCGGCGGAGTCGGCGCCTGGGCCTGCAGCAACGCCGCGATGCAGGGTAGTACCAGTAGTTTCATCACTGACATGCAAAGAGCATATCGCCATCGGGGATTCGCCGCATCCTTTGGACATTTTTACCGGCATCCGGAAATAACGACTGACCTAGGTCCTGCCCTGACTATGCCTAGGACCTAGCTTTTTCATCGGTTTAGGTTTGGACCCGGGATTGCCATCAAAACGGGCTAAGGACGCATAGCCCATGGACTCGAAGGAAACAAAATACGAGATCAACGACCAGAAGCCTGGGAAGCAACCCGAGTGGCGGCAATGGCTCATGCCGGCGGCCGTCGCGGTTCTTCTTGGAACCACCGTCTGGAGCACGCTCGCTCTGACGAACGAGCGCGATCACACTGCTCAGTTGCTGAAGGGCAACCAGGAACTGAGCGCGAACATCAGCACCATCCAGGGCCAGATGCAGTCCATGGCGGATCGCATCGTAGCCCTCAACTCCAAAGTTCAAACCGTCGAACAGTCTGCTCAGCCCAAGCCGGCCGAACCCGAGGCCGCTGCTCCGGCCGCGCCTGCAGCCCCCAAGGTTCGCAAGCGCGTCGTCCGCTCAGCCCCGCCCAAGCCGGTGGTTGCGAACGACCCTCGCGTCGACCAGCTCCAGGCCCGGCTGACTGACCAGCAGCGCGAGCTCGAGAACGCCAAACTGCAGATCGAAGGCGCCCGCTCCGATATCGCCGGAACCCGCTCCGATCTGGGCAAGACCCGGGAAGATCTCGAAGGCCGCCTGAACGCCACCCGCGACGACCTCGGCAATACCATCGCCAGGAATCACGACGAGGTTGTGGAACTCCAGAAGCGCGGCCAGCGCAACTACTACGAGTTCCAGATCTCCAAGGCCAAGACCTTCCAGAAGGTCGGCCCCCTCAGCCTCTCGTTGCGTAAGGCAAACAACAAGAAAAACTCGTTCGATCTGACGATGCTGGTGGACGACCGCCAGCTCCAGAAGAAGAACATCAATATGTACGAGCCCGTTCTGATCAGCCTGCCCGATCACATCCAGCCCGTGGAACTCGTCATCAACCAGGTGACGAAGGATCAGGTGAAGGGCTATCTCAGCGAGCCGAAGTACCGCAAGTCCGAGATGGCATCCAGCGACGGACCCGCGTCGCCGAAGGCTCCCGCCCTTCAGCAACGGCCGCAGTAATCCAAACTCCGTGCTCGACAGAAAAAGGGACGGTCTCTCCATGTGAGAGACCGTCCCTTTTCTTTGCCCAGGACCGCCCGCCTAGCCGAGCTTCCAGGGCTTCCTGTACTCCCTGCCCAGCCAGCGGTTTGCCTCGGCGTCTCCGGTGATCTGCTCCTTCGCGGCGTCCCATTGGAGCGACCGCCCAAGCCGCATCGAGATGTTCCCCAGATGGCACATCACCGCCGTCTTGTACCCCTCCTCGACATCCGCGTTCGGCTTCTTCCGGCTCTTGACGCAATCCAGGAAGTTCCGCACGTGCACCGAGTGCTGTTCCGTCCCGGGAAACTTCTGCTGCTCGACGCCCGGCTGCTTCGCATCCAGCCCGCTCCACTTCTCGCCGTTGATCTCGATGCCGCCGCGCGTCAGCCGCATGGTCGCATTCGTGCCGTGCACCGTGATGCCTGACTTCCGCGCGCTGTTCATTTCACACGTCGTCCAGGTCAGCACCCAATCCGGGAACTGATACAGAACCTCCTGCACGTCCGGAGTCTCACCGGCGCCAGTCAGGCAGTACCGCCCGCCAAATGCCGCCACGGCCCGCGGAGCGTCCACATTCATCGCCCACCGCACGATGTCGATGTCGTGCGCGCCGAAATTCGTCATCTGCCCGCCTGAGTAATCCCACCACCACCGGAAATGATACAGGCAGCGCATCTTGTTGTACGCCCGCGACGGCGCCGGTCCCAGCCACATCTCCCAGTCCAGGTCTGCTGGCGGCTTCTCATCCATCGCGGTACCCCAGCCCGGCATCGCATTCCGGATCAGGCTTGCCTGCACATGGGCGATCTTGCCCAGTTTGCCGCTGCGGATCAGTTCCACCGCCTGCGCGTAGTGCGGTCCCGACCTCTGCTGGCTGCCCGTCTGCACCACCCGGTTGTGCTTCCGGGCTGCGTCCAGCATCGCCCGGCCTTCCCTGATCGTCAGCGACAGCGGCTTCTCGCAATAGACGTCTTTGCCCGCCTGGCAGGCAGCGATGGTCGGAATGGCATGCCAGTGGTCCGGCGTACCCACAATCACCGCATCAATGTCTTTTCTGTCGATCACCTGCCGGAAGTCCTTGTACGAAGCCACCGGTCCGTTCGCCGTACCCGCCTGCTCCGCCAGCGCCAGCCCCAACTTCAGGTTTGGTTCGTAGACGTCGCAAACCGCAACGGGCACAACCTCCGGGTTCTTCAGGAACAGTTTCCAGTCCGAGCGCCCCTGGCCGCCCGACCCGATCAGACCGACGCGAATCTTGTCGTTGGCGCCCATCACCTGCTGGTAGCTGGCCGCTGTCATCGCGGCCGAAGAAAGGAATGTTCGTCTGTCTATTGTCATGGCAGTAGCGGGTGTCCGGTCTTATTCTTTCACAAGCCGCCAGGACCACCGGCTCCGCATGGCAAGATGGAAAGACCTCATGACTCTCTGGCATGGCGCCTCCGTCTTCGCCGCCGCGTTTGTCGCCGGCATGATCAACTCCGTCGCCGGTGGCGGGACACTCCTCACGTTCCCCACCCTCGTCTGGGTCGGACTCTCTCCGGTCACCGCCAACGCCACCAGCACCGTCGCCATCTGGCCCGGCGCCCTCGGCAGTATGTGGGGCTATCGCGAAAACATCCGCCACAGTGAACGCCGCCTGCTCCTCCTGGTCATTCCCAGCCTCACCGGAGGCGTGCTCGGCGCCTGGCTGCTGCGCTTCACACCGCCCGCCATCTTCGCCGCCCTGGTCCCCTACCTCATCCTCTTCGCCACCATCCTGTTCATGGTCCAGGAACCCATCCAGCGCTGGCTCGGACTCCATCAGGCTGGTGAGACCCACAAGACCGCCCGCTGGCTCACCGGAGCCATGGTCTTCCAATTCTTCGTCGCCCTCTACGGAGGCTACTTCGGCGCCGGCATCGGCATCCTCATGCTGGCCGCGCTCAGCATCATGGGCCTCCACGATATCCACCAGATGAACGGCCTCAAAAACTTCTTCGGCATGTGCATCAACGGAGTGGCTGCCCTCTACTTCGTCGTGATGCGCATGGTCTACTGGCCCGACGTCGCCGTCATGGCGGTCGCTGCCATCCTGGGCGGCTATGGCGGGGCCGGCTTGGCCCGCCGCCTCGGCCGTACCTTCGTTCGCCGCGCCGTCGTGGCCATCGGCTTCGGCATGGCCATCTCACTGCTCATCAAACACTAGCCGCCGCAAGTTTACACCGTGCCCCTTGCCGCCGGACGGCCACTCTGTCATGCTCCCATAAGAGATTTATGGGAGACAAGGCAGACAAACAAGGCGAGCTCCTCCAGGGCACCCTCGACCTTTTGATCCTCAAGACCCTCACCCGCGGCCCCAAGCACGGCTACGCCATCGCCGAATGGATCCAACAGACCTCCGACAGCGTCCTCCGCGTCGAAGAAGGCGCTCTCTATCCCGCCCTCCATCGCCTCGAGCTCAGGGGCTGGCTCTCGTCGGACTGGGGCGTCTCCGAGAACAAACGCCGCGCCAAGTACTACGACCTCACGCCCGCCGGCCGTCAGGCTCTCGCCGCCTCGACGGAATCATTCAACCGCCTCACCGGCGCTGTCCAGCGCATCCTGCAGACTGCCTAGAGGAGCCCAAACGTGTTCACCCAGCTTCGTCTCCGCCTCCAGGCCGCCCTCCATCGCCGCCGCCTCGAAAAGGACTTGGAGGAGGAACTCGCTTACCACCTGCAGCGCCGGGCCGACAGCCTTCGCGAAGCGGGTGAACCCGATCCCGAACACGCCGCCCTCCGCCGTTTCGGCAATCCCGCCTCCCTGCGCGAGAACCTCCACGACCAGTGGACCTTCCCGCGCCTCGAATCCATCTGGCAGGACCTTCGCTACGCCGCCCGCCAGTTGCGCAACAGCCCCGGCTTCACCGCCGTGGCGGTGATCTCCCTGGCCCTCGGCATTGGTGCGAATACTTCGATCTTCACGGTCATCGACACGCTGCTCCTCAGGACCCTGCCCGTGCCCGAGCCCGGTCAATTGCTCATCCTCCGCAATGGCAGCAAAGCCGGGAAGAATCTCCGCTGGTCGAGCACCGGCTCCATGGGTAGCCTCGACAAAGAGACAGGCCTGCGCACCAGCAGCGTCTTCCCCTTCACCGCTTTTCAAAAACTCCAGTCGCGGCTGTCCTCGGCCTCGGTCTTCGCCTTTGCCAGCCTGTCCGACATCCACACTGTTGTGCGCGGCCGCGCCTCTGTCAGCTCAGGGCACATGGTTTCCGGCAATTACTTCCAGGTACTCGGCGTTCGTCCTGGTTTGGGCCGGCTCCTGGACGAGGCCGATGATCGCGCCGGCGCAGCCCCGGCCGCCGTGGTCAGCTATCGATTCTGGCAATCCGCACTCGCGTCCGACCCCGCCGTCATCGGCAGCACGCTGGCCGTCAACACGGTCCATCTCACAATTGTGGGTGTGGCTCCACCCGGCTTTTACGGAGTCTCCATCGGCGGCTTCATCTCTTCACCGGACATCTACGTCCCTCTGCAGGCCCAACCCAAACTTCTGCCCGATTGGCTGCAATCCGGACACAGCGCCTTTCAGTCGCCCGACTTCCTCTGGCTCAACATCATGGCCCGCATGCGCCCAGGTTCAACCAGACAGTCCACGGCCGCCGAAGCCACCAGCCTCTGGCGCGAGTTTATTCTCGAAGAGGGATTTTCGAAGGACCCGGCCCGTGACGGCTTCCGCGTCCTCGCCCTGCCCGGCGCTCAAGGCATCGATTCCCTCCGCTCAAACGTCGAGCGTCCGCTTGTGATGCTTCAGATCGTGGTGGGGCTGGTTCTCCTCATCGCGTGCGCGAATCTCGCCAGCCTCCTGCTGGCCCGCTCCGAAACGCGCCGCCGCGAGATCACCGTCCGCCTCGCACTCGGAGCTGCCCGTGTGCGCCTGTTCCGCCAGTTCCTGACAGAAAGCCTCCTGCTCGGGGTCCTGGCTGCTTCCTTCGGAGTCCTGCTGGCGCAGTGGGGCACCCGCCTCCTCGTGTCCGCCCTCTTCGACCGCGACGATGCCCTCCGCCTCCAGGTCCAGCCTGACCTGCGCGTGCTGATGTTCAGCCTCGCCCTGACCCTGCTCACCGTCCTGCTGTTCGGACTTGCGCCTGCTTACCGCGCTCTCCGCGCCACTCTGGCGCCCGGGCTCCACCGCACAGCCCGTACCGCGCTGCTGAGCCGTGCTGTCATCGTCACTCAGGTGGCCCTCTCGCTGGTCCTCCTCGCCGGCGCAGGCCTGTTCCTCCGCACCCTCCAGAATCTCCACTCCATCCAGTTGGGCTTCAACAAAGAAAACGTCCTCATCTTCGCCATCGACCCCACGCGCAACGGCGTGCGGGATCAGCAGCTTGTCAACTTCTACGAAGCCCTGCGCGCTCGTCTGCGCGGCATCCCCGGCGTGCGCTCCGTTTCGGCTTCCAACGAAACCCTCATGAGTGGCTGGTATTCCAGCTCAATGGTGGTCATGAATGGTGAAAGCGGAGCCGCCGGCCAACCCATCAGCATGCGCTTCCTCCGCGTCACGCCGGACTTCTTCGAGACCATGGGCATCCCGCTGAGCGCCGGCCGGGCGATCCTCGAGTCCGACACCGCCGCCGCCCCGTCGGTCGCCGTGATGAGCGAGGCGGCCGCCCATCGCGTAGCGCCTTCCGGTTCGCCCCTTGGCCGCAGCTTCCAGTGGTCCGGGAAGTGGCGCGGCAAGGACGTCACCGTCATCGGTGTCGCTCGCGATACCAGACCCCATGACTTCAAACAGCCCATCGAACCCACGCTCTACCTCCCTTACGTCCAGGGCCCGTGGCCGGTCGGACGCCTTCAGTTCGAACTTCGCACTGCCGTGCCCGCGCGCCAGGTGTTGCCCCAGCTACGTCAGGCTGTCCAGGATCTCGACGCCAATCTTCCGCTCTATCAGATCCGCACCCAAAGTGAGCAGGTGGAGGATCGCTTCACCCAGCAGCGTGTCCTGGCCCGAGCCTGCACGGGCTTCGGACTCATGGCGCTTCTGCTCGCCTGCATCGGCATCTACGGCGTCATCGCCCACTCCGCCGCCCACCGTACCGCGGAGTTCGGCGTGCGCGTCGCCCTCGGTGCCCGGCCCATCGACGTTGTCTGGCTGGTCTTGCGCCAGGCCGCCCTGCTTGCCCTCCTCGGGATTATCGCCGGCATCGCTCTATCTCTCGCCTCCGCGCGGCTTGTCGAAGCAAGCCTTTATCAGGTGAAAGCTGCCGATCCCGCTGTCCTGGCCGCCGCTGCGTTCATCCTCGCGTTCACTGTTCTGGCCGCCGGTTTTTTACCCGCCCGTCAGTCCTCGAAGGTTGATCCCGTCTCAGCTCTTAAGTGCGAGTAGCAGAGCGTGTTCCAGACGCGTCAGCGGCGCAGCGCAGGCCGTTTAAAACTATATGTACCGATACTGTTTTGTTCACCAGAATCACGTGAACGCTAACGGATGAAACGGAATAGTGCCTCCGGCTCGCACATTCTGATATCTCAAACGTGGGGCCAAGGGGGGCGTCGAACAGGTCCTAACCCGATAGAAGCAAGCCGGTTACTAGAAGTGGGGATCGGCAGATACCTCTAAAGAGGTAAGTGGTACTCACCCAACCAGTTTGGTTACGTTTTGAACTGCAACATAAAACGATTCATTGACAGGTTACTATTATTACGTTAGTATCAGCCCCAGCCTAGAGTAGCGGGCTGTAGGTCCGCTGCCTAGGACAGATCAATGGTCCAAGGGGGTCACAACGTATGATGCTCTCCCGAGTAGTCATCCGTCGTCAGTTTGTGCCGATCCTCGCGCTTATACCTTTTCTCTGTCTGACAGGATGGGCGCAGCAGATTACCGGCACGATCAGCGGCACGGTGAAAGACGCACAGCAGGCGGCCGTCGTCGGTGCGAAAGTCACAATCGTGAGCGCGCAACAAGGCTCTGGCCGTGAGGTCAGCTCCAACAACGAAGGCGTTTTCGTCTTCACCAATACCCAGCCCGGAACCTACAACCTCAGCATCGAGGCCACAGGGTTCAAGAAGTTCGAGCAAAAAGGCGTTGTCCTGTATGCCAGCGACCGTCTCAGCCTCGGTGACCTGACGCTCAGCGTCGGCGCACTCACTGAGACCGTCACCGTCGAAGGCGACGCAGCGCAGGTTCAGGCCACCAGCGCGGAGCGCGCCGGCGTCCTCACCAACAAGCAGGTCGTCGATCTGGCGCTCACCAGCCGCAACCTGTTCGATCTCGCCAAGACGATTCCTGGTGTCGTGTACACCGGTGGCGTCGGCGGCATCGCGGCCAACGGCAATCGCAACAACCAGAACAACTTCACGCTCGACGGCGTCACCAACATGGACACCGGTTCGAACGGCGGCACGCTGGCGTCCACCAACATGGACATGATCGCCGACATGAAGATCATCACCAACTCCCAGGGTGCTGAGTTCGGTCGTGCTTCCGGCGCGCAGATCCAGGTCGTCACCAAGGGCGGCACGCAACAGTTCCATGGCACTGGCTACGGCTTCCACCGCCATGAAGGCCTCAACGCCAATACCTGGCGCAACAACATCGACAACCGCTCGCGCGCATTCTACCGCTACAACTTTGCCGGCTTCAACATCGGCGGTCCCGCCTATATCCCTGGCAAGTTCAACAAAGACAAAGAGAAGTTCTTCTTCTTCGTCGGTATCGAATGGCAGAACCAGTTGGTCCCCAACGCCATTTCGAACGTGACCGTCCCGACCGCCTTGGAACGGACCGGCGACTTCTCACAGTCAAAGGACGCTGGTGGCGCCGCTCTGAGAATTCTCGACCCCGCCAATGGCAAGGCCCAGTTCCCCAACAACCAGATCCCGGCCAGCCGGCTGAATGCCGACGGTGTGAAGATCCTCAACTTCTATCCCACGCCAAACGCCCTCGGGATTAGCAACTCCTACAACTACCAGTCGCAGGCATCCAACAAGTATCCCCGGCGCGAAGATATCTATCGCGGCGACTACAACATCAACGACAAATGGAAGGTCTATGCGCGCTACATCAACAACAAAGATGAAACGAGCATGGCTTACGGCCAGTGGAATGCGCAGTACAACATCCCCTTCGGCCCGATGAGCTTCGGTGCGCCTGGCTGGTCGTTCGTGTCCAACGTGACCACGATCATCAACCCCACTCTCACCAATGAGTTCCTCTTCGGTTCCTCTAAGAATGTTCTGCACATCTATCCGCTGGACAACGCCTTCGATCGCGGCAAGCTGAACCTGTCGTATAAGATGCCGTATCCCGATGCTGACAAGCTGAACCTCGTTCAGAACTGGCAATGGGATGTCCCGAGCTCCCCCAGCATCAACTTCACCGGTACGCCGTTCGCGAACTACAACCACACCTACGACCTAACGGATAGCGTCGCCAAGGTGTATGGTTCCCATACGTTCAAGACCGGCATTTACGTCAACAAGAGCGCCAAGGATCAGACGTCCACCAACTCCATCAACGGCTACATCAACTTCAACCGTGATGCGAACAACCCCGGTGACACCAACTGGTCCTGGTCCAACGCACTGCTGGGCAATTACAACTACCTCCAGCAATCCAACAAAGTGCTGAACGGCCAGTATCGCTCCATTAACGTAGAGTGGTACCTGCAGGACAACTGGAAGGTGAACTCGAAGTTGACCCTGGAATACGGCGTCCGCTTCTACTACATCCAGCCTCAGTACGATGCTGCACTCCAGACCTCGTCCTGGAACAAGACTCTGTTCGATCCCGCTTCGGCCGGCGTGCTCCGCGTCGCCGGGCAGGCCAATGGAGTTCGCGTCTCCGTCAATCCTCTGACTGGTGAAACTGGGCCGGCCGCCCTCATCGGCTCTCTCGTCAACACCGGCAAGGGGTTTGTGAACGGCGTCTATGCTAACGGCATGGGTTTGGCAGGCCAGAACTATCCGAAGGGTCTTCTCGATGACCGCGGCATCCACTACGCTCCGCGTTTGGGCGTTGCCTATCGGGTCGCCAACAAGACGGTGATTCGCGCCGGCGGCGGTGTGTTCTATGACCGCCTCCAGGGCAATCCCATCTTCGACATGCTGGTCAATCCTCCTTCCATCGCGACGCCCCGTTTCTACTACGGGAACCTCGCTTCCATCCCGCCCGCCTCGGCCGGCATCTTCTTCCCCGGCGGCGTGAACGGCTTCGACAAGAAGGGCCACATTCCCACCACCTACAACTGGAACTTCACAATCCAGCGGGAACTTCCCATGAATATCCTGTTCGACATTGCCTACGTCGGCTCTCAGTCGAACCACCTCCTGTACCGCCTGAACCAGAACGCCATCCCGCTGGGTGCCGCTTGGCTGCCGCAGAATCAGGATCCCGAGAAGACTCCGCTTTTTGATGGTTCCACCAGCAAAGCGGCGAACTTCTATCGTCCTTATCAGGGCTACACCAACGCCACCGCTTACGGCTTCGGCGCCAATTCGAACTACCATGCTTTGCAGATGTCGGCCAACCGCCGCCTCGGCAACGACTTCACCTTCGGTGTGGCTTACACCTGGTCGAAGGCCATGGGTACGACGAACGACGATTACACCGGCAACGTGCCCTTCAATATGCGCACCGCCGACTACGACGTCCTGAACAATGACCGCACGCAGGTCTTTGTGCTGAACTACGTCTACAATTTGCCCAAGTTCATCAAGGGCACGAGCGGAGCCGCCAAGGTCGCCAAGTTCATCACCAATGAATGGCAGATCTCCGGCATCACGACGGTTCAGACGGGCGCCCCCGCCACCATCGGCTTCTCCATCGATGGCGTTGGCAACCTCAACGAACGCTACACCGGTTCCCCGGACGTCGGCCCTCGCGTCCGCTACACCGGCCGTCCTTCGTATCCCAAGGACCTCAATCAATACATTGATGGCTCCGTCCTCGCTCTGCCTACCCTCAAGGGGAGCCAGGGCTTTGACTCCAACCGCTACCCAGTCCGGCAGCCAACCTGGACCAACTGGGACGTCTCCATCTTCAAGAACATCCCGATCCACGAGCAGATGCGCCTGCAATTGCGTTGCGAGATGTTCAACGCTCCGAACCATCCACAGTTCAACGCCTACAACACCAGCGCCGCGTTCAACAACGCGACGGGCAAGCTCAGCAACTTGCCGACGGCGCTGGGCGGCGGCGGCGGCCGCTTCGGCTTCGGTGCCATCACCGGAACGAACGACCCGCGCCGTATTCAGCTCGCCGCGAAGTTCTACTTCTAGCGGAGCAGCCAGCGATCAGCGATCAACCTTCAGCCCCACACGGCCGGAGTTGATCGCTGCCTCCTGGCAGCCCCGGGCGAACGGATAGGAATGACCCATCAGCCGCCAATGGCCGGCAATCAGCGCGACAACTTCAAGCTGAGAACCGGCCCGAGGCGGCTGATTTGTCCCAGAGCAGCCTTCCCCGATGAATCCGCACCCAGGGCGGCATAATAAAATCGGAACCTGGAAGCAAACCAGCTCCACCCCCGGAGCATCTGATAGCTGATAGCTGATAGCTGATAGCTGATAGCTCCAAAACGAAAGGATATACTGGGCGATCTGATGCTCAGCGTTTGGCTCACTCTCCTGCTCGCCCTCGTCCCGCAGCAACTGCTGGACAGCGGCCGGCAGGCATTTCAGACCGGCGACCTGGTCCGCGCGGAACAGCTCTTCCGGGAATACCTGAAGTCCAATCCGAACTCCGCCGAAGCCCTCTCTAATCTGGCCGCCGTCCATGCCCGCCGCGAACAGTTCACTGAGGCGGTCGCCCTCTACGAACAGGCCCTCAAGGCCAACCCTTCCCTGGTGCCCATCCATTTCAATATCGCCGTGTCCCTGGGCCGCATCCAACAATATGGGAAGGCGGCCAGCCATCTGCGCACCTTCCTCAAATCCTATCCCCGCGAGGCCCGCGCTCATCAGTTGCTCGGCCTGTGCCTGGTGGAAACCGGCGAATTGACGGAAGCCCTCAAAGAACTCGAACTCTCCTATCAGGAGAACGACAAGGATCGCAGCATACTGTATGCTCTTGCCTACGCGCAGAGCCGCGCCGGCAATGCCGACCGTGCCGCCGAACTCCTCGCCCGTTCCGAAGGTGATCCCACGCAGGCCAAGCTCATCGAAGGACTCATCGAATACCGCCGCGGCCGCTACGAGGAAGCCCGCGTTCTCTTTGAGGCCGTTGTTGCCGCCAATCCCAATATGGCGCCCGCTCTCGCCGCCCTCGGCCGCTTGAACCTGCTGGCCCGCAAGGACGACGAAGCCATTCGTCTCTTCGAACGGGCACTCAAAATCAATCCTTCCGACTCCGAATCCACCTACCAATTGGGCGTCCTCTACGATCGCAACGGCCGCTCGCCCGAAGGCATCACCATGCTCAAGCGAGCGATCACCTTGCGTGCCAACTACCCGGATCCGCACTACCAGCTCGGCCGCATCGCCTTGAACGCTAAAAACTATCCCGTCGCCCTGAAAGAACTCGAAGAGGCGCGCCGCATGCTGCCTGACCAGGAGGCCATCCGCCTTCTGCTGGGCCGCACCTATCAGGCGCTGGGCCGTGCGGCGGAGGCGAAGAAGGAGTTCGACGAAGTCCGCCGCCTCAAGGCCGAAGTCATCGAGAAATCCCGCCAGCGCGTCGAGTCCGATTCGCTCATGCAGCAGGAACCCAGCCCCCGCGAAAAATGAGATTCCTCCTCGCCGTCTTCCTTCTCTCTGCCCTCCCCGTGTGGCCTCAAGGTATGGCTTCACGCGGCGTCAAACCCCAGCCCCGCCCGAAGCTCTCCGGACGGCCGTGGCCCTCCTCGCTGGTGAACGTGGCTTCGAAGGCGGGTCTGAATCATGTCCAGGTCTACGGTGCCGAGCGCGACGTCCAATATGTCTCCGAAACCTCCTCCGGCGGCGTGGCCTTCTTCGACTACGACAACGACGGCTTTCCCGATATCTTCTTCGTGGGCGGCACCCGCTTCGGTACGCCTCCGCCAAACGCCGGCAACCGCCTCTATCACAACAACCACGACGGAACGTTCACCGACGTGACGGCCAAGTCCGGGTTGGCGCGTGTTGGTTGGGGACAGGGCGTGGCCGTGGCCGACTATGACAACGACGGTTTCCTGGATCTCTTCGTCACCTACTGGGGCGAGAACGCGCTCTATCGCAACAATCACGACGGAACGTTCAGCGATGTCGCCCGCAAGGCCGGCCTCATCCCCGACCCCGCCCCTGCATATCCTTATTGGTATGCCGGAGCCACCTGGCTCGACTACGACCGCGATGGCCGCCTCGACCTCTTCGTCGCAACTTATATAGACTTCGATCTGGCCAAAATCCCCAAGCCCGGTCAGAGCGCCTCGTGCAACTGGAAGGGCGTCATGACCCCTTGCGGACCCCGAGGCCTGAAGACCGGCCGGCAGTTCCTCTATCACCAGAAGGCCGATGGGACTTTTGAGGATGCCAGTAAGTCTTCCGGGGTCGGCAGCGCCCGCGCCTCCTTTGGATTGACCGCCATTTCAGCCGATCTTGACGGCGACGGCTGGCCCGACATCTACCTCGCCTGCGACTCCACCCCCTCGCTCTTCTTCCGCAACAATCATGACGGAACTTTCTCGGAAGAGGGCATCGAGCGCGGCATCGCCCTCAATGATGACGGAATGGAGCAGGCCGGCATGGGCCTCGCCATTGGCGACTTCAACGTCGACGGGATCCTGGACATCTTTAAGACGCACTTCGCCGACGACACCCACATCCTTTACGAGGGCCTGGGCAAAGGCCAATACCGCGACATCACGCAATCGTCCGGGATCGGTGTCGAAACACGCTTCATTGCCTGGGGTGTCGGCATGCCCGATCTTGATAACGACGGTCTCCCCGATCTCTTCCTGGTCACAGGCAATGTGTACCCGGACACTGAGCGCGACCTGCCCGCCTACCCCACCCGCATGCCGCCTCTCCTGTTCCGGAATCTCGGAGCCGGCCGTTTCGAGCAGTTGTTCGCCGCCCAGGCCGGGCCGGCCATGGATGAAGTCCACTCCGCCCGCGGAGCCGCCTTCGGAGACTTCGACAACGACGGTGATCTGGATGTGGTCGTGTGGAATCGCAACGAGACGCCGGCCCTCTATCGGAACGACCTGAAATCCAACAATCACTGGCTGAAAGTGAAGCTGGAAGGCACGGTCTCAAACCGTGCGGCCATCGGAGCGCAAGTCACTGTGGAATACGGGGATCGCAAACAGACCCAGGCCGTACTGTCTCAGGCGAGCTTCACCTCGCACAACGATCTGCGCCTCCACTTCGGGTTGGGGGTGGCCACCCAGGCAACCATCACGGTCCGCTGGCCCAACGGAAAGATCTCGAAACAGCTGGCCAAAGAAATCGACAGGATCATCCAGATCAAGGAACCTGCCAACTAGGAACGGGGCTTGTCCCCCACGACGAGCAACGTTTCGAAAAACGGTGTCTGCTCCTCTTTGTGGACGACCGTTGATTCAATCTTTCCAAATCCAGCTTTCTTGAGGAACCCGACCAGATCCACCTCGGCAAAGCCGAGCCACAGATCCGCGTAGAGCTCCCGAGCCTCCTCGAAGTGGTGCTTCACCAAATCGAGGACGGCAATCCGTCCCCCGGGGCGTAGAATCCGGAACGCTTCCTTGACGGCACGGTCAGGATGCTGGGCATGGTGGAGCGACTGGCTGAAGAATGCCAGGTCGACCGACGCGTCCGCGATGGGCAGCTTCTCCATGTCGCCGCGCCGGTACTCCAGGTTTCCGATGCGGTTTTTTGCCGCCAGATCGGCGCCGAATTCGACCATTTTCTCGGAGTTATCGACCGCAATCACGCGCTCCGCGCGCTGGGCCAGCAGTTGCGAAAAAGTGCCCTCGCCGGCGCCCAGATCGGCAATGACCATCGGCGGCATCAGTTTGAGTAATGTCTCGGCGAGGCCTTTCCACGATCGTCCTGGAACGTAATGCTTCCCGAACTTCCCGGCCAGTTCGTCGAAGTAAGCCCGCATGCGGTCGCGCCGCTTGTTCAGCGTCAGGTTCAGCGCTTCGGTGTCGCGCTCCGCCTCTGCGATCTCAACTGACCCGTCCTGAAGGACTTCCAGCAACCGGCGGCCGCTGTCGGAGCGCGGTTCCGTCAACCGGTACATCACACTTTTGCCCACCCTGCGGTCTTCCACCAGTCCCGCCTGGCGCAGTTGGGAGAGCTGGCTGGAAATCGTACTCTGGCCGGTAGAAAGGATTTCCTGGAGTTCGGCCACGGTCAGCTCCTCCTGCGCGAGCAGCAAAACCAGCCGGACCCGGCCCGGATCCGACAGCAGGCGGAAGGTATTCAGCATTGACGGCATAGCGCGACGTCCCTTATCATATCAACGTATCGCGATATGACGATATCAAATATTCTAGGAGAGTCGATGAGCACCACCATTAGCCCTGCCACGACCGACTACAAAGTCGCCGACATGTCCCTGGCCGACTGGGGCCGCAAAGAGATCACTATTGCCGAATCGGAGATGCCCGGCCTCATGTCTATCCGCCGCAAGTATGCGGCGCAGAAGCCTTTAGCCGGCGTGCGCGTGACCGGTTCGCTGCACATGACCATCCAGACGGCGGTCCTCATCGAGACCCTCGTCGACCTCGGCGCCAGCGTCCGCTGGGCCTCCTGCAACATCTTCTCCACACAGGACCATGCCGCCGCCGCCATCGCCGCTGCCGGCGTGCCCGTATATGCCTGGAAAGGCGAGACTTTGGAAGAATATTGGGACTGCACGCTGAAAGCCGTGCTGCATCCCGGCGGCCTCGGCCCGCAGCTCGTGGTCGACGACGGTGGCGACGTAACCCTCCTGATCCACAAGGGTTATGAGCTCGAGAATGGCTCCGACTGGGTGAACACCCCCTCCGGCAGCCACGAAGAAGACGTCATCAAGAATCTGCTCAAAAAGGTCAACGCTGAGAACCCCACCTGCTGGCGGGAACTGGTGAAGGAATGGAAGGGCGTTTCGGAAGAGACGACCACTGGCGTTCACCGGCTCTATAAGATGCAGCAGGAAGGCAAGTTGCTCGTTCCGGCCATCAACGTCAATGACTCGGTGACGAAGTCGAAGTTCGACAACCTGTATGGCTGCCGCGAGTCGCTCTCCGACGGCATCAAGCGCGCCACGGACGTCATGGTGGCCGGCAAAGTGGCTGTCGTTTGCGGCTATGGCGATGTCGGCAAGGGTTCGGCCCACTCCCTGCGCGGCTTCGGCGCCCGCGTGATCGTGACCGAAATCGACCCCATCAACGCGCTGCAGGCGGCGATGGAAGGCTACGAAGTGACCACCGTGGAAGACACGCTGGGCCGCGGCGACATCTACGTCACCACCACCGGCAATTGCGACATCATCACGCTGGAACACATGGCGAAGATGAAGGACCAGGCGATCGTCTGCAACATCGGTCACTTTGACAACGAGATCCAGATTGACCGCCTGAACAACGCGCCGGGCGTGACCAAGCTGAACATCAAGCCGCAGGTCGACCAGTACACCTTCCCCGACGGGCACAGCATCTTCATGCTGGCCGAAGGCCGCCTGGTGAATCTGGGCTGCGCCACCGGCCACCCCAGCTTCGTGATGTCGAACAGCTTCTCGAATCAGACACTTGCCCAGCTCGATCTGTGGAAGAAGAAGGACGAGTATGCGGTGGGTGTATACGTCCTGCCGAAGTATCTCGACGAGGAAGTGGCCCGGCTGCACCTGGAAAAGATCGGCGTGAAGCTGACCGTGCTGAGCCAGAAGCAGGCCGACTACCTCGGCGTGCCGGTGGAAGGCCCCTACAAGGCCGACCACTACCGCTACTAAGTAGTTGAATCAGAGGCCGAAGTGAGTGGCGAGGTAGTCGACAATCGCCCGTGCTTCGGCCTCTTTCGCGTTTGCACCGCGAGCGATCATGTTGTCGACCATGGCCGTCCAGCCTGCCCGGTTGCGCCGCATCCCCAGCGCCGTTTCCAGGTTGTGGCAGGGTCCGCCGCAGGTCCTTTGGACCAGGGCTTTGCCCTGCCCGTCCGGGAGTACGACCGGACCTTTTCGAACGGACGAAGCCAATTCCGGCTTGGATGCGACGATCGTGGGAGCCGGAGCCTGGCCGAGAGCGAAGGTCATCACGCTGTCTGCCGGTGTGCCTCCAAAGTAGCCTCCACCCCCTCCTGCCATGACTGTCACGTACTGTTTTCCGTCCTTGCCCAGGTAGGTGATCGGGATCGTGTGGCCGTTCGCATCCAGTGGTTGTTCCCATAGCTTTTTGCCGGATTTGGCATCGAACGCGCGGAAGCGGCTGTCGTTGGTGGCCGCGATGAAGACCAGGCCGCCGGCGGTGGCGATGCTGCCGCCCAGGTTGGGCGCCCCGGTTTCGTGGACGCCTAACGCCTCCAGCGCCGGCATCGTACCGAGCGGGGCGCGCCAGGCGATGTCTCCGGTCCGGGTGTCCACGGCTACCAGTTCTCCGAAGGGCGGATTGGTGCACGGGATGCGCGTATCGCGGTTCCAGAAGCGGGCATAGGCGCCGTACTCGGAAGTACGGATATAGGTGACTGCGCCCGTAGCCGGGTCAGTCTTCTTCTCCATGTGACCCCACTGGCCGAGATTGTTGACGTTGATGAACAGTAAACCGATGGACGGATCAGTGGACGCTCCGCCCCAGGAGCCGCCACCCAGGGTACTAGGAAACATCAGGACGTTTTTGTCGAGTTCGAACGGGGTGTAGAGCGGCACGGGCCGCATCTGGTTGCGTTTGAAGAGATCGCGGCAGAAGCCGGCGTGCTCCGGCGTGAGGTTGTAGATCTCCTCCTTTGTGAACTCTATGCGGGACAGTGGCGGGGGCTTCAACGGGAAGGGCTGCGTGGGCGACGTCTGCTCTCCGGGGATCGCAGTCTGGGGGACCTTGCGCTCCTCCATCCCATAGAGAGGCTTGCCGGTGACGCGATCGAAGGCGAACAAGAGGCTGGTCTTGGTCACCTGGGCAACGGCGGGCACTTTGCGTCCTCCAATGGTGGCGTCGAAGAGGATTGGCGGCGCGGCCGGATCGAAATCCCACAGGTCGTGATGAATCAGCTGCTGATACCACTTGAGCTTGCCGGTGGCGGCATCGAGCGCGACCAGGCAGTTGCCGTAGAGGCCATTGCCATGGCGGTCGGCTCCATAGAAATCGGAGGTCGGCGAGCCCAGAGGCACATAGACAATCCCGCGAGCCAAGTCCACGGTGAGGAAGCCCCAGGCATTCGTACCGGAGCGATTGCGCCAGCCATCGGCCGGCCAGGTTTCGATGCCGGGTTCGCCGGGCCGGGGAACGGTGTGGAAGCTCCAGAGGAGTTTCCCGGTGTTCGCATCCCAACCCCGGATGTCGCCATAGGCTCCTTTCGAGGGGGAGCCTTCGCCGTTGGCGCTTCCGGTAATGACGATGTCCTTGAAGACGCTCGGCGGCGACTGGAGGGAGATCTTGGCGTCGGGTAGATCCCCCAGGACGCCCTCCCGCAAATCCAACAGACCCTCTTTGGCGAAGCCGGGCGCCGGTTTACCAGTGGCCGCGTCGAGCGCGACCATACCCCCTTTTACCCCTGCGAAGACACGGGGGCGAACTCCTTTGCCGCCGGGCCAATACGCTAAGCCGCGCAGAGCCACCTGCGTGGTTTCGTAGTGCCAGAGCTTGCGTCCGGTTTCCGGCTCCAACGCAAAGATCCCATTGGCCGCGGTGACGTACATGACGCCTCCAACGACGATGGGGATGCCCTCCGAACCCGCTTTGCCGGTATGGAAGGTCCAGGCCAACTGCAGGCGGCCGATGTTCTCCCGGTTGATCTGTTTCAGAGGTGAGAAGCGGGCGGCGCCGGGGTCGTGGCCATAGACTGGCCAGTCGGTTTGGGCCAGGAGAGACGAGGCGCAGGCGCCGAGCAGCAGGATGGATCGGGAAATCATCGGGAGAAGTCCAGTATATGCAGGAGCCGCGGCCAGGGTGCGGATTCTCTTCCAATCGTGCGACGCTGTATGGATTGTGTGCCGCAGCATCAAAGTACTGAGAAACCAGGAGCCGCCTGCGACTCCGGCCGAGGTGGACGCCGCCGCGCTGCAGTTCGTGCGGAAGATCAGCGGATTCCCGAAGCCTTCGAAGGCAAACCAGGAGGCGTTTGAGCGGGCGGTGCGGGAGATCAGCGAGTCGAGCGCGCGCCTGCTGCAAAGCATCGCGCAGAACACGCCGGTCCGGCGCGTGCCGGCGAGGGTCGAAGCGGAATGAGAGCGTCTTGTACGGCGATCTGGCTGGCGGCTGTCGCGAGCGCCGCGGCCTGGGGCCAGTTGCGCGTGGGCACCTTCAAGTCGGACGTCACTCCGCCGTTGGGCCAACCTCTGATCTGGGTGATGCCCACCACGAAGATCGAAGATCCGCTGCTGGCCAAAGGGGTTGTTCTCGAGGATCGCGGTCAGCGCTACGTACTCTGTGCGGTGGATTGGTGCGGGCTCTCGAACCGGTCACACCGTCTGCTTCGCGACAAGGTGGCGAAGGCGGCGGGCACGACACCGGACCATGTGGCATTGCAGACGCTGCATCAGCACACTGCTCCTTATGTGGACGGCGATGCCTATGCGCTGCTGGAACAGATGGGCCGACCAGTGGTGCGGTTCGAGGAATCCGCCCTGGTGCAGATTGCAGACCGGCTGGCTGATGCGGTGAAGAAGGCGGCTGGTTCGATGAGGCCGTTTGACCAGGTGGGTACGGGGGAGGCTGAGGTGGAGCGGGTGGCTTCGGCGCGGCGACTGCCCACGCCCGACGGCAAAGTCGTGATCCGCTTCAGCACGGATGGGAAGAAGCCGGAGATGGCGGCCGCGCCGGAGGGCCCGGTGGATCGTACGGTCAGAACCGTGACGTTGGGGCAGGGCGATAAGCCCCTGGTGCGGCTGCACTACTACGCCACGCATCCGCAGACCTGGTGCTGCGACGGCCGGGTGTCCGCCGATTTCGTGGGCGCCGCGCGCGAGCAGTTGGAGAAAGAAGAAGGCGTCTTCCAGATCTACTTCACCGGAGCGGCCGGCGATGTGACGGTAGGGAAGTATAACGACAGCAGCGTGGCGAAACGGACAGAGCTGGCGACTCGCCTACTCGCCGGCTTGAAGAAGTCGGATGAGGCCACGAAGTGGTCGGCGGTGACGGAGTTGAATTGGAAGTCGTTGCCCCTGGTGTTGCCGAAGAAGCTGTCGACGCAGCAGGAGATCGATGCGCGGCTGGCCGAGGCGAAGGCGACGGACGACGAGGCCGCGCGGTACCGGTTGACCATTGCGGCGGCGTTCGGTCTTCGTCAGGAGCCGCTCAGCGCCAGCCTGCTCAGCCTGGGTCCTGTGCGGATCGTGCATCTGCCGGGCGAGCCGATGCTGGAGTTCCAGCGCTTCGCTCAGATCGCGGCTCCGGGCCAGTTTGTGGCGATGGCCGGGTATGGGGATATCGCACCCGGCTACCTGTGTACGGATCGCGCCTACGACCAGGGCGGCTATGAACCAGGGGCCTCCAATACCACGAAAGGCGCGGAGAGCGTCTTGAAGCAGACTCTGCGCGCACTGCTAGGCTCGCGCGCGCCAACCGGTTCCGGCCGCTGACCGGCAGCGGCTTCCGCCCTTCGCCACGGTGCGCCGGGGCGATTACTATGGAGGCATGCTCCGGCTGTGCGGCGTGATGCTGGCTTTTGCGGGGCTGAGTGTGTCCGCGGCTACCTACGAAGTGCGCGGGCAACTCGTGCCGGCGGCGCGCGCTTCCGTCTCGCTGCATGGAGCGACCTCCCCGTTCCAGGCGTCCACCCTGAGCGATTCCTCGGGCAAGTTCAAGTTTGCCAAGATCGCGGAGGGTTCCTATTCGCTGATCATCTTCGTGCCGGGCAGTGGAGAGACGCGCAAGACGATCGATGTGGGTCCGGGCGTCGCGGACCGCAAGCGACGGGTGGAACTGGCGGTGAAACTGGACGAGGCGAAGATGACGCCCGACCGCAGTGCCGTGGTGTCGATGCGCGAATTGTCGATTCCGGACTCCGCGCGGACGGAGTATCTGAACGCCAGTAAAAAGCTGGGGCAGCGCGATGTGGAGGGCGCCATTGCGCACCTGAAACGGGCGGTGGAGATCGCTCCGCAGTTCGCGTCCGCCTGGAATCATCTCGGGACGATCGCCTACCAGACTCGGCGCTACGAGGATGCGGAAGGGTACTTCCGAAAGTCGCTGGAAGCGGATCCGCAGGCCTATGAGCCGCTGGTGAATCTGGGCGGGGTCCTGGTGACGCTGGGTCGGATGACCGAGGCGTGGAGCTTCAACCTGAATGCCGTGCTGCGGCGGCCGAACGACGCGCTGGCGCAGTCGCAGATGGGGATGACCTACTTCGGGCTGGGCAAGCTGGAACTGGCGGAGCGATATCTGCTGGAGGCCCGCAGGCTGGATGGCGGTCACTTCTCGCATCCTCAGTTGCTGCTCGCGGAGATCTACCTGCGCCGGGATGAGAAGCAGAAGGCGGCGGAGCAGTTGGAGGATTTCCTCCGGCATCACCCGGATTGGCCGCAAGGCGAGGAGATGAAGAGGGGGATTTCGCGGTTGAGGGGGAGTCCGGGGGCGTGAGGGGTTCCGCGGCCAGCGGGGCGCTGGCTGCGGAACAGCGGTCAGCAGTCAGCTATCAGCTATCAGCTTTTTGATCGCGGGGTGGCCCTGCCTGTTGCAAGTTGACCGCGGACCGCTTTTTTGGTGCTTCCGCGGGTGGGGTCGGGGGACCCCACGCGGACCAGGGGTGCGCCATCCCGTTGTTGGGGTATTTTGCGGTGCCGGGCGAATCAGGTGGGTTCCCGGCTGTGGAGATGACGCCTGATCGCTGGCCACTTCCAGTACCCGTAAGATGTCGATGGCGTCCTCACCGACGTTGACCACCTTCCCCGGCGACACCACCATGGCCCCGGAGACATGGTCCAGGCGTTCGCGGAATCCGTGTGTATCCGTGTGAATCTGCGGCCAGTGAATGAGGGCCACTGATGGACACGGATTCACACGGATAGAGCAGCGCTATCTGCCCGAAGTTAGGGATGCTGAGGGCTGATCGCTGGCCACTTCCAGTACCCGTAAGAGGGAATTCATCCGGGCCCCCTGTTGTCACTCCCGAGGTGCGCGAGCGCGCCCCCAAGATCAAACTGGTCCTCATGGATGTCGATGGCGTCCTCACAGAGGTTGACCATCTTCCCCGGGGACATCACCATGGCCACCGTGGACATGGTCCAGGCGTTCGCCAAGGGCGCTGTCGCCCGCATTCAGCGCTAGCCATCCAGCCGGGAATCCGCTGCTGTATTTCCGGAATCCGTGTGCATCCGTGTGAATCTGTGGCCAGTGAATGAGGGCCACTGATGGACACGGATCCACACGGATAGAGCAGCGCTATCTGCCCTAAGTTAGGGATGCTGATGGCTGACCGCTGACCGCTCTCCTGGCGGCGAAAGCTCACTGCGGGTGTTCCTTGAGGTACTCGTCCACTGTGTAGTACGTCTTGTCCTTGTATAGGCGTCCGGCGTCTTCCACAGGGGCTGTCCAGTTGTACTTCCACGAGTCGCCGGTGCGCCGCATCCAGGCTTCCAGTTGGGACTCGAGTGTTTGGCGGAGCTTGGCGGCGGATGCGTCTTCGGCTAGATTGTGCTCCTCCCTGGGGTCCTCCTTGAGGTCGTACAGGACCCATGGTTTGTCCTCGAAACGCGCGTATTTGTAGCGGTCTGTGCGCAGGCCCCGCCAGCCGGCAGGCGTCTCGTCGCCCGCATACGGGCCGAAGATCTGGAGGAAGGCGGAGTCGGGGGCGCGGCGGTTCTGGCCGGTGACGAGACCGGAGAGGTCCGTGCCTTGCATGGTTGCCGGCACTGGGACTCCGCACAGGCTGAGGAGCGTGGGCGCATAGTCCACGTGCGAAAGCAGCGCTTCTTCGGTGCGGCCGGCCTTGATGCGGCGAGGATAACGGAGAATGCCAGGGACCCGGATCGACTCCTCCCAGGGTTTGCGTTTGAGCTTGGCGTTATGGGTGCCGAGCATATCTCCGTGATCGGAGGAGAAGAGCACTATAGTGTCTTCGGCCAGGCCAAGGTCGCTGAGAGAACGGGTGAGTCGGGCGATCTGGTCGTCAATGGAGGTGATGGCGGCGTAGTAGGCGTTCAGCGGCTTCGGCACGCTCTCGTAGCGGCGCATGTAGGCGTCGGGAGCAGCGTAGGGGTCGTGTGGCGGGCCCATGAAGACCGAAAGGAAGAAGGGCCGTGCGTCACGTTTTGTGGTTTCCAGGAACTCGAGGGCGAGGTCGGTCCAGCCTTCGGGCTCGAAGCCGCGCACAGGGAGGGGCTGCGGCGTGTCGCGGAAGTAAGTGTTTTTGAAGTGGTTGTGCGAACACTCGTTAGCGGCCCAGAAGTCATAGCCTTGGCGGCGCGGGCCCGGCGGGACGAAGCCGGGGAGCCGGGGGCCGCCGTCGAGGTGCCATTTGCCGATGAAGCCCGTCCGGTAGCCATTCTTCTTCAGCAGGCCGGGCAAGCTGACGGAAGACTCACGCAGGCGCAGATCGTTCGCGACCATGCCGTTCCTGTGGCAGTACTGGCCGGTGAGGAAGATGGCTCGGGCCGGACAGCAGACCGGCGTGTTGGCGATGGTGTTGCGGAAGGTGACGCCCTCGCCGGCCAACCGGTCGATATTGGGGGTCTGGACCACGGTGTTGCCCATGCAGCCCAGCGCCTGAGCGCGCAACTGGTCAGGCAGGACGAAGAGGATATTGGGGCGTCTTGGACGCTGGAAGGCAGCGGCGGAGGATGCAACAAACTGTCGTCGGGAGAGCATGGGCTTTCGCTGGCGATGAGTGTATCATCCGTGCCATGCCAAGCAGGGACCCCGTGCCACGAACGGCAGGGCAGTGTTATCCCCTGCCGTTCGTGGGCCCCCAACACAGATCAGGCAATCTCAGATGGCCATTACCGCCTGATAGGCCGGGTGGAGCCAGGCGTGATAGTCGGCGATGCGGCCGCGCGTGGCCTGCATATAGAGTTCGCGGATGTGGCCGGTGACGAAACCAATGTTGCCGCAGCCGACGGTGCGGTGATCCACCTTGGTGATGGGCGCGACTTCGACGGCTGTGCCTGTGAAGAACAGCTCATCGGCGATGTAGAGTTCGGTGCGATCGATGGAACGCTCGATCACATCCATGTGCATTTCGCGGCGGGCCAGCGTAATGACGCAGTCGCGCACCAGCCCTTCCAGGATGTTGTCGGAAGGCGGCGGCGTGATGAGTTTACCGTGGCGCACCATGAAGAGGTTGCAGGTGGAGCCTTCGGCGACGTGGCCATTCTGGTTGAGGAGGATTGCCTCGTCGTAGCCGTGGTATTGGGCTTCGGTAGTGGCGAGGACGCTGTTGACGTAGGCTCCGCAGATCTTGCCGCGGGCCGGCAGCGCCTGGTCTTCCACACGGCGCCACGAGGCGACTCCAGCGTGGAGGCCCTTCGCGCTATCGAGATAGACCCCGAACGGGATGGCGGCGATGGCGAAGCTGTGTTGCCCGTCGGGTTTCACGCCGACGCGGGCGGAGGACATGTAGGAGAGCGGGCGGACGTAGATGTCGGTGCGGAAGTTGTTGCGGCGGACGAGTTCGGCCGTGATCTCGGTGAGTTCCTCGGCGCTTTTGGGCGGATCAATCTCCAGGATGCGGCAGTTGGCCTTCCAGCGATGGTAATGGTCCTCGCAGCGGACGAGGAAGAGTTCCTCTTCCTCCGGGACCCAGTAGCCGCGAATGCCCTCAAAGACGCCGGTGCCGTAGTTCAGCCCATGAGTCAGGATGTTCACGTTGGCGTCGCGCAACGGGACGAACTGGTTGTTGAAATAGATGAGGACGTCTTGGTTGTCAAACATGGACAGGTACCTCGGGACACAGCAGGGACGCGCCGCGGCGCAGGGCCTGACGATCGATCTCGATCCACTTTTCAGCCTTCACCACGCGGGGCAGGGCGTGGTCGACCACTTCGAGAGGCAATACTCCGGTGGCCGAGAGCAGAGCGCCCAGGACGACGATGTTGCCGACCTTGGTGCTGCCGAGTTCATCCGCCACGGCGAAGAACGGAATGGGATGCATGCGCAGATCGGCGCGGACGCAATCGGCTGGGATTGCCGTGCCGTTGTAGAAGACCAGCCCGCCAGGTTCCACAGTTGAGATGAACTTGCGCAACGAGGGCTCGTTCAGGGCAATGAGGACATTCGGGCTGGAGACGAACGGCGAGTCGACCGGCTTGTTGGAGAGGCGCACGTGGCAGTTCGACGTGCCCGAGCGCATCTCCGGTCCGTAGCTCGGCAACCAGGAGACTTCCAGGCCGTAGTCCATGCCGGCTTCCGCCAGCAGTTGGCCGAGAAGGAGGACCCCCTGTCCGCCGAAGCCCGCGACCTTCACGCGGAAATCGACGGTTTCGTGGTGTGCCGGCATCGCTGCGTCGGAGCCTTTGTCGAGCTTGAGGATGCGCGGGAGTTCTTCCAGGGCCGGCGCCGGAATATGAGCCGGCCGCGGCTCGGCTTCCTTGGTTCGGTCGCGTTTGGCGCCCAGCGGGTAGACGGCGGCGAGACCCTCGCGCACGTGCTTCTGCGCGTCGACCGGATCCATCTTCCAGATGGTGGGGCAGGGCGAGAGGATCTCGACCATGGAGAAGCCCAGGCCCTTCATCTGCGTTTCCAGGGCCTTTTTGATGGCCTTCTTCGCTTGCAGAATCTGTTTGGTGTTGCCGAGAGCCGCGCGCTCGACGTAGGTGGGCGCTTCCAGCGTCGCGATCACCTCGGAGACGTGCAGGGGGTAGCCGTCGTTGAAGACGTTGCGGCCGAAGGGCGTCGTGGTCGTGCGGTTGCCCATGAGGGTGGTGGGCGCCATCTGGCCGCCGGTCATGCCGTAGATTGCGTTGTTGATGAAGATGGACGTGTAGTTTTCACCGCGATTGGCGGCATGCAGGATCTCGGCGCTGCCGATAGCGGCGAGGTCGCCATCGCCCTGGTAGGAGATGACGATTGCTTCCGGGTGCGCACGCTTCAGGGCCGTGGCGACGGCCGGGGCCCGACCATGGGCGACCTGCACGTTGCCGACGTCGAAGTAGTAGTAGAGGAAGACGGAGCAGCCGACCGGAGAGACGAGGATGACGCGGTCGCGGATGCCGAGCTCGTCAATGGATTCGGCCAGCAGCTTGTGCGCGATGCCGTGGCCGCAGCCGGGACAGTAGTGCGTCTGGTGCTGAGCTTCGCCCTTGCGTTCGTAGTGCTCGTAGAAGCAATCGGCCTTGCCGTGGATGCATTTCAGTTCAGACATGGGCGAACACCTCCTCCACAATCTCTTCGGCGGTGGGAATGTTGCCGCCACAGCGACCATAGAACTCGACGGGCCGCCGGCCCTCGACGGCGAGGCGGACGTCTTCCACCATCTGGCCCGTACTCATCTCGACCACGAAGAACTGCTGGGCCTGGCCGGCCAGGCGGCGCAGTTCCGGAGCGGGGAAGGGGTAGAGAGTGATGGGGCGCAGCAGGCCGGCCTTGATGCCCTGCATGCGCAGCTTCTCAACGACCGATTTGAGGATGCGCGCCACAATGCCGTAGCCGACGAAGACGAGTTCGGCGTCGTCCGTGCGGTAGTTTTCCCAGCGCGTTTCCTCCACGTGGGCTCGCTTGTACTTCGCCTCGAGCTTGAGAATGTGTTTCTCGAGATCGTCCGGCTGGAGGTAGATGGAGGAGATGAGATTCGGGCGTGTGGCCGCGGTTCCGTCCACGGCCCATTCCGGCGTGCGGGGCGCGCGGGGCGTGGTGGGGAACTCCACCGGCTCCATCATCTGACCCAGGCAGCCGTCGGCGAGAACGATCACAGGGTTCCTATATTTGTCGGCCAGATCGAAGCCCAGGAAGGTGAGGTCGCACATCTCCTGCGCGGAAGCCGGCGCCAGGACCAGGGCGTGGTAGCAGCCGTGTCCGCCGCCCTTGACGGCCTGGAAGTAGTCCGACTGTTCGGGTGCGATGTTGCCCAGCCCCGGGCCGCCGCGCATGATGTTGGCGATGACGCAAGGCAGTTCGGCTCCGGCGATGTAGCTGATGCCTTCGCACATCAGGCTCATGCCAGGACCGGAGGAGGCGGTCATGGTGCGGACGCCGGCCGAGGCACCGCCATAGACCATGTTGATGGCGGCGACTTCGCTTTCCGCCTGGAGGAAGACGCCGCCGGCTTGCGGGATGTAGACCGCGGCCGATTCCGCGATCTCATTGGCGGGTGTGATGGGGTAGCCGTAGAAAGCGCGGCAACCGGCGAGGACGGCGCCCTTGACCAGGGCTTCATTGCCTTTGATGAGTTGCTTGGGCATGAGGAGCTCTCCCGGGGACTAGTCGATTGCTTTGAAGACGCGGATGGCGCCCGGCTCGGGGCAGGCATAGAAGCAGAGGCCGCAGCCGTTGCAGGGCTTCTCTTCGTTGGTGGCCGGGTGGTAGCCGTAGCGGTTGAGCTGCGGCGAGAGGCTCAACACCTTCTGTACGCAGGCGGCGACGCACAGGCCGCAGCCCTTGCACTCTTCCGGATCGATTTCGACATAGCCTTTGATGTCGATGGCTTCTTCAATGGCGCAGGCAGGCATGGTTAGAACTCCTCAGAAAGCTGGGACCAACTTGGGCCGCAGGTATCGGGCCTGATAGGCGTACTCGGTGAGCATGTCGCGGAACGAAGGATGCGCGACGCGGATGAGTTCCGTGGCGCGCTCACCCAGGGTTTTGCCGTGGAGGCGGGCGACACCGAACTCGGTCACGATGTAGTGGACGTCACCGCGAGTGGTGACGACGCCGGCGCCGGGGTCGAGCATGGGGGCGATGCGGGAGACTCTGCCCCGGCAGGCCGTGGCCGGCAGTGCGATGATGGGGCGGCCGCCTTCGCTGTGGGCGGCGCCGCGAATAAAGTCCAACTGGCCGCCAAAGCCGCTGTAGAGGCGGTTGCCGATGGAATCGGAGCAGACCTGCCCCGTGATGTCGACCTGCAGGGCCGAATTGATGGCTACCATCCTGCGGTTCTGGCTGATCACGAACGGGTCGTTGACGTACTTGATGGGGTGGAACTCGAAGAGCGGGTTGTCGTCGATGAAGTCGAACAGCCGGCGGGTTCCCAGGACGAAGCCGGCGACGAGCTTGCCGACGTGGATCGACTTGGCAGCTCCATTCAGGACGCCCTTTTCGATGAGCGGGATGACGCCATCGGAGAACATCTCGGTGTGGAGGCCCAGGTCGCGGTGGTCCACCAGACGATTGAGTACAGCGTCGGGCACTGCGCCGATGCCGAGCTGCAGAGTGGCGCCATTGGGGATCAGCGAAGCCACGTTGTCGGCGATGCGGAGCTGGATCTCGTCGGCGGGCACCATGTGCAGCTCAGGCAGCGGGTGGTCCACTTCGACGATGCGATCGACTTCGGAGACGTGGATGAACGTCTGCCCCAGCGTGCGGGGCATGTTCGGATTCACTTCGGCAATCACGCGGCGGGCATGGCGGGCGGCGGTGAGCGAACAGTCGACGCCGGTGCCGAAGCTCATGTAGCCGTACTTGTCGGGCGGGGAGAGCTGGAGCAGGCAGAAGTCCAGAGGGCGCTCGCCGGATTCGAAGAGACCTTCGATCTCATGCAGGAAGATGGGGAGGTAGTCGGCGCGGCCGTCGCGGATGGCGTCGCGAACGTTGTCGCCGATGAACATGGCCACGGTGCGGAAGGCGCCTTCGTACTGCGGGTGGGAGTAGTCCGCGCAGCCAAGGGTCTTCATGTGGATCATCTCGACGTCTTCCAGTTCGGGAGCACGGTCGATGAGGGCATGGATCAGGACTTCGGGTGTGGCGCAGCTGGCGTGTACATAGACGCGATTGCCAGAGCGGATCTCGCGCATGGCTTCGGCCGCGGTGGTCTTCTTTTGTAGGTATTCGTCGTGCCAGGAGATCTGGGATCCCTGGGGGCTTCGGATTTGTGATTTTAATACCTGCATAACCTAAACACGCAGTCCCAAGTCCGTTATCGCGCGTTCGGGCTAGGGTGTCAAGTCTTTTTTATGCAAGTATTTGCGGGACGTGACCCAAGAACACCACCGAGCGGTGGTGAATATTGGATAAAGTCCTGCAATCCAGTGAGATGCAGCCACCCTCCGGGCGCTGTACGCAGCTACTCGTTGCGTAGTGCGTTCAGTGGATCGATGGCGGAGGCCCGGAATGCGGGCAGGGCGCACGCGGCGGTGGTGATGACGACCAGGCCGAGCGGAACCGTAGCCAGGATCCAGGGCGAGAGCGGGCCAAGTCCCGCTAAAGCGGAGCTGAGAACGCGGAACAGGGGGAAGCTGAGGACCAGACCAACCCCGGCTCCGGCGAGTGTGATGCGCAGACCCTGGCCGAGAATCAGCCAGAGGATGCGGGGCCGGCTGGCCCCTACGGCGACGCGGATACCGATCTCGCGGGTGCGGCGAACGACGGAGTAAGCGATGAGGCCGTAGAGCCCGACGAGCGCCAGAGCGAGACCGACGAGTCCGGTGGCGGTGACCATCTGGAGGACGATGAGCGATGGGCCCAGGACTCCGAGTTCGTAGAAGACCTCGATGGGCCGCGTGTTGAACACGGGCTGATTGGGATCGATGTTGCGGACGGTGCGCAGGACGGGGCCGGAGATTTCGCGCGGGTCGCCGAAGGTGTGGATGAAGAGGGTCAGCCTGGTGCGTGGAGACTGCGTGAGCGGCATGTAGAAGTAAGGCTGAGGCTTCTCGGTCAGGGACAGGTATTTGGCCGTTTTAGCGACGCCGACGATCTGGAGGAATTCGCCTTTGAGGCCGAGGCGGAAGCGTTTGCCGAGCGGGTTCTGGTTCGGGTAGAAGCGGTTTGCGAACTCCTGGTTGACCACGGCGATGCGAGCGGATTCGGCGGTGTCGCGCAGGGTGAAGGCGCGGCCCTGGAGGATGGGCGTCCCGACGGTTTCGAAGTAGTCTTCTCCCACGATGTTGGCGGCCACGGAGATGGTGGGTTTGCCATCCGGCAGCGGAGCTCCTTCGGGGATGATCTCCTCGTCGGTGAAGTTGGGCCGGAAGGGTACGCCGCGGCTGAGGGCGGCGGAGCGGACGCCGGGCAGGCGGCGGACCTCATCGGCCAGACGGCGGTAGAAGATGGTGGCTTGCGCCGGGGAATAGCGGAGGAGCGAGGGGTCGAACTCGACCATCATCATGTGGTCCGTACGGATGCCGGGGTCGGCGACCATCATCTGGCGGAAAGCGTCAAGGAAAGAGCCGAAGGCGACGAGCAGGACCAGTGATGCGGCTACCTGGGCACCCACCAGGAGTTGCCGGCCGAAGGAACGGCTTTTCCGGCTTGCTCCAGTTTCTCCGGACTTGAGGGTGGGGGAGACCTCCAGTTTCGTGGAGTGCCAGGCGGGGACTACACCGAACAGGAGGGCGCTGGCGATGGAGACGGCCAAGCTGAAGAGCAGCACGCGCCAGTCGAGCTGGGCGGAGATGGCGATGGGCGTGTCGGTGGGCAGTTGAATGGAGGTGAGGTAGCGGATGGCTGCTTGTGCCAGCAGGATGCCCGCACCGCCGCCCAGCAGGGCGAGCAGGAGGCTCTCGGTCACCAGTTGCTGGAAGAGGCGGCCGCGCCCGGCTCCGATGGCCAGGCGGATGGCGATCTCGCGGGCGCGGGCCCGGGCTCGAGCCAGAAGCAGGTTGGCGACGTTGGCAGAGGCGACCAGGAGGACCAGGCCGGAGAGGGTCATCAGCAGCGCCATGGCTCCGACGATGGGCGGGAACTGCTGGACGCGGGATTCCAGTTCAGTCCGGACGGCGAAGTGGATGCCGCGGTTGGTATCGGGGTATTCGCGGGCTAGGGCGGCGGCGAGTGCGTCGAGTTCGGAGCGTGCCTGTTGGATGGTCGCGCCTGGCTTGAGGCGGCCGCGCAGGAGGAGGGATCGGGCGGAGCGGTCCTGCAGAATTCCGGCACCGGGGCGGTTGGAGAGGCGGCCGGCCATCGTGAGGGGGAAGTAGAGGGCCGGGCGGATCAGAGGATCCATGCCGGTGAAGCTCTCCGGCGCCACGCCGATGATCGTGAAAGGGATGCCGTTCAGGCGGAGGGTAGTGCCGGCGGCGTTCGGATCGGAGCCCAGCTGGTTGCGCCAGAATTCGTGGCTGACGACGACGACGGGTTCGCGGTCGGGCGCGGCGGTTTCATCGTCGCGGAAGGCCCGGCCCAGCACCGGCTGGATGCCGAGAGTCTGGAAGAAGCCGTCGGTGACCACGGCGCCCATTTTCCATTGGGCGATATCGGCGGAGGTCCGGGCGACGCCGAGACCGTAGAGGTGGTAGCCGGCCACCGAAGAGAAGGCGCGGCTGCGGGTGCGAATCTCCTGAAGTTCGGGGTAGGGCAGTCCCTCAAAGGCATCGTGGTCGCTGACGCCCGTGATCTGGACGAGCTCCGAGGGATTGTGTGCGGCGACCGGTCGCAGGAGGAGCGCGTCGGCCAGGCTGAAACTGGCGGTATTGGCCCCGATGCCCAGCGCCAGCGACAGGATGGCGGTGAGGGCGAAGACCGGCGAGCGGCGGAGGGCGCGCAGGCCGAAAACGAAATCCTGTTTGAGACGTTCGAGATTGGTCCAGCCCCACATATCGCGCGTGACCTCCTTGATGAGGGCGACGTTGCCGAAGTCCTCGGCGGTTGGCCTGCCGTCGCGTGCAGACTGTGCGAGGTGGAACTGGATTTCTTCTTCCAGTTCCTGCTCGCGGCGATTCCGTTGGAGAAACCAGCGGAGGAAGCTCATGCGGGATCGCCCTCGACTCCGCGGCTGAGCATGCCGGCCACAGCTTTGGAGAACTGATCCCAGCGATTCCGTTCCGCGATGAGTTGAGCGCGTCCGGCGACGGTGAGGCTGTAGTATTTGGCGCGCTGGCTGTTCTCGGTGAGGCGCCATTCGGATTGGATCCAGCCGCGTTTTTCCAGGCGATGGAGGGCGGGGTAGAGGGAGCCTGTTTCCACCTGAAGGAGGTCGCCGGTACCGGACCGGATCGAACTGCTGATGGCGTAGCCGTGCTGCGCGCCCCAGCAGAGGGTCTGGAGGATGAGCAGATCGAGCGTGCCCTGGAGCAGTTCGATCCGGTTCTGGTAGCGGTCCGATGTGGGCATAACAGGGATGTAGAAAGTCTACATGGTGAGGGTGTAGAGAGTCTACAGGGTTTTGACGGAGACATCGCTTTGTTACAGGTGCGGCATTGCTCGCTGGTGCAGAAGGGCGCTGAGGGTCAGGCGCGGAGGGCGATCCGAGCAGTTGCCGCCACCATCCCCAAGTAGATGAGGAAGAGGACAGCCAACGAACACTTGTCGCGCGCCGTGAGCCGCAGTTCACGCCAGGGGAGTGGGACCCTCCGGCTTCTGATTATTGCGATGGCAAGGCCTCCGACGACGGACAAAACCGTGCCAGCCGTCAGCAGGGAGGGGATCAGGCGTGAGCCTGGCTGTTGCAGCAGGCCGCTCAGTTCGAGGGCTTCGAAGTTCGACTTGCAGGCGATGGCGAGCAAGAGCGTGAGAAAGGTGTTCGAGTATGCGGTCCGGCGGGTGTCGTCGAGGAAGTCGGCCGCGTGTGAGAGCATGAGCACCGCCATCAATCCATGGATGAGGTTCATGGCTGGTACGCGAAATACCATGAACAACGATTTTGGTGCTACGGCCGCTGCTCCCGTGAATGGACTCCGCAGGGCCGGCAGTTCGGGCGGCAGGGCTGCATAGCCGGCGGCCAATAGCAGAAACGGTGCGGCGAAGAGGAGGAACGCAACGGTGAGCGTGGTTCGGGACATCGGTGCCAGCGGTTGTTTGCTCTGACCAGATTAGCAGCGCAGCGGAACAGATCCGAGGCTTCCGCCGCCTTCGGGGTGAACGGATTGCGGTTGTGGGTACGCCAGGATGACGGCATTGGGATAGATTGGAGACCGTATGCTGATCCGTTGTACTTCCCTCATCCTGCTGGCCACGCTGGCCGCCGTTGCTTCCGACCCGACTACTGTCGAGGGTGCTTATGGCCGGCTGTCCACCGACAAGTCCACGTATCGACCTTTGGATGTTGTGAAGGTGAGTGTCGGCGGGCGCGCTGCGGGTGACCGGAAATGCCGGGTGAAGGTGGCGGATCCGGATCAGCGGATTTACTTCGAAAAAGACGTGGACCTGGAGGCCAATCAAGGCCGGGTTCAATTCTCCGCTTCCGGCAAGCTGGGGGTCCACTATGTTTACCTCTGGTGGCCCGACGCGAAGAAGTACAGCCGGTATGTGAACTTCCGGTTGGATGCGGAGACGGGGATCGAGTCCGGCGACAGGGATTTCGACGCCATCTACCCGTTCACGCACGAGCGGGTGCAACTCGGGCGGCGCGATTACATGACGAAGCGCGGGCGGTTTGTGGGCTACATTTCGGCCGACACCAATCACTTTGACGGCATCTGGCTGCGCGACTGGATCTATACGCTGCCGGCTTACAAGTACTGGGAGCGGGAGATGCAGTGCGGGCTCGACCGGTTCCTGGAGGTACAGCGGGAGGACGGGCAGACTCCGGATGGGATCGAGCGCGACGGGCGGACGTGGCGCGTCGGTCTGGAGAGCGACGTCGAGTACATCCTGACGCTGGGCGTATGGGACACCTGGAAGGCGACGGGCGACGACGCCTGGCTGCGGGCGGCGATGCCGAAGCTGGAGAAGGCGCTCAACTACATCCGCAGCGATGCCAAGCATTGGGACGCAAAGAACCGGCTGATCCAGCGGCAGCATAGCTGCGATACGTGGGATTACGACATCGACGGTGCCACGGATCACGGCGCCAGCCGGCACGTGATTGCGAACTGCGATCAGAGTGGGTATGCGCTGGCCTTTCGAGGGATGAGCGAGATGTACCGGTATCTGGGCGATGACGCAGCCGCGGAGCGGTGGGGCAAGGAGGCCGGCGAGTATCGTCAGCGGGCCGTCAAAATGCTCTGGGATGGCACGAAGTTCCTGCACCATGTGCATCTCGATGCGATTGATCACGGCGACTTCGATGAGACGAAGCAGCTCACGATGGGCAATACGTGGGCAATGACTCGAGGGCTCGCCGATGAGAATCAGTCGATCCGAATTATCGATGAATACCGGCGGAGGCAGAAGGAGACGGGTGATAAGTACCCCTGGTGGAGCCTGCAGCCGGGATATCCGGACCGGCTGGGCTATTGGAAGGACAAATACCGGCTGGAAGGCGCATATGCCAATGGCGGGCTGATGCCGTGGGTCGGCGGTGAACTGGCGCGGGCGTCGTTCTTCTACGGGCGCGAGTCCTACGGCGTCGAGCTGATGCGGCAGTATGCCGATCATCTGCGGCGGACGGGCGGCGCACAGGTCTGGTACTTCCCGGATGGCACGCCGGGCTACCGCACGACTAACGAGGTGAATTACGCGGGCTGGGGTATGGCGCAGTGGGTGGATGCGCTGGTGGAGGGTTTGGCGGGCATCCGGGATCCGCAGGGCCAGATGCGTGCCGTGGAGATCTCGCCGCGCTGGGCGGCGGCAGGCGTGAACCAGGTTCGGGCGACGGCGCGGTACGGCGCCTCGGATGCGTACTTCAGCTACAAGTGGGAGGCGGAGCCGGCTTCAATCGAGATCGAGTACTCCGGGTCGGGCGAGAGGGCGGAGTTTCGCGTGATGCTGCCGTCGGGGTTTGCTCCCCGGGCTGTGATGGTGAATGGGACCGATGTGAAGTTCGAGCGTGAGGATGTGGGATCGAGCGTGTACATCCGCTTTCAGCCGGCGAGTGGAGCGCGCGGCACGATTCGCATCGGCCGCGCGTGACAACAGCCTAGGAGGCGGCGGGGACGGTTGCGGCCGGCTTCATGAACGACCTGATGCCGAAGATGAGCAGCAGTCCGACGACCAGGTAGACGACAGAGCTGGCACTGATGGCGACGCCCATGCCGTAGCTCTCGGCTGCGCGGGCCACGGCCAGCGGCGCCACACTGCCGCCCAGCCAGCCGATGGAGTTCATCAGGCCTAATGCCGTCGCACGGTTTTCCGGAGTGACGACGTCATAGAGGGACGCCCAGATGTTGGCGTCGTACAGGCCCTTGGAGAATCCAAAGCCGGTCATGCCCAGCACGAGCAGCGGCACGGAGAGGGTCCATCCGGCGAGAAAGATGAAGGGGATGCCCAGCAGCAGGCCGAGGGACTGTGTCCACATGCGGCCGGCGCGGCTGCGGCGGGCGAAGCGATCGGCCAGGAAGCCGCCGGTCATGACGCCCAGCACGGAGGCGATCTGGATATAGGCGGTTCCGCTGAGGCCCGCCATGGAGAGGCTCATGTGGAACTTCTCCAGAAGGAACGTGGGCATCCAGGTGAGGAAGATCATGGCCACGAAGTTGGCTCCGACGAAGACGGAGATGAGGACGGGGACCATCCGGTGTTCGAAGGTGCGGCGAATGGTGGCGAACAGATCCTTGTTGAGGCGGAGAGCGCCGTGTCCGGCGTCGTCGCCCGACTGTTCGGACTGGCCTCGCGCGGGCTCCTTGAGGAGGGTCAGCAGGATGATGCCGAGCAGCGTGCCCAGGCCGCCGAAGAGGTAGAAGCTGGAGCGCCAACCGTAATACTGGCCGAGATGCCCGGCGACGGCGCCGCCGGCGATGGTGCCGGCGTAGACGCTGGACTGGTGGATGGCCATGGCTCGGGAGCGCGTGTCTCGTCCGTGATAGTCGCTGACGAGGGACATCGAGGCCGGGAAGTAGAAGGCCTCGCCGAGTCCTTCCAGCGCACGGAACAGGACCAATTGCCAGTAAGTGGTGGAGAAGGCGGTGGCTACCGTGACGAGGGACCAGAAGATGAGCCCGCCGATGATGAGCGTCTTGCGTTGAAGGCGGTCCCCGATCATCCCGGCAAAGGGTCCGGAGAGGGCGTAGACCCACATGAAAGAGCTGCCGACAATGGCGAGCTGCGAATTGTCGAGGTGCATCTGGCTCTTGAGGAGCGGGAAGACGGAGTAAATCGCCTGGCGATCCGCGTAGTTAAAGAAGCAGACGAACCACAGCATGCCGACGACGAACCATTTGTACCGAGAGAGAACCATTCTTGTTAGGAATACCGCAACGGAGGGGCGGCGTGCTGTGAGGAGCGCTTACATGGACGGCTGACCGGGCAGCGATTCCTCGACAAGACGCCGGAGGAACGGCAGTGTGACGTTCCAGTAGAGCTCGTAGTGTTTATAAGAAGCTTCGGAGAAAAAGCGGGTCTGCGTCAGGGTGAGTATTGTGTGCCGGGGAGCTTGCTCCGCCAGATGGAACGTGAGGAGGCAGTAGTTCTCTGGCACGTCTGCGCACCCGGTCAGCGTGCTCCACTGGGTGTACTGCAGCAGGCGCTCCGGTTCGATTGTCATCACTTCGCCCTTATTCGTGAATGGCATGCCGTGCAGATTGCCGCGGAGGACGAGCGGGCTGCCTGTCGTCCAACCGCAGTGGATCTCCAACGGCGAATCCCACATCCACCGCTGGATGAGGCTGGGCGTCGTGAGAAAGGCCCAGACGGCTGAAGCCGGCGCGTCGATCGGGATGGAGTTGCAGTAGGTGGGACCGGCCGTCATCACAAGGATAGATGCGGGGGAACTGTTACACGCGCGAACTTTCCGGCTCTCCCCTTGTATTCCCAGGGGACCTATGCGAATCTTCCATAGAAAGCACAGGGGAGCGGGATGGACAAAGCGCAACTGGAACTCGTTCGCGGCACGTTGGATGTGCTCATTCTTAAAGCTCTGGTATGGGGACGCCTGCACGGCTACGCCATCACCAGCCTGATTCATCGCCAGACTGAGGAAGCGCTGCTGGTGGAAGAAGGGACCCTCTACCCTGCGCTGTGGCGGCTGGAAGCAAAAGGGCTGGTGGAGGCTGAATGGGGCCTCTCAGAAAACAACCGGCGCGCGAAGTTCTATCAGCTGACCGCCGAAGGCCGGCGGCAACTGCGTGAAGAGACGAAGACCTGGGAGGCTTACTCGGCGGCCGTCAGCAAGATGCTGGGCGCCACGAAACCTCCAATCCCGGAGAAAGCCGGATGACGCAGGTTCCCATGTGGCGGCGCTGGGCGCGCATGTTCGGCGCGGATCCGGCTCGCGACGTCGACGATGAACTGCAGTTCCACCTGCTGATGAAGGTGGACGATCTGGTGGAGCAGGGCTGGCCTCGGGCCGAGGCACGAAAAGAGGCCGAACGGTTGTTCGGTGATTTGAGGAGTGTGCGCGCGATGGGAGAACAGATGGGCCAGCAGATGCAGCGTTCCAAAGATCGCCGGGATTACTGGGGCGAGTTCGCACAGGATTGGCGCTACGCGCTGCGCACGCTCCGCAAGGAGCGCGGGTTCGCGATCATCAGTATTCTGATTCTGGCTCTGGGGATCGCCGCCAATACGTCGGTATTCAGCGTGGTGAATGCCGTGCTGCTGCGGCCGCTGCCTTTCCCCGAGTCGCAGAATCTGGCCTGGCTGCGGGCGGACCGGGGCTTGGATGAGGAGAAGAAGGCGACGGCCGGGCTCTCGCTAGTGACATACACCGTCGCTGCCTTTGAAGAGTATCAGCGGCACAACAAGTCGTTCCAAAGCCTGACGGGATTCAATCCGTTTTACGGCAGCAGTGAATACACGATGACGGGCCGTGGTGAGCCGCGTCCGATTGTGGCGGTACTGGTGGCGGAGAACTTCTTCCCGACGCTTGGGGTCAACCCCATGATCGGCCGCCACTTCCTGCATGAAGAGTGTGTGAAGGGCGGCCGGCGTGCCGTTTTATTGAGCGAATCGATGTGGCGCAATCAATTTGGCGCGGACCCCGCCCTGGTAGGTCAAACCATTACATTCAGCAAGCAGGCCTACACGGTGGTGGGAATCCTCCCGGCCAGCTTTGATTTCGGAGCTGTGTTCGCACCAGGCCAACGCATGGACGTGTTCATGCCGGCCGTGATGGACAACATCCGTAACTGGGGCAACACGCTCTCGGTGGTTGGCCGTTTGAAGCCGGGTGTTTCAATCGCGCAGGCGCAGGCGGAAGCCGATGTCCTGTTCCCGCAGATCTTCCAGGCCCATAAGGACTGGTGGAGCGACTACGCCTCCAGTGTGACCAGCCTGAAGGAACATGTCAGCGGCAAACTGAAACGGTCACTAGTGATGTTGTGGTGCGCGGTTGGGCTCATCATGCTCATCGTTTGTGTGAATCTTTCCAACCTGCAGATGGCACGGGCGGCGGCGCGCAGCAAGGAATTCGCGGTACGCACGGCCCTGGGCGCGGGGCGAGCGCGGCTCTGCCGGCAATTGCTGACGGAGAGCCTGGTGCTGGCCGGTGCGGGCGCTGTGCTGGGTTTGGGGCTGGCCTACGGGCTCATCTCTTATTTCTCCCGGCAGAACTCCATCGTGCTGCCTCTCCTCAGCAGTGTGGCGCTCGATTGGGCCGCGGTTGGCTGGACTCTTGGCATCGCGGTTACTGCCGCCCTGGTGTTCGGGCTGGTGCCCGGACTTCGTCTCTACTCGGGCAACGTGCAGGAGGCACTGCGGAGCAGCGGGCAGGGGATGACAACCGGCCGCCGGCATGAGCGGATGCGAGCCACCATGGTTGTTTCCGAGATGGCCCTGGCCTGCGTGCTGCTGATCGGTTCGGGGTTGCTGTTGCGGAGCTTTCTCAAAGTGCTGGACATCGACCTGGGATTTGTACCGAGCCGCGCGGCGGCGATCAAGATCGACTACCAGGACGTCGACAATGTGGAGCGCCGCGGGCCGGTTCTGCAGGAGATTCTGCGCAATATCCGTGAGATTCCGGGCATCGAATCCGCTGGTGTGGCCGACATGCTGCCGTTGGGGCGAAACCGCACCTGGGGACTGACGGCGAAAGGCAAGGAGTACGCCAAAGGCGTAGTACGAGGCGCCATCGTGCGCATTGTGACGCCGGGCTACCTCGGGGTGATGGGCGTGCGGCTCCGCACCGGGCGCGATTTCACATGGAGTGACGGGCCGAAGAACGAATCCGTGGTCATCATCAATGAAGCGGCGAGCCGCCTTTACTGGGGTGGCGAAGATCCGATGAGCAGACCGGCCCAGATCAACGGGCGTGATGCAAAGGTAATTGGTGTCGTCGCCGATGTGCGAGTGAACAGCCTGGAAGACGCGGTGGATCCGGAGATGTATTTGCCGGTGACTCAGTCTGAACCCGAAGGCGCTGAACTGGTGATCCGCACCAGCCAGCCTCTTTCGACCCTGGCGCCCGCCATCCTCAGCAAGTTGAAATCGTTGAACCCGGGCCAGCCCGCGACGGAATTACGGCCGTTGCAGGAGATTGTGGACCGGGCATCTTCGCCCCGGCGGTTCTTCGTCATGCTGGTGACCTGCTTTGCTGTGCTGGGTCTGGTGCTGGCCTCGCTGGGCATTTATGGTGTGATCTCCTATTCCGTGACCAGGCAAACGCAGGAGATCGGCATTCGCATGGCCCTGGGCGCCAGCGGTGGCCAGGTGCAGGCGCAGGTGATCGGCACCGCGCTCCGTCTGGCGGTGGCTGGAGCCGTGCTGGGCGCCGTGGGTTCGTTTCTGCTTGCGCGCTCCATCGCCACGCTGTTGTACGGAACCGAACCATCGGACCCACCGACCTTTGTGGGCGTCATTCTGATGCTGTGCTGTGTCGCGCTGCTGGCGGGCTATCTGCCGGCGCGCCGGGCTTCGAGAATCCATCCGATGACCGCGCTGCGAGAGAGTTGAACTCCTGCACAGGTTGAGGGGCGTTGCGATGGCATCGGCCGCGATGCTGGAATGGTCGAAGCCTCGGCCTGCCCATGATCCCGATTCGCGAGTACAGATCATTGAAGTGGATCCACCGAATCTGCCGTTTTGCCGGCAGCCTGCGCATGGTAGTTCTGCTGTGCCTTTGCCTGGAACTCATGGCTCAGCGTAAAGCGCGGCGATACCCGGCCGGAGTAGACGGGGCAGGGAATTCGCTGACCGTGGTGGAGGTGGTCTATCCGGAAGGCGCTCCGAATGACCTTCGCTGCCTACCGGGCCGCGACTATGTACTGCAGAAGTCGCGCGGCGGGCGGGTGGTCTCGTCGGAGACGGTCGTAACCCTCTGTCAGACGAACGATCAAGCACAGGTCGACGTTACCGTGAAGCCGAACCGCATCGAGATCGACCGGAACGGTGGGGTGCAGGCTGGATACTACTTTTCCTCCGCTTATCAGTTGTCGCCGTGGCGGCCTCTCTCGATGGAGGACTGCTCGTTCTTTGGGAGTGGCGAGACCACGTTGGAGAGATGGGATTACGTCACTTTGCGGGCTGAGGCGTGGCATGTTGATGCCGGAGCGGATTTCGCCAGCGTTTGCGAAGCCGATCCCGGCATGTTCCGGTATCTGTTGCCGCCCCGCGTGGACATCGACTCCTTAGAACTGGAGCAAAGGAGGACACCGCTCGGCTCATGCGCGCTGACGTTGGATTCCAGTGGCAAGCGGGGTTTTGTGACCTGGGGGAAGCCCGATACTCGCGACCCGCTCGAGATAAAGGTTCTGCAGGCAAGGCAGGGGGTCCTGTTGATTCAGGTCATTGATCCAGGGAGGAACAAGGCGCCTGCCGCTTCCTGGGTAACCGCCGATCACGTGGAACTCTGGATGGGCGCTCGAATGGATGGATCGAAGGATGACGTGGTCTGGCAGTTCGGGATTCCCTTGGACGAGGGGCCCGTTCAGGTGGGCTATGGCAAGCCTGGCAGGCTGCCCGGAGTGCGGCGCTGGGCGGTGCGTTTACCGGACGGCCGCGCCGCGACCATGCTACGGATCGAGTTGCCTCCTCAACCCAACATGTTCAGCGACGGTCTGACGTTGGCTTACAGCCAGAGCGAGCAAGGACGTGCCCAGAAGCGCATCATCGCGACCAGCAGGATGAGACGCGGAGTGGGTTCCACGATGGGCAGAATCGGTTCCGTCCTGATCCGCAACGAGGCGGGAGATCACGTGACCTGCGGCGTGGTGAATGGCGCGCTGGAGATCACGGGCGCAAAACAGAAGCCGCTGATTGTTCCGGAGTTCCCAGTCAACCAATGAGGCCGGCGGGATCCGCTGACATCTCAGGGATCCGTCACCGAAAGTATGATGGGAGCCTGGGTTCGTTACCCGCAATCTCATCGCGAAGAGAGCTTACGCCATGCTTGTTTGCCGTCCCGGCCGTGCTGCCCCCCTCCTCACCCTGCTTGCCCTCGTTGTGGGCGCCCTATCCGCGCAAACGGCGGAGCGACCCGCGCTGCCTCCGCTGCCGGCTCCGATTGGCGTGCCTAAGCCAGGCCCTGTGACTGATGCTCCCTATGCTCCGCAGCCTATCCTGCAGGGCGGGATTGTGGTGCCGCTCTATCCCGCGGGTTCTCCGTTTCTCAAAGCGGACCGGTTGCGGGAGGCCGAGCAATACAACTTGAGCCAGACCGTGCCTGGGCGCATCAATAGCATCGTCAACATTCACAATCCTTCGATTGAAGTGCATACGGTGGATCGCAGCATCAATACGGGCGCCGCGGTCATCGTGGTCGCCGGGGGTGGGCACAATACCCTGAATGTTGGTAGTGAGTCCGCTGACTTCGTGCCGTTCTTTTACAACTACGGCATCAATACGATCATCCTGCGCAATCGCCTGCGCCGCGACGGCTACAATCCGCAGACCGATGCTGTGTACGATACGCTGCAAGCCATCCGGGTGGTGCGAGCGTATGCGAAGGCGTGGAATCTGGATCCGAACCGGATCGGGGTCATGGGTTTCTCGGCGGGGGCGGAACTGACAGCCGCCGCGGCTGTACGATTCGAGGAGTTCGACAAAGCCAACAGCGCGCCGGCCGACCCGTTTGCGGGCGTCTCCTCGCGGCCGGATTTCGATGGGATTATCTATCCCGGGCCCTCGCCGTTTGCCAGGAACCGGGTAGCCCCGGCGATCCCGCGCAATGTTCCGCCGGCCTTTCTGGTGTGCGGAGGCTCGGGTGACCGCGTCCATGCGATCTGGGCGATGGAGTACTACAACGCGATGCTGACCCTGGGGGTGCCAAACATCGAGATGCACCTTTATGGCAACGGGCGGCATCCGGGTGATCCCTTGCCGGATGGGACGCGGATGACGGGCGGATTGACGGATCGCAATCACACTCCGTTTGGCACCTGGCAATACTGCTTCATCGAATGGTTTCGCGATCTCGGGTTCCTGCAGAAGCCGGGTGTCGAGACGAAAGCGGCGCACGATGTGGCTGTGTTTGTGACGCAACCGCCGATTCCGGAGAGGCCTGCTGTGGCGCCGGCGAAGCCGTAGGCTGGGTTTCACTCAACAAGAGAGGAACTGGGCGTCCTCGCGAACCAACCGGGCAGCTTCACGTTGTGCAGGTGTGCAACAGTCAGGATCCGCAATTGAAACAGGCCGGTCTGACTGCGCTTTTGAACGTTACTCAGTGGCCCGGTGAATCGCACTGAGTTTGTGCGCGTCGTTGTTGCATTCCGCAAACACGTCGCGGCCGCATCTCTGAATCGCAGCGGCCATGCTCACCTCGTTATAGCCCTCGACGTAGTCAATCAAGGGCTTTGACACGACACACCCGGCTACAGCTCGAAACTCAATCCCGTATCGTTCCTGAAGTAGCCGAACGTAGTCCGGCTGCCAAGGTACAGGTAGGCCAAACCCCAACTGACGTGCGTGACCGTTGGCGAGATCGACTCTGGCGACAATCTGCCCTCTGTAGCGGGCTGTGTTTATCCAGCCCCACCCCATCAATGCCGTCACGAAAATCACTGTCAAGCCGGTAGTCAACTGATGAGCTCGGACGAATTGCCATGATCGGGTCGATTGGCTGATCCAGCGGAAAAAGTTATTCGAGAGCCACTGGCCGGCACAAACTAAGAGCAGCAACGAAGCTATGGTTCGCCACTCCAGTTCATAGTACGGACCGTTTGCCGATTGACGTTCCCACAAAGGATCCCCTGACATCAACCAGGCCAGCCCAATTCCGAGACTTATGATGCTTCCGCATATGATCTGCAACGGAAGCGGGCTTCGTGGGGTACGAGTCATCGACCTCAGGCTAGCCGATCTCGCTCAACAAGTGTGGTCGACCGCTGGTAACTGCGTAGGCGGACAATGACCCAACGTCACTGGCGCCTGCCGTCGTATCTGTTTTCCGCGAACCCAACCAGAATGAATCTCGAAATCGCGTATTAGGACGACCAACGAAAAGCTCCGATAGGGGCGATGGCGTTGAGTACGATGTTCTGCTGCTAGCTCGCCCCAAAAGCAATCATCGCTTGCCTAATCTTAGGGCTACTTCAAGTTGGCGGCGGGAGAATGAGTCTACGCCAGGTAGGAACGGTGATGCTTTTTTGAAGAAATTGGTCGGGGCGAGTGGATTCGAACCACCGGCCTCCTGGTCCCGAACCAGGCGCTCTACCAGGCTGAGCCACGCCCCGACGATCTACTGCGGAATGAGGCGCTCGGGAGGCACTCTCAACTCTTTGATTGTAGTCTGTCGCCCGCTCTACCGCAACCTTTCCTGCCCCACATCCTCCTGCTACCATGGCCTCATTCCTGATCAGGAGGGCTGCATGCCTACACTGGATGATTTCAAGAAGAAGTATCAATCAGTACTCGAACTCATTGCAAAGAGCAACGTCCGTCTGGATCACCTGCACGTCGCCAACGACAAGCTCGTGATGACGGGCGCCGCGCCATCGGAGAAGATTCGGAACAAAGTCTGGAACCAGATCAAAGCGGTGGATCCTATCTATGGCGATCTGCAGTGCGAGATCACCATCGATGCCAGTCTGCCGGAACCCATCAGAACCTACACCGTGGTTGCCGGAGATTCCCTCTGGCGTATCGCGCAAAACCACTACGGCAACGGGGCGCTGTACCCGAAGATCATTGCCGCGAACCCGGGCAAATTGAAGGATGACAAGTCCGTCATCCACCCCGGTGATGTTCTCGCTGTCCCCGAGGACTAGTCCCGCAGTTGCAACGTGGTGCGGCCGGCACGGCATCTCAGGCCATCGATTGATTGTCTGGCGCCGGAGCCGGCCGCCGTGTTTTCCATCCGTGTTCGCCTCGCCCGGTTGGACCGGCCGGCCAGCCCCAACGGGTCCCTCTGGCATATCAATCGGGCCGGAAATCGAACTGAAACGTCCCGTTCTGGTATGCTGGGGTTGAGCGTTTCATTCCTACTAAGAGAGAGGTTACTCCTTAAATGGCTGTCAAAGTCGCGATCAATGGGTTCGGCCGCATCGGACGCAACGTCCTGCGCGCGGGTATCAACAATCCGGGCATCGAATTCGTCGCCACGAACGATCTCACTGATACCAAGACCCTGGCGCACATGCTGAAGTACGACTCGGTGCTGGGTCCCCTGCATGCCGATGTCAAGGCCACCGAGGACTCCATCGTCGTCAACGGCAAGGCTATCAAGGTGTTTTCCAGCAAGGATCCCGGCGCGATCGACTGGTCCAGCCTGGGCGCCGAAATCGTGATCGAATCCACCGGCCGCTTCACCGATGCGGAGCAGGCTAAGGCCCACCTGAAGGGTACCGTCAAGAAGGTCATCATCTCCGCCCCCGCGAAGAACGAAGACATCACCCTCGTGCTCGGTGTGAACGACGACAAGTACGACGCCTCCAAGCACAACATCATCTCCAACGCGAGCTGCACCACCAACTGTCTGGCGCCGTTCGTGAAGGTTCTGCACGAGAAGTTCGGCGTGGACCGTGGCTCGATGACCACCATCCACAGCTACACGAACGATCAGAACGTGCTCGACTTCCCGCACAAGGACCTGCGCCGCGCCCGCGCCGCCGCCATCAACATGATCCCGACCTCCACCGGCGCCGCCAAGGCCATCTCCCTGGTGATGCCCGAGTTGAAGGGTAAGCTCGACGGCTACGCCATGCGCGTGCCGACGCCCGACGTCTCCGTGGTCGATCTGGTGGTCATCCTGAACAACGCCACCACCGCCGAAGCCATCAACGCCGAACTCAAGGCCGCCGCGGAAGGCCCGCTCAAGGGCATCCTGGCCTACACCGACGATCCGGTGGTCTCCAGCGACATGCTGAAGAACCCGAATTCGTCCATCGTTGACGGCCAGCTCACGAAGGTCATCGGTGGGACCCTGGCCAAGGTTGTGTCCTGGTACGACAACGAGTGGGGCTACAGCTGCCGCGTCGTCGACCTCTGCAACTTCCTGGCCAAGAAGGGCCTGTAAGCCGCATTCGTTCGATCTCGAAACGCCCCGGACGGCAGCAGCCGCTCCGGGGCGTTTTCCTTTTCGTTGTCCGGCGCCGCTGGCGCGCAGGCCGGCGCGAGTCGCATAATCATCGTTTGGTTCCACAATCACCATGTCTTTGAACGTCCGCTTATTCACCCTTGGCGCGCTGGCCTGCCTTGTCCCGGTTAGCGCTCAGACCATGGACGCCCTGAACAGCGTTGCCTGGACCCAATCTTCGGTCGAGTTCCAAGGGAATGCCCTGCAGGCCTGGCACTCCGCCCGCCTTGCGCTGCCGAAGGCCCTGAAAGACAGGAAATGGACCGCGGCTATCGAACAGACCGGTAACTTCCGCAAACTGCCGCCAGCGATCATCGTCGATATCGATGAGACGGTACTCGACAACTCTCCAGGACAGGCGCGCTTCCTGCTGGAAGGCACCGGCCGGTACTCCATGGACATGTGGATGAAGTGGACCTCGGAGCGCAAAGCCAAGGCCATTCCCGGGGCGGCGGAGTTTCTGCGGGATGCCGCCGCGAAGGGTGTTACCGTCTTCTATGTCACGAATCGCGGCCCGAAAGAGGAGGCGAACTCGCGCGCCAACCTCGAGGCGGAGGGCTTCCCCCTGAAGAACGCCGCGCTCGGCGACATTGGCGACACGGTGCTCACAGCTGGTGAAAAGCCTGAGTGGACTTCCGACAAAGGCGTACGCCGCGCGCTCATCGCGAAGTACTACCGCATCATTCTCCTCTGCGGCGACGACCTCAACGATTTTATTCCGGCCCGCCTGACCGTGGCTGAGCGGGCCGCCAAGGCAAAACCTTACGAGGCATGGTGGGGCGAACGATGGATCATTCTGCCCAACTCCGCCTACGGGTCCTGGGAAGACACCCTTTTGGGGTTTGACCGGACACTTTCGCCCCAGGTTATTCAGGAGCGCAAGCTGAAGTCGCTGCGCCGCGACTGACAGTTCTTCCCCATGCGGTCCAGCCGTCCCAGCGTGCAGCCCCAAGCGGCAGGAGCCGCCGCATGATCCGCCGCATGGCGCCTGGGCTGGCGTATGCCCTGCTGGCCGCGGCAGCCGCCGTGGTGTCGCTGCTGGTCTCCTGGACCGCTCTGGCGGCGCAGTTTGATAACAACGTCTATGACTTCATCTTCCGCGTGCGGCCGACGGTCCGCCAGGATGCCGGCGCTGTGCTGCTGGCGCTGGATGAACGCACCATGCAGCGTCATGGCGGCATCGGCGGAATGCGGAGGGCGCTGACCCAGGCACTCGAACAGATGGCACAGGCTCCACCACGCGTCGTCGCCGTCGATCTGACCCTGACGGATCCCGGCAACGAAGCGGAAGACGCGGCCCTGCAAGTGGCCTTTGCCAAGACCCAAGGCCTGGTGCTGGGCTGCGAGATGGAGCCGGACGCCGGCGGTTGCTCCGGCTGGCAGGATCCGGTAGAGCGCTTCCGTCCGGGGGCGGCCCTGGGGCATGTGCACGCTCTGGCCGGGCCCAACGATGAGATCAACCGCCGCGTCACGCTTGAGCGTGTCTGTGGGCGGGTGCGGCGCTGGGCCTTGTCCCTGGAGGCTCTGCGGCTTTTCCGGCATGCCGGAGTCATCGAGAGCTCGCCAACGGACGTCACCGTCGGCGGTTTGGCGATTCAATCCCGCTGGGACGCGGGCCGTCCGCTGTGGGTTCGCTACCGTGACGCGGCAGCAATTCAGAGGATCTCGCTGGATGAAGTGATTGCCGGCCGCGGCCTCGAACGCCTGCGCGGCAGGGTTGTCTTTCTGGGCGTCACCGCCCAGTCCGCGGTGAAAGACCGCCTGTTCACCCCACTCTCGGGCGGCTTGCCGATGCCCGGCGTCGAGATCCACTTGCAGGCGTTTGAGACCATGGCCGCCGGCGACCTGCTGTATGAATTGGGGCCTCTGGTCCCGCTCTTGCTGGCCGGACTGATTGTGGCCCTGGCAGCTGTGGTGTTCACTTTTCTGCGCGGGTGGCCCGCCCTGCTCTCCGCAGCCAGCCTCCTGCTGGTGGCTCACCTGGCGCCTTACGTGTTTTTCACGCAGAATCTCATCCTGGACGCTTTCGCTCCGGTAGCGGCTTCCTGGCTGGGTGTCCTGGGCTGCGCCGGTTTCCAGTACTTCTATGTCCGGCGGCGCCTGACGGTGAGCGAGGCCACCACTGCGCGCTACCAGCAGGCGTTTCACTTCGTCGCCCACGAGATGCGCACTCCGCTGACCGCGATTCAGGGCTCCAGCGAGCTGATGACCCGCTACAACCTGCCCGAGCCCAAACGCAAGGAATTGGGGCAGATGATCAACAGCGAGTCCAAACGGCTGGCGAAAATGATCACGACATTCCTGGATGTGGAAAAACTCGAGGCAGGACAACTCGAGTTGCGCCGGGCGACCTTTGCGTTACAGGAAGTGGTGGATACCTGTTATCAGCGGGCCTTGCCTCTCGCCGAGCGAAAGTCGATTCGTATCACTTCGGAAGTCCCCGACGAACTTGTCGTCAATGCCGACCGGGAACTGCTTGAGTATGCGATCTACAATCTCATAACAAATGCCGTGAAATACTCCGCGCCGGAAACGGACGTTCTTGTTTCGGCAATCCAGACGCAGGCAGGTGTCACAATTTCGGTCCGCGACCATGGAATGGGCATGGATGCGGGCGAGGTCAAAAACCTCTTCCGCAAGTTCTACCGTACTCGCAAGGCGGAACAGTCCGGCGAAATTGGAACCGGGATCGGGCTGTCTATTGTGCAGCAGATCGTCGTGCTCCATGGCGGGCATGTTGAAGTGGAGAGCGCCCCTGGAGCGGGTTCGACGTTTACGGTTGTGCTGCCGGCCACGCTACACTGAGAGTTGGTATGCCCCCGGTGCTGTTGGTGGAAGACGATCCCTCGGTTCGATCGACTATCTCCACATTTCTCGAATTGGAAGGCTACGTCGTGGAAGCAGTTTCTTCCACGCGAGAAGCCTTGCTGCGCCTGAACCACGCGAGTTATCCGATCGTCATCTCCGATATCTATATCGATGAACGAACGGGCATCGACATTCTGCGCGCGGCGCGGCTGGCCAACGACAGTTGTGCCGTTATTCTCATGTCGGCGCGCGGCAGCATGGAGACCGTGATGGCCGCGACGCGGGGCGGAGCCTTCGATTACCTCGCAAAGCCCTTTGAGCTGGACGACCTGCTCTCGATCGTGAAACGCGCCGAGGGCGCGGCCGACGAGGAAGAGGACGAGGACATCGATCCGGAAGAGCCGCTGGCGACCGAGATGATCGGCAGTTCCGCCAAGCTCATCGAGATCTACAAGACCATCTCCAGGGTGGCGCCGACCGACGCGCTGGTGCTCATCGAGGGCGAGACCGGCACGGGCAAGGAACTGATTGCCCATCTTTTGCATGCGAATTCAAGGCGTTCGGCCATGCCTTTCCTGCCGGTCGACTGTGCCTCGCTGGCGCCGTCCCTGGTGGAAAGCGAACTCTTCGGAGCCATGAAAGGCGCCTATACGGGCGCTGACCGGGACCGCACCGGCGTCTTCGAGGCAGCCAACGGCGGCACCGTATTCCTTGATGAAATTGGCGAAATTGATCTCAACTTTCAGTTGAAATTGCTCCGATTTTTGCAGGAGAAAGAGATCCGGCCCCTCGGCTCGTCCCGGCCGCGCAAAGTGGATGTGCGCATCCTCGCCGCGACCAATCGCAACCTGCGCAAGATGGTGGAAGACGGGAAATTCCGGGAGGACCTCTGGTACCGCCTCGACGTTGTGCGGATCGGGGTGCCGCCACTGCGTGAGCGGCACGGAGACGTACCGCTGCTGGTGGGCGCGTTCCTCAAGCGGTACAACGAACGCTATGCGTTGGAGACAAAGATTACAGAAAGTGGCATGAAGGCGCTGGCCGATTACACCTGGCCTGGCAATATTCGCCAGTTGCAGCACATGATGGAGCGCCTCGTCATTCTCTCGCCCGGCGGCCGCATCACGGAAGATGCCGTCGACGATGCCATTCGCACCTCAAGCCCCAAGGAGCAGGCAGGCGAATCGCTGGCTGATACGGAGATGGAACAGATTCGCAAGGTTCTCGCCGCCACGGGCGGAAACAAGAGCCGGGCCGCCAGAATCCTGGGGATTGAGCGGAAGACACTTTACCGCAAACTGGAGCGCATGGGGCTGGCCTAACGGTTGCTCCGTGCCAGACTGCGGATCTGCCCTGTCCTTGCCTCTTGTTTAGGGTGTGGACAACTTCCACAAACGCCTGTTGCAAGGACCCTCAAAGCTGCGCGCCGGCGTACAAAAGGCAATTCAGAGGCCGAAGTCCGGGACGCCGCTTCTTTCAAATCTAGTAAGTGATTGAAAACAAGAGTAATATTTGTTTGACGAAATGAAGTGTTTCGGCGTTAGAATGAGGCTGCTCGGCATCAGATACGGTTTGTACCTTAGTCCGTAGACGGGAGGTCGCTTCCATGTTCGAGTCCCTCGACGAGCAGATGAAACACGATGCAGATTTGGAAACCACGCCAAGAGAGAGATATCTCAAATGGTTGTTGGTCGGAGTCGTCTCCGTGTTGTTGTTCGGAGGCCTTTATATGGGCGTCCGGCTGTTGGAATAACAGTCCGCACGCGTCCGAGAGGCCTTCCTAAGAACGAGCAGACACGATAACTCATGATGGATTGCAGAACGGGCCCCGCAGGGCCCGTTTTGCGTCAAAAGGCCCCGTTCGAGGCCAACTCGGCAGGGCCCAGTTGGCTCATCACTGCTTTCACCGCAATTGTGTATTCCCGCCGCGGATTGTACAGTTTCAGAACCTGATCCACATTTTTCTTTCTGTACATCCGGGATTTGCCGAGTTTGGAGGCCACCCGGTAGATCCCTTCCCTCGTCGATCTGAACTTCAACTTGCAGTTGTCCCAGCCGAACATGTTGTTGTTGTACGCCACTTTGCCGCCGCCCGATTCGATGAAGGATAAACTCGGCAGCAGCCGCCAGTCCAGGTCGTGCTGGTCTGCGGCTGTAATGAAATCAGCGGCATACACCTGGGCTGGGCAATCCCGTTGCTGGAAGAACTGCTTGACTCGGGTCAGACGTGGGTCGGTTTTGCTGACGGCCATATCGGCTGGACGGGGGTCGGGATCCGCGGCCGTCTGACCGGCCAAAAGACCCGCAATCACCACCAAGCCTCTAGATAGCGCCTTTGTCATCAAAAACAAACTCTCCTTCCGGTTCTGGTCACCAGTTCCGAACGACTTACGTTCACAATAAAGTTGAGCCGGGTCGCAAATCCGGCGAATTGTCTCTGGCCTCCGGGCCAGGTCATTGCTCCGGCTGTTCCGCCGGGGGTCTGCTCCGGCCGATTGGTCCGGAGCGTTCTGGACGACTCACGCGGGCCGAAGGCAACAGGCGGGGTCCTTCGAATCGAGGTAGGACGCCGCGCGTTGCAGCTTCACGGGCTACCGCGGAGTGGTGTGCCGATTCCGGCTCCCTTGTGTCCTAAACATGAGGACCATTATACCATAGGGAGCCTGCTCGTCCAGCACTCTATGTTATTGATTTTATTGGTCTTGCAATTTTTCACGCGTTGTGGCAGGCCGCATTTGAGGGTACCAGCAGTCCTCTTTCGCCGCCTCTCGACCGGTATCGCGCACACCCCGGTTGTGATACCGTGGGAGTTTCTGGAACGTTCACTCAGCCGTGCTCGTCGGGAGGTTCAATGGAAGCCCTTGGAATGATTGAAACGAAAGGTTTGATCGGCGCGATCGAAGCCGCCGACGCGATGGTAAAGACCGCCAACGTCAAGCTCACCGGCAAGGAATATGTCGGCGCTGCTTATGTTTGCGTCACCGTGCGCGGCGACGTCGGCGCTGTCAAGGCTGCCACCGATGCCGGAGCCGCTGCCGCCCGCCGCGTGGGCGAACTCATCGCTGTTCACGTCATTCCCAACCCCCACGAGGAGACTGAGAAAATCCTGCCCGTCCCGAAGAAGAACGATAAGGTCGGATAGGCCGGCCGCCTCCTTATATAGACAGGAACCGCTCAGCTGCGTGTTCCTGCACGGATGACTGGTTGTGTGGGGGGATGGCATGCTGCATGATGCGGACCTGGTCTCGGTCCAGGAGGTCCGGGAAAAAGTTGATAAGGCTTACGCCGCCTGGCAGACCTATAGGAACTTCACTCAGGAACAGATCGACGCTGTAGTGGAAGCCGTGGCCGCCAAAGGGCGCGCACACGCCCGCCGTCTGGCCGAACTCGCAGTACGCGAGACGGGCATGGGCAATGTCGAGGACAAGTATGCGAAGAACATGCTGTGCTCCGACACTCTGTTACGCGCGATTCGCGGCATGAAGACCGTTGGCGTACTGAGGGAGATTCCTGAACAGAAGATCACCGAAGTGGGTGTCCCCCAGGGTGTCGTCGCCGCGATCTGCCCCACCACGAATCCCACCTCCACCGTTTTCTTCAAAACGATCATTGCCCTCAAAGCCGGCAACGCCATCGTGCTCAGTCCGCACCCTCGTGCGAAGGAGTGCACCTGCGCCGCCGCCGCCCTGCTGGCCGAAGCCGCAGCCGAAGCCGGCGCTCCACCGGACATTATTCAATGCGCCACTAATTCCACACTGGAAGGCACACAGGCCCTGATGAAGCATGCCAGGACCGGTGTCATCCTCGCCACGGGTGGAGCTGGCATGGTGCGCGCCGCGTATTCTTCCGGCAAGCCTGCCTTCGGTGTCGGACCCGGCAATGTGCCTGTCCTCCTGGATACCTCTGCCAACCTCGCCCAGGCTGTCGCCCGCATCGTCAGTGGAAAGAGTTTTGACTTCGGCACGGTGTGCTCCAGCGAGCAGACTGTCGTGGCCGAACGCGGGTTGCGGGATCGGATGCTCGCCGAGTTCAAAGCGCGAAAAGCATACATCCTGAATGATCAGGAACGCGCCGCCGTGGAGCGTACCCTCTTCAGCAGCGGCACCACTGTGCGGGCCGACTGCGTAGGCAAGTCTCCTCAGACCATCGCCCAACTGGCAGGCATCAGCGTCCCGGCCGATGCCAGTATCCTGGTGGCTGAGATCCAAGGCGTAGGACGTGATCATCCGCTCTCTGCTGAAAAGCTCTCGCCCGTCCTTGCTCTGCTTTTTGTCGATTCCTTCGAAGCCGGGCTGGATGCCTGTGAAGCCATTCTCAAGTTTGGTGGACTCGGACACACCTGCGTGATCCATGCCGGCGACGAAGCCAAGGTCCGCCGCTTCGGCCTGCGCATGCCCGCTTTCCGTGTGCTTGTGAATACGGCTTCGCCGCAGGGCTCCGTCGGCATCACGACGAATGTGCAACCTTCCATGACGCTTGGCTGCGGAGCCATCGCCGGCAACATCACCAGCGATAACGTCGGACCCCAGCATCTCATCAACATCAAGCGCATCGCATGGGCCGTCCGCGATCCCGAGCCCGCGCCGGAGGAATCCTCTGGCCTCAACATTGATAAGGCCGCACTGGTGGCGGCTGTGGAGCGTTACCTTGCCCAGAAGGGCGTGAACATCAGCGGAGCGACGCTTTCCGCTGCAGTTGCGGCAGCTCTGCCCGCGCAAACCCAGGTGGCTCCTCCCGCTCCAAAACCGCCGCTGCACGGCGCCGTTGCCGGCGTCGTCGATCGTTTTCTGGCTGCAAAACAATCGCAGGCTTCAGCCGCAGTAGCGCCCGCCCCCGCGCCCTCCTGTGGGTGCAGCATCAAGCCCGCCGAGACCGCCCCGGCCGCACCCGCGGTTCCTCCGGCTCCGGCCCAGATCCCCACGCCCAAGATTGAAATCGTTCCCTTCGTTTGTGAAGCGGACGTTCGCGAAGCAATCGCGAAGAAGAAGAAGATATTCATCGGCCCCAAGACGATCGTCACCCCATCGGCCAAAGACCTGGCCGGGCCCGATGAGATCCTGGTGAGGGCCGAGCGCTAACCGCGCTGGAGAACCCATCTGTGAGACCAAACCTCGATTCGTTGACCGAAGAGATCCAGCACTATCTCGAGACCGAACACTTTGTCGTATACCGTTCCATGAGCCGCGCCACCGACGAGGGGCGCTTTGTCTACTGGGACACAGGCCGGCTGCCCGACTACCACCGGTTTCTCGAATGTGCGCTGCAATTGGGTGTTCGCCTCGTTCATTTCCACACCCGTGAATTCCGCTCTCATCACCGGGAAGAAGCGCTCGAACTGCTGGAAGAGTCCGAGATGCCGCGCGACGACAAGCGTGAGCTCGAACGCCGCATTCGCGAACTCTCCATCTACGAAGGCTTCATCTGTGCGATTGAGCTGAGCTTCGATTTCGAAGGGCGCATTTACCTGTTCGAGCTCCAGACGGAGTGGTATGAAGAATGGCACGACATCCTTGACCAGCTCGAGGATGCCGGCCCGGATGGACCCGAGGAAGCCGGAGGCTACGGCGGCTTTTACTCGAACAATTGAGAATGATGCAAACACAGGCGCGCTGGTCACTCGCCGACACATCAGAGAAGGAAGTAACGGCGCTGGCCGCCCGGTGTGGGCTCCAATTGCCGGCGGCCCGTGTCCTGTGGTCCCGCGGCTTCCGCACGCAGCAGGATGTCGAGCACTTCCTGCATCCCAGGCTCACTGATCTGACGGATCCGTTTTTGATGGCGGGCATGCAGCAGGCCGTCGATCGCATCCGACGCGCTGTCGATCGTAAGGAAAAGATCCTGGTCTACGGCGACTACGATGTCGATGGCGTATCGAGTGTCGTGATCCTCAGCAAGATGCTCGAGTTCATGGGGCATGCGCCCGAATACCATGTGCCCGATCGTCTGAAGGACGGCTACGGCATGCAGGTCCCGGTCGTCGAGCAGGCGGCCCGCGATGGAGTCAACCTCATTATCAGCGTCGACACTGGCATCCGCGCGATCGAAGCCGTCAAGGCCGCTGTCGCCGCTGGCGTCGATGTCGTCATTACCGATCACCATCTGCCTGAGGAAGAGCTGCCACCCGCGGCCGCTATCCTGAATCCAAACCGGCCCGACTGCCTCTATCCCAATAAGAACCTCTGCGGCGCGGGTGTCACGCTCAAGCTGATTCAGGCGCTGATGGAAAGCCTGAACTGGCCGCCCGATCGTATCGTCCGCTACTCGGATTCATTCCTCGTCATGGTGGCCATTGCGACGGTCGCCGATGTGGTTCCGCTCACCGGCGAAAACCGCGTCATCGTCAAACGCGGTCTCGATGGGCTTTCGAAGACCCGCAATCCGGGGCTGCGCGCGTTGCTGGAGGCGAGTGGGGTGGAGCCCGGTTCCGTCATGACGGCCACCGATGTTGGCTTCCGCGTCTCGCCCCGCATCAATGCCGCCGGCCGCATGGACAATGCGCGCGAAGTAGTGGAGATGTTCCTCACCAGTGATGAGGAGCGCGCCCGCGCCATCGCCACGCGCCTGGATGGGCTCAATCTTGAACGCCAGCGCACTGGGGAAGCGATCGTCAAAGCGATTCTCGAGGAGTGTGGAGAAGCTGGGCCCGGCCCCGACCGCGCCGGCCTCGTCTTCTACTCGCCCGACTGGCATCGCGGGGTTGTGGGGATCGTCGCCAATCGCGTCGTCGAGCTTTTCCACCGCCCAGCCATCGTGCTGGGCCGGGATGAGAATACAGGACTGGCGCAGGGCTCCGGCCGCTCCATCCCCGGCTTCCATTTACTGGACGCTCTGAATGGCATGGCCGAAGTCTTCATCCGCTTTGGAGGACACCGCCAGGCCGTGGGCGTCACCTTGGAGGAAGCGCGCGTGGAGGAGCTGAAACAGCGCTTCAATGCCTTCGCCCGCGAAACTCTCAGTGACGAAGATCTCGCGCCGGAACGGCTGCTTGACGCCGAAGCCACCATCGATGAATTGAACGATACGGCCGTCGACGAGATCCTGCATCTCGCCCCCTTCGGCCTGGGCAATCGTGCCCCGCTTTTCCTGGTCCGCAACGTCGAGATCCGCCAGATGCCCGAAGTCTTCGGCAAAGATCGCGACCATCTCCGCATCCGCATCTTCCAGGGAAACCGGTCGCTGTTCGCAAAGGCCTGGCGTTTCGCTGCCCGCATCGGCGAACTTCAGCCGGGTTCCCGGGTGGATGTGGCTCTCACAGTGGAGGCGGATGCCTTCAGCGCCAAGCGCGGCTACAGCCCCTGGAGCGCCACCATCCGCGACATCCGGCCGGCGGATTAGCCTGGCCATCGATCTGCCGCCCTTGCGGCCCGCTCACCGGTAATCTTCATAACGGCCCTCCAGGCCGGCTTCGCGGATCTCCGCGAAGAAGCGCCAGACGTCAGGACGCGATCCGTCCACATCCAGGAAGCCATACTCGGCGCCCAGTTCGCCGGAGCTCACAGATCGCTGGTTCCATCGCGCTCGATCCGGATCGCTGGCCAGGGCAACGACGGCGCGCCCGACAAACCGCGGCGATTCCGAGAGCGCGAAGTCCGGAGGAGCCCCCGGTCCCCTCCGCGCTTCTCCCTCTTTTAAAGAATCCCGCCAGTTCTCCTCACTGACTCCGAAATGCTCCAGCATGATCTCAGAACGCATCCAGCCCGGGGTAATCGCCACCGCGGTCCCGCCATGCGGCGCCAGTTCGTGGCCTTGCGAGTAAGCCAGCCGGTTGACCGCCACTTTGGCCAGATCGTAGTACGCCGAGATTCGATAGTGCGAGGCGTTGTATTCGTTGGTGCCGTCTGTTACTTCCACCAGCAGGCCGCCAGGTCTTTGAATCAGGAGCGGCAGCAGGAAGTGAGAGGTGATCAGATGCGTATCCACCGCGAGGTGCAGGATCCTCAGGCCCTTCGCCAGGTCATGCTCCCAGATGGGCGTATTCCAATCTGCGGGCCCGCCCTTCAGCAACTCGCCGCCCCAGATGTCATTCACCAGAACATCAATGTGCCCGTATTCGCTTCGAATCCGCGCGGCGAGGCTCTCCACCTGCGCCGGATCCAGATGATCCATGGCCACCGGTACGCCCATGCCGCCCAGTTCCGTCACGAGTTCGGCGGTCTCTTCGATGGTCTCCGGTCGATCATACTCAGACCGGCTGCCACGTTTGCTTCTGCCGGTGCAGATGACGGTGGCGCCGGCTTCGCCCAAAGCAGCCGCAATGCCGCGTCCCGCGCCCCGTGTCGCGCCTGCGACCACGGCAATCCTACCTCTCAATGCATCCGGATTCATCAACCATTTCATGGTGTACGCCCCCTGCTTCCACTTGTACCAGAGGCGGCATGTGATTTCAGTCAATCCGAAGGTCCGGCTAAACAGAGAGAAGGCGAAAATCCGGCACCGGCTCCACCCACACCTCGTGCGCTAAACTTGGGGTCAGATGTGGTGCCCAACGTTTGCCACCGCGGCACCGCGCCGCGCCTTTCACTGGGCCGTGCTGGGGCTTCTCCTCCTGCTTCCCGCCACTGATCCCGGGCTGCGTGCCCAGCGGCCTCTCCCCGATGAGGACATCCTGCAATACCTCGGCCAGGCATCCACCTGGTACCGGAACGTAGGCGCCGTGGTCCAGACCCCAGCCGATTCCACGCAGACAATTCTGGCCGGCGCCTTGCGCCAGAGCTCCCTCGAGACTGTCCGGCTGGCCTTTGAGTTTGCACGCGCCCAAGCCGCCATCCCCCCCGCGACCACATCGGAGAACCCACAACCGGACGCTTCTCGGAGCCGCACCCTGGCTCAGTCCGCTGCCGCCGCGGCGCAAAGGGTAGAACAGGCTCAATTGGAACTCGATCGTCTGAACCTCCAGTTGCAGACCGCCGGCGGCGCAGTGCGTGCCCGCCTGCAAGCGCAACGCGATGAAGTGACCAGCGAGTTCAACTTCGCCAAAGCGCGGCGCGACGCCCTGCGGACCCTCATCGGGTTTCTCAGTTCGCCTGACGAGAACGGCCTCGCCGCCAAGATTGCCGCTCTTGAGCGAGCGATTCCTGATGCGGCGCCAACTCACAAGGCCGCGGTTGAGCCGCCCGTCCCCGCTCGGTCGACCGCCGCGCCAGAGTTTCATCCCGAATCTTCCGGGATCGTAGGCCTCACCGCGGAGGTCTTTTCGGTTTCCCAGCGGATGAACCAGCTCGACCGCCTGGCTCAGGAAACCGATGCCCTCCGGCAGACGGCCGAGAAGCTGCGCGTGCCGCTGCGTAACGCCTTGCGGGATGTGATCCGGCGCGGTGACGCCGTGGCGCAACTGCCTGAATCCTCAAACATCGAGGCACTGAATGCTCAGCGGAAGCAGATTGATGCGATGCTGGCGCGCTTCAAGCAACTCTCCGCCTCTTCCAGTCCACTCAGCGAACAGTCTGCTCAGATCAACTCCAGCCGCAGCCGAATCCTGGAGTGGCGCCGCGTCCTGAACGAACGCTACAACTCCGCGCTGCGCTATCTCCTGTTGCGCATCGGCATGTTGGGCATCGCATTGTTGTTGATCTTCGCAGTGTCGGAGCTCGCGCGACGCGCCACGGTCCGTTACGTGCACGATCTGCGCCGCCGCAGGCAATTCCTGGTGTTGCGGAGGATCGTCGTCGGCTGCGCCGTCGGGCTCCTGGTCGTCCTCAGTTTCGTCACGGAGTTCGGATCGCTGGCCACCTTCGCCGGGTTCTCTGCCGCCGGCATTGCGGTAGCCATGCAGAGCGTCATTCTCTCTGTAGTCGCCTACTTCTTTCTGGTGGGGCGTTGGGGGGTGCGTGTGGGCGACCGCGTTACGGTGTCCGGCGTAACCGGCGAGGTGGCCGATGTGGGCCTGTTCCGTCTCTACCTCCTGGAACTTGGGGGGGCCGGCCCTGCCTTGCAGCCCACCGGACGCATCGTCGTGTTTCCGAACGCAGTGTTCTTTCAGCCTTCGGCGATGTTTAAGCAACTGCCTGGCATCGACTACATCTGGCGTGCAGTGATTGTCAGATTCACAGGGAGGGCCGAATACGCTGAATTGGAGCGTCGTCTTCTAGGCGCTGTTGAGGCGATTTGGGCCGAGTACCGCGAGATTGTCGAGCGCCAGCACAGCAACTTCCAGTCTTCCCTGCTCGTCAACACGGAAGCGCCGCGTCCGGAAAGCCGCATCCGCTTCACCGATGCGGGCTTCGAAATCACCATCCGTTATCCGGTTGAGCTCCGCCGTGTGGCCGAGATCGACGATCGCATTACCAGGGAGGCTATCCGCCTGTTGGAAGCGCAGCCCGACCTGGCCGGCGGCGAAGGTGCCAAATTCAAGATCGAATCCGTAGCAGGGTAGGGAACCCGCCTGATTCCTCTCTATCCGGATTCGAGTGAATGGCAGCTCGAACCTCATCGGCACCGCGCGTAAATTCCGAGTCTCCCTTCCCACCCTTTCCCTCATCATGGTTCGCCTGGATTCTCGCGGCCATGACGGATCTCGCCGCCGGAGACAAAGCGCTCGGTGCGATCAGGATGGCGCGTGGAATCCGCGCCCGGGTCGAACGCTGTGCGTGGCCGGAGGTCAGGACGCAGTCAGCGTTTCACGACCTCCTCCCGACCGCATCGCGCAGTCTGTCTTGAACGAGGTGAAGCAATCTCCTGCGATCCGGAGTCTGCACCCTATGCGGCAGGAGCGGCCTTCCGCATCGCCGGAGGTTTTTGCTTATGGCCTCGGCCTCTCATGCAGGATCATCCACGACGTGCCAAATCTGTCGCGCAGCATCGCAAACCGGAAGGCGAAGAAGGTCTCCTCCATCGGCATGAAGATCTGGCCGCCCTCGGACAGCAACGCATAGATGCGTTCCGCCTCCTCCGTGCTGTCGACAGTCAGGGAAAGATAGACGCTGCGCATGGGCTGAAAGCGATCAGACGGAACGTCAGAGCCCATCAGTTCCGTCTCTCCGATTTCCATGCGGGCGTACATGATGGAGTCTTTCCACTCCGCTGGAGTACTGTCCGGATTCGGTTGTTGCCCATGGGTCAACATCATGGTGATGTGACCGCCAAGGTGCTCTTCATAGAAGCGGAAGGCCTGCCGGCAATTCCCGCCATAATTCAGATACGTGTGCAGCTTCATCGCTCATTGATCCCCTTCATGATTTCGTCGGAGCCAGGATGCCCGCTCCCTGGCGCGCCGCCCTTCATCATCCCTGATTCGTTCCCGGGGTGGGGAGCCCCTCGGTACCTCCGTGCCGGTGCACTCGAACCGTGCGTATGGAATCATCAGACGGATGCGGAGTAGGAGGAACGATGAAAGCCGCCGTCTACACGAGGCACGGCCCGCCCGAAGTTGTCCGGGTCACCGAAGTGCCGAAGCCTGTTCCCAAAGACAACGAGGTCCTGGTTCGTATTCATGCGGCCACCGTCTGTGCCGCCGATTGGCGCATGAGAAAAGCCGAGCCGTCCCTCATCCGCCTGATGAACGGTCTCCTCCGCCCGGCAAAAGCCAGGATCCTCGGGATCGAGTTCTCTGGAATCGTGGAGTCCGTAGGGAGTGCAGTCACCGCCGTCTCTGCTGGTGCCGAAGTCTTCGGCACCCCCGGGTTCCAGTTCGGCGCCCATGCTGAGTACATCTGCCTGCCGGAGGATGGCGTGCTTGCCCCGAAGCCTGCCAATATGCCGTTGGAGGAAGCAGCCGCGGTCCTTTTCGGAGGCTTCACTGCGCTCCACTTCCTCAGGAAAGCGAACATCCAGGCCGGCCAGAACGTGCTTATCTATGGGGCCTCCGGCAGTGTTGGCGTCTTCGCCGTTCAGTTGGCCAAGTACTTCGGAGCTCGGGTCACCGGTGTCTGCAGCGCGTCAAACCTGGAACTGGTTCGCTCTCTCGGAGCGGCCGAAGTCCTCGACTACGCCAGACAGGACTTCTCCAGCGCGGGCCCGGTTTATGACATGGTCTTCGACGCCGCCGGTTACAGCGGTTTCTCGCGCAGCCTGAGGGCACTGAAACGCGGCGGATACTACGTAACGGTTGGCGGTTCCGGGCGCATCCTGGCCCTTCTCGCCGGCATCCTGCGCAGTGCCTGGACCAACGCAACCGGCGTAGCCAAGGTCTTCGGTGGCGTGGCCGCCGGCAATCGCGAGGACCAGTTGTTCCTTAAAGGACTCATTGACGCCGGGCAACTGCGTACCGTCATTGACCGGCGCTACCCGTTGGAGAGGATCGCTGAAGCCCACCACTACGTGGAGGCCGGGCACAAGCGGGGCCATGTGATCATCCTGATGGATCAGCCGGCCACGTGAAGTGGGGCCGGCCCGTGAGGTGCAATCGCAAGACCAGGTGCACAAGCAATGAAATCCTTCAGGTCTCGATCGCAGCGGACTGAACACATGTGAGGATGTTATCCAATTGCCGTACCTCAAAAGCACGGTCCGCCCCTTGCTTTTACAGCATTTCAAATCCAGAATCGTGGAAAAGGCACGATGCATTTCTTATTCCGTTCGATCATTTTCGCCACGCTCCTCCCGATCCTGTGCGGCTCCCTGCCGGCAACAGAAGCCTGGAGCAGCGAGCAGCCACTCACTGAACCAAGGCGCTGGATCAATGCGCGGGAATACGAACTGGGCCGCCGCGCATCGGAACAGGCCAGGCCGGAAGATCAGATTCAGGCGTTGACGAACTGGGAGGCCGCTTTCCCGGAGAGCGATTTTGACAGAGAACGTTCCATGCTCTTCGTCGAGGCGTACCGGCGAGCAGGCAGGTGGAATGACGCCTTCATGAGGGCTGCCAAGCGATTCATGCTTCCTTCCTCTGAGGTAGCTGAGTCGATGATGGTGGTCGACCTTGCGATGCAGCTCTCAAACCCAACTGAGAATCAAATCGCGATTATCAGGAAAGCAGCCCGCAATCTCCTGGATCAGGCAGCCGGAGTGGGCCGCTCCTTTGCCGCGGCGGTCCCGGCTGAGGAAGGCGGACCGACACAAGGAAAGGTCGACCCGGAAACGCAGAGGCTCCTCAACCTGATTCGCGAGTGGCGGAAGGGCAAGCACATCCGCACCGCCGCGGAGGTGGAGGCGGAGATTCGTCAGCGCGCCGAGAAAGTAATGGAGTGGGCAAGCCAGCACTAACACAGACTCCTGCCAATGACCCGGCGTACGCGCCTCGGCAGCGGAATTCCCAATGAACTCCGCCTGATCCTGCCCGCGGGACTGAGTCCGCTCTCTTGCTTACCGCATAGATGCAGGCCTAAGCTCAGTCTGTTGCAATTTCTCGCACCGGCCCCATGACAAATATCGTGTTGCCCGACGGGTCCTGCAGATCGAACGTCCGCGCACCCCAGTCTTCGTTTCTCGGCGCCCGCGTCACGGCGACCCGGGCACTCCATTCGCGATAGTACAGGTCAGCGTCGTCGACATACAGAGACGCTCAGGCATTCCGCCCGTGCCCGTCCATCGGACAGTCGATCGTGAGCTCAATGCTCCCGCGGGCCAGGCCCAGCAATCCCGTATGCCCATCCTCCGAGGCTTCGAATGTGACCTGAAAGCCGAGTCCATCGACATAGAATGCCTTGGCTGTGGCCAGATCGTCGGCCGGCAGAATGGGCACCGCGCGTTCCATATCTTGTGAGGCTACCGCCAGCCGCTGCTCCGGATCAATTTACCCGCGCCCGGTGCCTGAGCGAAAATGGTCCCCAATGAAAGGCATTCTGGCATTTCTCCTATGTATGTGGACAGTTCGTGGCCAAATGCCTGCCTTCGACGAATTGAGCCGCAAGTTCCAGAACGACCCGATCCAGGGGCACGGCATGGACCTGCGGCCGGTCTCAGAAAGGCAAGGCGTCCGGGTATTCGCCAGTTCCTTTGCGAGTCCCGTCTCCGGCCGGGTACCGGGTGTCCTGGTCATGCCCGATCGCCCCGGCCGCTTCCCCGTCATCCTGTTCGGCCATTGGATGATGGCCGGATCCCCGATGCGCAATCACACCGAGTTCCTCGAAGAGGCCATAGTCTACGCCCGGGCCGGCGCTCTGTGTCTGCTACTTGATACGCCACTGGTGCGAGAAGGCGTCACCGAGGATCCCGACTTCACTCATGGCCAGGAGCCCAAGGCAGCCCTCCAAATGGCCAGAGAATGGAGGAGGGCGCTCGACATCCTCCTCGCCCGCAAGGATGCAGACGCCACGCGAGTCGCCTACGTCGGGCACAGCTTCAGCGCCGGAGTCGGAGCCAAGCTCGCCGGAGTCGAAAAACGCATTCAGTCTTTTGTCCTGATGGCCAACACCTACTCCCTGCGAGAGTTCATCTACGACGATCAGAATGCCGAATTGAAGGCCTGGCGCGGCAAGGTGGGCGAGACTGCGATTCAGACCTACCTCCGTCAGTTCCCGTGGGACGACTCGCTCCCCTTTGTCCGCCATGCTGCTCCCTCTGCCGTCTTTCTGCAGAACGGACGCAGCGATACGGATCTCCCGGAAAGCACCGTCAGAAAGAGCCTCGAATACTTTAGTGGTCCGAAGAGGATCGAGTTCTATGACGCCGGGCACGCCCTGGATTCCGCCGCCAGGCTCGACCGTGCCCGGTGGCTTCAATCAAGACTGGGATGGAAGACGCTGGATCTGAATGCACTTGCTTCCATCCCTCCGCTTCGTTGATACCGGTGGCGCCACGTCCGGTTGAACGGCACTCTTCTGCTGAGGTCTTCAAATCGACGATCCTGGAATTATGTACCGCCGCTCCTTCCTCAAAGGCGCATCTCTCGCCGCCTTCACCGCTGCCGCCACGCCGGCCCAAACACCGGGTCGCGATCTCCGCATCGCTTACGGCGGCATTGCCATCGAGTGCAGCACCTACAGCCGGCTCCTGACCCGCATTGACGAGTTCACCATCCTCCGCGGCGAGGAACTCACGGACAGCGCCCGGTTCAAGTTCCTGAAACGATACCCGGTCACCTTCATGCCCACCCTGGTTGCCTCGGCGGTTCCTGGCGGACCTGTCGAGCGCAAAACCTATGACACCATCAAGGCCGAGTTTTTGAAGCGCCTCGAAGCGCTCATGCCACTCCACGGCCTATACCTGCCCATGCACGGCGCCATGTTCGTCGAAGGCATGCAGGACGCGGAGGCCGACTGGTATCAGGCCACCCGCAAAGTTGTCGGGCCCGACTGCCTCATCTCAGCCAGCTACGACCTCCATGGCAACATCAGTCAGCCCATCATCGACACCATCGACATGATGTCGGCATTCCGCACCGCCCCGCACATCGATCGCGAAGAGACCATGCTTCGCGCCACCGACATGCTCATGCACTGCCTGCGCGAGAAGATCCGCCCGACCCTCATGTGGGCGCCAGTCCCTGTTCTCATGCCTGGCGAACGCAGCAGCACGGAGTGGGAGCCCGGCAAGCGCCTCTGGGCGCAATTGCCCGCGCTCAACCGCGAATCCGGCATCCTCGACGTCAGCATGCTGGTCGGCTACGTCTGGGCCGACGAACCCCGTTCCACGGCCTCTGTCGTGGTGACCGGCACGAATCCCGCCAATCAGCGCAAAGTCGCCACCAACCTGGCTCAGCAGTATTGGGATGCCCGCAAGCAGTTCCAGTTCGGCACCGAAACCTGCTCGGTGGACGAATGCGTCCAGCGCGCAATGGCTGCGAAAACCCAGCCCGCCATCCTGGCCGACTCCGGCGACAACCCCACCGGTGGTGGCAACGGCGATCAGGCTACCGTCCTCGAATCACTCCTCCGCCACAAGGCGCAGCACGTCGTCTTCGCCGGCATCACGGACAAGCCCGCCACGGAGGCCTGCTACAAGGCCGGCGTCGGTGCGCGCATCCCTCTCTCCATCGGCGCAACCCTCGACCCCAAGGCCAGCAAACCGGTCAAGGTGGAAGCAATCGTCAAGCACCTGCTGGCCGATGCGAAGCCGGCCCGCCGCGAAGCGGTTGTCGAGATCCAGGGCATTACGCTCGTACTCTCGTCCTACCGTCGCCCCTACCACGACATCAAGGATTTCACCCGTTTTGGACTGGAGCCTAAAAGCTTCAAGATCATTGTCGTGAAATCGGGCTATCTGTCTCCGGAACTGGCGCCCATCGCGAATCCCAGCCTGATGGCGCTCTCCGATGGCGCAATCAATCAGGACATCGTCCACTTGCCGGCGAACCGTTACCGCCGGCCAAGTTACCCCTTCGTCGACAACCTGACCTTCACGCCGAAGGTCTACGGCTCCGCGCGCAATAAGTCCTGACAGTGCGCTCTTCTGCCTCGAGGAAGGCATCTGCCTTCCGTTGCTAACCGGCCGGGGTGCGGGAACATCCAGCGGTTCCCGCCCTCTCGCCGATTCAACGGATCTTAGGATTCTTAGCCAGGCTCAGCATGTTTGCGAAGATCCGGTAAGCCCCATCCACCCCTTCCGGCAGTTGCCGGTAGAACGCGTACGCGTTGTAGATGTATACGCCCTTGCCATATTTTGCATACAGTAGTCCGCCCTTCTGCGGCGGTTGACCGGCATCGTGGGTCTCCAGGAGCGCTTCGTAGTTGGAGTCCCAGGACTTCATCCACTTTGACCCGCGCTCTTCCACCCAGCCTTCGAAATCCTTCTCAGTGATTCTGTTCGGCCAGGTGAACAGCGGATGGTCTGGCCTCAGGATCTGAACCTTCGATGCTTCGTCCGTCACCTCCTCCGGGTTTCGCCCCATCTCGTACGGATACGGCCCGAAGTTGTGGTCGAACTCCGGCGTGTTGTACTGAACGATCAGCACTCCGCCCTGTTTCACATACTCGAGCAGACGGTTGTTCGACACCCGCAGCTCCGGACGCGCCGCATACGCGCGAACCCCCAGCAGAATCACATCGAACCTGTTGAGATCGCCCGACACGACCTCCGCCGCCGGCAGTGATGTCACCTTTACACCCAGGTGCTCCAGCGACGCCGGGACCTCATCTCCGCTGCCCATGACGTAGGCGACCTTCAGCTCCGGCGCGGTTCTTACATCTACCCCACTGGTCCTGTAAGTTGCCGCCCGGTACAGGAAGTAGGGCCGCAAACCCGCATAGCCCGTCAGCTGGTATCCCTCCTGATACCGCTTGCCCTCGTACTCAGCCGTCGCCTGGATCTGATACTCCATGGCGCTCAATGCACCCGGAGTCACTTCGAATGCCAACGACTGATCCTGCCCTTCAGCCGCCGTTTCAAACGCACCAATCGCCGGTTCCGATTTCCATCCTGCCGGCAGTTCCAGCCGCACCGTGCCCTTCGCCGGGCCCTTCACATTGCTATGCACCGTCACCTTCACGGGAAACGTCTTTGCCCCCAGCGGCACTATTCCCGCGCGCGGTTCAATCGCAACACCCACGGCCGGACCAACGGCGAGCGGTTCGAACACGGGTCCGAAGCCGTTCTCCCGCTTCACCGTCTGAACCACCTGCCCAATCCGAATCGGTGCGCCTTCATACCGCAGCTCCGCCCACGCTGCCAGCGGATAGGGCGCCAACGAGCGGTTCGTCCAGCGCGGGTCATCGATGTGATAAAACGGCTGCTCCAGATCAGGCCGCGAGAAATAGGCGCGCGTGTACGCCGCGTCGCCAGGTACCTGCACGAGGAATTTCGAATCCTTGGCCACATTGCCCGCGATCGGGCCGGGTTGCCCGCCCGCCACCTTCGATATGGCCCAGTTCTGCTTCTGCCCGTTCGCCTCCACGCTCACCCGCTCCAGCGCCACTGGTACCGTACTGGGGTTCACCACGCGTACGTTCACGCTGAACGTCTGCCCCGGAATCGCGACCCGCATAGTGTCAGGATCCCCCATGAACATTGCGTACATCGGATCCGGCTCTTTCTCCGGCGCCACGGTTCCATACACCGACAGCCCCAGGGCCTGCGCCAGCGCGTTGTTGAATTGCACCTGCTTGATCCGAAGTTCGTGCAGCACGTTGTACTTCGAATCCGCGTCGAGTCCGCTCTTCTCCACGGCCTCGATCAGTGCCATGGTCGTCTTCAGTCCCGCCGCCAGGGGCCGCGCAACCGCCTCCGGTTTCACTGCCGAGAACTTCGCCTTCGCCTCCTCCACCGAGGCATTCATTTCTCTCAGCCCCGCTTTCAGGAACGCCAGGTCTCCGCCCTTCGCCAGGGATGCGATCCCCGCCAGGCTCACATCAATGCCTTCGAAGAATCCGGCCTCCGTTTCCCTGGCGTCGATCGTCGAGCCGAACCGGTGATACGCACTGCTCACGGCCCCGGCCTTCGGCATCGTGCCCCCGCCATTCTGAGACTTCTGCAGGCCAAGCCCCTCCCGGGCCACCTGCACGTAGGAATAACCCAATACCGGATCGTAGGTCCCTTCCGGCACTTGCACGTTCACCGCCAGGTCATTGGCGCCCTGCCGCCGGAATGGCACGCGCGCATAGTCCTTCACCGGCGACCACGGCCTCAGCCCCGCTTGAATCTGTTCCGGGAAGACATTCGGATCGCCCGCCGCCCGGAACACCTCCTGCGCCATGGCTCCGGCCGTCTCATGGTTGCCGTGCCCGTCACTCGGGCCGCCCACGAAGACAGAAGTAATCACCAGCGGACGCACCTCTCGCACCACTTTCACCACATCGAACAGCACCCGTTCGTGCGTCCACTTGCCGATGCTCTCCGCTTTGGTTTTCGAGAATCCGTAATCGACCAGCCGTGTCCAGAACTGATCCACTCCGTAATACCGCCCCGCCTGCAACAGTTCCATCGTGCGCACCAACCCCAGCGCATCGAAGAAATCCGGCGACATCACGTTCGCCCCACCCTCACCGCGATTCAGCGTCAGCAGAGACACCCGCGCTCCTTCGCCCCGCGACTCGTACGCCAGCATCCCGCCATCCTCGTCATCGGGGTGCGCCGTGATCATCATCAGGCTCGCGCGAGTGTGCAGCTTCTTCAGGCTCTGCCAGAGAGCGGCCGATCCACGGTTCACCGGAATCTCGTGCTGGACCTCAGACGGGCGGATCTCGGTCTCATACGGCGCCTGCCCCCACGCCAGGCCCGCGGTCAGTAGCAGAGCAACGGCTTTCATAAGTCCCCCGGGAATAAGATGGCCGGCCTCGTCGGTTCTCAACGCGGCCGGCCCGTACTGATCAAAATACAACTTCCGCGCCGGTCGTAGCACCTCCTCAGCATTCAACCAGCCCGCGTGGTCATCGCGCCGCCTCCGGCGTTCTCCTCCACCCAGGAACAAAAAAAGGCTGGCTCCCACCCAAAGGCAGGAGCCAGCCGGTTGCACTCGTCCGCGTTTGGACGAGCTGGGTCAAACTAGAACGAATAACGCAGGCTCAGCTGCATCGTCCGGTTGCTGCTCTTCGTCGTCACCTTGCCGAACGCCGAGTTCGTCGGGTCCGTCACCGGGGAATCCCAGTTGGGGTGATTCGGGAAGTTGTACATCTCGGCGCGGAACTGTACGCGCTGCTGTTCCGTGATGCTGAACGCTTTGAACAGCGCCACGTTCCAGCTCTGCGAGCCCGGCCGGTTGTACTTGTTGCGGTTGTTCTGGGTCGTGAACGTGCCCGCCGCGGCGCGCTGGAACAGCGCTGATCCATCGGCTGCGGTCGTCCGGAACCAGTAGGCGTTCGCACCGGTCCAGTAGGCGAACTTCTGATCGCCGCTGTCCAGCTTCGCATCGCCCTTGATGTCCCAGATCTGGTTGCCGCTGCCGGTGCCGACGCCAGCAACATCCTGGCTCGTGGACACCGTGAACGGAGTACCGGTCTGGAACTGATTCACGCTCGAAAGCTGCCAGCCGCCCAGGAGCTTGCCGCTCAGGTTGTTGTTGCGGAATACCGGCAGTTCGTAGATGAAGTTGACCACCAGCATCTGGCGGACGTCGAAGTCCGACGGACCCCAGAAGGTGTGTGCGTCGTAGGCGTTCGGCAGAATCGTGCGGCTGCCCGAGGCGTCGTCGGTCGACTTGCCGTAGGTGTAAGCCAAGCCATAGCTCAGGCCCTTGCTGAACCGGCGGTTCACGCTGACCTGTAGGGCATTGTAGGTGGAGGATGCCTCGTTGTTGGTCACGCGGATCGTTGCATAGCCCTTGTAAGGCCGCAGCGTATCGACGTAAGCCGTGCTGTTCTGCAGGGTGCCGGGCAGCAGCTGATTGATGTTGCGCTCACGCTGCAGGTGGAGGCCGCGGCGGCCGACATAGGAAACTTCCAACGTAGTCGCCCAGGGCAGTTCCCGTTCGATCGCCGTATTCCAGCTCCAGGCGCTCGGCATACGGAAGATCGGATCCTGTGTGGTTACGAACAGGGGCAGACGCGCATTCGCCGCGGCCGCACCCGGATTGTCAACACTGCCGTTTGCCACAGAGGCGTTCGGCTGGAACGGCGGATTGGCGCCGAGGAACACTGAGTCGCTGACGCCGGTGCGGGTATAGAAACGGCCACCGCCGGCGCGAACCACCATCTTCGGGGTCACCGTGTAGGCGATACCCAGGCGGGGCTGGAAGTCCGCATAGTGGATCTTTGAGTATTCCTTGTTGCCCTTGAACAGCGAATTGTACTCGCCGCTGGTCGCGATCGGCACACGGCCCTTGGCCGAATCCGGCCAGCCGTCGCCAGGGATGATCATGCCGTTCAGATAGTTGCCGCTGAGGATGGCGCCGTTCTTCGGATCCTGCACCACCGCCTTCGAGACGTCGTAGGAGGCTGGATCGAAGACTGCCATATTCCGCCACTGGCTGTAGTAGGGCTGGATGATGCTGTGCCGCAACCCGATCTCGAGGCGCAGCTTGTCCGTCACCTTCCAGGAGTCCTGGGCGAACCATTCGAACATGTGCGAGCGATACGGAGTGTAAGGACGTGCGCCCAGCTCCGCGTAGTTGTTGAACAGGCCCATGGCCGCATTGGCAACCGCGAGACCCGTGAACGAGCCGTCATTGAACTCGAACCGGCCGTTCTGGTTGTTCGTGCCGCCGGGAACGCCGGTGACGTTGATCTGGTCAAAGTCGTTCTGGCCGGCACGCTCATACAGGCCGCCGAACTTGATCGTGTGCGTGCCCTTGATGATCGTGAAGTTGTCGGACAACATGTAGATCGGGCCCGCCGATTTGGCCGGGTACGGTCCGCCGTTGATGCCCGTGAAGCCGGCAATCGCCGCCGTCGGGATCTTGTTCGTGATCTCCTTCCGGTCAGGGAAAATATAGGGGTAGTTGATGCCGTACTTCGTCCGGTCGAATACGCCCGTGCTCGTGTCAATCCCGATGAACACCTGGTCGACGCTGGTGGTGGCGAGCATTTCGTTCACCATCGTCGGCCCTACGGTCCAGATGTAGTTCAAGGAGAAGCTCTTGTTCGGGCGGTCAAAGATACGCGGCGTGTGGCCGCTGCCGTCGAACGGAGAGTAATCCCAGTAGCTGTAGACCATGCTGCGGAACCGCAGTTGGTGGCTGCTCGAAGGATTGTAGTCGAAAGAGTAGGTCTCTTTCCGCTGGTTGGTGGGTGCGCCGGTGGCCGAGTAGTAGTTATTGCTGCCGCTCAGGAAGCCAGGCGTCGGCAGCTGGGAGGCGCTCAAAATGCCCACGCCATTCGCGCTCAAACGCGACTTCGGAATGATATTGCCGGCAAACGGGCTGTTCGTCGTCGGATCGTTGATCGTCCGCACACCCGTATAGAACGTGTTGGCCGGGTTCAGCAGTGCGCTGAAATCACCCTGCCGCATGGCCGCTGTCGCCACGGTCTGTGTTGTGCTGGCCGTGTTGCGCTGGCGGACATATTCCTGGCTGAACAAGAAGAAGAGCTTGCTCTTGTCCGTGTTCCACTTGCCCGGAAGATAGACCGGTCCGTTCACGTTGTAGCCGAACTGGTTGTAACGGAATGGGGAAGGACCACCGCTGATGCTCGGGTTCGAGTTCCGGTTGCGGTCCCAGGAGTTCGCATTCAGCGCCGAATTCCGGAAGTACTCGTAAAGCGAACCATGAAACTGCTGGCCGCCGCTGCGGGTGATAATGCGCACCTGGCCGCCAATCGAACGGCCGTACTCAGCCGGGAAAGCTGACGTAAGGATCTGGATTTCCGCAACCGCGTCCATGTCGGCTGCGCCGATCGCCGTACCGTCCGCGCCGCGGGTACGCAGACCCACCGCGCCGTCCGTCGTCACCGTGCTGTCAGAGGAACGAGTCCCGTTGATGTTGGCGATGTTCGCCATGCCGAATCCGCCGCCGGTCACCGACTGGCCGGTCACACCAGGCTTCAACAACGCCAGGTACATCGGGTTGCGGCCCGTCACCTGAATGGATTCAAACTGCGCCCGGTCCACCACGCGGCCCAAAGCTGCCGTGTCGGTCTGGATTCGGGTGGCCGAGGCCGTAACTTCCACAGACTGAGTGAGATCGCCAACTTCCAGCGTCAGGTCAATACCCGCCGCCATGTTGGAGTCGATCTTGTTCTTTGTTTTGTTGGTCTTCTTGAAACCAGTGGCTTCAGCCGAAACCGTGTAGACGCCCGACGGCACCGGGGTAAAAATATAGTACCCGTTCTCACCGGTCTTGGTTTCGCGTTCCACGCCCGTTGCTGCATTGGTAAGGACGACCCGGACCGCGGGAATGGAAGCGCCTGTCGAGTCTCTGACGAACCCTGAGACGCTGGCGTTATCCGATTGTCCGAGTAAGATTGCTGAGGACAGTACTAACGCGGCGACGAGCAACCAGGCTCGCCGCAACTGCCCTTTACAAGGATTTGACATGAAGATCTCCATTTGAGATTGGAGTTGTGCAAACTGATCGCGTCAGCGGTGAAACGCGGTGCCGGACACGGCGCCACCACTCCAAGCGCGACCCCCGTGCAAACTGTTAAAATTGTAGAAAGTACAAAAGTTAAACAGGGAGTAATCCCGCAGTAATGACGGGGTAAGAAAATGCAAGTTACTCGTCCCGAGGCCCCTCCGGACGATAGTTTCAACGTCAGAAACGCCGCCCTCGAGGAACTTCACAGAATCTTGGCCAGCGACGGCTTCGCTAAGTCCGAGCGAATGCGCCGTTTCCTGGCCTATGCCGTCGAACATTCTCTCGCTCAAGACCTTGGGCAACTCAAGGAGAGCGTGATCGGCGGCGCGGTGTTCGACCGCCCTGCGACCTACGACCCGAAATCGGATCCAATTGTCCGGATTGAAGCCCGCCGCCTCCGGCAGAAGCTCGCCGCCTACTACGCGAAGGAGGGTAAGGACGATCCAATTCGCATTAACCTCCCCAAAGGCGGCTATGTAACATCCATCGAAGCCATCCGGAGTACGCGCAAGCCCGCCATCTTTGCAGATGCTGACCTAAAAATAGGGATTCAGGCTCTGAAACACCGGAATGATCCCGACCCCCATCGGGAAACTGGAGTAGCGCCTCAGGCCCCACCGGTCCTGGCGGCTCCACCCTCTCCGGTCCTGCCTCTCTCCCGTCCAGCCTCGGGACGCCGCCCCTCGTTTTTCCGCCTGATCGGGCTGGCCCTGCTCGTTGCGGCGATTCTGGCCGGTTTGGTCTGGAAAATCGCGGTCTCACGCCCCGGACCGGTCCCGCTCGAAGTGCGTAATTTCACCAGCCTGCCGGGCGCCGAAATGCAGCCGGCCTTCTCCCCAGATGGCTCCAAGGTAGCGTTCTTGTGGAACGGTTCAGAGAATGGCCGCCGGAACATTTACGTCCAGAATGTTGGATCCTTCTCGCCTGTGCTGCTCAGTAAAGAAGCCGAGGGCGAAGTCTCAAGCCCGGTCTGGTCGCCCGGCGGCCGCGAGATCGCGTTTCTCCGTCCCACCAGCGCAGACCACCTTGGCGTCTTTGTCATGGATCTCGCCACCCGGGACATCACACGCCGTGCCATCATCGAATCCGCGCCGAGCCCGATAGGCCCCTCCGTCCTCATTGACTGGTCCCCGGACGGGAAGTTCATTGCGGCTACCGACCGCCGGGACTTGGTCCTCATCTCCACCGCGAATGGGACAATCACCCGCATCACCACCAGTCCGGAACAGATCCTTGGTCACTACGAACCCGCTTTCTCACCCGACGGCCGCACCATCGCCTTCCGCGAATCCCTCAGCCATGGTGTCGACCAGCTCAGCCTGCTCGACCTCTCTTCCGGGCGCATCAACCGGCTGACCACCGGCGCCAATCCAATCTTTGGCCACACCTGGACACCGGACGGCAATGCCCTCATCTTCGCCCGACAGCGCAGCCTCTGGCGCATCTCCGCGTCCGGTGGCGAGCCCCGGCGCTTGACCGACGGCACCGTCACCGCCCGCCATCCGCGCGTGGCCCGTGTCGGAAACCGGCTTGTCTTCGCCAGCCCACGCCAGACCATCCGCGTCTGGCGCATGCCCTTGCCGGCGGGCGGCCCCGAACTTGTGCTCTCCTCCACTCTCACCGATGTGAGCCCCGACATTTCCCCCGATGGCCGCCGCATCGCGTTCCGCAGCAACCGCACAGGTACCGACGAGATCTGGGTCGCCGGCATTCACGGCGCCAACCCACGCCGCCTCACGCAGTTTGGCCGGACCCTCACCGGCTGTCCGCGCTGGTCCCCGGACGGCCACTTTCTCGCGCTGGACTCCCGCACCGGCGACAACTCAGACATTTTCATACTGAATGTGGACAACGGCAAACTGCGCCGCTTCACCAGCGAAAATTACGACGAGGTAGTCCCCAGCTGGTCTCGTGATGGCCGCACCATCTATTACTCGGCGAACACCAAGGGTGTGTGGCAGGTCTGGAAGCGCCCCGTCAACGGAGGCTTCTCTGTCCAGGTAACCCATGGAGGTGGCTTTGGAGCCTGGGAGTCCGCCGACCGTCGCTGGCTCTACTACACGAAAGATCGGGGCGGCCGGGCCATCTGGCGCATGCCCGTGGACGGCGGAACGGAAGAACCCGTCTTCCAGGGGCTCGATGCCGGCATGTGGGGCAATTGGCGCCTGCACAACGACACCATCTATTTCGCCGCCGTCCAGCCGCCTTACTCGCTGCGCTCCTACGATCTGGCAACCCGTCGGGAAATCCAGCTCGCCACTCTGCCCAACCGTCCCTTGGTGGGCGATGCCGGCCTTGCCGTGGCGCCCGACGGTAGCTCGATCTTCGTCTCCCTGGCCGACCCGGTTGCCAGCGACCTCTTCCTGGTTGAACAATTTCGCTAGGTATGAATCGGCGACAGTTTGTGCAATCAGCGGCATCGGTGGCCGGCGCCCAGGCAGCCGCACCGGCGTCGGGCACCGCCCTGTGCCTGAATGAGGACAACAGCCATTGGTTCTTCACTCGTGCCGGACAAGTCCACACGCGCGAGTCAGTGGCGTCTTTTGTCGACCAGTACGCCGGAACTCAGGTCCGAGAACTGGTCCTCAGCGCCAATTCCCAGCGCACCAGCTTTGCCAGCAAGGTCTGGGATCCCATCTGGAAGGGCTACGATCCGCAGGGCTCTGACGATCAGCCGCTGTTCCGTTCCACCACCGGCGAGGCCCGCGTGAACGCGCGCAAATGGGTACACACTGCATGGTCTCTGGCACAGCAGGGCATCGATCCTTACGCCGTATGGATCGAGCGTGCCCGCAAGCTACGGCTCTCACCGTGGGTCTCCATGCGCATGAACGACCTGCACAATGTAGATGATCCCGAGAGCTACATGCACAGTACCTTCTGGCGGCAGAATCCACAGTTCCGGCGTCTACCCTGGCGGTCGGTCGACTGGCGCGACCGTGCGTTTGACTTCGCTCACGACGAGGTTCGGGCTTACCACTTCCGTCTCGTGGAAGAGTACCTCGAGCGCTACGACATCGACGGCCTGGAACTGGACTGGATGCGCTTCGGCTTCCACTTCCGCCCAGGCCAGGAAGCAGCCGGCGGAAAGCTCCTCACCGAATTCATGCGCAACACCAGGCGTCTGGCGGACACATGGGGGAAGCGCAGAGGCCACCGGATCGCCATCGGCGCACGGGTACCCTCCAGGCCCCAGACCGCCATCGATCTCGGCATGGATGGCGCACTCTGGGCTCGCGAGGGTTTGATCGATCTTCTCGTCTTCACTCCGTTCTGGGCGAGCATCGAGACGGACATGCCGGTGGAACTCTGGCGCCGTCTGGCTGGTGACAAGGTGATCCTGGCCGCAGGGCTGGAACTTCTCCTCCGGCCCTACCATGCTTATCGTCCGATTCCCATGAACTCCATCGAAACGGTTCGTGGTGCCGCCGCCTCGCTGTTGCAGCGCGGAGCCGACCGCGTCTACCTCTTCAACTACATGGATTCTCAGACACAGATGCCGGACGCGGAGAACTATCCCGCCCTGCTGCGCGAGTGCGGGCGCCTCGACACACTGGCTGGCAAACCGCGCCGCCACGTCATCACCTACTCCGACACCCTGGCACCCGGCGAACCCGCGGCGGCTCAGTTGCCCCAAACCCTTTCCGCCGGCCAGTGGACCTCGTTCCGTCTCCACTGCGGACCCCGGCTGCGGCGCGCCAAGGTCAGGATGGAGGTCGAGAACGGTCCGCTCGCCACAGTCCGGGCCAACGGCCAGGAATGTACCCCATCCACGGCGGAGTCGGGCATCAAACCCGGACCGCAGCGCGGCTTCGTCACCTGGGAAATGCCGGAAGGCGCCGCCGGCCGTGTCGTCCTCGACGTCCAGGCCCGCACAGCCGCCACCATCCATTGGGTGGAAATCGCAGGGGCGTGAACATCCTGGCCGCGCCCCTTTCCACGAAGTGCCTTTCCGGTGAGACCGCCGTCCGGTCTGTGGATCTCTGCCGGTTGTCGGGTCTATTTCCCGTGCAGAATCTCGTCTAGCAGCACGTACCGCTGCCGCGTCTCCGGCATCGCACTGGATTCCGCATTCAGGCTCATAATCTGGAAGCCTGAACCCGGCGCGTAAGCCGGCCATTTCGGCAGCCCGGCTCCATTGGGATCGCCTGTCTTGATGAAGTTTGCAAAGTAGCCTTCCATCACCTCAGACAGCTTGTAGTCGGCCGGTTCCCAGGCGTAATGCTTGTTTGTAGCCAAATTGCCTAATGCGTACTCGATCTCGGCGGAGTGCACCGCGCCACGCCATTTCGGTACGGAGGAAGCTGCTGCTGCGTTGGTGATGATCCCTCCGGCCGTACCAGGCAACTGGTCAGGCCGCCCCAGGAACCTCGGCCTGGGCCGCCCATAAAGGAAACGGAACACCGGTTTCCCGCTTGACTGCCGGTGACCCTCCGCCAGCCGCCACATGTTGTAGCCCATGCCCCGGTCCGTCGCCAGGGTCTGGGCCGCATCCAGAACTTGATCCTTCGTCTGCCCAGCCGGATAGAGAGCCAACACCCGGTCGGCATCCGCGCCAAACAGTTTGCGCACCGCCGCTGCGTAGCCCTCCGGAGTCGCCGGATTCTCACCCAGCAATGACTGCGCGTTCCGGTCTTCCGTCACCCACCCCAACAGCAGCGGCACCCGGGCCAGTTCGCCTTTGTCCGCGCACTCGATCAGGTCCTTCGTCGCCACCTGGTAGCCATCCGCGATAGCCTCAAACCTCGTCCATGCCGGCTGCGCGGTCATCGCCAGCACCTTTTCCGCCGGGATCGCGCGCAGATCCTTCAAGGACTGGGCGCCGGCGGCTGCCATGAACTCCAGCCCTCGCTTCTCGGCATCGGCCAGGGACGGCGGCTTCACCGCGCCCACCATGCTGCCGCTTTCCAGAATCGCGCCAGAGAACAGGCCCTTCGACAGAGGCGAAAGCATCTGCACGCTTACGGAACGGGAACCAGCCGACTGGCCCGCGATCGTCACCCGTTTCGGATCTCCGCCAAAAGCCGCGATATTCTCCTGCACCCATTTCAGAGCAGCGTTCTGGTCCAGGAAACCGTAGTTGCCCGACGAGTGGTACGGAGCCTCCGCGGTCAACTCCGGGTGCGCCAGGAACCCGAACACCGTCAGCCGGTAGTTGATGGTGACGGAGACAATCCCCTTCGTCGCCATGCTCTCGCCGTCATAGCGGTACTCTGAGCCGTCACCCGCCATCAGCCCGCCGCCAAAGAAGTACACCAGCACCGGCAGCTTCTCAGCCGCGCTTTTGGCCGGCGTCCACACGTTCAGATACAGGCAGTCTTCACTCGTCCCTTTGCCGCGAAACTCCATGTCCCCGAAGATGGGCCGCTGCATGCAGCTTGGGGCGAATTCCACGGCCGGCCGGACACCCTGCCAGTTCTTCGCCGGCTGCGGGGCCTTCCAGCGCAACTCGCCCACCGGAGGCGCGGCAAACGGAATCCCGCGGAACATCCGGATCCCAGACTTCGCGGTGATCCCTTCCACAATGCCGTTGGCCGTTTTGATTTGCGGACCGGCGGGCGCTCCCTGCGCTGCTACGAGGTTCGCCACAGCACAGAAACAAAGACTGCTCAACAATTTCATGGTTCTGCTCCGATCTGGAGGAAGCATCCGCGCCGCCGGCGTTCCGCGCGAATCGACTTCAGCGTCGCCTGGACCGGCCCGTCGCTTCGTTCAGCCACCTAGATCATATACAGCCTGTGGATCCGTTGCGCGGTGGATTACGAAGCCAGGTTAACGCCCTTTGCCCACCACTTCCGTCGAGAACGTAACGTAAGGAAACACCTCCGGAATGTGTGAGTCGTAGTGCCCATGACGGTTCCAGGTCCACCCGGCACACGGATCCAGAGTCTCCCCGTTCCGGCCGATCTTCTCAAACCGGCTGCAATCAATCCGCCAGACATCCCCGTCCTTCGGAGGCAGCGAACGCCCGTCCCGCAGCAGTTCCAGTCCTTTCCACGGGAAGGCCAGTTCCGCGGTCCAACCCCGGTCCGTCTTATCGCGCCGGTTCACCACGCCGTCCACATGCACGGCGGTCCGCAGGCCCGGATAGTCCCAATCCAGGAAGCCCCAACGTTCTCCGCGCGGGTGGACGTGTCCGCCTACTCCATCCAGGACCATCGTTCGCTGCGTGGCAGGATCGAACTCCGGCCGCCCGAAATACTGCGACCCCGGCAGGAAGATATCCTTCCACACCCAGAACACTTCATACACCGTGTTCAGCGCATTGATCTCAAACTCGTAGTAGGCGTCCTGCGCGGCAATAAACAGCTCGAGGTCATTCTCCTCATAGATCTTGGAATCCCGCTCAGTGAGCGTGCCCCAAACATCGTTCTCTTCGGCCCAGAAGCCGAAATAGAGATTCTCGTCGTCCCATAGCAGCGCCGTCCGGGTATCGAACCAGGCCGCCTCTCCGGTGACGATATCCACGAAGGGCGTCGACTTCGGAGCCGCCAGCCACGACTCCTCATTCAGTTTTCCGTCGATCGTCAATGGACCGTTGGCACGGTAGCACGTGTAGCGCGCAGGTTCAAAAGGGTACATGGGTTGCTCTCGAATTATAGGTCGAACGCCCGGAACCCTGTCGGCCTCGCTTCTCCACTCTGGCGACGCCAGGCAGTGCCGCAGAAACCCCGGTCGATTTAGAGGAAAATGGAGGGTGAAATGCCGGAAGCTCCAGAGCAAAACCTACTAGAAGCCATCCTGGATTCCTGGGACCGCAATAATACCATCCTGGTGAATCTCGTCCGGGCTGTTCCTCCTGGAGGCTTGGAAGCCAGGCCCACCCCAACCAGCCACACCGTCGCCGAGCTGTTGACCCACCTCCACCACGAACGGATGGTCTCTCTCTTGGAAGAGGCGCCCGAGTGCGCCGGCCCCGTGCCGGAGGAGGAATGGATCCATGAGCCCGACCCCGGTCGCATTGCGCAGATGCTCACGGCAAGCGCCCAACGGGTTCGCGACGCGGTGCGGGGCAGAGTAGAGTCCGGCCGAGCTCTCGACTTGAACTACGACCACCCAATCCTGCTGCTCCAGCTATTGATCTTCCACGAGTCCTACCACCACGGCCAGATCAAACTGGCCCTCAAACTTGCCGGCCATCCAATCTCGGACGACGATGCCGGCCCGCTCACCTGGGATATCTGGCGAGAGAGGAAGTCAGCTCAGTAGAGTTATTCATTGATGTCGGTGAACGCCGGTTGGGGTTGCGGGTTGATCCTTACCGCCCCGCCACCTGCATAAATGCCAGCAGCCAGGCCTGCACCTCGGCCACCTGCTCCGGAATGTTGTTGTGCCCCGTCTCCAGCGCCAGCATCAGCTTCTTCTGGCCGGGAATCACGTTATACGCCGAGTACATCGATGTCGGCGGGCACGTCTCATCGTTGAAGCCCCACGAGTACAAACCGGGCACCTTCACCCGCCGCGCGAAATTCACCACGTCGTAGTACCGAGACGTCTCGATCTTGTCCTGTGACCGGTGAGCCATCGGACCTTCCGTCGCCCGGAACATATGCGGCCAGCCGCCGGCCCGGTTCTGCAGATACCCCGTGACATCCGAAAGCGCTGGGTAGTAGGCCGCCAGACCCTTGACCCTGGGATCCAGCGCGGTCGTCACAATCGAAAGCGCCCCGCCCTGGCTGCCGCCGGTCACCACCAGGTGCTCGCCGTCCCATTTCGGCAGGCTGGTCAGATAGTCGTTGGCCCGGACGCAGCCGAGGTACACCCGCCGGAAATAATACCGGTCCCGGTTGTCGAGCCCGAACGTGTTGTAGTTCGCCAGCGCGCCGGCGCCCAGTGAGTCGTACACCGTCTGGTCCATCGTCACCGGAATCCCGTGGATGCCAACCTGCAGCGTGATCACCCCACGAGCCGCCATCTCCGCCATGCCGCGATACGGCCGGACACCAGCACCCGGCACACTCAGCAGCGCCGGATACTTGCCCGGAGCCTTCGGCTCGCACAGCACTCCGAAGAACCGCGAGGGCGCATTCCCCATGCCCACATTCTGCAGGTTCACCTGGTAGCAGTCGGCCTGTGAATTGCCGTACTCGGGCAGCGGTGTGATTCTGGCATCGATCGGCAGCTTGGCCAGCGCCGCCTTACCTGCGGCCCAGAACTCATCGAAGTCTGCCGGATCCTGCTGAGTCGGTTTGATCTGCTCCGGCTGGAACGCGGCCGTGGCCAGTCCCCGGTACGTCTTCCCGTTCTTCTCCACCGTCGCGATACAGCGCAGGAAGCCGGGTTCGTTCATCGTCCCGCCATCGACAGTCAGGCTCTCACCCGTAATGGTCGCCGTCTGGTCGATCTTAGGCGGCATCATCTCGGGGCCGATCCGGTAGGTCACCTTCACGCCGCTCAGGGCGTGACCGTCCTGCACGGCCGTGATCTGGAACTTCACCGGCTTCCCGGGTTCATAACGCCAGTCCGTATGGTCAGTGGCGACCCGAACCTGAATCGTGCCGACCCTGTCCTGGGCGGCCAGCGAAAGGGCGAGGAGGGAGAGGAGCGCAAATCGAAGCATGGCTAACCAAACACGATATCGCGGACGGACCCTTCTCTGTTCAAGACCCACCCGACACCTCCGCACCGGCCCGCTAAACTAACCGCATGTCCCTTCGACCGTCACCGCGAATCGCCTGGGTCCTCACCCTTCTCGCCATCATCGCGGCCGGAATCCTCTCGCGCCTCCATCAGACCGGCTTCGTCCTGATCGACAAGTACCTCGGCGATGCCCTCTACGCGGCGATGTTCTACGTCCTCCTCCGGCCTTTCTGGAAGCCCGCCACCACCGCGATTTGCGCCATGGCCGCCATGACCGTCATCGAGCTCTTCCAGCTCACCCGCATCCCCGCCCATTTGTTAGCCAATGAACACGCCATAGTACGGATTGCGGCCCGTCTGCTGGGCACCCAGTTCAGCTTTCTCGACCTCCTGGCCTACGCGGTAGGCATCGGCTGCATCTACCGGGCCGACACCGCCCGATCCTAAGGCCACATCGGCGCCCAAGCACCCGTTCTTTCCACGCTTTGAAACAGCCTATCTATAACAAACAGTGCCCTCAACATACTGAACTAAAGTGTCAGTTTTGGGAGGTCACAAACCCCTCTTCGCCGACTCAAATCTATCTGTATATTCCAGTCTATATTTAAGTCAACAAGATCTCAAAAACCGTATTGACAAAACCGGAGAAAGAGACTCTAATTTATCAAGGTTCTCGAATGCAGTTGACGCGCGCAGCCGATTACGCAGTCCGGGTGATGCTCCACCTGGCCTCCGTTCCCTCTGGCGGCCGCGTCACTCTCTCTGAGTTCGCGAACTTCGGCGATGCCCCCGAAGCCTTCCTCAGCAAGGTTCTCCAGGCCCTCACACGGGCCGGCCTCACCCTCTCCCATCGCGGCGTGTCCGGAGGCTATACCCTCGCCAGGCCGGCCGAGGCCATTACCCTTCTCGATGTTGTCGAGGCCCTCGAAGGCCCTCTTCAACTCAACATCTGCATCGGACCGGATGGCTTCTGCGGCCGCAGCGGCTGGTGCAGCGTACACCTGGTCTGGCAGGAGGCGCAGGACGCGCTGACCTCCGTCCTCCGTGCTCACACTATCGCAGCTCTCGCTGCCCGGTCCCCGGCCACCGGCCCCATTTGTGGAGTGCCCGAATGGAGCTGACCTGGATCGCCCTCGCCGCCAGCCTCTTCATGGGCCTCGGCGCTGCGTGTGTCTTTGTCTTTGCCGTGAAGCGCGACTATTTTCGTGACCTAGAAGACGCCAAGTATCAGGTCTTCTGGTCGGACATTCAAGAACTGGTAGATCAACCCAAGGAGTCGGATGAAGATGGCGGGAAATCCCAAATTCGCTCATAACAAGGATGCGGCCGGCGAACCGGGCATGAACCGGCGCCGCATGCTTGCCTGGTTCAGTGGTTTTGGACTGTTTGGCTCGGCAATCCTGAGCGCTTTTTCGAATCTCGTATTCATCAAACCGCGCGCCACCTACGGGCAGCCCCAACGGTTCAACATCGGCAAGCCGGAAGAGTTCCCCTCCGGCACCCGCATGGCGCTCGACACCCGCCGTGTGTGCGTGGTCCGCGAAGGCGACAAAATCGCCGCCATCTCCACCACCTGCACCCACCTCGGCTGCATCGTCAGCGTCGCCGACACGGGCTTCGCCTGCCCTTGTCACGGGTCGCGCTACGACCAGGATGGCAACGTCACCGGTGGTCCCGCCCCCAAGGCCCTCCCCTGGTACAAGGTGAGCCTCGCTCCCAACGGCGAGCTTGAGATCGACAAGGACACCGAGGTCGAGCCCGGGAGCTATCTGAACGTATGAGCCAGGCTGTAAAACCACCCTCGCTGTGGACGAACATGCGCGAGCTGCCGGCCAACGTCTGGCACTCTCTCTTCCGCAATCCGCTTCCCTCGGATGATCTGCAGCGCTCCTCCACCAGCTTCACCAACTTCTTCCTTCACATCCACCCGGTGAAGGTGAACAAGAACACGCTCCGCCCCATCTACACCATGGGTCTGGGCCTCATGTCCTTCTTCCTGTTTCTGATCCTGGTGGTCACGGGCGTCCTGCTGATGTTCTACTACGTGCCCTCCACGACACAGGCCTACGACCGTATGCTCGACCTGCGTGGGACCGTCGCCTTCGGCATCTTCCTGCGCAACATGCACCGCTGGTCCGCTCATGGCATGGTCGGCGTCGTCGTCCTCCACATGTGCCGCGTCTTCTTCACGGGCTCCTATAAGAAGCCCCGCGAGTTCAACTGGGTCATCGGCGTCATCCTCTTCCTGCTCACCCTCTTCTCCAGCTTCACCGGCTACCTGCTCCCCTGGGATCAGCTCGCCTTCTGGGCGATCACGGTCGGCACCTCCATTGCGGCTTACGCCCCGGTTGTCGGCAAGGACATCCAGTTCCTCATGCTGGGCGACGCCACTGTTGGTCAGGAAGCGCTCCTCCGTTTCTACGTCCTCCACGTCGCCGTACTCCCCGTTATCGTCACCCTCCTGGTCGCCATCCACTTCTGGCGCATCCGTAAGGACGGCGGCCTGTCCCGCCCCGAAGAGACCGCCACTCCCGTCGCCGTCAGCGTCAAGGCCGTCGAACTCAAGAAGAACAAGACCTACGGCCTCCAGGGCTTCGTCCGTGGACCCTTCACCAAGATCGGCAATACCCCCGACAACTCGGTCTTCGCCTGGCCCAACCTGCTCATCGCCGAGCTGTTCGTTTTCATCCTCACCCTCGCCGCGATCCTGACGCTCTCCATGATGTTCAACGCGCCTCTGGAAGAGCCCGTGAACGTCATGCACCCGCCGAATCCGGCCAAGGCCCCCTGGTACTTCCTGGGCCTGCAGGAGATGGTGAGCTACTCCGCCTTCTGGGGCGGCGTCGGCATCCCCACCATCTTCGTCCTGCTCCTGTTGGCGACGCCCTACCTCGACCGCCGCACCGCCGGTGTCGGCAAATGGTTCGCCCGTGAGCGCCTGCTGGCCAACACGATATTCATGACCTTCCTGATCGTCAACGTGGTGTTCGTCATCATCGGGACCTTCTTCCGTGGGCCCAACTGGGAGTTCGTCTCCCCCTGGAAATGAGGTGAAATCATGAGACTCGCACTTGCTATCGCCAGTTTCGTGGTGCTCATCGTCCACGGGCTCGTCTTCTACCAGCAGTTCTTCCACAAGTGGGAGAACTACCAGACCGCATACTTCGATCAGGCGCGCGCCCTTTCCAAGACCGACGCCGAAAAGGCCGCCCTCACCGCGCGTTCACCCCGCATCGAACAGTCTCTCGTCACCAAGTTTGGCGAGAACCGCGTCGATCGCTGCATCACCTGCCACCTGGCCATGGATGATCCCCGCTTTAAGGATCATGCCCAGCCGCTCCGCACTCACCCCTACACCGCCGGCATGGGTGACGTCCAGGTCAATGGCAAATGGGAACGCCGCCACAAGTTCGCCGACTTCGGCTGCACCGTCTGCCACGACGGCCAGGGCCGCGGCCTGCAGGAGCACTACAGCCACGGCGAAGACGAATACTGGCCCGATCCTCTGGCCGGCTACATCGTCCAGGCCAACTGGCGCAAGGACTTCTCCACCAAGCTGAAGGGCAAGGACTACATGCAGTCCAATTGCGCCCAGTGCCACACCGAAGAGAATTTCGCCGGCACCGCCCTGGTCGACCGGGGACGCAAGCTCTTCTTCGCCAACAACTGCTACGGCTGCCACCGCATCGAAGGGCTGTCCGAAGGCACTCTCGGCCCGGATCTCTCGGAAGTCGGCAAGAAGTTCAAGATCGACTACCTCTGGGAATCCATCGTCGAACCGCGTGCCAACCTCGCCACCTCGTTCATGCCTCAGTTCCATCTCAGCGAGCAGGACGTCAAGGCGCTGGTCATCTTCCTCAAGAGCCGCCGCGGCGTCAACTTCTCTGAGACCTCACTCCAGCGCTATCGCGCCTCACTCAACGCCAAACGGCCGCCGGAAGGCGCAGCCGAGCCCGTCGCGTTGCAAGGCGCCGCCCTCATCTCTTCGGGCGAAAAACTGGTCACCGACCACGCCTGCACCGCCTGCCACAAGCTCGGCTCTCGGGACGGCGGCATCGCCCCGGACCTCAGCTTCGAAGGCCTCATGAAGAATGAGTCCTGGATCCTCGAGCACTTCAAGAACCCGCCGTCGAAGATCCCGGATTCCATCATGCCGACCTTCCGCTTCCCGGCAGCCGACTTCCAGGCCATGAGTACCTATCTGGCCAGCCTGAAGACTCCTCCGCCGATGCCCACGCCGGCCGATACCTTCAAGGAACTCTGCCAGCGCTGCCACGGTGAAAAGGGCGACGGTCATGGCCCCATCGCCATTTACCTCGACCCCTATCCACGAGACCTCACCAAGGCCGGCTTCATCAACAGCAAGCCCGTCGAGCGTCTCCAGAACTCCATCAAGAACGGCGTGGCCGGCACCTCTATGCCGTCCTGGGGTCAGGTACTCAACGACAACCAGATTCAAGGCGTTCTCCAGTACGTCTTTACGACCTACACCAAAGAGCCGCGCAAGGAAATCACCGCCCGCAAGGTGCCGGAGAAGAACCCCGTCGCCGCCAGCGCAGAATCCATGGCGCGCGGCGAGGACACCTTCGTCCGGCGCTGCTCCGGCTGCCACGGCCGCAAGGCCGACGGCAAAGGCCCGAACTCTCTCGACATCCTGCCGCGCCCCCGCAATCTGCGCAACACGGCCTTTGTCGACAGCGTCTCGGACCGACGGTTGTTCGAATCCATTCTCTACGGCGTGCAAGGCTCTGCCATGCCGTCGTGGATCGACTACGGTCTGTCCCAGAACGAAGTTGGCGACCTCGTCAACTTCATCCGCGGCATCAACGCCCGGAGTGCCGCCCGCAAGTAGTTCATGAGGAGTATCAATGCCTGAGGAAATCAACAAGAGCGTCGAAGCGCGCTCCTCGGCGGCCTCCGAGCCTGCCCTGGTGCACGACGACACAACGGCGAAGTGGTTCCTGATCAGTTCCATCGCCTACTTCTTCATCGTCGGGATCATCGCCGTTACCATCGCAGCCAAGTTTGTCTGGCCCAGCCTGTTGGGAACCGTGCAATACCTGACCTACGGGCGCCTCCGCCCGCTGCACGTCAACGGCATGCTGTTCGGCTGGCTGCTCGCCGCCGACATGGGCCTCTCGTTCTTCATGGTGCCCCGGCTCTGTGCCGTCAAACTGTGGAGCGAGAAACTCGGCATCGCCACCGCCATCCTGTGGAATGCCATCATCCTGGGCGCGGTGGTATCTCTCCTCATGGGCTGGAACCAGGGTCTGGAGTACGCGGAACTACCCCTGCCTCTCGACATCGCCGTCGTCGTGGCCTGGATCATGTTCGGCGTGAATATCTTCATGACCGTTGCCTCCCGCAAGTACGACCAGATGTACGTTTCCATCTGGTACATCATGGGCACCATCCTCTGGACGGCCTTCGTCTATCTCACGGGCAACTTCGCCGTCCTCTTTGCCACCGGCACCAATCAGGCCAACCTCAACTGGATGTACGTCCACAACGCCGTGGGTCTGATCTTTACCCCGGTCGGCCTGGCCATCGCGTATTACTTCATTCCGAAGTCCTCCAATACGCCGCTCTACAGCCACAAGCTCTCCATGATCGGCTTCTGGTCGCTGGCCTTCGTCTATGTCTGGACCGGCGCCCACCACATGCTCCACGGCCCCATCTCCCAGTGGCTGCAGACCATCTCCATCGCCTTCTCCGTGATGCTCCTCATCCCGGTCTGGGCCGTGGTCTACAACTTCTTCGCCACCATGAAGGGCCAGTGGCATCAGCTCAAGGACAACGTCCCCCTCAAGTTCCTCATGTCCGGCGTTGTCTTCTACCTGCTCACCTGCTTCCAGGGACCCATGCACAGCCTCCGTACCGTGAACGCCATCGTCTCCAAAACCGACTGGATTCCCGGCCACGCCCACATGGCCGTCCTGGGCGCTTTCAGCTTCTTCGCCATCGCCGGCTGCTATCACATGATCCCCAGGGTCTTTAAGACCACCATCTTCTCTGAAGCGCTCGCCAACTGGAGCTTCTGGTTCCTGATGTTCGGCGGCCTGGGCTTCTTCGTGACCCTCTGGCTCGGCGGCTTCTGGCAGGGCTGGCAGTGGAACAACCCCTCCATCCCCTTCATCGATACCGTCATCGCGCTGAAGCCCGTGTGGATCGTCCGGTTCTTCTCCGGCATCCTCATGTTCCTCGGCATCGTCAGCTTCGGCTACAACATCATGGCAACCATCCTCGGGGCGAAGGACCGGCCCGCGGCCGCTTAGTCCGCAAGGAGCAACGAATATGCTAAGAAAAGCGGATTCCAGTTTCGGCTTCGCCATCGGCGCGGCGCTTGTCTTCTTCTTTATCGGCGGCACCCTCACCACCATCGTTCCGCCGCTGGTCGACAAGACGTGGAGCAAGCCGTTCGAGAACAACGATCCCTCCAAGGGCCCCACCGGCAAACTCAAACCCTACACGGAACTTGAGCTCAAGGGCCGCAATGTTTATGTCCGCGAAGGCTGCTGGTACTGTCACACCCAGCAGACTCGCACCCTGCTGGCCGACACCAAGCGCTCCGGCTGGAAAGGCGTCGACTCGCCCATCTCCACGCCCGACGAGTTCGTCTACGATACGCCGCACATGTTCGGCACCAAGCGCACCGGCCCCGACCTCTCTCGCGTCGGCGGCAAGTACGACAGCCAGTGGCACCGCACTCACTTCCGCAATCCGCGCGATCTGGTGCCAGGTTCCATCATGCCGCCGTTCCCCTGGATCGCTGAGAATCCCGAGGAACTGCGCGCCATCACCGCTTATCTCCAGACGCTGGGCCGGTCCAAGAACTGGCGGCCCGACAACGACTACGAGAAATAGGGGCCACCAATGCAGGACTACGTCTATCCCAGCATCTACTTCTCTTATTTCCTCTTTGCTCTGCTGGCCGGCGGTGCACTCTACTTCTTCCTGAAGTCGCTCAAGCACGGCTACCTCAGCGGCAACACTGAGGAACCCAAGTACAGAATGCTTCACGATGAGGAACAGCCGGAGGTTCGCAAATGAGTGACAAGAACAACGAGATCAAGGAGTACGCGGGCGGCTGGATCACAGAACGCAAGGGCACGGAAGTGCCCGGCTTTCTCAAAATCGCATTCCCCATCATCGGACTCGGCTGCGTCTCTTACTTCATCTTCTTTATGAATGGTGAGGTGAACCACGAAGACCGCGGCCCGCTTGTCCAGAAGATGAACCAGGCCACCACCTCCGCCGACGGTCTGATGTACTTTGTAGCCGCGCTGGCGCTGGTCTTTGTCGTCACCGTCGTGCTCTTCGCCATTCGCAAGTCCGATCACCACGAGTAAGTTGGTATGAACAACGGCTTCTACCAGATTCGGGTCCCCGACCCGACTGACTACTGGGTGGAAATGGTGAAATGCCGCCATGCCTGCCCCGTGCACACCGACGCGTGCGGCTACGTCAACGCCATCGCCGAGGGTCGCTACGAAGACGGCTACCGCATTGCGCGCGCCACCAATCCGTTCGCTTCCATCTGCGGACGGGTCTGTGGCGCGCCCTGCGAAGCCAACTGCCGGCGCGGCGATCTCGACGCACCCGTCTCCATCCGCGCTCTCAAGCGCTTCGTTACCACGCAGTTCGGTCCGGAAACAGGCGACTATGCAATGCACCGCGACGCGTGCAACAAGGCCATGCTGCCGCCCAATCGCGGCGACTACGAACGCATCGCCGTCGTCGGCGCCGGCGTCTCCGGCCTCACCGTCGCCCACGACCTCGCCCAGATCGGCTACAAAGTCACCGTCTTCGAAGCCGACTCCGAACCCGGCGGCATGCTCACCGTCGGCGTTCCCATCTTCCGCCTGCCCCGCGAGTTGGTCCGCCACGAGATCCAGGCCATCCTTTCCCTCGGTGTCGACCTCAAATGCAACATGCGGCTCGGCCGCGACTTCACCATCCAGAGCCTCCGCAACGACGGTTTCAAGGCCATCTTCCTGGGCATAGGCCTCCCCAAGGGCCGCCGCCTGCAACTGCCCGGCGGAGAGACCGAAGGCGTCTACGACGGCATGGATTTCCTCCGCGCCTTCAACGCCGGTACCCCGCTGCCTCTCGGCAAACGCATCGTCGTCATCGGCGGCGGCAATGTTGCTTACGACGTCGCTCGCTCTGCCGTCCGTCCTTTCGAATCCATGCAGAAGGGCGAAGCCCTCGCCGAGATGGAACGCGGCGAACAGGTCGCCTACGATGTCGCCCGCTCCGCCCTGCGCATGAGCGGCGACAAGGAGGTTCACGTCGTCTGCCTCGAGTCCCGCGCGGAAATGCCCGCCGACGAGATCGAAGTTGAGGAAGGCGCCGAGGAAGGCATCCGCCTTCACAATAGCCGCGGCCCCCGCGAAATCCTCAGCGAGAACGGCCGCGTCACCGGACTCCGTGTTGTCACCTGCACCTCCGTCTTCAACAGCGAAGGCCGCTTCAGCCCGACATTCGACGAATCCAGGCTCGAAGACATCGAAGCCGATACAGTCCTTTTCGCGATCGGGCAGACCTCCGACCTCTCCTTCCTGGCGCCGGAAGACGGCGTCGAGAGCGATCGCGGGCTCATCAAAGTGAACCGCGAAACCTACCAGACCACGGCGCCCGATGTCTTCGCCTGCGGCGATATCGCCCACGGCCCGCGTCTCTTCATCGACGCCATCGCCTCGGCACAGATCGCCGCCCGGTCCATGCACGACTTCCTCCGCGGCACCCGAACCGACATTGCTCTACGGAAGAATTGGAAGCCGGCCAACTACGCCATGGCGGAAGGCTGGCAACGCTTCGAGCGCGCGAATCCACCTGCGCTCGAAAGCAGCAGGCGCGCCTCCTCGATGGAGATCGTGGAGGAGGTCTACCCCGAGTCCGAGGCGCGCCATCAGGCGGCCCGCTGCCTGCGCTGCAACGTCAACACCATCTTCGACACCTCCATCTGCGTCGCCTGCAACGGTTGCGTCGACGTCTGCCCGGAAAACCTCATCCGGCTCGTTGGCCTCAGCCAGCTCATCTCCGATCCCAACTACCTGGAGATGGCCGCCGATGCCCTCCTGGTCCCGACCGATCAGGTGAAAGACCTGCCGGCCGAGGATCTCGATGCCTTGGGCGGCGTGATGATGAAGGACGAAACCACGTGCATCCGCTGCGCCATGTGCGCCAGTCGCTGCCCGACGCATGCCATCACCATGAAGCACTTCGATTTCTACCGCGAATGTGTTTCGATACCCACACAGAACACGAAGATTCTGTACGCAAGATGAACCCTCTCGACCTGGCCGTGCCCCTCGGTTTCGGAATCGTCTCGAGCCTCCATTGCTCGCAGATGTGCGGCCCCATCGTCCTGTCCTACTCACTTTCCGGGGGAGGACGGCCGGCGTCTCATCTGCTGTACAACGCCGGCCGCATCGTCACCTACGGACTGCTCGGCTCCCTCGCCGGAGCCGCCGGCAATGCCGTGGGCCTTCTCGGCCGCCTGGCCGGCTTCGAACGCACCACCGCCCTCGTCGCCGGCGCCCTCATGATCCTGGCTGGCATTCTCATGTCCCCCCTCATTCCCAGGTCCGGCCTCGTCCGCATCGAACGCTTCGGCCTCAGCCGTTACTTCAACCGCCTCCTCGGCCCGCTCTTCCGCTCCCCGCGCCCTCTCGCCCGCTTGGCCCTGGGAGTCATCATGGGCTTCCTGCCCTGCGGCCTGCTCTATGCCGCCGTCCTGCAGGCGGCCGCCACCGGATCCGCTCTCCACGGCGCCCTGTCCATGGCCGCCTTCGGCCTCGGCACCGCCGTCTGCCTGCTCGCCATCGGCCTCTTCTCCACCAGCATCGGAGCACGCCTGGGCCGCTGGAACCTCCTCCTCCCCGCCGTCAGCATGGTCATCATGGGCGTCTTCCTGCTCTGGCGCGGGCTGATGCCCGGTCCTGCAATGTCGATGGGCAACTGCCATGGCCACTCCTGAAACCTCCAGCCGGCCGCCGAAGTCCTGCGGCCACACCGTCAACCCGCCTCCGCGGCCCCACTACCACCGGGTCCGCAAACTCGTCCACCTCACCTGCTTCCTCATCTTTGTCCTGCTGCCGTTCTTCAACCTGATGCGCTTCGACATTCCCCGTCAGCGCTTCTACTTCGCCGGCTACGAACTCCTCATCAGCGAATTCGGCATCATCTTCTTCGCGCTGATGTTCCTGATGTTCGTCATCGTAGTTTCGTCTGTGGTCTACGGCCGCATCTACTGCGGCTACATGTGCCCGCAGATGATCTTCAGCGAAGCCAGCCTGGAGACTGAAGCCTGGCTCAAGCGCAAGGTCACAAAGTACCTCGTCAAGTGGCCCGCGCCCCGCCGCAACCTCCTGGCCCGCGGCCTTTTCTACGCCGCGGTCGGCGCGGCCAGCGTCTTTCTGTCGTTCATCTTCATCTCCTACTTTGTCCCGCCCGCTGACCTCATCCGCCGCCTCGCCAGCCTCGACATGCACACCGCCGGGGGCATCTCCGGTGCGGTCGTCACGCTCATCACCTTCCTCGACTTCACTCTCCTCCGGCAGCGTTTCTGCACCACCGTCTGCCCCTATGGCTACCTCCAGGGCATGCTCGGCGATAGCAATACTCTCCTCGTCACCTATCGCGACGAAAACCACGAATGCATCGAGTGCAGGAAGTGCGTCCGCGACTGCCTGATGGGCATCGACATCCGCAAATCGCCCTACCAGATCGAGTGTGTCCACTGCGGCGAATGCATCGACTCCTGCGCGGACATCCTGGGCAAACTCGGCAAGGAAGGCCTCATCCACTACACCTGGGGCGAATCCGGCAAAGTCGTCGAGGATGAGACCGCCTGGTATCGCAAGCTCGGCATCCGCGATTCCAAACGCGTCGTCGTCCTCCTCGTCACCCTCTTCTACCTCTCCGGACTCTACGTGGCCCTCTCCATGCGCCGCACCATCCTCGTGCAGCTCCAGCCGGTCCGCACCACCATGTATCGCGTCGGCGACGACGGTACGGTTTACAACACCTTCCGTGTGAAACTGGCCAACCGCGGTTCAAACGACGCCAGCATAGCCTTCTGGCTGGACGGCCTCCCCTCCGGCTCCCTCACGCTCCAACCTAGCCCGGTCCCGCTCAAACCGGGTGAAACCATAGACCGCCAGTTCGAGGTCTCCGCTCGCCCGTTCACCGGCGCGGGCGAAGTGAACCGCTTCCGCATCCTCGCCTCCACCGGCGAGAAAGACCCGGAAGTCTTCGAAGAGACTTTCCTCATGCCGCAGGAGAAAAAATCGCAATGACTCCGAAACCGCCTCACTCCGGATGGCCCTTCCTGCCTAAATTCCTGGGCGCCATCATGGTCCTCTTTGTGGGGATCCTCATCGCGACCTACCTCATTGCCCGCGAAGCCGATCCTGTGATCCTGGACGACCACGGCAACTACCGCTCCGGCGGCCACGGCTCGGCTCGCTGATGAATTGCGATCTCTGCGGCCTTCCGGCCGGCCCGCAGCCGCTCCGCCTGCAGGCAGGGGAGGCCGAACGGGCCTTCTGCTGCCAGGGCTGCCTCAACGTTTACACCATCCTTTCCGAGAGCGGCGTCATCGCCCGCGGCGAGGACTTCCGCAACAGTGAGGTCTATCGGGAAAGCCTCCGGCTCGGCCTCATCTCAAACAGCCGGGCCGCGCGTGTCGAGATTCCGGAAGGAGCCGAAACCCGCGAGTCCACTTACCATCTCTCCGGGCTCTGGTGCTCCTCGTGCGGTTGGCTCATCGAACACGCCCTTGCCTCCGAACAGGGCATCGTCTCTGCCAGCGTCCTCTTTGCCTCCGACCTTCTGAAGGTCCGCTACTGTCCCCAATACCTCCCGCCCGGCCGCATTGCCAGCCGTGTCCAGGCCCTCGGTTACAAAGCCTCGGAGTACTCCGGCGAATCCGATCGCGACCGCGGTGAGAAGCGCGACCTCCTCCTCCGCATCGGCATCGCCGCCTTCCTCTGGATGAATGTCATGCTCCTCAGCCTGGTCATCTATGCCAGCTACTGGGAGAACATTTCCGACACCGCCCGCCGCATCGTGCCCCTGGCCTTGGCCGGGCTCACCCTGCCTGCCGTCTTTTATTCCGCCTGGCCCATCCTCCGCGTCGCCTTCCTCGGCCTGAAGGCGTTCACTCTGCGCATGGAAGCCCTCCTCGCTCTCGGAATCCTGGCTGCCTTCGGCTACAGCTGCGCCCAGGCAGCCGTTGGAGGCCGCCACTTTTACTTCGACACCGCCTGCGCCATCATCACCCTGGTCCTGCTCGGCAAGCTCCTCGAACGCGGAGCCAAGGAACGCACCACCCAGTCCATCACCGCTCTCTACCGCATGATGCCCAGCAAGGCGCGCATCCTCAACGACGGCCGGGAATCCTTCGTCTCCATCGACGCGCTGCAGCCCGGCTCCCTCTTCCTGGTGAAAGCCGGTGAAAGAATCCCCGCTGACGGCTCTGTCGTCGAGGGCGAATCCGATGTCGACGAATCGATCCTCACCGGCGAATCGGCGCCCCGTCCCAAGACACCCGGCGCCGGCGTCATCGCCGGCAGTCTCAACGGCGGCAGCGTACTCCGGGTTCGCGCCCTTCGCACTGCCGGGGATAGTACCCTTCATCACATCATCCGCTCGGTCGAACAGGCGATGGCCAGCCGGGCGCCCATCGAGCGCACCGTCGATAAGGTCTCGCGCATCTTCGTACCCGCCACCATCGCCATCGCCCTGATGACATTGGGGGGCTGGCTGATGGCCGGTGCCGCCGCCTCCGATGCCCTGATGCGCGCCATCGCGGTCCTCGTCATCGCCTGCCCCTGTGCCCTCGGCATCGCCACACCACTCGCCATCACCGCCGCCGTCGGAGCCGCCTCCCGCCGCGGCATCCTCATCCGCGACGCCGCCGTCCTCGAGCAGATCGGCCACATCGATGTCCTCGTCCTGGACAAAACCGGCACGGTCACCGAGGGCGACTTCAACGTCCTCGAATGCCTGCCTGCCCATCTGCCGTTCGCCCCGTTGGCCGCCCTCGAAGCACTCTCGGAACACCCCTTGGCCCGAGCCGTGGTCCGCCGCGCCGGCTCCTGCACCCTGCCCGCGGCCACCGCGGTCGCCATCCAGAAGGGGCGGGGCATCAGCGGCTGTGTCGACGGCCGCAATCTCGCCATCGGTAATCGCACCCTGATCCCGGATCAATGCGTGCCCGGCGCGATGAACCAGTTTGCTCAACAGTGGGAATCCACTGGCGCCACGGTGGCCTTTGTCTCTGAAGACAACCAGGTCACCGGCGCCATTGCCTTCGGAGACCGCATCCGCGACGATGCCCGCACTACTCTTCTGGGCCTGAAACAGCACAACATCGCCACTCTGCTCCTTTCCGGTGACGCCGTGGAGACTACCCAGTGGGTTGCCGGTGCCATCGGAGCGGACAGCTTCCGCGGAGCCGTCCTCCCGGATGGCAAGAAGGCGTTCATCGACGAACTGAAGGCGGAAGGCCGCAAAGTAGCCATGGTCGGCGACGGCGTCAATGATGCTCCTGCTCTTGCCGCGGCCGATCTTGGCATCGCCCTGGGATCGGGAGCCGATCTCGCCATGCAGGCCGCCCCCGTCGTCCTCATGTCCAACTCCCTGGCTCATCTCTCCGTCGTCTTCGAGATCGCCCGCGCCACCCTTCGCGTGGTCCGGCAGAACCTGTTCTGGGCGTTCTTCTACAACGCCGCCGGCATCACTCTTGCCATCACCGGAGTACTCAATCCGATCCTGGCCGCCGGCGCCATGGTCCTTTCCAGCCTCTGTGTCATCGGCAATTCGTTCCGCCTGCGCAACCTGATCGCACACGACTGATCGAGCCTTGCCAAGCTGGTCCGGCCCGTCATAGCATCAGGACACGAGTGCCATGACTCACCCTCTCCGCCTCGCGCTTCTTCTCTCCGCCGCCGTCTGGGCCTCCGCACCCACCATCCAGTGGCAGCGCCTCTCCAGTCGCCTGGGCGAGTTACCTGTTCCTGGCCCCTCCACAGAGCAAACCGGAGCGTTGGCCGTCCGCATCGATCCCAAGGCGGGCACCGACTTTGTCATCAGTTGCCGCAAGACCGCCCCGGCCCTCACCTGGTTCCGCCACACCCCACAAGGCTGGACCCGCTATGTCCTCGAAAGCGGCTTTCTTCCCGTCGAAGCCGGCGGGGCGGCCTACGACATCGATGGCGACGGTGATCTCGACCTTGTCTTCGGAGCCGACTATCAGGGCCGTCAGGTGTGGTGGTGGGAGAACCCTGCGCCCGGCTTCGACCCAGCCGTCTCCTGGAAACGCCACCTCATCAAGGACAGCGGAGCCAATCAGCACCACGACCAGGTCTTCGCCGATATCAAGGGCACCGGCCGCGCCCAGCTCATCTTCTGGAATCAGAAAGCAAAGACCCTCTTCCTCGCCGAAATCCCCAATAACCCCCGTGAAAGCGGCCCCTGGACCCTGGAGACCGTCTACTCCGGCCAGGCCGGCGAAGGCGAAGCCAGCGCTGCCGCCTATGCCGAGGGGGTCGACGCCGCCGACATCGATGGCGACGGCCACCCGGACATCCTGGCCGGCAACTACTGGTTCAAATACCAGGGGGCAGGGAAGTTTCAACCCATCCGCATCGGCAACATCGGAGGACGCATCCGCGCCGGCAGGTTCATGCGCGGCCGAATTCCGCAGGTCGTCATTGCGCCCGGTGACGGCAGCGGGCCTCTCAAGATCTACGAGTGCCGCGGCAATCCCGCCCGGACAGACTCCTGGAGTAGCCGCACTCTTCTACCGCGCGACATGGTCCACGGCCACACCCTCGACATCGGCGACATCAACGGCGACGGCAAGCTCGACATCTTCGCCGCCGAAATGGCCAAGTGGAGCAATCAACCCATTGAGGCAGACAACCCCGAAGCCCGCGCCTGGATTCTCTACGGCGACGGTAAAGGTGGCTTCGAAGTCACCGTCTTCAAAACCGGCGACGGCTGGCACGAAGGCAAACTCGGCGACTTCGACAACGACGGCGACCTCGACATTCTCAACAAGCCGTACACCTGGCAGGCCCCACGCCTCGACCTCTGGTTGAACAACGGCACAGGCCTCAGGAAACGCTAACCCGCTCACGGCCGGCCGAGATCGAGAATCTGCTGCCGGAATCGCGAGTCCTTCCGCATCAACTCGAGATACCGGATCTCCTCGGGTGCCGCCTTCGCCTTCGCCAGCGCTCGGGGCAGCTTGGGCACCGAGCCATCCGCCGTCCGCAACCCCAGCCTTCTCAACTGGAACTGATCCCAGTCCCCGGTCTCATGGCCCGGCAGTTCATACACCATCGGAGCCGCCACCAGTTTGCTCAACGTTTCCATCGGAGTCCGATACTGCGCGTCCTTCCTGATCCGCGCCTCTTCCTTCTCCGTCAGCGCACGAATCGCCGGATCTGTCGACCGGTACCCGAGCTTCCGATAGAACCAGAACGCCCCCGACTCCAGGCCCTCCGGATTCTCATGCCCCACCTGGTACGGGTCCAGCACAAACGTTGTCACGCCCAGCATCTGGCGGCACGCCTGCAGCACCTTCGTATACAGGTACGCCGTCTCGCCCGCCCGGAACGTGTAATAAAGGTTGAACCCTGCCTCCATGCGCTCAAACAGCGACAGCCCTTCGAAGTAGCCGACCGGCACACCGTTCTTCCACAACGACATTGAATGGCACGCTCGCAGCGGCAGCCGGTGCGCCGGCAGCACACTCGAGAAATAGAACTTCAGCCCTCGCCCGCCGTCGATCTGGTACACATGCCGTGGATCGCCCCAGGTGAATCCATGCAACTCCCGGTACCGCACGGCCGATGTATCCCGCGCCAGCGCCAGCATCGCCGCGCCCAGTGCCCGCGGTAGTTTCCGCACCGGCAGCGCCGGCAGCTTCTGGATGGCATCCAGCGATACATCCTTCCGCGTGAGGTACGGCTCAGTGTGCAGGAAGAGCTCCTTGCCCGGCAGCCGCATCAGCGTCCGCGTGGCCGTGGACACTCCAAAGTTCCACCGCAGCGGCAGCTGCAGCCCGTCATACCTCTCCGCCCTTTGTCGCGACCCCCGCCAGCGCGTTTCGATTGCATCCATCAGCCACGCCAGGTCAGACCGCGTACCTGCCGCCGCATGCACCCAATCGCGGTACGGAACGTGCGCTTCCACCAGAGCATCCTCAGCCGAGAGTGGCAGCAGTTGCGGGAGCAGTCGCCCCAGCGGATCCCAGCACTCATAGGCATCCCACTCGATATCCACCGCGTCGCCATGCGCTCTCAGCAGATGCCGCGCCACGCCATAACTGAAGGCCGCCGTGATCCCGGACCCGGCAATACCGCAGAGGTCATACTCCTCCAGCGCGGTCAGATCCCGGCCGCTCGCTCGCAGAGTCTCCACCCGCCCCGCGATCTGCGACAACTGCCGGTCGGCCGAAAGCGCCTCTTCTTCCGTGGCCGGATAGGCCCTCTGGAACAGCAACTCCTCGTGACGGCGGGCTAATACCTTCGGTCCCGCAATACGCATAGTGTGCTAGTGTAGCGCGCCCGCCGCGCCGGCAGGAGCCTCCCTGGGACTACACGATCTTCGGCAGTTCGTAACCCTTCCGCCGCGGCCGCGCCAGCTTCCGCGAAGCTTCGGCATCGTCGATGAACCGCTCAGCCGCCGGATCCCACCTCAACTTGCGCCCCAACTCCCGGCACATGTTCGTGAGGTGACACACGCTGGTCGACCGGTGCCCCGCCTCGACCCACGCATTCGGCTGCTTCCGCGTCCGGATGCAATCGAAGAAGTTGGCGATGTGGAAGCTGTTCTCGCCTGGCCCTTCCACCGTCTCCGGCGGCGCATCCTTCAACAACCCCGCATCCGCCACCAGCGTCCCTCGCTTGATCTCCAGCGTCCCCTTCTCGCCCACGAAAATCGCCCCCAGGTCCGAATGATCGGGCCGCGGCTTTCCGTTCATCCTCAGCACAGTGCCCGACGCGTACTTCATCATCACCGCCGGACGCTCGCCCTCCCCCTCCAGCCAGATCTCCACCGGACCTGTCGAATCCGTACCCAGCGCGCACTGCACCTGGTCCAGCGCATGCGTGCCCCATCCGCTCACGCCCCAGCTCTGCCCGCCCCCGTCGTAATCCCAATACCAGGCCCAGCGCCCGCGCAGCTCTTCATGGAACGGCCGTAGCTCAGTCTGGTTGCACCACAGATCCCAGTCCAGCCCAGCGGGCGCCGGCTGGCCTGGCCGCGCCGTCCACGTCTTGGGCGGCTCAAAATTGCAGGCGATCACCTCCCTCACCTTGCCCAACCCGCCTTCCCGGATGAACTTGCTGGCCCAGGCATTGATTGGAATCGACCGCTGCTGCGTCCCCGTCTGCAGCACCCGTTTGTACCTCTCCACCGCCTTCACCAGTAGTTGCCCCTCTTCCACCGTTAACGTCAGCGGCTTCTCGGCGTAAACATCCAGGCCCAGTTGCATTGCCTGCAGCGCAATCAAGGCCCGTGCGTGCGTTGTGGTCTCAATAAAGACCGCGTCCAGCTTCTCTTTCTCCAGAAGCTTCCGGTAATCCTGATATCTCGTGACCTGGGCGTACTCAGGCTGCAGCGAAGCCGCCTTGTCGCACTGCGGCAGGAAGCAATCCGCCATCGCGACAATCTCCGCCCCCGGGAACTTCTCGTTCTTCAGCAGCCACTGCGCACGCCCGCCGAGTCCGATAAACCCGATTCGTAAACGATCATTCGCCCCGAATATCCGGGAAGAAGACAAGGCTGTTGCGAGAAAGACACGGCGGTTCATATGGTCCAAAACCTATCCGTTGGGCCTCCTGGTGTCAAGCAATGGGTATCAAGCATCGGGCCGCGGCGCGCAGTCCGCGGCCCTGCTTCTCGAGAAGGTCTACCAGTTCGAAACCGTGCCGTCCGGCAGATACATCAGTTCATCGCGCCACGCGACCTTCGTCTTGGCCGCCTTTTCCACCTCGGCCCAGTTCACGCGGATCCCCAACCCCGGACCCTCCGGCACCGTCAGGTGTCCGTCGGCATCCACCTCGAACATCGGCCAGTCGCTCTCGTCCAGATACCTCAGCCACGGATCCACGTCGCCCGTCGCCCCGCTGGCGTTGTAGTGGATCCCCTTCGACCACTCCAGAATCCACCCAGCCCGGCACTGCACTACCACGTGCAGGCAGGCCATGAACGCGATGGGCGACAGCGGGCAGTGCGGAGCCAGTGCGATCCCATTCGCCTCCGCCAGCGCGCCCACCTCGGCCGTATTCGAGATCCCACCGATATGCACGATATCCGGTTGCAGGATATGCGCCCCGCGAGCCGCCACCACATCGCTGAACTCGGCCACCGTGCACATCCGCTCGCCTGTCGCGATCGGCACATGCGTAATCCCGGCAATCTCCGGCAGCCACCGGTTGTAATCGGGTCGTACCGGCTCTTCATAAAAAAGCGGTTTAGCGAATTCCAGTTCCTTGGCCAGCTTCCGCGCCATCGGAACGTTGCAGCGTCCATGGAAGTCGAAGGCGATCTCCACCTCCGGCCCCACCGCGTCCCGCACGGCCGCCGCCCGGGCCACCGCCGCCCGGATCCCGCCATACGTATCGATCGCAGCCAGCGGCGGGCAGGCATTCATCTTGATCGCCCGCGCGCCCTCCGCCACCACCTTCGCTGCCTCTTCCGCCGCCGCGCCGGGGGCGTTGTTGTTCCCGCCGGCCCACCGGTACACCTTCACCCTGTCGCGCACCTTGCCGCCCAGCAGTTTGTGGATCGGTTGTCCGGCCGCCTTGCCGGCAAGGTCCCACAACGCAATCTCGATCCCGCCCAGCGCGCTCATATAATGAGCGCCGCCGTGATAGAAGTTCCGGTCGTAGGCCCCGCGCACCAGGCGCTTGATCTCGCTGGCCTCTCGTCCTGTAAACTCTTCGGCAAACTGTTGCACCGCCGCTTCGGCGCTGCCGATCTGTCCCTCCACCGTGTACTCGCCGAATCCCTCAGCGCCATCCCGCGTCACCACGCGCAGCAGCCCCCACCTGGGAGCAACCTGGGCCGTATCAATGCGTTCGATGATCATGCGTCCTAAATTGTACGTGAACCCGCGGGCGCCTGCGCTCCCTGGGTTAGGTGCCGCAACTCACTATCACTCACAGTGCGGTGTCCCGATGCGAGTAGCCGGAAGAAAGGCCTGTTTTCATTTGATACGGAATTGTCTATACTGATTCTTTGCAAGTGAGTTGCGAGTACGAGCTTTCGTCCCGCTCGGAACCGCGACACCCGGCCTGAAGGCCGTTGGAAAGAAAGAGAGCCCGTCATGAACGTACAGGCGAAGTGTGTCTACACTCTTCTGCTTCTCCCAATTCTGCTGCCCGCCCAATCCGCAGAGGTGCGCGGCGTTGTTCACCTGCGCGGCGGATTGGGCGTTTCCGCCGCCAAAGTGATGGCTGAATGCTCCGGGGCTTCCGCCTCCACCGACGAGCGCGGGGCCTTCACTCTCCCCAATGTGACACCCAGTTGCCGGTTGCTCGTCTCCGCGGACGGATTTCAGCCCATCTCCACCGCGGTCTCCGACACAACCCAGCCCCTGGACATCGAACTCGAAATCGACCCTCTCCGCCAGACTGTTACCGTTCTCGACTCCAGCCCGCTCGTCAATACCAACGCCGAGATCTCCAAAGCCATCGATACCCGCACTCTTTCTGAACTGCCTTCCTCCATCCGTGACATCAACCGTTTCGCCATGCTCGACCCGCGTGTCCGCAACACCGGCTCCCTCGGCACCGACGGCATCTATGGCACCCGCCTCACCATCAACGGCCAGCTCTTCCGCTTTACGCAATACCAGATGGATGGTTTGTCCAACTACGAGCCAGCTCTCGGCAACGGGCCTCAACAAGTCCTCTCCATCGCCTCCGTCGCCGAATACAAAGTCCTGGTGAACCAGTACAGCGCCGAGTTCGGCCGCTCCAGCGCCGGCGTCATCTCCGCCATCACCCGCACCGGCGGCGACGCCTGGCACGGCGAATCGTTCTACTTCCTGCGCCCCAGCGGCGTTCAGGCCGCCCCGCCTGTCTCCACCTTCCGTCTGCCCAACGAACGTCACATGTGGGGCGCGGCCGCCGGCGGACCCGTCACCCCCACCTTCCACATCTTCGCCAGCGTGGAAGGCAACCAGCAGACTCGCGGTGCCTTCATCCAATCGCCGGCACCCACCTTCTACCCCGGCCACCAGAAGCAGTGGTTCGGCCTGGTCAATATGGATAAGCGCTGGAGCGACTCCCAGTCCCTCTACCTCCGCCTGAACGCCCATAGCTCTGTCGGTGACAACTCCAACGACGCCGTCGGCGGCTTCGTCCAACCCAGCGCCGCCCGCCGCGACTCCGGCCAGAACTACGGCTTCCAGGCGACCCACCGCTGGATCATGTCGCCCACCCGCGTGAACGAACTCCGCGTCGGCTCTTCCAAGAGCGTCCCGCTCTCCTACTACGCGGTGAATCCCCAGACGCAGATCGTCCGCCCCTCCTATTCCACCGAAGGCCTTTCCGACTACTTCGACTCCCGCGTCCTCACCTGGCAGGCCAACGACCTCTACAGCTGGCAGCTCGGCAGCCACCAGCTCCGCCTCGGCGGCGACTTCATCCGCAACAAGTTCCGCGACATCTCCACCAGCCTGTACGGTAGCTACCGCATGGCCGCCGGGGCCCCTCGTCCTGGCGAAACGCCGGTCCAGTTCACTCAGACCTTCGGCGCCGCCCCCGTCCGATATGGCGACACCCTCGCCTCCGGCTTCGTCCAGGACGACTGGCGCATCCGCCCCCGCGTCACTCTCAACCTCGGCTTGCGATACGACTTCCAATCCACCACCGGCGATCTCAACAACGTTGCGCCCCGCTTCGGCTTCGCCTGGGACGTTTTCGGTTCCGGCCGCACGGTCGTCCGTGGCGGCGCCGGCCTCTACTACGACCAGATGTTCCTCCAGGTCGTTCGTGGAGCCCTGCAGCAGGGCCCTGCGTCCCAACAGGCCACCTACACTCTGCCCTACGGTGTCGCCGGCTTCCCCTCTTTCCCGAACTCCCTCACCGCTCCGCCCACCGGCTCCGGTGACCGCCGCGCCCTGGCCCTCTTCCCCGAAAACCGCCTGAACCCCTACACAGGCCAGTTCTCCTTCGGCATCCAACAGGTCATCGGCCGCGACTGGACCCTCTCCTTGAACGTCAGCCACATGCTCAGCCGCAAGCAGCAGCGTGTGCTGGACATCAACGCCCCCTCCCAGTTCCTGCGCACCGTCGCCGGACAGCGCCGCACCGCCGCCGCCGCCGATGCCACCCGGCCCTACACCACCTACCAAGGCGTCCCGGTCCGCACCGTCGGCGTCTTCGAAAACACCGGCAGCAGCCGCTATACCGCCTTCGACGCCCAACTCTCCAAGCGCTTCACCCGCCGTTTCCAGATGAACGCCCACTACCTCTACAGCTCCTCCATCACCTACGTCTTCTTCACCGGCGGACCGAACACGGGCGTACCCTCCGACTGGAGCAACCGCGGCATCGACGAGCGTGGCCCCAACGACTACTTCCAGCGCCACCGTTTCACCGCTCAGGGCATCTACGAGTTGCCCTACGGCCTGCAGCTCAGCGCCTTCCTCATCGCCGCCTCCGGACTTCCGGTCAACCCGCTCACCGGTGTCGATAACAATGGCGACGGCAACGTCCTCGACCGCCCCGTCGGGCTCGGCCGCAATAGCTACCGCGCCCCCTACCAGAACACCGTCGACCTCTCCCTCCTCAAGCGAATCCCCATCACGGAAAGAGTCCGTGCGGAACTGCGCGTCGAAGGTACCAACCTGCTCAACCGCTCCAACTACCTCAAGGTCAATGCCACCTACGGCGACGGGGCGCTCCCCATCGCGAGCTTCCTCCAGCCCGTCGCCGGACTCGCCAACAGCGACCCCGCCCGGCAACTGCAGGTGGGTGTCCGCTTCATCTTCTAGTCATGGGCGCGATCAGCCAGTTGTTGCACAAGCCCAGGCAGTCCACGCTGCGCAAGGTCATCTTCCAGGTCCACCTCTGGGTGGGCCTGGGCTTCGGCCTCTACATGCTGGCCATGGGCCTCACCGGCTC
>JAFKEE010000039.1 GCA_017307505.1 Acidobacteriota bacterium | reverse complement strand
CCATGTCCGCTGGCCGGACCAGTTTGAAAACCGGGGTTTGCCCACCAGTAGGAGTCTCGGTCACTGCTTCGTCTGGCGCGCACCAATCGTACACCCGCGCCACCCAATTTTCATGCCCCTGGGTGGCCGCTGGCCATCACTGTTTGACAATGAAACCCAGAACCCATCGAGGGCGAAGACTCACGCCACCCGGAGGCGCAACTGCCTCCGGGTCCGGACGGTCAGTCCGGAAGTCCGTTCACCCCATCAGGGCAGGCACACCCGCCGCCCCCTCAACTCCGCCCCTCGCCAAACAGCCGCTCAAAATACTCGCGCGTGCGCCCCTGAATCTGCAGCAATTCCAGCCCCAGCGGCTGGTCGCACAGGTGCTCCGGCACCCACCGCCGAACCAGCTTCGTCAGCATCTGCAGCTGCCACTCGGAGTTCGGCAGGCTGCCCTCCGTATGCCCGGAGATCAGCCGCAGCCCATGGTCCACCGCCCGGTAAAACGTCGCCGCATTCTTCAAAAAGTGCGCGTCGTTCGGATCCAGGTGCCCCATCTGTTCCAGCACCTCGATGCGGGCCGGCGTGTTCAACACCTTGAAGAACATGCCCGCGCCCCGCAGCCGCAGATACATCAGCGAGAAGTCGATGTCGTAATACCCGCCCACGGCCGTCTTCAGCGGATTGTCTTCGCTCAGTTCCTTCTCGATCCGCATCCGCATATGGCGCAACTGCTGCTTCGACCGGCCGCTCTGCCCGTACCGCCGCCAGTCCACTTTCTGCAGATCGGCCAGGAACGCCGTGGCCCGTTCCACATCGCCGGCCACCGCCCTCGTCTTCATGTAAGCCACGCCCTCCCACGCCTCCGCCGTCTTGGCGAAGTACTCGTGGTAGGTGCTCTCGCTCTGCACCAGCGCGCCGCCCTTGCCGTTCGGACACAGCCGCGTATCCACCGCGAACATCGTCCCGTCGCCTGTATACGACGACAGGATGCTAACCACCTTCTCCGCCACCCGCGTCCAGAAGTGCAGCTCCGGCAGGTCCGCATCGGGAATCACGAACAGCAGGTCCGCATCCGAGGCCAGGTCGAACTCCTGCATGCCCAGTCGCCCCAGCGCGATCACCATCATCTGCGACCCGGGCGCATAACCAGGCGTAGCCAGCGGATGCGTCCCCACCGTCTGGGCCACCGCCAGGCGATAGGCCGCCGCAATGGCCGCATCGGCCAGCGCCGAAGTCCGCTCCAGCGTCTCGAAGATCGGCACCTGCAGGCAGATGCTCTCCACCTGCAGCCGGAACATCTGCCGCAGGAAGAACCGCCGCATCTCCACAGCATCCTCCAGCAGCGGCATGATCTCCGCGTACGCTGTGGTCGACCGGCCTCGCTGCCGCATCGTCCGGATCTCTTCGAAGTAGTCCGGCTGCCGCATCAGCTGCTCGGCGAAATACGGACTGTGGGCGAACAGGTCCAGCAGGTAGCCGCTCAACACCGCATCGTCGTTCAGTGCGCCCAGCCAGTCGTCCCGCTTGATCACCCGCTCCAGGAAATGCTCGAACGCGTTCAACGAACGGCCCAGCCGGGCCCGCGCCACTGAGCCCGCAAAGCCCGGCGCCTTCTGGTCCAGGAACCGGATCAGGTTGCTCGACGGCGCCGCATCCGGACCGCTCGGCTCCGGCAGCGTCTCCACACTCATCCCGCCCGGTGGAGGTTGCGCCGGCGCATGCGTGTAATACATCGTCTGCTGCGCATGGATCACCCGCTCGTAGATCTCCTGCACATGCTCCAGGTGCGCATTCAGCGTCATCAGCAGCGCTTCCGGAGTACTCTGGCCGCCCAGCAGTCCGGACGGCATCCGCCGCGCCACCAGCGCCTGCTCTTCCAGCTTCTCCGGCAATAGGTGCGTCTGCCGGTCTGCCGCAAACTGCAGCCGGTGCTCCAGGTGCCGCAGATACTGGTACGCCGAAGCCAGCCTCGAATACTCCGAATCCGAGAGCAGGTCCTTGTCTCGCAGCCGCACCAGCGCCAGCAGCGTCGACGAATTGCGGACCCACGTCTCGCGCCCTCCGTGCAGCCTCTGCAGGCACTGCACCAGGAACTCGATGTCCCGGATGCCGCCCCGCGCCAGTTTCACATCGATGCCCGTCGCCCGCCGCCGCGAGCTCAGCTTCTCGTTCAACCGCTCCCGCGTCTCCGACATCGATTCGATGTGCGAGAAGTCCAAGGTCGTCGAGTAGATCTTCGGCTGCACCCACTCCAGCAGTTGCCGGCCCGGCTCTTTGTCCCCCGCCGCGGGCCGCGCCTTGATCAGCATCTGCAGTTCCCAGTCGCGGGCCCGGGTCTCGTAGTAGTTCTTCGCCGCGTCCATCGACAGGCAGACCTCGCCCAGCCGCCCGTCCGGCCGCAGCCGCAGGTCCACCCGGTAGATCATGCCCTCGGCCGTGTACGTCCCCATCAGGTCCGTCAGCTGGTTCGAGATCTTCTTGAAAAACTCCTGGTTGCTGATCGGCTGCGCCCCGTCCGTGTTGCCCGGGCCCTCGTACACAAACATCAGGTCGATGTCCGAGCTATAGTTCAGCTCCCGTCCACCCAGCTTGCCCAGCGCCAGGATCGAGTAGCCGCACTCGCTCCCGTCGGCCAGTCTCGGCGACCCATACTTCTGCGCCAGTTCGGTCCGGATCCGGCTGTAGGCCACATCCAGCAGGGCATCGGCCAGGTTCGAAAGCTCTTCCGTGATCTCGGGCAGAGCGCCGAACCCCAGCACATCCCGCAACAGGATCCGCAGGATCTGCTTTCGCCGGAACTCCGCCATCTTCAGGGCAGGGGCCGGCGCCGCCCCGGAAAGCAGCCAGTCCGCCAGTTCCGCATCGATCTCTTCCCGTGTTCGCCCCCGATGCAGCCAGCCCGCATGCAGCAGGCCCAGCAGCCAGACCGGGTGCTGCAGAAGCTCTTCGGAAAGGAAATCACTCGCGGAGAACACCGCGACCAGAGCCTGCAACCCGAACGGCGAATAGGCGATCTGCTGGAATTCACTGGGGTAGCGCGCGCAAAAAGTCTCCAGGCGGCGCACCGCTACCTGCGGGTCGGCCGATTGGCTCAATAGGATTTCTAATCCTTGCCGCAAATCCGGGGGAAAGTCGTGTTCAACCGCCAGTAGAGAATCGTGCAACGAGGCCGCCAGTCTGACCTAGACCATTTGATCTACTAAAGCGATTATAGCCCCGGTATGGATTCGTCCCGGCTGCGCCACGCTGGCGTAAAACCCGCACCGCGCCCACTTCGGAGAGCCCGGCGTACCGTCCTTTTGATACACCGCCCGCTGGATCTTCCCGGGCTCGCCGCTGTTGTAAACCTCCAGCGTTTTGCACGGCTGCCGCAGTTGCGTCAGCTCCAGCACCGCGTCGCCGGCCCGGAACCGTTGGCCCTCCCGCAGTTGCCGGAAATCGATGCCCTGTACGGTCAGGTTCTCGCCCAGCGCGCCGGGGGAGACCGCAAAACCTTCGGCTTGCAGACCTTCCAGGTCCTCCAGCGAGATCAGCAGGATCGCCTTGCGCGGCCCGCCGTGATACTTCAGGTTCCGCTGCACGTCCCCCTCGAGCCCCAGCGGACCCGCCCAGGCCTCGGGAATGGCCAGCTTCGGTACGCCGCCCTTGGAGATGCTGACTTGGATGATCTGCCCCAACATCCCTCCAGCCTGACACACAAAAGGCGCGAGCCGGAGCCCGCGCCTCTTCACTAATTCCAGCCGTGCGCCTAGATGTCGTAATACAAAGCGAACTCGTAAGGATGCGGCCGCAGCCGTACGGCATCCGCCTCGTTCTTCTGCTTGTAAGTGATCCAGGTCTCCAGCAGCTCTTCCGTGAACACGTCGTCCTTCAGCAGGAAGTCGTGATCCTCTTCCAGGCACTGCAGCGCCTCGTCCAGCGACGCCGGCATCGACGGCACCGCCTTCAACTCTTCCGGCGAGAGGTCGTAGATGTCCTTGTCCAGGGACTCGCCAGGATCCACTTTGTTCAGGATGCCGTCCAGGCCGGCCATCAGCATCGCCGCAAACGCGAGATACGGATTCGCCGACGGATCCGGCGGCCGGAACTCCACCCGCTTCGCCTTCGGGCTCGACGAGTACATCGGAATGCGGACCGCGGCCGAGCGGTTCCGGCGCGAGTAGGCCAGGTTCACCGGAGCCTCATAGCCCGGCACCAGACGCTTGTAGGAGTTGGTCGTCGGCGCGATGATCGCCGACAGCGCGCGCGCGTGCTTCAGCAGCCCGCCGATGTACCACAGCGCCAGCTGGCTCAACCCCGCATAGCCGTCGCCCGCGAAGAGCGGCTGCCCGCCCTTCCACAGGCTCTGGTGGCAGTGCATGCCGCTGCCGTTGTCGCCGAAGAGCGGCTTCGGCATGAACGTGACCGTCTTGCCATGACGGTAGGCGACGTTCCGGATGCAGTACTTGTACAGCATCATGTTGTCCGCCGACTTCACCATCGTGTCGAAACGCTGGTCGATCTCGCATTGGCCGGCCGTGGCGACTTCATGGTGGTGGCACTCGATATCGAGCCCCACCTTCAGCATCGTCTCCACCATCTCCGCCCGCAGATTCTGATAGTGATCCGTCGGCGGCAGCGGGAAGTAGCCTTCCTTGTACCGCGGCCGGTAGCCCAGGTTGTTCGCTTCGCGGCCCGAGTTCCAGCGGCCCTCTTCGGCGTCGATGAAGTAATAGCCGCTGTGCGGATTCTGATCAAACCGGATGTTGTCGAAAATGAAGAACTCGGCTTCAGCGCCGAAATAGACGGTGTCCGCCACCCCGCTGTTCTTCAGGTACAGTTCAGCCTTCTTGGCGATCCAGCGCGGATCCCGGTCGTACTTCTGCCGCGTGATCGGATCCTGGATATCGCCGATCATGCACAGCGTCGGCGTTTCGAAGAACGGATCCATGTAGGCGGTCTTCGGGTCCGGCAGCAGGAGCATGTCGCTCTCGTTGATCGCCGCCCAGCCGCGGATGCTCGATCCGTCGATGCCGAAGCCTTCCTCGAAACTGTCCTCGGTCAATTGGCCGATGGGGTAGGAAATGTGCTGGGCGAGGCCGGGCAGGTCTGTGAACCGCAGATCGATCTGCCGTGCGCCATGCTGTTTCGCGTACTCGATTACTTCTGTGGGGGTCATCGTTGTAGGGGTCCTCTGGGGCCTTCGCAGTGTCGATTCTAACAGCGCAGCCTGAAGGCAGCCAGCAGAATCCCCTGCGTCATAAGCTCAACTGATGCCTTCAGGCCTCCGCCGCACGGGGTTCCTGAGGCCCGTCCGCTCGCCGGCGCGCCGCTTGCCGGCTTGTCGTAATTCCCGTAAGCTTTTGATGATCAATAGGTTGCGGGTGGCTATGGCCTCTCATCAATTCCACAAACCAAGCCCATAAAAAAATACGATTACTAAAGAGGTCCAAACCCGTTGCTGCCACAGGGGGGCTGTAGCGGATAATCATTCTTTGGTTGTACTTGCCCGGCCGAGTCTCGGTTGGGTGTGTCGTTGGGCCGGACTCGACGCAGGTTGATGGTGCCCCTTCGATTGGTTCGTTCACGGCTTTCCATCTAGGAGAGAAATCTTAGATTCGTACGTCAGAGGAGATAGATGTCTAACCCACTGCAAGACTTTCTGAGCCTTTCTTACGCAGAGCTCGAAGAGTTGAATCTGGCTGCCAAGGAGCAGCGTAAGAATCGCGTTCCGGCCGAACAGATTCAGGAAGAGCGGCTGAAATACCTGACCGACGAGAAGCGGATCAAGGCTGTCACCGTCCTGTTCAGCGACCTGGAAGGCCGCCTGCACATGCTCGACTATGACAAGAAGTTTCTTGTCAAGAGCTGGGACAATCTGACCTTTGACGGCTCGTCCATCCGCGGCTTCACCGCCCAGCGCGAGAGCGACCTCCGCCTCGGCATGGACTGGAGCGCCTTCTACTGGGCGCCTTCCGACATCTTCGGCTCCGGCAAGGTGCTGGTGTTCGGCGAAGTCATCGACAAGGACGGCTCCGCCTACACGGGCGATATCCGCGGCGTCCTGAAGACCTTCTCCAACGCCCAGTTCCAGAAGAACGGCTACACCCTGAACGCTGCCAACGAAATCGAAGGCTTCCTCTTCAAGGGCTCCGACGCCGAGCGCAGCTACAACGAGACCGGCAAGTTCGAGTACGTCAACACCGGTGGCTACTACCACTCGCTGCCCGGCGATCCGCTCCGCCAGTTCATCGACACCACCGCCGAAGTGCAGCGCGCGATGGGCTTCGAGAACGAGAAGGATCACCCCGAAGTCGCCCCGTCCCAGTTCGAAATTAACTACGGCTACGGCGAAGTGGTTGCCGCTGCCGACCAGATCCAGCTGTACAAGCTGATCTGCCGCCAGGTCGCCACCAAGATGGGCCTCACCGCCAGCTTCCTGCCCAAGCCGGTCGTCGGCGTCAACGGCAGCGGCATGCACACCAACGTGTCGATCAGCAAGAACGGCAAGAACATCTTCTGGGATCCCAAGGGCGAAGAGAAGCTCAGCAAGTTCGGCTGGCAGTTCATTGACAGGATCCTCACCCACGGCAACGACATCTGCCTGGCCCTCAACGCCAGTGTCAACGCCTACCGCCGTCTCGATCCGCACTTCGAAGCGCCGAACCAGATCAAGGCTTCGGCCGTCGACCGCGGTTCGATGGTTCGTATCCCGATCGGCAATGAGCGCAGCTCGCGCGTCGAAGTCCGCTCCGTCGGTCCCGATGCCAACCCGTATCTCGTCCTCTACTCGGTCTTCAAGACCGGTCTCGATGGCGAGATCGCCAAGATCAAGAACCTGCGCCAGGCAGACCGCTACCTGCCGGACAACATCTACGACGCGCTGGCAAACTTCACCAACGCCGAATGGACCAGCACGATGCTCGGCCCCGACGTCAAGGCTCGTTACGCGGAACTGAAACAGGCCTCCGCCGACCGCTGCCCCCGCCTGCTCGGCACCTTCGTCAAGCCGCAGGAAGTTCAGTATCACCACGAAGTCTACAATCAGTTCCTCTGGAACCAGTTCTAGACATCCTCGAAACCCAATCCAAAACGCCCCGGCTCCCGCAGCCGGGGCGTTTTGCTGTCTATGCGCCTATCTCCGGAGAGTGCTTTTGTGTTGCAAATATCACAGGTCAGTTTACGTCAATAAAAGCCTCGTCAAGAAAGTTGAATACGGCATCGGCAAAATCGATTTTAGTATCTAATTGGGGTATACCATCCCTTCGCTTCAGGGATGTATTTTGAGGGCCCAATGAACAAAATCATCAACGCCACAAGTTTGACTATCATTCTGGCGGCCGCGTTGTTTGGTCAGGCCGCTACCTCAGTCAACGGTACGGTGACCGATCCCAGCGGGCTGCCTGTTCCGGATGTGCAGATCCAGTTGCGCGACCCGCAGACGGGCGCAATCCGCGACACCACATCCGACTCGCAGGGACGCTATGCGCTGCCGCAGGTAAAGCCCGGCCTCTACCAGATCACCGCAAAATCCAAAGGTTTTAATGACCTGATCGTCAATGATGTGCGGCTTCTTGTAAACACCCCCGCCACCGTAAACTTAACTTTTGAAAGTGTGGGCTCTGTTGCCACGGTCGTTTCTGTTTCCGCCGAATCTACACAGATCAATACGACCGACGCATCTGTTGGCAATGCAATCGGCGAGAAGCCGATCCTCGAGCTCCCGCTGGAAGCCCGCAACGTAGTGGGGCTGCTCTCTATCCAGCCGGGCGTCACCTACCTGGGTGAGCCGGAACCGGGCGTGCAGAGCGACTTCCGCAGCGGCTCTGTGAACGGCGGCAAGGCCGACCAGGCCAATGTCACGCTCGACGGCGTGGACGTGAACGACCAGCAGCAACGCAGCGCGTTCACCAGTGTCCTGCGCACCACTCTCGACTCCGTCCAGGAGTTCCGTACGATCACGACCAACGCCGGCGCCGAGTTCGGCCGCACCAGCGGAGCCCAGGTGAGCCTGCTCACCCGCAGCGGCTCCAACGACATGCACGGCGCGCTCTACTACTTCCTGCGCAACACCGCCACCAGTGCCAACAGCTTCTTCAATAACTCCGCCGGGGTACCGCGCGAGAAACTGAACCGCAATCTCTTTGGCGGCCGCATCGGCGGTCCCATCCAGAAGAACCGCCTGTTCTACTTCCTGAACTATGAGGGCCGCCGCGACAGCAGCGAGATCAACGCTGTCCGCGTCGTGCCCAATGCCGACTTCCGCAACGGGCTGTTCCACTACGTCCGCAAGGACGGCAGCATCGGCTCGCTCGGGCCGGCCGACTTCAAACGGCTCGACCCGCTGGGCATCGGCCAGAACCAGGCCGTCCTGGACCTGTTGAAGACCTATCCGATGCCGAACGACACCACCTCCGGTGACCTGCTGAACACCGCGGGCTTCCGTTTCAATGCCCGAGCGCCGCTGAGCTGGAACACTTACATCGCCAAGATCGACTGGACCGCGGACACCTCGGGCCGGCACGTCTTCTTCCTGCGCGGCAACCTGCAGAACGACGACTACACCAACTCGCTCGGTGTACCGCAGTTCCCCGATCAGCCGCCGCAGCGCAAGTTCCTGGACAACAGCAAGGGTTTGGCCGTGGGCTATACGGCAACGCTTACGCCCTCCCTCATCAGCAACTTCCGCTACGGCTTCACGCGGCAAGGCCTCGACAACCTGGGCTCGCTCACGGCCAACTTTGCCGACTTCCGCGACATCGACAACCGGTACGCCACCACCAGCTCGCTCTCGCGCATCACCGGCGTCCATCAGGTGTCCGAGGACTTCTCGTGGAACCACGGCGCCCACAGCGTGGCCTTCGGCGGCGTGATGCGCTTCATCCGGAACAACCGGTACGACTTTGGCAATTCCTTCTCCAACGCCCTCAGCAACGCCAACTACCTTCTGGGCAGCGGGCGCGAGTTCGAAGTGGCCGATGCACAGGGCGGCACCGCCTATCGTCGCCAGTTTGTGAACCTGCTGGGGCTGATGACCCAGCTCACGGCAAACTACAACTACGACCTGAAGGGCAACCTGCTGCCGCTGGGACAGGGCATCCGCCGCGATTTCGCGTCGGAAGAGTATGAGATGTACGTGCAGGACACGTGGCGCGCCACGCGCGGCCTGACCATCACCGCCGGCCTGCGGCTTTCGCTGATGCCGCCGGTTTACGAACGGAACGGCTACCAGACGAATCCCCAGGTTCCCCTGGCGGACTGGTTCGTGCAGCGCCAGGCGCTGGCCGACTCCGGCCAGTCACAGGCGGGCGTCGCGCCCGTGGAGTTCGACCTGGCGTCCAGGCTGGGCCGCGACCTGTACCCCTATCACAAGAACTGGTCACCCCGGCTGGGGATCGCCTACTCGCCGCAGGGCAACGACGGCTGGTCGAAGAAGCTGTTCGGCGGGCCGGGCAAGACATCGATCCGCGCCGGTTTCGGGATGTTCTACGACCTCTTTGGCCAGGGCATCATCACCAACTATTCCGGCAGCGCACTGGGCCTGACGAGCCAGTTGCAGCCGCCGCCGACCTTCTCGTCGACGGACGCGCCGCGCTTCACGGGCTTCTACAACTGGGACTCGTCGATCCTGCCGCAGGCCCCGGCCGGCGGCTTCCCGCAGGTGCAGCCCGACAACTTCGCCATCACCAACTCGATCGACGAGAAGCTGAAGGCGCCCTACACCATGAATACGAACTTCAGCATCTCGCGTGAATTTGCCGGCGGCCTGATGATCCAGGGCTCCTACGTCGGCCGGCTCTCGCGGCGCTCGCTGATCAACTTCGACCTGGCCATGCCGACGAACCTGCGCGATCCCGCTTCCGGCCAGACCTACTTCCAGGCGGCGCAGCAACTGGCGCTACTGGCCCGCTCCGGCACGGCCACGGCGAATGTGAAACCCATCCCGTTCTGGGAGAACATGTGGCCCGGCGCGGCCTCCGGCACGCGTAGCGCGACGCAGAACATTTACAGTGTGTTCGCCGGCGCCTATCCCGACATTACCTCGGCTCTGACGGCGATCGACCTGCCGGATGAGACCGGCGAGTGCTTCCCCTCCTGCAGCAAGCTGGGGCCGTACTCGATGTTCAACAGCCAGTTCTCGTCGCTGGCGGCCGCCCGCTCCGTGGGCAAGGGCTACTACCACGCGATGCAGTGGACCGTGCGGAAACGCTTCTCGACGGTCCAGATGGACATCAACTACACCCTCGGGAAATCGATCGATTACTCCTCGGCTCGCGAAGTGGCATCGGCCACCGGCGGGCAGGTGATCAACTCCTGGAACATCCGCCAGATGAAGGATGTCTCCGACTACGATGTCACCCACCTTGTGAGCGCGCTGGGTGTGTGGGAACTACCGGTGGGCAAGGGCAAGCGCTGGATCAGCAGCCCGTCGCGGCTCACTGACAACCTGCTGGGCGGCTGGCAGTTGAGCGGCATCTGGCGCCAGTCCAGCGGCTTCCCCACGGGCGCGGTGGCCAACGGTGTCTGGCCGACCAACTGGAACGTGACCAGCTTCGCTTCCCAGACCGGGTTCGTGCCCAAGACGGGCACGGCGAAGAATGCCCCGGCGGCCATCGACGGCGCGGCCGGTGGACCGAATATGTTCGCCGATCCCGCGACCGCCATCGCCGGTTATGACTACGCGCTACCGGGCGAGAGCGGCCAGCGCAATGGCCTGCGCGGCGATGGGTTCTTTACCATCGACCTGGGCATGTCCAAGCGCTTCACGCTGTTCACGCACCGCGACATACCGCACACACTGCAGTTCCGCGCCGAAGCGTTCAACGTGACCAACACGGTGCGCTTCGATGTGGCCACTTCGAACACGGATATCAACGATCCGGGTTCGTTCGGGAAGTACACCTCGCAATTCGGCAGCCCGCGCGTCTTCCAGTTCGCGCTGCGCTACGAGTTCTGAGGTTGATTGGATTAGGGGCCGCCGAGTACCGCGGCCCCTGCACTCCTAGGCCAGTTCGAGTTCTACCGCCGACACCGAGCCGGCCGGGAAGGTATACTTCGGCGACGTGCCTGCGGGGAGCTTGGCTTCCACGGGTTTGAAGGCGTCCGGCTGATCCAGGCCCACATACTGGCGCAGGTCCTCTGGCGCGATTGCGACCACCCGCCCTCCCTGAATCACCTTCCCCTTCACTGCAAACGAGACCTGTACGGAGCCGCGGTAGTTCAGGTTGGCCACGTGCAGGTAGACTCGGTTGTCTGTCCGGCTGGCGGCGATGTCCAGGCCGGACGGAGCTGTCGTGACGGCCACACCCTGCTTCCCGTTGTGCCTCTTGAAAAGCCGGGCGATGGAGCCCACGGGCATGGGATAGGTGATGCCCCGCGGCGTCTGGAGCATCAGGGCGTTCACGGTCCAGCGATTGCCCTGGAAATCGGCGGCGGTGGCGATCTTCACCATGGCGCCGTGACGCTGATAGATGTTCAGCGAACGGGCGTGATAGGCGGACGTGAGCCACTCGGCCAGGATCGGGTTGGCATTGTGCGGCGGCAGGCTCAGGTGGCCTTCCGTGACGGCGATCCCCTTCTTCATGCCTGAGGCCTTGATGACGTCCTCGAGCTCCTGTACACGGGTCTCCACGTTGTTGGAAAGCTCCAGCAGTTCGTCCCACGCGCGCTCGGGCTGCTTCTGGTAGCGGAGGCCCTTCAGCACGGTGTCCGGCCGCTGGGGGCTCTGGCCCATGAGGTGAATGGCGACCATGTCGATGTGCTCGCCGGCCTGCTTCAACAGCTCTCCCGCCCACAGGTCCTCGGTCTTTTTGTGCCGATCGCCCCAGCCGATGAGCTGGATGGACGGATCGCGCTGCCGCATGGCGCGCGCGAACTCAATGGTGTGCCGGATGGACTGCTCGCGCGTAAAGGTCGCGTCACCGTAGGAGGTTTCGTTGCCGATCTGCCAGAGGCGGATGTTGAGCGGGTCGGCGGAGCCGTTCTTCCTGCGCTCGGCGTTGCCGGGATCGTTCGCGTAAGAGACCCAATCCGCGGCCTCGCGGGCATCGGCCGTGCGGTCGCCTTCGGGTGTTTTGTGGAAGCGCTGCTCGCCGTCGGCCAGGAAGTTGACGCAATAGAGAGGCTCGGCCTGGACACGGCGGCAGTAGTCGACAAACTCGTGGGTGCCGACGCGGTTGGTCTCCTTGCCGCCCCAGAAGTAGTTGCGGATGGCTGGGCGCTTGTCCGCCGGACCGACGCCCTCGCGCCATTTATAGTGGCGGGAGTAGAGGCCGCCGAAGCGGACCACGTCGGGTGCCAGGTCGCGGGTGGCTTCGACGAAGTCCTGCCGCCAGTCGTCCCGGTCGTAATCCCAGGCGGCTTCGACCGTGCTGTCGGTGGCGCCCAGTGGTTCCATAAACTGCATGTAGAGCCAGGGCGAGATGTCGAACAGAGGCGCCGGGTCGACCACCAGATTGCCCGCGGCGGCCTGCTGCGCGGCCTGCGCGGCCGCGGCGCCGCCCAAGACGGGGAGTGCGCGAACAAATGCTCTGCGATCGATACCGGAGCCGGACATCGGACTGCACCTCGGGGAGAGTTTCCGTCCCTATCCTACTGCACGGCCGCCGTCCGGGTTTCAGCGTTGGATCTCGTCAAAGAACTGTTCGAGGGCGAGGCGCACCAACTGGCTGCGGGTGCGCACCTCTGTCTTCGCGAAGAGCTGCTGCAGCGAGGCCTTGACGGCGCTTTCCGAGATGAGCAGATGGGTGGCAATCTCCTTGTTGGACAGGCCTTCAAGCAGGCAGCGCAGGATCTGCCTGTCGCGCTCAGTGAGGCGCGGGGCGGGTGCGGGAGGCACGGCTATACCGGACTGGACGAGCGTCCGCAGATACTCCTGTTCGATGAGAATCCGGCCCGCCGCTACCTCGCGGATGCAGCGATGCAGCGCCTCGGGCGACTGGTGCTTATGAAAGATGCCGGAGACCCCCTCGCGGATGAGCAGCAGCGCTTCACTGTCGGGCAGGCCCGCGGTGACCAGTAGAGTCCTGCCGGCGAACTTGCGGACTCGCAGCTGTTCCAGTAGGTGCACGGCGGTGCTTTCGCCGAGGTCGTAGTCGAGGATCAGCACGTCCGGCGAGATTTCGGGGATTGATTTTAGAGCTGCTTCCGCCGAGCCGGCGGCGCCGGCCACCTGCAGGGTCGCGTCGGAGGCGAGCAGCCGGATGAGGCCCTCCCGGAAGAGGGCATGGTCATCCACGATAAACAAGCGAATCGGCTGCTCCGGCCGCGATGGGCTGGACTCCACCATCATTCGATCTCCTTACAGGTTTGAGAGTCAGGTCAAAGCGGCAGCCCGAGGACTGCGGGACGTGGGTGAGGTCGCCCGAGAAGCTGCGGGCGAGGGCCCGCGAGATGTATAGCCCGAGTCCCGAGCCATCGGAGTTCGAGCGGAAGGGGTGGAACAGGGTTTCAGGCTGCAGGACACCGGGGCCGGAGTCGATGAAGCTGATGCGGACCGCGTCGGCGGCAGGTTCCACCTCGATTGTGAGTTTCCTGACGGCGCAGCCATCCACCGCGCGCAGGGAGTTCTGGGCCAGGTTCAGGAAGATCTGAAGGAGGCCGTGCGAGTCCGCCTGGACCTCCGGCATCTGGGACGGCAGGAGCCACTCGATCTGGCCGTCGATCTCGCGCCAATCGGTTTCGACAACGACGCGCAGGTTGTCGATCACCGCGCCAAGTGAGGCCGAGCGCGGGGTGACGTTCTTGGAGAGCTCGAACGAGGCCAGCTTCGTGAGCCCGCCCACGAGTTGGTTGAGCGCCTGGAAGTCCGCGTCGGCCGCGACTTCGGGGCGTCTTCCCAGATTCGTGGCTACCATGGATGCCGCCGAGCAAAGGTTCCGGATCTCATGCGAGACCGCTCCCGCGAGCAGGCGGTTGTAGCTGAGGACATGACGGAAGTTCTCCATCTCGCGGTCGCGGACCTCTTCGGAGACGTCCACCACGATGGCGGCCAGGTGATGGTCCGGGCCGTCTCCATAGGTGGAGAACCAGGTGGCAATGGGGAACATGGTGCCGTCGACGCGCCGGGCCCACGTCCAGGCCGAGGTGCGAACCTGGCGCTGTCCGGAATGGAGTTTGACGGCGCTGCCCAGAGTGGGCACGAGGCCGCCGATATCCCGATCCAGCAGGGTGTCCGGAGGGGTGGTTCCGAAAATCTCGTGCGAGGCGCGATTGGCCGCGATGACCTTGCCGTCGCGATCGAGGGTGAGGATGGCCGCGGGGCTGCTTTCGGCCAGGATCCGGAGCTGCTCTTCGGCGCGGCGGCGCAGTTCCTGCTCCAGTTTGAGCCGCGCGTAGTGGGCAATGACAATGCGCCGGTTGCGGCTCATTTCATAGATCAGCAGGCCCATGCCTGAATAGGCCAGGAGAGCCATCGTGTAGCGTAAACCGAACTCCAGGCCGGTGTACTGCGGGGTGAAGAGACCGCGGAGGAAGGCGCAGGTCGCCGCCACCACAATGATCTGCCATCGATTCAATGCGGTAGCTGCGACGGCTATGGGGAAAACATAGAAGATTCCTAGAGATACGTCGAGATGGGAGTACCACTCGAAGAGAACAAGAATGGCCACGAGGGCGGCCGCCAAGGGCACCATCGTGCGTGGTCTAAGTACTGTTTCTGAAAGGGGAACTCCCAGAATTGACAGCCTCGTCGGCAAGTAGAGTCTCCTTCCTGGCGCCTGCTGTCTTTTTAGATCAGACGGACAAATCCTTACTTTAGATACCAATCTTACGATAGACAAGAGATAGTCAGAGGCCGCGTTTGATTCCCATCTGATATCTGGTTCGGGGCGGCGGCGGCGGGTAGGGTGGGATCAGACACTATGATTGTTCGCGACCACCTTCCGCTGAAGCGAATCTGGCCGCAAGTATCGCAGCGGCTGTTACTGCTTCTCTGTTTTGACATCTCCATCAGCGTGCTTTACACGTTTGGGGGACTCACGTTTCTGGCGATCCCGTCTATCCCCCTGGCTCCGATGGCAGGGGCGTTGAGTATCTTTCTGGCCTTCCGTACGAACTCGGCCTACGGCCGTTGGTGGGAGGCTCGCACGTTGTGGGGCGGGCTGGTGAACAGTTCGCGGACCTTTGCCCGGCAGGCGCTGACGCTGATCGACAGCACGGGCGGCGACCGGGCTTGTGTAACCGATCTGCGCAACCTTTTGGTGAGGCTGCAGATCAGCTTTGTGCGTTCCCTGCGGTGCCACCTTCGGCGCCAGAATCCGTTCCCGGAGCTTGAGCGGCTGTTGCCCGACGAGATCATCTGCCGGCTGCGGACGCACACCAACGTGCCTTCGGCGATTCTGCTGGAATCGGCGTCCCTGCTGCGGACGGCGAAGGAGGAGGGACGGCTAGACTCCTTCCGCTGGGTCGCGCTGGAGAACACGCTGACGGAGCTGACGAATATTCTGGGCGGCTGCGAGCGCATCAAGAACACGCCCATGCCGCGCCAGCACGACTACTTCCCGCGCATCCTGGTTGTCGCCTTCTGCCTGTTGCTGCCGTTTGCCCTGGTGGAAGGGCTGCGGATGCTGACGCCGGTGGCCTCGACCCTGATCAGTTTCATTTTCGTCGCGCTGGATACGGTGGGGCGCGAGATTGAAACGCCCTTCGACAACACGGTTCACGACACGCCGATGACGAGCCTGACGAGGACCATTGAGATCAACCTGTTTCAACAGCTGGGCGAACGCCGCGTGCCGGCCGAGGTCCACCCGGTGGACGGCTTCGTCTACTAGACCTTTCGTAATCAGGAGAAACCCGATGAGGAATCAATTTGGGAGACGTCTGCTCTTTCCCACGAGCTTTTCCGATGCCTGTTTCCGCACGATGCCCGTGCTCTCCGAATGGATGGACGATCCCGAGGCGCGGCTGACGCTGCTGCACGTGTACGACTCGAAGAAGAACGGCCGGCGGGAGATCGAGCGGCAATTGCAGTCGTTCTTTGCAGAAGCCGACCAATATGGCCGGTGCGAGCGGGTCCTGCTGGCGGGCGATCCGAAGACACAGATCCTAGAGCATTGCCGCCGGCACCGCTATGATTTGCTGTTCCTGCCGGCGTCGGAACCGACGGGTTTCCCGAGGATCGGGCACCGGTCGCTGCGAGCGAGGCTGCTGCGGGAGGGGCACGTGCCGGTCTGGACGAACTCCGACTTTTCGCGCAGCGGGGCGATGCGGCAGTCGCCGAAGAATATCGCCTACGTCATGACGAACGAACCGGACTGGAAGGAGCACTGCGTGGAAGCCGCGGCCGCGGCCGCGCGCTGGAATTCAGTGTTCCATGTGATCTATGTTTTTCCCGTCCCTGACGTGGATGACGGCACGCTGGCGAGCGACCTGTTCACCGGCCGGGAGACGGGTCCGCTGGAGGCGCTGCGGGCGATCGTCTCGCAGCTGCCGGTGCAGTTCCGCATCCACACTTCCACGGGCCACGAGCGCTTTGAGGTGCGCCGCCTGTTGAAAGAGGCGCAGGCTGATCTTGCCTTCATCAGCAGCGCAAAGGCGATGACACGGGGCTTGTTCGGCCGGCGGATGAGTCCAATCCTGAACTCCGTGCAGTGCCAGTTTGTGTGCTTCCCGGACAACCCAAGACCGGAAGTGCTGGAGCAACCCAGGTTGGTGGACCGGTTGGCCTTGCCGGACGCAGGCTAGCCTGCAGGGGACGCTGCTGAGGAGACGGCCGAGTGCGCGGAGGCCAGGGCTGCCTGGGCCGCGCCGGCCAGCAGCGTGTTGTCGACGCCCAGGGCAATCATTGTATAGCCGTCTTCCAGGGCCTGGCCGATGTTTTTCGGTGTGGGGTGCACGAGGTGCATCCCAGCCGCGATGCCGCGGCTGTTGCAGGACGAGCGGAAGGTGCTCAAGGCCTGCACCATCTCCGGGCAGTCGAGCTGACCGGTTTTGCCGAAGGAGCCGCTGAGGTCGAGCGGTCCGATGAAGGCACCGTCGACGCCCGGCACGTCGAGGATGCCGTCGAGTGCCTCAATGCCGTCGCGATGCTCGATCTGCATCACGATGGCAATCTCCTTGTTCGCATCCTGGATATAGGGCGTGAAGTCGAGCCCGTGCGAGTTGGCGCGGCTGTAGCCGTAGCCGCGGCGGCCCAAGGGCGGGTACTTCGCCTGATCCATGGCGGCGCGTGCTTCGGCCTGGGAGTTCACCATGGGGATGATGAGCCCGCCTGCGCCGGCGTCGAGGACGCGCTTGATCCAGATCGGGTCGTTAAATGGCAGGCGGGCGACGGGCACCGCGTCGTAATGTTCAATGGCGCGGAAGAGGCCGGCGGTGGATTCGAGATCGATGACGCCGTGCTCGAGATCGACGGCGATCCAGTCGAAGCCCACGCGGCCGAGGACCTCGGCGATGGCGGGGTGGCCCATCTGGATCCAAGCGCCAAAGGTGGGCGTGCGGTCGAGCAAGGCTTTGCGGAAACGGTTCTTCATGACTTTTTCCCGGGGTCGCAGGCATCCAGCATTTCGTCGGTGATGTATTTGCCCAGCAGGTAGTGCTTGCGGTCCGGATACCAGAGATAGCGTTTGCCCCTGGATTCGAAGTAGCTGGTATAGGTGGCGATTTCGGTGCGTTTCTCGGTGCCAAGCGCTTCGGCGTGATTGTCCAGGAGGATGCGCGGCTTGCCGAAGCGGATGGGCTGCACAGGATGGTTCGGCAACTCGCGGCCGACCGTGTACCAGGCGGGCGTGCGGTTTTTCAGCCAGGCTCCGGGACCCGAAGGGCCGCCGTCATTGTTGAAAAACACCAGCAGGTAGCGGCCGTCGCCCACGCGATAGAGCGGGCAAGGGGCGATGGGATTCAGGATGGGTTCGCCTTGCGGCTCGTAGCAGAGCGGGCGCGGCGGACCCCAGGTGCGCGCGCCGTCGGGCGAGAGGGCGAAGTAGACCTTGCCGGTGTAGGTCCGCATCACGCAGAGCATGCGGCCGTCTTTCAAAGCGTGAAGTGTTGGCTCCTGGATGATGCTCTTCTTCGGCTCGGGCTCGGCGTAGAGGCGGATTCCGGGTCCCTTGGGATATGTGGTGACCTGGAGCCTGGCCGGGTCCTTCTCGCGCAGGATGTTGTCGAAGGAGAGGAAGGCGACTTCGGTGTTGCGGCCCCAGTTGCGGGGATCGGGGTCGGCGGCCTTGCTGGCCCAGCGGGTGAAGCCGGCGATGACGCGGCCGTCGGCGGCGTAGAGGGGATTCTGGTAGACGATCCAGGTCTCGGGGATTTTGGGGTCGGGGTGGCTGAAGTCGGTGCGGCCGACGGGATAGTCGTGAAACTCGCGGCTCCAGGTCTGGCCGCCGTCGTCCGACCATTTGATGCGCAGGGCTCCGGTGTCGGCGGGCCGGACGTCCTGGATGCCGATGTTCTTGTTGTAGACGCAGTAGACCCGCTTGAGCTTGGGGGCGACGATGGGGAACGCCCAACTGGCCACGCCAACCATGCGGGCGTCGCCGGGTTGAGGGCCGTCCACTTCGAGGGGCGTGGACCAGGTGCGGCCCTGATCGGTGGAGCGGCTGGAGACGATGCGGTGGTTGGGCGCGTTTTCGCCGGCGCCCTGGGTCCAGATGGCGAGGAATGCGCCGTCGGGCAGGGCGACTACCTGGAAGTGCTGATTGGTATTGTCGGCGCCGCCGGGCTTCTCCGGAATGTAGACCTTGAGGTCGGGCCGGGAGACGGCCCAGGGCTGGTCTTCGGCGCCCTGGAGGCAGGCGGCTAAGGGGAGGGTCAGGAAAGAACGGCGGGGCAGCATCGTGGTCACCTAGTGTTCGCTGCCGTTGCGCGGCAGAGATGGAAGGACTTCAGGGTTGAGCAGATTCATCTGGCCGTAGGCGCCCTGTTCCCCCAGGAGGACGTTGCGGAGAGAATGCTGCGCCATGCGGGTGTTGGCATCGGCGGTGTTGCTGCCGATGTGGGGCGTCAGGACTGTGTTGGGGAGAGGGCGGAGGTCCTTGGCCGGATGGACCGGGACGTAGGGCTCGGTTTCGAAGACGTCGAGGGCTGCGCCGCCGAGGGCGCCGTGGGCGAGCGCGTCGTACAGGGCGGCTTCGTCGACGACGGCTCCGCGGGCGGTGTTGATGAGCCAGGCTCCGGGTGGGAGCAAGGCGAGGCGCTGCTGGTTGATGTAGTGGGCGTTGGCCGGCGTGGCGGGGATGTGGAGGCTGACGAAGTCGGCTTGGGGGAGAGCCTGGGCGGGGTCGTTCGTGAGTTGAGTAAAGTAGCCGGGTTCGCGTGGTGGAGTGTGCTGGATGACGCCGATGACGCGCATGTCAAAGGCGGCGGTGGCGATGCGGGCTACGGCGGAGCCGATGGGTCCGCAGCCGATGAGGACGAGGGTTTTGCCTCGGAGTTCGCGGCCGCCGACGGGGGCCCAGGCGCCCTGGGTCATGGAGGCGGCGACTTTCGTGGTGTGGCGGGCGGCGGCGAGAAGCAGGGAGATGGTGTGCTCGGCGACGGAGTCGTTCAGGACTCCGGGGGTATTGGTGCAGAGGACGCGGGCCTGGGTGGCCTGGGCTTTGTCGATGCCGTCGTGGCCGACTCCGAAGCGGGCGAGGACGGCTCCGGGCTGCAGCGTCTCATATAAAGAAGAGCGGTAGGGCTGGATGCCGACGATGGCGTGGCGGGCGCCGTGCTGTCGAATGGCGGCGCAGAGGTCGGCTTCCGGGGCGGGGGATGGGATGCAGGGGAGGCCGGAGGCGTGGAAGATGTGGGCGCCTTTGGAGAATTCGGGTTCTGTGACTATGATGGTCGGCACAATTGAGATATCAGAATACTTCAATAGTTGACTGGTGACAAGCACGGAATTCATGTTTTCTGATATCTCAATAGCTTGCCCATCGTGCGGATCGGGCGTAAACTAGCTCCTGGTGATTCCATGAACTCCTTTGCCGGCAACCTGACCGAGCAGGTCTACACGACCATCCGCAACCGCATCCTGCGTGGGGAACTCCGTTTTGGGACGGGGCTTTCGCGCCGTGTCCTGGCCGAAGAGCTGGGCGTCAGCATTGTTCCGGTGGGGGATGCGCTGCAGCGCCTGGAGAGCGACGGGCTGGTGGAGAGCCGGCCGAGGGTGGGCACGCGGGTGCGGATCCCGACGGCTCGTTCGATCCGGGGCCACTACATTCTCAGGGAAGCGCTGGAGACGCAGGCGGCGCGGATTTTCGCGGAGAAGGCGAGTCCGGAGGAGCGGGACGAGATTCTGCGGATGGCGCATCAGCTCGACGGGCTGCATGTGCTGCAGATTCCGGAGGATGATTCCGGCCGGGACCGGCTGTTTGAGATCCACCGGTTCCACATGCGGTTCCATATGCGGATTGCAGAGTGCACGGGCTGCGATGAGCTCTGCCAGGCCGTTGAAAAGAATCAGGTTTTGATCTTCAACTGGCTGTACGATACCGCGTTGGGGAACCAGCCGCCGCCCGCGGCCTGGCACTCGCAACTGGCGGAGGTCCTGGTCTCCGGTGGGCCGGAGCAGGCGGATGCTGCCATGCGGCGGCACACGCGATACCGGATGGAAGAGGTGCTGGCCCAGATGGAGCCGTACTTCGGGTGGAATGAGTCCCACGTGCAGACGTTTTCCAAGCGTTCGCGGCGGCAGGGGCAGCAGGCCGCGGCGGCTCCGGAGACTCCTTCTCAACCTGAAGGTGCGGAATGATGGGCCTGGGGGCGTCCTCGGCCTCTGGCGTTCAGACAAAGGTTCGATTCCGGGTGCTGGCTATGCTCGTGTTGCTGGCCGGCATCACCTATCTGGACCGGGTCTGTATTTCGGTGACGGCGCCGAGGATGAGCGCGGATCTCGGGCTGAGCCGGATGCAGATGAGTTTCGTGTTTGGGGCGTTTACGCTGGCCTACGCCATCTTTGAGATTCCAACGGGGTTGTGGGGCGATAAGGTGGGGACGCGGCGGGTTCTGACGCGCATCGTGACCTGGTGGTCCTCGTTCACCATGCTGACCGCTGGGGTATTCAGTTTCCCGTCTCTGCTGGGAACCCGCTTTCTGTTCGGCGCCGGAGAGGCCGGGGCGTGGCCGAACGTGGCGCGGACGCTGTCTCGCTGGTTTCCGCAACGGGAACGAGGGACGGCCCAGGGCATCTTCTTTATGGGCGCCCATCTGGGGGGCGGGGTGACGCCGCTGCTGGTGACGGCGCTGCTGGTCCACTTTCACTGGCGGACGCTGTTCCTGATCTTCGGCTCGATCGGGTTCCTTTGGGCGATTGCGTGGCGGTACTGGTTCCGGGACGAGCCGCATGAGCACCAGGCTGTGAGTGCCGGGGAACGCGAGTACATTGAAGCGGGCCGGGCGATCTCGGCCGGGCATTCGCTGGAAGGGGGCGGCTGGCAGCGGCTGCTGTTGAATCCCAGCGTGTTGGCGCTGTGCGCCATGTACTTCACGCAGACGTACGGGTTCACCTTCTACGTCACGTGGCTGCCGACTTACCTGGAGTCGTCCCGGGGATTTTCCGCCGGGCTGTTGGGGATCTTTGCCGGGCTGCCCCTGACGCTGAGCGTGCTGGCGGACCTGTTTGGTGGGATCACGACGGACCGGCTGACGGCGAAGCTGGGGCTGCGACTGGGCCGGGCGGTGGTAGGCGGCGTGTCGCTGGCCTGCGCCGGGTTCTTCCTGATTGCCGGAACGATGGCGCCGAATCCGGTGGTGGGCGCCACGTTCATTGCGCTGGCGGCGGCTTCGTCGAACTTCCTGCTGGGGGCGAGTTGGGGCGCGGCGGTGGACATTGGGGGGCCGCACGCGGGCATGGTGTCGGCGGCGATGAACACATCGGGCCAGATTGGCGGATTCCTGAGCCCGATCATCCTGGCTTATGGCGTGGATCATTATGGCGGTTGGATGGGTCCGTTGTACCTGACAGGGGCGCTGTACCTGGCGGGCGCGGTGTGTTGGGTGTGGGTGGATGCCTCCCGGTCGATCGATTGATGTTTTCTGAGATATCACAATTGACAGACACCAATTCCGGTGATAAAGTTCTGATATCTCAGAGTTGTCATCCGAAAGGGTCTCCATGTCGAAAGCTCACCAGCTACTGCTCGCCCTCGTCGCCGCAACGGCCATCGCCCACGCACAATCCAGTTCTGGAACTATCCTCGGAACGGTTCGCGACAGTCAGGATGCGGTGATTCCCGGAGCCGTCGTCACGGTTACGGACATTGCCAAGAAGACGGCGCGCACCTTTACGACAAGTGCGGCCGGCGAGTACGTCGTGCCGTTTCTCGACCCGGGCCAATATGCGATCACGGTGGAAGCGACGGGTTTCAAGAAGTACAACCAGTCCGGCCTGACGGTACGGGTGGCGGACCGGCTGACGATCGACTTCCACCTGGAGATCGGCCAGATGGTCGATCAGGTGACGGTGGAGGCTGCGACGCCGCTGGTGAACGCGGTGACGAACACGCTGGGCCAGGTGATCGAGAACCGGCGCATTATCGACCTGCCGCTGAATGGCCGCGAGCCGTTTGCGCTGGCGACTCTGGCTCCGGGAGTCCTGCCGACGCCGAACAACACGGCACAGCACCAGGGCGGGTCGGTGCCGAGCATCAGCGGAGCAGCGAACTTCACGAGTGAGGTGACGATTGATGGGATTCCGAACACGGCTCCGCGGAATCAGGGCCGGTTCAACTTCCTGATCTACACGCCATCGGTGGATGCGGTGAGCGAGTTCAAAGTGCAGACCAATTCGATGAGCGCCGAGTATGGCCGCTTCAATGGCGGGGTGATCAGTGTGGTGACGAAGTCCGGGACGAACGAGCTGCACGGGACGGCTTACGAATTCCATCGCAACTCGTATTTCGACGCCAACACGTTCTTCAACAACCGGGCGGGCATCCCGTTGGGCGCCCTGCGGCGGAACCAGGCGGGCGGCGCGATTGGCGGGCCGGTGGTGCTGCCGAAGCTCTATAACGGGAAGGACAAGACCTTCTTCTTCTTCGACTACGAGGCGTTCCGGGAGAGCACGGTGGCGTCGGCGAACTACACGGTGCCGACGGCGCTGGAGCGGGCGGGCGATTTCTCGAAGACGGTGAATGCCGCGGGCGCTCCGGTGCTGGTGTTCGACCCCACCACGACGAGAGCCGGATCCGGCGGGACTCTGGTGCGCGATGCCTTTCCAGGCAATGTGATTCCGGCGAACCGGATCAACACGGTGGGCAACAACCTGGTGAAGTTCTACCCGCTGCCGACGAACGGGCGGCTGACGGCGAATCTGGACATCGGCGCCGCGCGTGTGAACCGGGACGATACCTTTGACGTTCGCATCGACCACTACATCGGGACGAGCCACAAGATCTTCGGCCGGGTTTCGCGACAGGAGCCGTTCACGGGCGAGCCGAATTACTTCAACAACATTGCGAATCCGGGCAATCCTTCCCTGACGCAGCACCGGCGGTCGGCCGCGCTGCAGGACATCTGGACGCTGACGCCGACCACAATTGTGAACTTCAACTACGGGCTGTCGCGGCAGTATGGCACGCGCACGGCGTGGGGTGATGGATATGACATCACGCAGCTTGGGTTCCCGGAAAACTTCCGGGCCAACCAGCAGGTGAGCGCGCTGCCGACGTTTTCGATCAGCGGGTTTTCCGGCCTGGGGAACGGCAACCAGAACTATAGCTCGCAGATGTCGCACATCCTGCAGGCGACGGTGACGCGGATTCAGGGGTCGCACACGTTGAAGGCCGGGGCCGACTACCGCGTGTACTTCGACAATCAGCTCCAGAATCCTTCGGCACAGGGCAGCCTCTCGATCAGTTCGGCCTGGACGCAGGGTCCGAATCCGAATCAGGCGAGTACGACGGCCGGCAATGGGATTGCTTCGCTGCTGTTGGGGATTCCTGGCGGCTCGCTGGTGAACCAGCCGGCGATTGCTTCGGCCAGCCGGTATTGGGCCGGATTCGTGCAGGACGACTGGCGGATGACCCGCAAGCTGACGTTGAACCTCGGCCTGCGGTATGAAGTCAACGTCCCGCGCACGGAGCGCTTCGACCGCATCAGCATCTTCGATGTCGGCGCGGTGTCGCCCATTGCCGCTCAGGTTCCCTCGATTCCGGGGCTGCGCGGGGCGATGGCGTTTCGCGATGCGGACAACCGGCAGTTGATCCCGGCCGATAAGAACAACTGGGCTCCGCGGTTTGGCTTCGCGTACCAGATGACGAAGGACACGGTGATCCGCGGTGGATACGGCATCTTCTTCGGACTGTCCTCGACGGACGCGGCCGGCGCTGCAGGCGGCTTTGTCGACGGGTTCCAGGCGACCACGAGCATCGTCACGTCGCTGGATGGAACTACGCCGATTGCAAGTCTTTCGAATCCGTTTCCGAACGGCTTCAACCAGCCGTTGTCCCGCAGCCAGCTGACGGACCGTTCGCTGCTGGGGCAGTCGAACACATCGGGATTGCTCTCGCTAGCGACGCCTTACTTCCAACAGTGGAACTTCTCGGTGCAGCGTTCGCTGGGGCAGAACCTGATTGCGGAGATCGCGTATACGGCGAACAAGGGCACGCATGTGCCGTACACGAACTTCAACCCGAATACCCTGACGCAGGCGCAGAATGCCCTGGGCACTGTGAATCAGCAACTGGTGCCGAACCCGTTCTATGGAATCATCACGGATCCGACCAGCTCGCTCTCGCTGCCGACCGTGCAGCGCGGGCAGTTGCTGCGGCCCTATCCGCAGTATGGAGCGATCAATCTGGTGAACCCCTCGATCGGCAACTCGAACTATCACTCGATGCAGGCCCGGGTGGAGAAGCGCTTCAGCAAGGGCTATACGCTGCTGGCGGCTTACACCTGGTCGAAGAACATTACGGACTTCTCGAACGCGGCAGTGGGCTCGACGACGGGCGTGATGGATCCGTATAACCTGCGGCTGGAGCGGTCGTTGGATTCGCAGGACGTGCCGCACCGGCTGGTGTTGAGCGGTGTGTATGAACTTCCTTTCGGCCGCGGCCGGTGGATGGGTTCGCATTGGAATCGCGGCGTGGACATGCTGTTTGGCGGATGGCAGTTGAACGGGATTGCGAGCTTCCAGAAGGGGGAGCCGCTGGTGATGAGCGCCATCTCGGGCTCGCGTCCGATCCGGCTGCAGCAGAGCGGCGAGTTGAGTGGTCCGACGCAGAGCCGGCTGCTGCGCTACTTCGACACGAATGCGTTTCAGGTGCCGGCTGCGTTCACTTTGGGCAACAGCTCCAGGACGGCTCCGGACCTGCGGGGGCCGGGCATCGCAAACTACGATCTGTCGCTGTTCAAGACGTTCGCCATCTATGAACGGCTGAAGGCGCAGTTCCGGTTCGAGACGTTCAATGCCATGAACCGGGTGTGGTTCGGGATGCCGAGCACGTCGATCGGCTCCACCAGTGCGGGTGTCATCAGCAGCCAGGCGAACTCGCCGCGGCAGTTGCAACTCGCCCTGAAGTTCCTGTTCTAATCGGAGCAACGAACCATGACGAGACGAGACTTCTTTGCGACGGCCGCGGTTCTGGGTGTGCCGGTTCATGCGGCGGAAGCCGGCCAGCCGGACTGGCGCAACGTCAAGAACGGATGGCAGATTCCGCGGGAGGGCTACAGCGACCAGCCTTACGTGGTGGTGACGCGTGACGGCAACTGGCTTTGTGTGCTGACGACGGGCCGGGGCGTGGAAGGCGAGCCGGGCCAGCACATCATTTCGACGATCAGCACGGACCAGGGGCGGACGTGGTCGACGCCGATCGACATCGAGCCGGCAGACGGGCCGGAGGCGTCGTGGGTGATGCCGTTCATTGCTCCGGGCGGGCGGGTGTACGTCTTCTATACCTACAACTCGGAGAATCTGCGGCTGGACACGCGCAGCAACAATCCCAAGGTGGGGCGGCGCGTGGATACGCTGGGCAAGTACGCGTACAAGTACTCGGACGATCACGGGCACACGTGGTCGAAGGATCGTTATTTCATTCCCATGCGGCCGATGCGGATCGACCGGGAGAATGCCTGGGAAGGGAAGCTCATGTACTTCTGGGGGGTGGGCAAGCCCATCCTGACCAGCAAGAAAGAGATGATCTTCGGCTATGCCAAGGTGGGGAAGTGGGGCGATCCGGGCGGCATGGTGACGTCGCAGGGTGTCTTCCTGAAGAGCTCGAATATCGCCACGGAGAAGGATCCGGCGAAGCTGCATTGGGAGTTGTTGCCGGAGGGTGACGAGGGTCTGCGGGCGCCGAAGAATCCGGTTTCGGACGAAGCGAATCTGGTGGAGTTGAGCGACGGCAGCCTGTATTGCACGTACCGCAGCATCGATGGCTACAACTGCGCGGCGTACAGCAGGAACGGCGGGAAGACGTGGACTCCGCCGGGGTATGCGACGTATACACCAGGCGGCCGGCCGATCAAGCATCCGAGGGCGGCGAACTTCGTGCGCAAGTTCAGCAACGGGAAGTTCCTGCTGTGGTACCACAATCATGCCGGCGAGGCCGTCCATGCTCAGAAGTGGCCGTATTACACGGGCCGGAATCCGGGCTGGATCAGCGGCGGCGTGGAGAAGAACGGGTACATTCACTGGAGCCAGCCGGAGATCCTGCTGTACGACGACAACCCGGATACACGCATCAGCTACCCGGATTTCGTGGAGGACAAGGGCCGTTACTACATCACCGAGACGGTGAAGACCTACGCTCGGGTCCATCCCATCGACCAGACGCTGTTGGATGGTGTGTGGAATCAGCTCGGCAACAAGACGGTGGCGAAAGCGGGCCTGGTGGCGGCGGTGGCGGGCGGGACGGCGACCGTGGCGCTGCCCAAACTCGCGGAGCTTTCGTCCGGCGGCGGCTTCTCGTTGGAGTTTTGGGTCAAGCTGAGCGAGTTGTCGGAGGGGCAGGTGCTGTTCGACACGGTGACGCCGGCCGGGCAGGGCGTGTCGGTGCGGACCAGCGACCGGTTCACGCTGGCGCTGACGCTGAATGACGGGCGGACTCGCGCCCAGTGGGACAGTGATCCCGGAACGCATGCGGGTACGATGCGGACCGGGGTGTGGCAGCATGTCGTGTTTATCGTCGACGGCGGGCCGAAGATCCTCTCCGTGGTGATTGACGGGATCCTGAATGACGGCGGAGCGGTGCGGGACTACGGCTGGGGGCGGTTTGCTCCCGAGCTTGGTGACGTGAACGGCGAGGCCCAGGCAAAGGTGGGTCCGAAGATCTTCGGCGAGATTCGCAAGCTGCGGGTCTACAGCCGCGCGTTGCGCACGTCAGAGGCGGTTGGGAATCATCGCGCCGGCATGGATGCCTGAGCCGCAAATCCACAGGATGTAGTCACAATGGGCGCCCGCGCGCGGAAAACGCGGGCGCCTTTTTCGCATCAACGCGGGTTTTCACGCACTGCAATACACTGAGGAGTTGATCAGTTACCCGGAGCGAAGGAAGCCGCCCTGCATGCACAGTTCATTGCACCGTCTTAGCCGCCTTGCCGCGGAGGTGATGAGCGCCCAGGCCCTGGTCGCCGTCTGCCTGGGGTTGCTGGCGGGCGGGCCCGGTTTCAGCCAGACACAGGCCGGTGGGGCTGTGCCTGTGAAACGGCTGAAGCAGGTGTTGTTCATCGGCGATGAGAAGGGCTACCGGCATGAGGCCATTTCGCACGCGATGGCGACGGTGGAGCGGTTGGGCCGGGAGACCGGATTGTGGGCCACTCATCTGAGAACCGATACGGAACCGCTGACGAAGAAGAAGCTCGAGTACAACGCGAAGAACCTGAACGATTTTGACGCGGTGATTTTCTATACGGGCGGGACGCTTCAGATGGACGAGCAACAGAAGGCGGACCTGCTCTCTTTCGTGCAGGAAGACGGGAAGGGGTTTCTGGGCATCCATAGCGCGGCCATCACCTTTGTGCAGTGGCCGGCGTACGGAGAGATGCTGGGCGGATACTTCGACGAGCATCCATGGGGCACCTTCGACGCGCCGATCGTTGTCGAGGATCCGGATTTCCCCGGGATGCAGAAGTGGCCCGCGGCGTTCCAGATGACGGATGAGATCTACCAGATGAAGAACTACTCGCGCGAGAACACCCGGGTGTTGATGCGGCTGGATGCGTCGAAGGTGGACCTCTCCAACAAGAAGGTGAAACGGGCGGATCGCGACTTCGCGGTGAGCTGGGTGAAGAACTATGGGCAGGGCCGCGTGTTCTATACAACGTTGGGCCACGTACCGGCGAATTGGGACAGGCCGGATATGCAGGCGATGATCATCGGGGCGATCCGGTGGGCGACGAGGCAGGTGGACGCCGAAACAGCGCCGCGGCCGCTGCCGGCGGCCTCCAGAAAGTAGCAGGATTCCCGGGCATGAGCTACTCGCGGCGCGACTTTGCCAGAGCCCTTTGCGCAGGGGGTGTCTCCGTTCCACTGATGGCGGAGCGGCGACTGAGGATTGGGATCGGCGCGTACACGTATCACGCCATTTCGACAGACGCGATGATCGAGCAGTTGCGCGCCCTGAAGGTGACCGAGATCGAGATGTCTCGCGGCGAGTTCATGAACTTCAACAAGCCGCCGGCCGGCCTGTTCGCGAGTTTCCGCAGCAAGATTGACGCGGCCGGGATCCGCTGTGTGTCCTACTACGCACCGACGATCAAAGACAAAGCGGATCTGGATGGAGCGATCCGCTTCGCGCGGATCCTGGGGTGTTCCCATATCACGGGCGACCCGACCGGGACCGTGCTTAAGTACGTGGATGAGCGCATGAGTGCCGAGGGCCTGACCTTCGGCATCCACAACCACTACTTTAAGAACCGCAAGTTCGACTACGAGAGTCCGGAGGACATTCTGAAGGCGCTGGATGGCCTGTCAGAGACTGTGGGCTGCACGCTGGATGTCGGCCATATTGTGTCGTGCGGTTACGACACGGTGGATGCGGTGCGGAAGCTGGGTTCGCGGTTGAAGCTGGTGCACCTGAAGGATATTCAGGCGCGGGGCGGGGAAGTGAATGTGCCGCTGGGCCAGGGGTTGTGCCGGATTCCGGAGGTGATGAAGGAACTGCACAAGGTCAGGTTCAAGGGGTTGGTGGCCTTGGAGTACGAGAAGGAAGGCGACATTCTGGACGATGTGCGCCGGCAGATTGGAACGGCGCGCAGGATGGCGTAGGACCTGGGCGGGCACGGAGAGGCTCCAATTGTTCTCGCCGCCTGCCGGGTTCAGCTGTTCCCTACCGGCGGGACACCAATCGCAGAAGAGGTGGCCGGCCCTGCCAGGCCGCCCCGGATCATCTCTCGCTCACTCGGGCACGGCCCGATGGCGCCGGACAGACCGCGTCCGCCGCCATCGGGGACTCAATTCCAATCCCGAATCAATCGGTGACAACGGCGCCTGTGGTGGCGTTCACGTAGGTGAAGTAGCCATCCTTTGCGCTGCCCCACATGATGTACCACACGGGAGCCGGGAAGCGGGACGAATTGCCGAGCGTCATCGTCCACTTCATGCCAGGATGAGTCTTCAGCCAGCCGGCTGCCTTTTCACTGGCGGTCTTGAAAGCTGCATCGGAATCGACAAGAAACTCGCCGTTGACGAAGGCCTTGCTGGTGGGAGTGGCTCCGCCCCAGGTCTGCTTGTCACTAATGTTCATGCCCTTATGGATATCGGTTCCGCTGTCGGCCACTGCCCAACTAAAGGTCCGCGCTTCCTTCTTACTGGGAGAAACGAAGACCGCCGTCCAAAGGCCAGCCTTGCCTTCTTCGTTCTTGACGTCTGTGACATCGCCGCTCTTCAGGTTGAGCGTCAGCAGGTCAGGTGCCCAGGTCCGGGCCACCTTATACATCTCGAAGTAGGCCAGACGGGCGGCGACAGGCCCGGTGGGCTTCGCGGCTTCCTTCTTGGCTTCGGTTTCGGCTTTGGTGCTTGGCGGTGGAGCCTCAGAGCAGCTCGACAATAGGATCGCGGCAACTGTCACGGTTGCGGCAGAGAAGAGTTTCATACCCATTAGTCCATACCTCCGGACAGCACAATCATACACACTCAGATCGCCGAATACATCCCTCCCCTCTGCGTTCCGGCCGGGGCGGAAGAGCCGCGCGCGAATCGCTTCCCTGGATGGCGGTGGGAGGGGGTGTATGGCGTCCTGGCTTTCCCTGCATCTGTTTATGGGCGTTCGGTATTCGTCACAGGACGATCAGATACTGGTAGCTGAATAGCTGATTAAATAATGTGCATGCTGGTTGAAGTTTTATGAACCCGGCCGGGCGACGGCTCGTAGTTTGGAGAGAGAAGCTGGTGGGCGCCGCTACGCGCCGAACCCCGCTTCAAGCAGATCATGAATCCATCGAATGTCCGCTACCACGCCCTGGACAGCATGCGCGCGTCCATGATGCTGATGGGGATTTACCTGCATGTGGTCGTCGGGTATTCCGGCGACGGGCACTGGCCCTATATCGATCCTCATCCGAGCACCGCATTATCGTTCACCCTGGGCATCATCCATTCTTTCCGGATGCCGGCGTTTTATGTCATGGCCGGCTTCTTCGGGGCGCTGCTTTGGAATGGCCGCGGTCCGGCTTCCTTCGTCAATAACCGCGTGAAGCGAGTCCTCATCCCGTTCGCTGTCTTCTGGGCCTTTTTGTTTCCCCTGATGGCGACCATCGTGATCAGTCTGGAGAAGGGCACTCAGTTCGTCATTCCGGCCTTCCTGGGCGGGGCTGTGCTACAGCGGTTGCATCCGCTTCATCTGTGGTTCCTCGAGTACCTGCTTATTCTCTACGCGATCGGCGGGGCGGTTGCCTGGTTGTCCCGCTGGTTTCCGGCCGGGCTGATCGAGCGCATTCACACCGCCTACCGCTGGGCTCTACAGAAGCCCTATGCGCCGGCTCTGTTTGCCCTGTTCTCCTGGCTGCAACTGGCCTCCATGCGCGGGAATCTGAAGGACTGCGACGGATTCACGCCGGAACTGCCGATCCTGCTTGCTTACATTCCTCCCTTTACTTTCGGGTGGCTGCTGTACACGAATCGGGATTTGCTGGACAGGTTCAAGCGGCATGTCTGGATCTACCTGACACTGGCCGTGCCAGCTTTCCTGGTGTATGGCCTGGTGCCCGGCGGCACTCATCCTTACATCAAAGCGGCGGGCAACGTGCTGCTCTGCTGGTTCAACATCTTCGTCTGCACCGGATTGTTCCTGAAATTGTGCAGCGAACCGAGTCCGCGGTGGCGTTACATGTCCGACGCGTCGTACTGGCTGTTCATCATGCACATGCCTGTGGTTGTCGGCCTGCAGGTGGCGCTGATGCCGCTGCCGTTGCCCGCGCTGGCCAAGGTGCCCATCGTTCTAGCCCTCTCCGTGGCGATACTCCTTGCCTCGTATGACCTGATGGTGCGCCCCACGTGGATCGGCGTGCTGTTGAATGGCCGCAGATATCCGCGCAGGCTGCCGGTGATTTCTCCGCAGCCGGCACCGAGCATGCTCGACAGCCGTCCCGAAGGCGCCTGAACCCCAGTGAGCCGGTGAGACTCAGTCAACGCAGCCCGTCCGCCCGTGCGATAGTAAGTGCACATGATTGAGCCGAGGGTACGTCCGCTTCCGGGCATTGTCCCTGTCATTTCCACTGCGATCGCGATGTTCTGCGGGTGTGTGGCCTTTGCGCAGGCTGACCAGTCCGCGCTCAAAGCCCTGCGGACTGCGCCTGTGGAGAAATTTGCTGTGAATGCGGGCTTCCGCGATTGGGGGCCTTCCACGCTGGCCGGCAACGTCATCCTGGCAGGTAGTCCCACCGGGGCAGGCGGCCTCTTTGCAGTGGACACTCTCACGGGGAAGGTGAAGTGGTCGCACCGCCCAGCCTTCAAGTCCGGTACAGGGTCGGTCTCGACACCACCCGCAGTCTCGGGTGGAACCGTGGTGGTGCCCTATGCCGCTGCTTATCCTGGAGCCGTCGTGGCACTTTCGCTGGCGACAGGCAAGGAGCTTTGGCGCGGTCCGGATCCTGTGCTGGATGCGGCCGTTGTGATCCGTGGCGACCTGGCCTACATCCTGGCGAAGGACGGAGCGTTTCACGCCCTGGACCTGGCTACCGGTAAGGAGCGTTGGAAAGTGGCCCTCAGCGCGTCCCGCCCTGGCTGTACCTCCCGGCCCATCGTGATGGATAACAACATCTACCTGACCTCCAGCGCCGACGCGGTGGCAGGCGATCCGAAGAAGCCGGCCGGCAACTACCTGTTCGCCCTCGACGCAGCCACCGGCCAGGAGCGCTGGCGGTATCGGGCGGAGGCGCCCTACGTCCATCAGGGCGTCTGCTTGGGGCAACCGGTGGTCACGGCGACGACGATCTACGGCGCCGGCGACTCGTATCTTTACGCAATCGCGCGCGACACGGGCCGGGATCAATGGAAGCCGGTGGAGATTCGCCGTGTCGTGGAGGGACGCGAGCGGCAGGTGTCCGTATTCGGTCTCGTCGATGCCGGCTCCGTTCTGGTTGGGATCACCACGGGGTACCTGATTGCCTTTGAGAAGGATTCCGGCCGGACTTCCTGGGAACTGGCCGGGCAATTCACGGAGAGAGCGCCCTCCACGGCGGTGGCTGGGCGGGTCCTGTATTTCCAGGGCAGCGTCGCGAGCCAACCTGCGCCCTCGCCGCGCGGGACTCTCTATGCACTGGATCTCGATACCCGCGCGATCCTGTGGTCTTACTCGCGCAAGACCGCTGAGGCCAACTGGTCTTTTGGAAGCGTCACGCCAGTGGACGGCGGGCTGTGGGTGGATTCCTACCAGGCCCTGGTGAAACTGCAGTAATCTGGCAGCCGAAACGAAAGAAGCCGCAACCCGGTGGGGCTGCGGCTTCTTCCTTTCGCGATAGCTGGTGACTAGAACGTGATTCTCAGCCGCAGGCGGATGGCGCGGCGGCTGTCGACGCCGTCCTGCGTGTAGCTGGTGAGCAGCCGGCCGAAATCAGGATTCGGTTGGACATCCTGGATCTCCGGCTTGAGTGTCGTGGGGTTCACCTTCATGGTGAAATTGCCCAGTGAGCCGATGTCATAGTTGTTGGGCGACTTCAGGGGATGGTTGAGGACGTTATTGGCGTCGGCGCCGAGTTCGGCCTTAATGCGCTCGCCGAAGCGGAACGATTTGTGGACGCCGAGGTTCAGGCCATAGGTGCCGGGTCCGGTGAGCAGGTTGCGGACCGCGACTTTCGGGTTGGTGAAGAGATCCGCGCCCAGAGGCATGAGGCCGAAGGCGGAGGGATCCCAGATGCGATCGCCACTCTTGACGTTCGGGTTGCCGGTGACTAGCGGACGGAAGGCAGTGCCGTAGAAGCCGCCGGTGGCGTCCACCGAGCCGGAGGCCAGGTTGCCGGGCGTGATGGGGTCGCAGTTGTCGCACAGCCAGAATGGGGAGAAGCCCGTGCCGGTTTTGGCGAACGCCTGCCAGGAGAGCTGCCAGCCACCGACGAAGGTGTCAGCGAGGCGGGACATGCCGGAGCCGAAGCGGGCGTTGCGCCCGAACGGCACCTGCGCCACACCGTAGGTGATGAAGCGGTGGCGGGAGGTGAAGGCGTCCATGCCGTAATCCGCTTCGGGATTGAACTGGTTGTAGGCCGTGCCGCCCAGGCTGGAGTTGCCTGTGTCGGGCGCGGTCGATTTCTGATCCAGGAAGGTGTAGGACGCGTTCAGCGTGAAGCCGCCGGCGAAGCGGCGGTTCACCTCGGTCTGGAACGCGTGACTGCGGCCATGGCCGAGGTTGCCGAAGCCGGTGAGATAGTTACCGAGGTCCGGATAAGGCAGGCGCTTCTTATCGGCGTCGGAGTAATCGCAGTTGCCGTCGTCGGGCGAGCAGGCCGTGACGCCGTCGCCGGTAGTGGTGCCGAACGGCTGGTCGCTGGGCGGAATCAGGTTGGCGTCAGCGCCGGAGATGAGGCGCCGCATCAGGGTGCCGAGGTAGGACACGCGGATGCCGGTCTGCCAGCCTAGCTCCCGTTCGAGGGTCACATTGTACTGATGGATGCGGGGCTGCTTCAGGTTAAATGGGACCCAATTGCCGGAGGTAATGCCGCTGAGGGCACTGAGCGCGCCGCCGGACATCGGGCTGCTGCCATGCGTGGCGCCCGGCCAACCGGAAAGTGGCGCATCCGCGGTGTTGGTCTTCGTCAGGCTCACCTGGAAGGAGTTGGTCGCCAGAGGATCACGAATGCCCTGTGCGGCCGAGGTGGGGTAGAACATGCCATAGCCGCCGCGGAGCACGAACTTTTCAGTGACCCGCCAGGCCACACCGATGCGCGGCGCGATGTTTCCGTAGTCGGTCCGGACGAGCGAGCGCGGCAGATCAAGTTTGTCCGCCGTGACGACGCCGAAGGCGATGTAGCGGGGGTCCACATAGGCGAGGGTCTTTTGCGATGGCACGACATAGCGGCCTCGCTTGCCGTTGCCGACGAAGTCGGGGTCGAAGTTCACCATCAGGTCGTTGTTCTCGGTGAACGGGGTGACGATCTCATAGCGCAGGCCCAGATTGAGGGTCAGGCGTGGATGGACTTTGAAATCGTCCTGGACGAAGTAGCCCTGCTCCCAGTTGTGCACGTCCATGGGGGGACGGAACTGGTTCACGTAGCTGACCGTGTTGGCGGGCAGGCCCATGAGGAAGCGGGCCAGGGGATCGGTGCCGGCTCCGCTGTAGTTGATGAGACCGCGAGGGTTGCCGCGGCCGCTGGTGAAGCCGTCTTTCGCGGCATTGTAGACCGCATCGGCGCCGGCCTTGATCGTGTGCCGGCCCTTCAGCCAGGTGATGGTGTCGCCGAACGTCACGAGCGTCTGATCCAACGGCCGGTAGGTATTGCGGCCGCCGTTGGTCAGCGCCTGGAAGTTCGTACCCAGGTTCACGGCGGGATGACCAAAGGTGTCCAGCGCCGACGGTGTGATCACGTCGCCGTAGGCCTTTATGTCTGCATCGTTAAAACCGATGTTCTGCAGGACTTCCCGCAGAGTGTTGTTCGAGCGCCGGAAGCTGGGCACACGGTTGAAGCCGCCGCGCGCTTCATTGATCACGGTCGGCGCGAACATGTGGATCTCCGAGATGGAGACCGTGTCATTGCGGCTGTTGTTCTGTGTCAGGCCCAGAGGTAGGAACGGCGCCACCACTGCGCTGTTGGCTGAGTCCAGGCTCTGCGCGTTATAGACGACGTACATGCGATCGGCTTCGCGAAAGTCGTGGTCGACACGTATGGTGCCCAGGTTGCGCACCAACGTGCCGGGCACATTGGTCGAATACTCCACCAGCCGGCCGTTCGAAGCATTGATGGGCGCGCTGGTGCTGATCTGCGGGAAATAGCTCTGCACCAGTTTGGCGGTGGTCGGATTCAGCAGCCGTTGCGGGATCGTTGTAAACCGCTCGCCGGCGCCATCCACCGTGTTCTGCGCGATCTCCGTAGGGGTCAGCGCAACACCAGACGGCACCAGCGGCTTGACTGAATCGGCCACCTTAGTGAAGTCACCAGCCAGCAACGAAGGGTGCGGCAGCCGTGTGTTGCGGATGTAGACCGGACTGTTTAGATAGCGTCGTTCATAGGCCGCGAAGAAGTAGGTGTTCTTGATCTTCGGCAGCGGGCCGCCAAAGGAACCGCCGAACTCGTTGAGGTTGAAATACGGATTCGGGTATCTGTCGGTGGCGGGCGTGGGGACGAAACTGGCCTGGCCATTCTTGTCCCGGATGTCCCAGGCCGCCAAAGCGGAGTTCTTGTTATCCCAGAAAGCCGAGCCATGGTAAGTGGCGTCGCCGCGGCGGGTGCTGACGCGGATGTTGGCGATACCGGCATACTCGGCCGTGAAGTTGTTCGAAAGCACGGTGACCTCGCCGACGGTCTCGAGCGAAGGCTGGCTGGAAGTGGGGCCGCCAAAGACGCCGCCATTGGTACGCTGGCCGTCCACCGAGAAACTGGCTCCATAGCTCTGTGCGCCCAGGAACTTGAAGCTCCCGTCCGTACTGCTCTGCGTGACGTTCGGGCTCAAGTACAGAAACGAGGTATAGTCGCGGCTGTCGCGGGGCAGGGCTGTGACCTGCTCATTGTTCAGCGAGCCGCCCACGGTCGGGTTGTCGGTCTGGACCATGGGCGCTTCTTCCTTGATGACCACCACCTCGTTGGCGCGGCCGATTTCCAGATGGCCATCCAGTCGCGCGGTTTCGCTCGTGCGCAACACGACTCCGCTGAACTCCAGCGTGTTGAAGCCGGTGGCCGAGAAGGAGACCTTGTAGCTGCCGGATTTGAGACCGGTGGCTTCGTACTCCCCTTCCGCATTTGTTTCGAGAATCCTCACGGCCTGTGTGCCCAGGTCCGTGATCGTAACTTTGGCATTGGGTACTCGCGCGCCGGAGATGTCGGTGACTGTGCCGCGAATCCCTGCTAAATCAGTCCCTTGTCCCCAAAGAGCCGCTGGTGCGACGCAGGCCGCGACCACGAGGATGAGACTCGAGATCAGGCGTCGATTCAGTTGCAGCATAAAACTCTCCTACCCTACAAGACTTCTCCTTGGGGCAACTTGCCCCTGCGAGATGATACGAAAGTGATACCATGCGCGAAATCAAAACACAAGCTAAAAAGAAATCAAACGATAGAATTAGTAACGATACACAGCGGCACTTGTAAAGCAGAGTAAGCCCTCTGAAATGGGCGACGGGTTCCTACCTGCCGGTTGGCGGTCTCGTGCCGCTCACTGGGCCAATGCCTCGACGTGGAAGCACTTACGGCTGGATGTCGGGTCCAGGAAGAGACTCCAGCCGGGATCTGCTCGTGGGCCGGTCAGCGGATTTGCCGCCCGAGGCGTGTGGCGTCCGGCTCGGTTGCGACGCTTTCCGATGACAAAGCCGGAGCGGGTGCGTAAAATGACCAGACAGTTCAGAATCTGCGGTTCAGCCGCGCGAAGAGGTGTTAGCGAATGAAGATGCGAATCGGGCTGCTGCTGGCGGTCCTTTCCATGGGCGCCCTGCTGGGTCAGGACGAGGCCCAGTTTCCCGGGTGGATGAAGACGGTCGGCGGCAACATGGGCGCCACGAAGAAGGCGCTGGAAGCGAAGTCGGCTGATGCCGCAGTTTCCGCGCAGAAGGTGGCGGATGCCTTCGACAAGGTGCACGGCTTCTACAAGGCAAAGTCGGTTGCCGACGCCGAGCAGGGCGCGGCTACCGCTAAGGCCGCTGCCGCCGATATTGCCAAGTTCGCGCAGGCCGGCGATTTCGATAAGGCCTCGGCCGCCTTCGGGACCCTCGGTGGCACGTGCAAGGGCTGTCACGAGGCGCACCGTGAGAAGGCGGCGGACGGCAGCTACAAGATGAAGTAGGCCGATCGTAGCAACGCGGAGGGCCTGGGCCTGCGGTGCCAACGCAATCTCAGCCTCCGCCGGCCCTCCTATGCGACCCTAATCCTACGGATGGAACAACTCACCTTCGACTCCGCGCCCTCCGTCTTCACCGTCACGGAAGTCACCGCCGCCATTCACCGGTTGTTGACCAATCAGTTTGACGATGTCCGCATCACGGGGGAGATCTCGGGGTACAAGGTGTGGACCTCCGGACACGCGTACTTCACGCTGAAAGACTCCGGCGCGCAGCTTCGTTGCGTCCTATTCAAGAACACCCTCCGCTACCTGCGATTCAAGCCCAACGACGGGATTGCGGTGGTGGCTCGCGGCTCCATCGAGGTCCGGCAGGAGCGGGGCGAATATCAGCTCATCGTTTCGTCGCTGGAGCCCCAAGGCGTGGGCGCGCTGCAGCTCGCCTTCGAGCAGCTCAAAGCGCGGCTGGCCGCGGAAGGTCTGTTCGCCGCAGAGAGGAAGCGTCCTCTCCCCACTTTTCCGCGCCGCATCGGGATCGTGACCTCGCCGCGCGGAGCCGTCATCCGGGACATGCTGACTGTCCTGCGCCGCCGCTTTCCCGGTTTGCACATCCGGCTCTTCCCGACGCCAGTCCAAGGCGAAGGCTCCATCGACGGCATCTGCGAAGGGCTGCTCTATTTCGCGGAATCCGGCTGGCCCGACGTCATCATCGTGGGCCGCGGCGGTGGATCCATCGAAGACCTCTGGACCTTCAATGAGGAGGCTGTCGCGCGCTGCATCGTGGAGTGCCCGATGCCCGTGATTTCCGCTGTCGGACACGAGACCGACTTCACCATCGCAGACTTCGTCGCCGATCTGCGGGCGCCCACTCCTTCGGCTGCCGCTGAGCTGGTTGTTCGCAATCGCGCGGACATCCTCGCTGCCCTCGAAACGACAACGCATCGTGTGGAGCGCGCCATCCACTTCCGGCTCTCTCAGGCGGGCCGCCGCCTGCACGAGCAGGGGATTCAACACGCCGCCAGCCTGCTGCAGCGCCGCATTGCTCGTCTGGGTCAGCGCCTCGACGATGTGGATCAGCGGCTGCGCCAGCACGATCCTCGTACCCGCCTGGCGGCCGGGCGGAGGCGCCTCGATAACGCTGTGCACGCTTTGGACGACCGCATGCGCCGTCGCCTGCTCGCCGTGGGTCAGCGTCTCCAGGGCGCGACACAGCCGCTGCCGGAGCTCATGCGGCGGCGTCTCAATGCGGCGTCGCTTCGCTTGAATCCTCTCGCTGCGCAACTCCAGGCGCTGAGCCCGCTGGGGGTCCTGGACCGGGGCTACGCCATCGTCCAGACCGATTCCGGGCGCATCGTGAAGTCGCCCGCCGATGCGCCGCCGGGCACGGCTCTCGACATCCGTCTGAGATCCGGGCAACTACGCGCCACCGTCGATGGCGGAGTTGCCGAGGACCTGCCGCCGGCCTAATCCCAGGCCGAAATGATGCGTGTCTCTCAAGGGACGCGTGCTATATTGGCGCCCAGGGATGCTGGGTTCCACACACCTCAGTCGCTGGGGGCAACGTGTCGTTGCCGGAACTCTGCTCCTCCTGTATTCGCTGCTTCTGCTGTTGCCGCTGGCGGCCGCCTCGCCTGAGCGCTCCATGTCCGGCATGGCCTGCTGCCGCACCGGCAAGAAGTGCTGCTGCCGTAAGACCAGCCCCGCGAATGCGATCCTTTCCGATAAGTCCTGTGGCGGCCAGTGCGGCCAGACGGCTTCTGCCACCAAGCTTGCGGTGGAGCTGTTCCATCCCGCGCTTCCGGAAGATGCCCAGGACTGGCCCGCCGCGGATCTGGTTGCCTGCAGCGACGTTCGAATCGTCACCGCCGTCTCGGCCTACAGCCTGCAACAACGCCCACCACCCCTGACCTTCGCCTGACTCTTGCCAAAGAAGCAGCCGTGCGGCCTACGCGCCGTCATGTCAGGGAGATGTGTATGCGATTGCGCCCGATTGCGCCAGTTTTTCCGCTTTTTATCTGTCTTTTCGCCTCCGCGCAGGAGACGATGAGCCATGCCAGCGTCAGCGGCCGTGTGACTGACTCCTCCGGGCTGGTGGTACAAGGGGCCGCCGTGCAGGCACGGCAGCTCGAAACGAACCAGACAAGCTATACGACGACCAGCCGCGAAGGACGGTTCCGCTTTCCTTATCTGCGTCCCGGGCCGTATGAGGTTCTCGTCACGCAACCGGGCTTCACCCCCAACACGCAGAGGGTCACCCTCACGGTCGGCGCTGCCTTCGAACTCCCGTTCGAACTGCGGGTGAGCGGGGCGCAGACAGCGGTGGAAGTCGCCTCCGAAGCGAGCCTGGTGGAGGCCGGACGAAGCCAGGTGGCGGGCACTGTCGCCCAGGCCGAGGTGGCCAATCTCCCGCTGAACGGCCGCAACTTTACCGACATCGCCCTGCTGGTGCCCGGTGTTTCCCCAACGAATACCGCCAGCACCCAACTCTTTCCCGAAACCTCGGCCGTGCCGGGCCAGGGCATCTCCATCGCCAGCCAGCGGAACTTCTCGAACAGCTTCATCGTCGACGGCCTCAGCGCCAACGACGACGCGGCCGGCCTGGGCGGCATGTTGTACAGTGTCGACGCGGTCAACAACTTCCAGGTGGTCACGTCCGGCGGACAGGCGGAGTTCGGCCGGGCGCTGGGCGGGTATATCAACGTGCTTACCAAAAGCGGCACAAACCGGATGCACGGGGATCTTTACGGCTACTTCCGCAACCAGCGTTTCAATGCCAGCAATGCTCTGTCCGGCACCAGACTGCCGCTGACCCAGGCGCAATACGGAGCCAGCCTGGGCGGGCCCCTCGTGGCCGACCGCACGTTCTACTTCGCGAACTTCGAGCAGCGCAATCTGAATCAGTCCGGGCTGGTTACGATCTCACCCGCCAACGTTGCCATCATCAATTCGCGCCTGGATGCCACGGGCTATCAGGGGCCGCGCCTCGCTACCGGCCTCTACTCGAATCCCGTCCGGCTGACCAATGTCATCGGCAAGCTGGATCATCAGTTTCGTCCGGCCGACCAGTTCAGCCTGCGGTTCAGCCTCTATGACGTCAGCAGCAGCAACACCCGGGGCGCCGGTGGGCTGAGTGCCACCACCGCTGCGGCGGGCCTGGAGAATACCGACTACAATCTCGCCGCCAGCAACATCCTCACTCTCTCGCCGCGTCTGGTGAATGAGACCCGCGGCCAGCTCACGGCCAGCAGTCTGTCGGCCGAGCCCAATGACCTCTACGGCCCCTCGGTCAGCATCGCCGGTGTCGCTACCTTCGGCCGCCTTTCGGGCTCGCCCACCGGACGGAAGAACAAGCTGATCGAACTGGTGGACAACGTCTCGTACCAGGCCGGTACGCACGCCCTTCGCGCGGGGGGCAACTTCCTCTACAACTCCACCACCATCACTTATCCCCGCACTCTGCGCGGCAGCTATTCGTTCTCGTCCCTCGCCAACTTCCTCGGCGGGGTCTATAACAACGCCGGCTTCACCCAGACCTTCGGCAATGCTGTCAACTCACAAACCAACCCGAACGCCGGCTTCTACGTTCAGGACGAATGGAAGGTCACGCCCCGCTTCACGCTGAATCTGGGCGTTCGCTACGACCTGCAGTTTCTCGAGTCCATCCACACCGACACCAACAACGTCTCGCCACGCGGCGGCTTCGCGTGGTCGCCTTTCGCGTCCCGCCGGACAGTGGTTCGTGGCAGCTTCGGACTCTTCTACGATCGTGTGCCCCTGCGCGCCCTGGCCAACGCTCTGCTTTCCAGCGGCAACTCCACCACCGTTATGCCGGCCAGCCAGATCAGCGTCAGCTTGAGCCCCACGCAGGCCGGCGCACCGGTGTTTCCGAATGTCATCGGAGCACTGCCTGCCTCCGTGCTGCCAAACTTCTCCACGATGGACGTCAACATGCAGAACGCGTATTCCACGCAAGGCAGCCTGGAAGTGGAGCAGCAACTGGGCGCACACAGCACCCTGAGCGTAGGCTACGAACACCTGCGCGGCCTGCACCTGATCGTGTCCATCAATCAGAACGTGCCCACCTGCGTGGCGGCGGGCACGAACAACGGCTGCCGGCCGAATTCCAACTACGCGAATAACACCCAGTACGCTCCGCAGGCCGATTCCCGTTACGACGGGCTGCACGTCTCATTCGTCCAGCGGCCTTCGCGGTGGGGCAGTTACCGGATCTCGTACACCTACTCCAAGGCGCTTGCCAACGTCGGCGAGTTCTTTTTCAGTTCGCCGGTTGACCAGTACAACATCTGGCAGGACTGGGGGCGCTCCGATGATGACCAGCGCCACCGTATCGTTTTCAACGGCACCATCCATACCCCGATGGCAGCGGCGAAGACACGCTGGCAACTGGTGAGCCACGGCTTCCAACTGGGTGGCATGCTGCAGTATTACTCGGCGCTGCCCTTCAACATCACCGCAGGCAGCAACACGGTGCAGGGCACGGCGGCCCGGCCCATGGTGAACGGTGCGTTCATTCAGCGCAACGCCGGCCAGGGCTTCGACCTCTTCAACCTGAACGTGCGTCTCAGCCGTGCCTTTCAGTTCACAGAGCATCTGCGGATGGAAGCGATCGCTGAGAGCTTCAACTCGCTGAACCGGACAAACGGCGTTACCCTGAATGGAGTATTCGGAGCGGGCGCTTATCCAACCAGTCCTTCGGCCTCATTTCGCCAGGTGACTTCCGTGGCCGATCCACGCACGGTGCAACTGGCGCTGCGGTTCTCGTTCTAGACAGGAGTCGAACATGCTACTACTCGCGTTGCTGATGATGATGCCCGTGGACGGACCCGCGGCGGCTGGACCCATGCGGCAGCCGCAGGCAGCGGCGGCTCACGGTCAGGTGGCCATGACGTTTGGCGGTCCCGGTGCCGTTTATTTTGCCGCGTCATCGGATCAGGGCAGGACCTTCGGTGCTCCCGTAAAGGTAGCCGCGACGCCCGCCCTGGCGCTGGGGCGGCACCGTGGCCCACGTCTCGCCATCACCGATTCCGCCATGGTCATCACTGCCGTGGCCGATCCTGGCGCCGAGGCAGGGAAGCAGCCCGGGAATCTCCTCGCCTGGCGTTCCACCGACAAGGGGAAGACCTGGAACTACGCGGGCACGGTGAACGATGAACCCGGCTCGGCGCGGGAAGGGCTCCATGCGATGGCCGCCGGTCCCAACGGCAAGGTTTTTGCGGTCTGGCTCGACCTCCGCACGAAGGGCACGAAGCTCTATGGTTCCCAGTCGGCGGATGGCGGCAAGACCTGGTCAAAGAACGTGCTGGTCTACGAGTCGCCCGGCGGGACCATCTGCCAGTGCTGCCATCCTTCCGCGTTGATCGACGCGCAGGGCACCGTTTGGGTGATGTGGCGGAATGCACTGGACGGCTCGCGCGATCTGTACGTGGCGAAGTCCACCGATGGCGTGCATTTCGAAGCAGCCGCCAAGCAGGGCGAGGCGACCTGGAAGCTGGATGCCTGCCCGATGGACGGCGGCGGCTTCTATGTCGAGAACGGCAAGGTCACGTCTTCCTGGCGGCGCGAGTCCGACGTCTTTGTGGTTGAACCAGGCAAGCCGGAGCGGCGCATTGCCGCGGGCAAGGACAGCTCCATTGCGAAGGGCCGAAAGGGTGCCTTCGTGGCCTGGACCCGCGGGACCGGCGGCGTCGAACTCCTCACGCCCGGCTCCAGCCAGCCGCAGGTTCTTTCTCCGGACGGCTCGTTTGTCAATCTGACGGCATTGCCCGATGGGGCCGTGCTGGCCGCCTGGGAGACGCCGAAAGGTGTCGAATCGAAGCGGCTGGATTAGCTCTTCTTCGCGTGCCGGGCTTCCTTCATGATGGGCCCGTACACTAGCTTGTCGAAGGGCGGGCACCCTGCGGGGTACTGCCCTAGCTCGTTGGATTTCTGGCGCATCAGGAAGGTGCAATACGTCAGCGTCTTGCACACCCGGATCTCGTCCAGTTCGCCCTTCTCGATGACGTCTTTCGCGAAGTCAGGGTAGGACAGCACGCCCCGGCCCAGGCCGAGGAACGTGACATTGCCATCTTCCACATTCGCCGCGCCCGCGTTGATGGCGTACTTCTGCAGCCAGCTATACCCCGTGCCCACAATCGGAAGCTTCGGGAACGTCCGCTGCAGTTCACCGGCAATGCGGAAGTGGCGGTCGACTCCGTGGAAGGGATGCTCCGGCTGTTCGTAGTTCCCGTCATCGGGCTTTTCGAAGGGGCGGCCGATGTGCGGGTTGTAATAAGGGCTGCCGAGAGAGACGTTCAGCAGCTGGATGCCCCACTCCTGGAACCAGGTGATGGCCTGCTTCACTTCGGTGAGGTCCTCTTCCAGAGGATTGTTAGGATTCACGCCCCAGCCCCAGGGGTAGGGGGTGGGGAAGGGCAACGGCCGGCCCAGGCCCGTCTCTTCGTCGCGCACGAACGGCACACTGTCGAAGCAGCCCAGACGCATGCAGAGCAGCATCTTGTCGCCGAACCGGGCGCGCATCTTGCCCAGGACGTTTTTGAGGAACCGAGTGCGGTTCTCCAGAGATCCGCCATAGCGGCCTTCGCGCGTTTTGGCCCCCAGAAGCTCCGCCAGCAGGTAGCCGTGCGTCGCCTTCAGGTCGAGCGCCGTGAAACCCGCGCGCTGTGCCAAGGCTGCAGTCTCGACGTAGGAATCTTCCAGCCGCTCCAGTTCGTCGTCGGTGATGACCGGATAGTCCGCCGGCACGCCGTTCTTCTGGTCGATCAGCGGATTGTGATAAGCGATCGTCCGCGTCGGCACGGAGTAGCGGCCCGAGGAGGTGAGCTGGATTGGGATCAGCAGGTCGTCCGTCGTGCCCCACACTTCGGTGTGGGACCGGATCATCATCTCGTACAGTCGCGCGAACGAATCGTAGGTGTTCTCGTTCAGCCAGATCTGGCGTGGGTTGGCGCGGCCGCCCTCGTGCACGGCCGTGGCCTCAAACCAGATCAGCTTGCAGCCGCCGCGCGCGAAGCGTTCATACCGCCGCCACGTCAACTCGTCCGGATGGCCTTCCAGCGTCCCGTCGCAGCCCTCCATGGGGTGAATCGCCATGGAGTTGCCGGCGATCCGATCGCCCACGGGCACCTTGCGCAGCAAGGCCTGCTGCACCTTGGCGGGGTCGGGCTCAAAGCGTACGTGTTGTGTGCCGAGATCCCGAGCGCCGGCTTCGAGCTCAGCAAGAGAACGGTAGATGAAATGACGCATCCGTAGTAACTAGTTTAATTGGCCTGGCTGAATGACTTGTGACGGGGCAGCAGGGCGATTGCGATTGCGCCGACAAATGCCACGCCCAGCACCACGCCCATGGCGCCCTGATAGGAGCCCATTTCGCGCCGCAGCACGGAGACGAAGAACGGGAACCACGTCTGGCCGATGGTGTTCACGGGCAGGATGACCGCCATCGCCCGGGCCAGGGAATTGACACCGAACTGATCGGCCGCCATCAGCGGAATCATCATGTAGTCGGCGCCCATGCCGAAGCCGAAGAGGATGGCGAAGGCGTAGAGGAAGAAGTCGGCGCCCGGCTTCACCTGCAGCAGCAGCGGGATGGTGGCGGCCACGATGAAGTAGGTGGCGAACATGACCCACTTCTTCGAGAAGCGGTCAGAAAAGTAGCCGATCGACAGGCGGCCGGCAATGGAGGACCACAGGATCAGAATCGAAGCGGTACGCCACGCGCCGTCGACCTCGCCGCCCTTGCCGAAACCCTCGTCCAGGAACACGAACTTCATGTGGAAGTTCACCGCGCCGATCGAACCGATGGAGCAGAGGCTGCCGATGAGCAGAAGCCAGAAGGCCTTGCTGGCGGCGAGCTCTTTAAAGGTTTTGGAGACGACAGCGGCTTCGGCGCCGGGCTGCTCATCACCGTCCGGATTCTGGCCGATGTCCGACGGCCGGTCCTTCAATACGAAGAGAACCAGCGGCCAGGACAGGAACAGCATTCCGCCTAGGATCATCAACGCCGTGTGGTAGCCGAACTTCTCTGTCAGCGGCTTCACCAGGTAGCTGCCCAGCGAGCCCATCAGTCCGACACCGACATACACGATGGCCATGGCTTTGCCGCGATTGCGGCGGAACCACTGGGAAACCATGATCTGATGCGGCGGCGGGCCGGACAGGAAGTAGCCGATGGTGTAGAGCACCCAGAAGCCGTAGTACATCCACAAGATGCCGGGCATCTTGCCGAAGCCCACTAGCGCGACACACGTTAAGGCCGTACCGATGAGGATCAGCTTGCGCGGGCTGAAGCGGTGGATGACCAGCGGACCGATCCAGATCGTCAGTGCCGCGGCCAGGGGAAAGCCGAGGGTGATCTGCTCGCGGGTCCAACCGAAGTCGCGGGCGATGTAGTCGTAGAAAAACCCGATGTTGTAGTACGGGATCCCCGTGGAAAGGCCGAAAGTGAAGCAGGCGGCGGCGACGATCCACCAGCCGTAGAAGGATTTCTTCATTCGAGTGCGAGGCTCCTGGCGCACGGCCCGCGAAAGCGCGGGACGGCAATGTGAAATGCCAGTTATATCACACGATAGGGTCCCAGCCCCGGATGATTCCAGGCGGGTGGACGCAACCGTCTAGAGAATGCGCAGGTGGAAACCGCCGTCGGCGTTGATCACCGTGCCCGTGCCGTAATCGATCAGGCCGTCCGCGATCGCGCGGATCGGCTTTGCGACGTCTGCCGGATCGCCCAGGCGGTTCTGCGGCAGCAGTCCGTTTTTGGCTTTCTCTTCGTAAATGTCCTTCACCTTCTCAATCATGTCGGTGCGGATGATGCCGGGCCGCACCTCGAACACCTGCACGTTGTGCGGAGCCAGCCGGGCTGCCCACAACTGCACGGCCATGCTCAGCCCGGCCTTGGAAACGCAGTACTCGCCGCGTAGGACGGAGGCGGTGTACGCGGAGATCGAAGTGACGAACACCACCCGGCCCGAGCCCTGCGCCACCATCTGGCGGGCGGCCAGTTGGGTCAGGAAGTACGGACCTTTCAGATTCGTGTCCAGGACCTCGTCGAAGATCTCCTCGCTCGCTTCGAGAATATCCTTCCGCTCGCGGGGCGCGATCCCGGCATTGTTGACCAGCAGGTCAATGCGGCCATACTTGTCGATGGCGTACGCAATCAGCGCGGCGCGGTCGGCAGGACTCCCGATGTCGCACTGCACGATGTCCGCTCCGCATTCAGCCTGGAGTGATTCGGCCGCATCGCGGCGTCCGCGATAGGTCCCGATGACGGTGTGGGTGCGCGCCAGTTCCAGCGCGATGCCGCGGCCGATGCCCCGCGAGGCACCGGTCACAATGGCGACAGGTTTGGTACTCATTGGATTCGATTTTCTTTCAAAGCGGCGTCGATTCCCTTGGAGATCTCTTCCACGGTGAAGGTCTCAATATAAGGGGCGCCATTGACCAGGGCGGTGGGCGTGTGGGCGATGCCGCGCGCCACTCCATCCTCGAAATCTTTCTGGACAAGGGCTTCCAGCTTCGGGTCCTGCAGCGCGGCCAGCGCCTTGCCCGAATCCAAGCCATTGGCCTCGCAGAACTTCGCCAGCCAGGCCTGGAAGTTCTCCGGATTGATCTCCGATTGCGACATCATCGCCTGCTGGCGAAACTTTACGGCTTTGGCCAGGTCGACGGTTTGGAGATAACGCGCTGCGATGGCGGCGGGGCGGGCCCAGGCGTGCTTGGCCAGCGGAAAATCGCGGTGCTCGAACGCCACTTTGCCGCCGTATTTTGGCAGCAGTTTCTCATCCAGCATGGCCCGGAATACGGCGCAGTCGGAGCACTGGAGATCTTCGAAAATCAGGACACGGACGGGACTCTCGGCCTTCCCCTCCACCAGACGCTGTTGAGCAGACATAGAAATGGCGAATACAGCGGCCACAAAAACCGGGTTCATTTCCGGCGTACCCTGTCCAGCAGCCCTGCGGCGACGTCCTTGCCTTTGGCGAGCGCGGCCTCATAGGCCTCAGATCGCTCCGCCCGCGTCAGGCCGTAGCCGATGCGGTAGATCCGCTCCAGCGAAAGGCCGACAACAAAGGTGCCTGCATAGGCGATGGCCGCTTTGGGGACAATCCCACCGCCAAAGGGAATTTTACCGACAAGTTCCCGGGCGGCGGCGCGCCAGCCCCAGGCTCCGGCGACAATGGAGCCGATCTCGGAACGCTGCTCCCGGAAACCCACCTCGCGGTCGCTGGCCGCGGCCAGCAGGAAGGCCATGCGGATCTGATTGGTGGTGAGAACCGCGGTGTCGGAGGCGAATTCGCCCACCATCCAGGGCAGTTCGGCCAGGCTCGGAATCACGTTGGGCAGGGCAGTCAGGATGGAGAACAGCGCGTTCTCCTTCGAGACCGTGTGGATGGTTTTGTGAATGGCGGCCTGCCGGAACGGAGTGAACAGCCGGGCCAGCGGCAGGGTGGCCTCGTCAAAGTTCTCTATGACATTGTGAACCAGGCGGTTTGGGTGGGCCGGGTCAAATAGAAACGCGTCTTTGTTCAGGTCCCAGCCCGACGGAATGGCGGAAGCCGACTCGGCCACAATCATGTGGTAGCGGCCATCGGGATCGGCGTCGCCGGCACGGGTGAGCGTGAGCGCGATCTCCATGCGCTTCTCCCGCGAAACATCGGCCGGGGCCAGGAAATCTTCCAGCTGTGCGTAAAACCCGCTGGAGGACCCGAGCATCAGCACCCGCACAGGCCGCTCAGCGGACTGACGGATATCGTTCGGATTGATGCGCGATACGGCGGTGCGCACCTGATCAAGGAAGCGGAGGGACATGATTTAGTAGTCCGTCTGATCCCACTCCGGGCTCTGCGCGCCCAGGGCACGCAAAACGACGCGGGGCATCCTTTGCCATTCTACGCCAAGGCCGATTCTCTCCACCTGTATGTTAGAGGGGAAGAACTGCAACAAAGTTTCGGTGGTGGGATGGAACTGCAGGGCCGGCGCCACGAGGAGCAGCCGCGGTGGTCTGCAACTGACTGGTAAACCAGGGAAGTAGCCATTGGCACGAAAATCCGCGCGGGCCGCGTGATGGGCCACCCGAATCCAGTAATCCAGCGCCTGCAGAGGGAGATTGGGGTCTTCTGACGCCTTGAGTTCGATCACGGCCAGCCGTCCGCTTCGTTCGATGGCCAGAAGGTCCAGGCACGACCGTTCGCAGCCCGTCAGCGCCGGCACCTGGCCATACACCGGCTGAGGCAGCAGGCTGGCGTCCAGAAGGGTCACCTGCTCGCGGATCTCTGACTCGATCCACGACTCGGGCTGTTGCAGCAGCCAGGGGTGGTCGGGCACCGGACCGCCCGCATGGCGAAACATGGCGACTTCCCGCGCCAGGGCCTCTACCGACTCCAGGCTCTGCGCCGGTTCCTTGCGAAACACGCCCGACCAGAGCATCCCGGACTCGTAACGCGCGAACTCCAGGCCATTGACGCGCAGGCTGCGAATGCCGCCGGTGAGTTGGACACCTCGGACGTTTGGCTGGAGTTCCAGCTGCCGCGCCCACGATTGCGCCTCATTCACCGGTTCCGGCGGACCCTCCTGCCACGGCTCGAGCCTGGTGATCAGGTTGCCGTGATCGTGTGGATCGATGGGCGCCTCGAAGCCGCTCTCGTCATACCGGAACGGCCGGCAGACGACATTCAGGTGGCGTAAGCGCAGCAGTGTGGTGGTTTCCGTCCCGCAGGGCAGAAACAAAGCGATTTCCTGCACGGGGTGGCGGCGGCGCAGGTAGGCCAGCCACAGCAGCGCATGCGTCAAGGCGTCGGGTGCGTGCGGTTCCGCCACCGCCAGCGCCGCAATGCGCCGCTCCCCCTTTGTCAGACAGGCGCGAGGACAAGCGGGTGACAGCGTGTGCTCCAGATCGGCGCCCGACGAAATCTGCTCGAGCGTCCAGCCTGGAAACTGCCGGGCCAGCCAGCGCCGTAGCAGCTCTCTCAGGACCGATCTCGAACTCTCCAGCAGCGGCGCGGCCGACTGAGGCATGGCCAGGTCCGTGAAGGTCAGCAGCCCGGGTTTGCCGCCGAACCTTGTTGTTTCCACCGTGAGCCGCGCCGTGCGGCGCTGGTGGATCGCGGTAATCCGCCGCATCAGGGTGCGCTGCTCATCCCAGATTTCGAATTGGAGATGCTTCGGAAAGACGGTGAATTGGAACGAGGAAGGCGTGAGTTCGAACGGGGCTTCCCCAGGTTCCAGGGCGGCGGGTTGACGGCAGCCAGCGAGAAAACTCTCGATCTGCTCGCGCAGCGCGGGGACAGGCGTTGGGCGGGCCGCTTTCTTCTGAGCGGGCACCATGGCCATTATAGAATGTCTGGAAGTGGCTGTAGCTATTACCCCACTCATTCGTATGGGTATAGGCTCGAGCTGAGCGGGTAAAACAAGGAGCGAGATTGGAGACGCTGGCAGACCGGTTGACCGAAGTGGAAGGGCGCATTGCCGCCACGTGCCGGGCGGCCGGCCGGAACCGCGGCGATGTGACGCTTCTCGCGGTGACGAAAGTCTTTCCCGCTCAGGTGCTTCTGGATGCCTATGCGGCGGGCCTGCGCGAGTTCGGCGAGAACTACGTGCAGGAGTTTGAGGGCAAGGCTCCGCAGCTTGGCGCACTGCCCGGCGCTCGCTTTCATCTGATCGGCCACCTGCAGTCGAACAAAAGCCGCAAGGCGGGGGAGCTCTTCCAGGTCATCCAGACGGTGGATTCCGCCAAACTGGCGCGCCGTCTGTCGGAGTTGGAGAAGCCGCTCGAAGTCATGATCGAAGTAAAGCTCTCCGAGGAAGATTCCAAACATGGCTGCGCGCCGGAGGATCTTCCTTCCCTGGTGGCCGCCATCCGCGAACTGCCCCACCTCACTCTGACCGGCCTCATGACTATGCCGCCGTGGTCGGAAAACGTCGAGCTCTCACGGCCCTATTTCCGCCGCTTGCGCGAACTCGCTCAGCAGCACGGGCTTCCCGGGCTTTCCATGGGCATGTCGCATGATCTGGAAGTGGCGATCCAGGAGGGCTCCACCATGGTGCGCGTGGGAACGGCCCTTTTTGGAAAGCGCAGGAAAGCCTAGATTGCCATGCGCTGGATTCTGCCGTTGCTGTGGTTGGCCGGTTGCGCTGCTGAGCCGCTACTGACCCTGCACGTCAAGATTCCAATGCGGGACGGGATCCGCTTGTGCACGAATGTCTTCCGGCCTGCGCCCACCGGCCGCTTCCCGGTCGTCATCCAGCGCACCCCGTATCGCAAGGTTTCCGAACTCACGCCTGGCCTGCAGGCCTTCCTGCGGCGCGGCTACGCGGTCATCACCCAGGATGTGCGAGGCCGCTACGACAGTGACGGGGAGTTCAATCAATACAACCAGGAGATGAACGACGGCGACGACACGATCTCGTGGGTGGCCCGCCAGTCATGGAGCGATGGGCGGGTGGGCATGTTTGGCGGATCCTACGTCGGGCTTTCGCAATGGCGCACCGCGCTGAGCGGGAATCCGGCGTTGAAGGCAATCACCCCGGCGGTGGCCGGGGGCGACGAGTACATGGATCGCTACTACTCCCGCGGGGGCGCCTTCAAACTCGGCCACCGGCTGCGCTGGATCGCTGAGAATTACAAGCCGGCCGAGACGCCGGTCGTCGACTTCCAACGGATGGTCACCTACCTGCCGTTGCGGCGCGCCGACCGTTTTGTCAGCGGGCGCATCCTGGAGTTCTTCCAGACCGTTCTGAATCACCCGGGTTACGACGAATACTGGCGCAGGCTCAGTACGTTGGAGCACCTGGAGCAGATCCACATTCCGGCGTTCATCGAAGCAGGCTGGTATGACAACTACGCGCAAAGCGATCTGGAAATGTGGAGCGGCCTGCGCGCGCTGGGCCGCCCGGCGCGGATCATCGTTGGGCCCTGGGGCCACAACCTGAGCCCCGTGATGCCCGAGGCCCAATTCGGGGATATCGCCAACCAGCCGCTGCGCCGCATGGAGATCGAGTGGTTCGATGCGTTTGTGAAGCAGACCGCCCCGGCTCCGGCGTCGGCGGTGCGCTACTTCCTGATGGGCGCCAACGAGTGGAAAGAGAGCGAGAGCTGGCCGCCCAAGCCTAACATATTGACGGCGCTCTATTTAACCAGCAAGAAGGGAGCCAACTCTCTGAACGGGGACGGCAAGCTGCAGGCGAAGCAGCAGAAGAAGGGATCGTCTGATTTCTTCACTTATGACCCTCGCAATGCCGTGCCCACTCTGGGTGGAGCGCTCTGCTGCAACAACAAGATCCTTCCCTGGGGGCCGGTGGACCAGCGCCGGGCGGAAGGGCGGCACGACGTCCTTGTCTACACCAGCGAGCCATTGAAGAAGGCCATGGAGGTGTCCGGGCCCATCAAGGTGATCCTTCACGTGGTGAGCAGCGCGGAAGATACTGATTTCACAGCGAAGCTCGTCGATGTGGCGCCGGACGGCCGGGCCAGCATCCTGTGCGATGGCATCCTTCGCCTGCGTTACCGGCAAGGCATTGAAAAGACAGTGAAATACGTCCCTGGCGCGGTGGAGCGAATCGAAATCGACGCCGGCGTGACCAGCAATCTCTTCAAGCCCGGCCACCGGATTCGCGTGGACATCTCCTCCAGCAATTTCCCGAAGTACGACCGGAACCTGAACACGGGCGGGTCGCAGGCCGACGAGAAAATCATGCGCACCGCGCGGCAGGAGATCCGCCACGGCCAGGAGTGGGATTCGCACGTTCTGCTGCCCGTGGTTCAGTAACAGATTGGGCGGGGCTGTTACCATAAGAAGAAATCATGCTGCCTGAGTCTCTCACTGAAGGCCTCACGTTTGACGACGTATTGTTGAAACCGGCACGTAGCGGACTGGTCCCCGCGGAAGCCGACACGAAAACGCAATTCACCAGAAACATTTCTCTCAACATCCCCATTGTGAGTTCGGCCATGGATACGGTGACGGAGAGTCATCTAGCCATTGAGCTTGCACGCCAGGGTGGCATCGGCATCGTTCACAAGAACATGACGATCGACAAACAGGCGGAGGAAGTGGACCGCGTGAAACGGTCGGAAAGCGGGATGATCGTCGATCCCGTCACCGTGGATCCGGACCAGAAAATATACGAAGCGCTGGACATCATGAAGCGCTTCCGCATCTCGGGCGTGCCCGTGGTGAAAGATCAGAAACTGGTGGGTATTCTCACGAACCGCGATCTGCGGTTTGAGAACCGTTACGACCTGCCCATCCGCGAAGTGATGACGCATGAGCCGCTATTTACGGTCTCGGTCGGCACTACGCTGGAGCAGGCCCAGGAAGAACTGCACAAGCACCGCGTCGAAAAGCTGCTGGTGGTGGATGAGAACTTCGCGCTGAAGGGCCTCATCACCGTCAAGGACATCCAGAAGAAGCGCAAGTATCCCAACGCGACGAAGGACGAGAAGGGCCGCCTGCGAGTGGGCGCCGCCATCGGAGCCACAGGCGACTTCCTGGAGCGGGCGCAGGAACTGGTCAGCAAGAAAGTGGACGTGCTGGTAATCGATACGGCCCACGGCCACTCCGAACGGGTCATGCAGGCGGTTGTTGCCATCAAGCGCAGCCTGCCTAACGTCGATGTCGTGGCCGGCAATGTGGCCACGTACGACGGTGCGCGCGACCTGATCGCTCTGGGCTTGGATGGCGTTAAGGTCGGCATCGGGCCCGGTTCCATCTGTACGACTCGCGTCGTCAGCGGCGCTGGTGTGCCTCAGATCACGGCGATTGCGGAATGTGCGCGGGCCTGCCGCGGCACCGGGGTCCCCATGATTGCGGATGGCGGCGTGAAGTATTCCGGCGACGTCACCAAGGCCATCGCGGCCGGTGCGGATTCGGTTATGATCGGCAGCCTGCTGGCCGGCACGGACGAAAGCCCGGGCGAAATGATTCTCTATCAGGGCCGCACGTTCAAGGCGTATCGCGGCATGGGTTCGATTGGCGCGATGTCCCAAACGCAGGGCAGCTCCGACCGTTATGCCCAGGAGGGCGGCGGCAAGCTGGTACCCGAGGGCATTGAAGGCCGCGTTCCGGCCAAGGGCCCCCTCGCGGATCTGGTGTTCCAGTTGGTGGGCGGTTTGCGGGCTGGTATGGGCTACTGCGGCTGCCGCACGATTCCCGAACTGCAGGAGCGTGCGGATTTTCTGCGGGTCTCTATCGCCGGTTTGAAGGAAAGCCACGTCCACGACGTCATCATCACGAAGGAAGCGCCCAACTACCGTCTGGAGTAGACTTTCGAGCCCGCTTTGAACTAGGAAGGGGAGCGGCGCCGGCCTGTTTGGGCGGGCAGTCCGCTCCCCTTTTGTTTGCCCTGCATCCGCCTGGATTGGATCGATTCAGGCTAAACTTGACGCCCATCCTCTGATAAACTCTTACCAAAGCAGGAGGCTGGGATGGCTGTCCCCGATGACGTCGGTCGACCTCTGCGGATCCGTTTGCTCCCTGGATGGAGCGGCACCCGCCACATTGTTGGATTGCTCGGCCTGAGCGCGCTAGGTGTGTGTGCCTCTCTGCAGGCCGCGGAACCACCCTCCAGTCCCGCCGCGGCAATCCTCAAAAAGAACTGCTTTGTCTGCCACAACCAGGCCAATCATACGGCCGGCATCAATCTCCAGGAGATGACTGCGCAGGCCGACATTGGCGCCAGCTTCGAGAAGTGGGAAAAGGTGGCCACGGTTCTGGAGCAGAAGCGCATGCCCCCGGCGCGGATGCCGCAGCCCGACGACACGCAACGCGCGGAAGTCATCAATTGGGTTCGTTCCAGCCTGAAAGACTACGCCAGGAAGCACGATGGCGACCCCGGCCGCGTCACGGTCCGGCGGCTGACCTCCGGCGAACACGGTTATACGATTCAGGACCTCACGGGCCTGGAACTGAACGTGGCCAGGAACCTGGTCAACGACGAGGTGGGCGGCGAAGGCTTCACCAACTTCGCGGACGTGCAGTTCACTCAGGATGCGAACATTGAGCGCTACCTGGAAGTGGCCAAGAGCGTGGCCGACCGCGCTGTGCTCGGTGCGGGTCCCCTCAGTTTCTACCAGGACCCCGGCAAGACCGGCTTTGAGATGTCGGCCATTCACCGCATCCAGAAGATCTACCAGGACAACGGATTCCGCACGGTCTCCGGCGAGGGCGGCCAGCCCTTCGGATTGGAGCGCTATGGCAAGGCGCTGTTCGTGGCCTGGAGCTACAAGAACCGCGCCGCGCTGGGCCAACCCGCGGCAACCCTCAAAACGCTGGCGGAGCGCGAGGGCATCACGCCCCGGTTTGCGGAGCACATCTGGACGGTGATGAACACGCCGGCCCTGATGCACCCCTCCTCCGACGTCGCGGAACGGTGGCGCAAGCTGCCTCCGGCGGTGGCCGGCAAACCGGCCGACCTCGTGGGCATCCGCAAGAATTGCGAAGAGATTCAGAAGTACCTCACCACCTGGCCCAGCTGGCTCTTCGCGCGCGGCGATGTGGCCGCGGGCGGTGCAGGAGACGAGCGGCCGCTGATGTTCAACGACGAATCGTTGAAGGCCGAGGTCCGGCAGAAGTTCCGGTTCGTCCGGCTGGGCCGGCGCGGTGGACCCAAAGGGCCGCCGCCTGTCACCGGAGGGATCGCCCGCATCTACCTCAACGTCGTCCTTGTCAATCCCAAAGGGGACGAGAAACCTTCCATCGTCTGGCGGAACCCGACCATTCAGTTCCGTTCGGCGCGGATGATTCCTCCGGCCGCGGCGCCGCCTGCGCCGCCCGCCACCGAGTCGACCTCCAGCCAGACCGCCGGCGGCTCCCAGAAGACGTCGGCTCCGGGCGTGACGGACCTCCAGCTTGCCAACCCGAAGTTTGTCGGAGCGGACAAGCTGCCGCGGCTGCCGCTGCAAAGCGTGATCACGGACGAGTTCGCCGCGAAGCTCGGTTTCGGGAAGAGTCTGGATGGCACGGAAGTCGGGCCGTCTGATTTTGCGAGCCTCGGCTCGACGTTCTTCGATGTGAAGGTGCCGGATGGCATCTCTGTCTTTGAACTGCAGGTGGACGCCGAAATTGGCGGCGACCATGAGCAGGTTCTGCGCGTCACCTTCTCCGATCGCGCAGATGGCAGCACGCGCGGCGTGCCGGTGTGGGGTCTGGTGGGCGATCCCAAGAGCAAGGGGTACCAGTCCTGGAAAGCCGGCGTGCTCGAGTTCGCGCGGCTGCTGCCGCCGAACTCCAACGGGGAAGCCACTCCGGCGGACAAGGATCCCATCCCTGAACCGTTCGACAACACCTATAACGTCCCGGAGCACGACGACTTCGTGATCAAGGTGAAGTACATCCGCGACGACAACTTCCTTGTGAACCACGTGCTGGATGCGGCCACCCGCACACGGCTGGACCAGGCGTGGAGCGACCTCTACGCCTCCTTTGATTACCACGACTCCTACATGCAGTTGCTGGCCGCCAAGTTCAAGTACGACCTCAAGGGCCTGTCCATGGCGAAGATGTCGAAGGCCGATGTCGAGGCCATGCCGGAGCCGCTGCGCAAGTATGTGCGCCCCGTCTTCGCACACTACGGTACGGTCATGGCCGCCCAAACCGCGGGACGGGCCGGGCACCTGAACGACTGCCTGCGCTTCGCCAGTAAAGCCTGGCGCCGTCCGCTGACGGAGCCCGAGAAACAGGAACTGAGCGCCTTCTATACGCGGCTGCGCAAGGAAGAGGAGCTGGATCACCAGAAGGCGATCCGGGCTCTGCTCACTCGCATCCTGGTGTCCCCCGCCTTCCTCTACCGCGTGGAGCAGGCGCCCCAGCAGGCGGGCCTGCGGCCGCTGAGCAACTGGGAACTGGCCAGCAGGCTGAGCTACTTCCTCTGGTCGTCGATGCCGGACGAAGAACTCCGGCGAGCTGCCGGCGCCGGTGAGCTCTCAAATCCGGCCCTGCTGAACAAGCAGGTCAAGCGGATGCTGGCCGACGAAAAGGCGCGCCGCATGGCGACCGAGTTCTTCGGCCAATGGCTCGGCTTCTACCGCTTCGATGAGCATCGCGGCGTGGACACGACGCGCTTCCCTGAGTTCAGCGACGAAGTGAAGTCGGCCATGTACGATGAGTCGATCTCGTTCTTCGAACACATCATCCGCAAGGACCGCCCGGTGCGCGAGATTCTGCACGCCGATTACACCTTCCTCAACCAGCCTCTGGCCAAGCACTACGGGATCCAGAAGGAGATCAAGTCGAAAGACGACATGGAGCTGTTGGAAGGGGCCACGGCATTCGGACGCGGCGGAGCGCTGCGCCTCGGTACGATGCTGACCGTGACCTCCGCGCCATTGCGGACCAGCCCCGTGAAGCGCGGAGACTGGGTCCTGCGCCGCATCCTGGGCACGCCTACGCCGCCGCCGCCGGCCGACGCCGGCTCGATTCCGGCGGACGAGAAGGCCTTCGGTGGCCTGACCCTGCGCGAGAAGCTGAAGGCCCATCAACGGAACGCCTCCTGTGCCGGATGCCACACTCGAATCGATCCTCTCGGCTTCCCGTTTGAGCGCTTCGATGCCGTGGGCCGCGTGCGTACGAAGTACAACGACGGCAAGCCCGTCGAGGATTCCAGTGCGACCGGGGATGGCACGCAGATCTCCGGGGTCGACGGCCTGCTGAAGTACCTCGACACGCAGCAGGAGTTGGTGAATCGCACCATGGCCCGCAAGCTGATTGGCTATGCGTTGGGCCGGACGATTCTGGCTTCGGACCAGTCGCTGGTGGAGCGCCTGAGCCACGAAGGACCCAATGCGACGTTCTCCCAACTCGTCAACGAAGTAGTATCGAGCAAACAGTTCCGATACCGCCGCGGCCCCGAACCCGCCCCGGCGCGGCCGGCAGCGACCAACACGGCTTCGGCCGGGACGCTGCCCCGCGGCTCCCGCAATGACATCCTGTCCGCGAAAGCAGGTGCGCAATGAGAGGCACGATCACGAAAGCCGGACGCAGGCCGTCACGGCGCAATTTCCTGCGTGGGGCCGGCGTCGCGCTGTCCCTGCCGTGGTTGGAGTCGCTGCAACTCAAGGGCGCACAGGCCGCCTCCGGACCTCCTCTGCGGTTTGCCTGCCTTTACTACTCCAATGGTGTCGAGCCCATCCATTGGTGGGCCAAGGGCAGCGGCGCCTCGATGGAGTTGGGACCGGTGCTCGAGTCGCTGAAACCGCTGCGGGAAGATATCGTCTTCCTGCGCGGGCTCTTCAACCAGCAGGCGTTCAAGTCGACCAGCCCGCACCTGGGCCGCATGCCCAACATGCTCTCCGGAGCAACGGTGAGCCTGGACCCCGCAGTGATTCGAGTCGGGACGTCGATGGACCAGGTGTTGGCCCAGCAGATCGGCCATCAGACCGCGTTGCCAAGCTTGGTGCTGGGTATCGAGCCAAACGAGCTTCGTCTGGAAGACGGGCTGTCGATGATCTATGGATCCTCGCTCTCGTGGACCTCGCCCTCGAAGCCCGCGACCAAGGAGATTTACCCCGCGCGCGTCTTCGATGCCCTGGTGGGCGATCCGCGCGGACGCCGGCTGGATCGCAGCATCCTGGACGCGGTGCTGAAGGACTCGCACGACCTGCAGCCGCGCATCAGCGGCAGCGACAAGCAGAAGCTGGGCGAGTATCTTGAGTCGATCCGCGATATCGAGAAGCGCATCGATCGCGCCGCAAAGGACGAACGCCTGGAAGGCTGGCGTCCCACCCTCAAGGAACCGAACATGCCGCGGCCTGCCGATCAACTGCCGCAGGATGTGCCGGACCACATGAAGCTGATGCTCGACCTCATCGTCCTCGCGTTCCAGATGGACAAGACCCGCATCGCCACCTGCATGTTGAACAACGACCTGTCGCAGATGAACTTCAAGTTCCTGAAGGGCGTGCAGGGCGCGTTGCACCTGGATCTAACGCACAACGGCCACGCTCCGGCGGCCGAGGCGATGTACCTCAAGACCAACCAGTTCCACCTCGCCCAGTTCGCCTATCTGGTGAACCGGCTGAAGTCCATCGACGAGGGTGGGCAGTCGCTGCTGCACAACTCGATCCTGCTCAGCGGGTCGAACCTCTTCGATGGCGACACCCACGGTGCGGACCAGATGCCTCTGCTGTTGGCCGGACAGGCCGGCGGAGCCCTGAAGACCGGCCGGATTCTCGACTTTCTGGAAGCCGGCGACGACAACCGCCGGGCGTGCAGTCTCTACCTGTCGCTGATGGATCGAATGGGCGTGAAGCTCGACCGGTTCGGCGACACCGACAAGCGGCTGCCGGACCTTTGGTCCCACGACGTGTAGTTCAGCGGCCGGGCATCACGATGCGGTGCCGCAGTTGCAGCCCCGTATTCAAGGGCTGCCAATCGCTCCAGGTTGGCTGCGGATTCGGATCGGACTCTACATCGATGGTGGCCGTCACCCGCTGGCGCTCGTTCATCATGAGGGCGAAGAGCTTACAGCGCGGGAATTCGCGAATCCGGAACGAGGCCGGAACGATGGCGTGGCCCTCTTCGTGGCGAATCCTCTCGCGCCTGCCCTCTGCTTCCACCGTGCCTTCGGCGCTGCGCAGTTGATAGGCGATCCGCGCGTTGGTGTCCAGCCTTTCGATTTCAGAGGAGGGAAAACGGACTTCAATCTCGAAGTCCGGGCGTACTCCTGGTCCGAAGTCCTCCCGCTGCACCAAGGTGGGGGAGAGCAGATAGACCAGGCCGATGGCGGCTACCACCAGCGCGCCGACCACAGACAATGCTACTGAGCCCGTGCGGGCCGCATCGGCCAGCGTGGTCCAGATGAGGTAACTGCCGCCTGCCAGTCCAGTCATCGCGGTCATGGGGCCGATGACGAAGGCGCCGGTCATCCCCACTGAGTCTTCCCGGGTCCCGCTGGAGGTCCTCACGAGAATCGAGGCTGACCAGACGGCGAACAACCCCCACAGGGCGAACGCTGTGACCAACCCGCCAAAGCCGCTGAGAAGTATTCGTGACATCCACAGACTAAAGCGCGCTAGATGGCCGGAATCGATCAGGGCGGAAGCGATTTCTAAGCCGGCGGCCTTTCCGCCGACGCCGGAGGCACGATGAAAAGGTAAAGCGTGCGGCCTTCCACAATGATCTTGCGCTGCGGCGGCCAGTCGCGCAGCGGAAAGCTGTGCGACACGATGCGGGTGCCCGGTGCTAGGTCATGCAGGAAGTGTCCTCGGAACTGCTCGAGAACGGCGGGCATCAGGAATACCGTAATGACGCTCGCGCGGGAGATGTCGGCCTGGAAGAAGTTCTGCTCGAAGAACTGTGTATGACGCGCGACGCCCGCCGAGACGGCGTTCCGGCGCGCCTCGGCGATGCGCTGGGGATCGATGTCGTAGCCGATGCCCTCCGCGCCAAACTCGCGCACGGCGGCAATGGAGATGCGGCCGTCTCCGCAGCCGAGGTCCATCACAACGTCGCCTGGATGCACCTCCGCCATCCGCAACATGGCTGTGACGACGCCGGGCGCCGTCTGGACATAGGGCACGTCGAGGCCCGCGCCAAACTCCAGGGGAGGATGGCTTTTGCAGGAGAGGCCGGTCAGCAGGGAAGCTGCCAGCAGAAGGCGGGCGGACGAGTTTTCGCAAAGATGGACGAGGTGCACGGCCGGCTCCGGGTAGACTGGGCGGCCCCATCTTTACGAATGGTTCTGAAAAACAGGGTCTTAGGGTCTGTCCACACTGTTTGACGCCTTCTCCGGCGGGCCGGTTCCCGGCGTCAACAACCGGGTGGCCGGCGCCCGGCCAGCCACCCGGCTGCTGCAGTTGTTAGCGGACCGCGAGATCGTCCTTGGCGGGCAACTTCGGGAACGGGTTGTGCGGCTCCATCTGATACCAATAGGCGACGGAAGCGATGTCGTCCTTCAGTGGCAGGTAGCGGCCGTTCTCTTTCCAGCCCAGGGCCTGGATGGTGACGCGCAGGTCATTCTCAAACCGGACAGGGTCGGTGATGTGCCAGCGATACAGGCCGAAGCGCTGCTGCGACTGATACAGCCCGTCGGGCTTGATGACCTGCGCCAGGCCGGTGTACGGCGTCGTGAACGGCTGGTACTGGTGCGTCTCCTGGTTCTCAAAGTTGTAGGAGCCGCAGAAGTAGTCTTCCGTACCCGTCCCGCTGATGGTCGGGAACGCCTTGTCGCCATCCATGTAGAACTTGATCTCGCCTTCACCCCACCAGCCGTTATTGTTGACGCCCCAGGCCATATAAGTGCCAACATAGTGCCCGCGGCCCTTTACATTGTCGAGGATCGTATAGACCTGCTTGTAGGGCAGCGGATTCGTGCGGCGGAACTGGGCATGGAAGTAGGCGGCATCCGCCGGTACGGGCGCCTGCGTATAGTCGATCTGATAGTAGATCGTCATCGGCTTCTCGTCGATGTTCTCCAGCGTGAATTTGGCCTTCTTGCGAAACGGCATCGGCCAGTAGGAATTGAAGGCGCTGCCTGGATTCACGCAGATTGCCTGAGAGGTGATGGGTGCATACTTGCCCCAACCCATGGCGAAGAAATCGCCAACCGGCACCTCCACCGACGGCGTGGCCTCGTCGTCCCAATACATCCTCAGGATGGAGTAGCGCCAGTTGCCGGTGGGCGTCATCCAGATATGTTGGACGGCGCCGGAGCCCGTGATCTCGCCCAGCGTAAACGTCTGGCCGGGCGCAATCACAATGAACGGGTTGACCTTCCAGCCCTGCCCCAACTCCGAAGCCGCGCGCGAGGCCGACCCCTGGGCCGCCATGGCGCCCTTCCCCTTCTCACCGGTGAGGTTCTCGGGACTGATGGAGAAGGTCTTCGCGCTGGCGACCCGGTAAAGATTCTCCAGGCTGGAAGTGAGGCCTGTGTATGCGCCATCCTGGGCCGGCGCCGGCTGAGCCAGCCAGCAGAGTGCTCCGATCAATGCAATCGTGGATGCCTGTTTCATGGGCTGCTTGTCCTTGTGTCGAGGTGAAATGCGGGTCCGGCTCCTGAAGGGGAGCGGATCCTATTCGAAGACAGGATGTCACAAGTAGCAGGAGTAAAGGATCGGCTATGGGCCGACCGTGGCTTTCCGCTCCAGCTTGCCCCAGCCCACAAGGCGGCCCTGGATGGCATAAAGCACCGACTTCCCGATGACGTAGTTCATCAGCTGCCGGTAAAACAGCCGTTGCGGGAACAGCAGCACCAGGTCTCGCGGGCTCTCCCCTTCCAGGTGGTAGGCGAGGAAGCCCGTGAGCAATTCCACGCCCAGGAAGGCGAAGTAGTAAAGCAGGACCACCTGCCAGTTGCCGGCGAAGAGCGTCGCGACCATGGCCAGATCGGCCAGGGGCGAGATCGCGCCCAGCAGCACCTGGAAGATCCAGATGCTGGGCAGGGCAATGAATCCGAGCGAGCCGTAGGAGTAGTTGAACAGCGCGTCGCGGTGCTTCCAGGCTGCCTGCATGGTGCCGAACGACCAGCGGAAGCGCTGCTTGGCCAGGCTGCGGATATCCTCCGGAGCCTCGGTGTAGGCCACCGCGCTCTCCTCATAACGAATCTCGTAGCCCAGCTTGCGGATCGCCAGCGTCAGGTCGGTGTCCTCCGCCGAGGTGTCGTGACTGAACCCGCCCGCCTCCTGGATCAGGGATCTCCGCCAGGCGCCGACGGCACCAGGCACTACGGGAATAGCGTTGACCAGGTCGAGTGCGCGGCGGTCGAGATTAAATCCGTATATGTACTCGATCGACTGGAAGCGCGTGAGCCAGTTGTGACGGTTGCCCACCTTGGCATTCCCCGACACGGCGCCCACCTTCTCCGACGCAAAATGACGCACCAGATGCGCGATCGTATTTTTGCCGAAGATCGTGTCCGCGTCGACGGCCACCAGGATCTCATGCCGGGCCGCGGCAATGGCACGGTTCAGCGCCGCGGACTTGCCGGCATTCTCCTGGCTCAGCAAGGTGACGCGGGCATCGGTTCCGAACGCGTCCTGCAAAACCTTCAACGTCTCATCGCGCGAGCCGTCGTCCACTACCAGCACTTCGAGGTTCGGATAACCGTTGGCCAGCACCGACTCCACTGTGCGGCGGATCACCTTCTCCTCGTTATAGGCGGCGATCAGTACGCTGACCGGGGGCTGCCAGGACTCATCGAAGACGCGCCGGCGGATCTGCCGTTTTTCGATCACGGCCATGGTGGCATAGGCGAGGCTGCGCAGGAGTGTAAGAAAAATGACAGAGAGAAATGCCACGCCCAGCAGGTAACCCAGCAGGCCCTTGAAATCGAGCGCCTGGCCTTCGATCAGGGCCCACCCGCTCTCGTCCCTCGCCGGCTTTGGCATGATCTCGTCCCGCGACTTGCCCAGCAGTTCGCCGATAGTCACGAACCGGTAGCCCTGGGCCCGGAAGCTGTCGATGAGGCGCGGCAGGGCCAGCAGCGTCGCAGAGCGGTTTCCACCGGCATCGTGCAGCAGAATGACGCTTCCGTTCTCCTTCTCGTCCATCACTTCCTGGAGAATGGCCTCGGCCGTGATGCCCTTCTGCCAGTCCCGGGGATCGATTCGCTCCCCGACAGTGAGGTAGCCCATCTCCTGGGCGCGCCGGACAGGCTCGATCTCCTGCGGCGTCTGTGGCTCGCTGTCCGCGTTGTAGGGCGGCCTGAAGAGGATAGTGGAACGCCCCACGGCGTGTTCGATGATCCGCTGGGTCGCATCCAGTTCCAGCCTTGTGCGCTCCGGCGAGGTCAGCGCAATGTTGGGGTGAGAGTAGCTGTGGTTGCCAATCTCGTGGCCCTCGGCATAGATGCGGCGTAGCAGCGAGGGCTCCGCCTCGGCGTTGGCCCCTACGACGAAGAAGGTTGCGTGAACCTGCCTGCTCTTCAGGATGTCCAGCATCGCCGGCGTGAAAGTACTGTCCGGCCCGTCGTCGAATGTGATGCAGAGCCGCTTGTCCTTCGCTTTGCCGTAGCTCTCCATGACGTAATAGGTCGGCGCGGAGAGATACTGCTCGGCGAACGAGCCATCCTGATCCTTCCACACGCGGCGCCGGCCCTCGTGCGGTGTTTCCGTGATCCGGATGATCTCCCCCTCGCCATACTGGTTGACGCTCTGTTGCACGCCCAGGGCGGCCAGGCTTGCGGTGTCGAACGTGTGCGTGGGCCAGTTGGCGTGGGAGAGGACGTGCCACATGCCGGGATCCTCGCCGCCCAGGCGCCAGATCCCCACGCCGCGGAAGCCGCGGTCGGCCACTTCTACTGCATGGTTCAGGGCCGTGATGGCATCCAGGAACCAGACCTCGTGCTGCGCCCCGGCCAGCGTGTAGCGCAGCACCGGGTTGTCCGTGTCGGCATCCCATTGCACGCTGGTCTTGTTCGAGACCGCTGCCGCCATCACGTCGTTGAACGCCACCTCGGCGGCGCCGCGTCCCCCGATCACCCAGTCGTAGCCGTAGTTCCCGACCCCGATGACGAGCTTATTCGCCGGCGCCTGCGTCAACAGCCGGTCGAGCTGCTTCTCGAACCACTCCTGCGAAGCCACCGGACCCGGCGGGCCACTCTGGTAGTGCTCGTCGTAGACCATCGGCACAATGAAGTCGCACAGGGCCGCCAGGCGGCGCAGGTCGTACGCTTCATCTTCCGTAGGCACTGCCTGCGTGACCATCAATCCGGCCGGCTTGAGCTTGTCCCTCACCTGGGCGACGAACTCGACGAGACGGGCGCGGTCCGCCCGCTTCGCCATCTCGAGATCGATCATCACTCCGGCCAGCTTGTGCTCGACGACATTGCTGTAGATGTTGTCGACGAGGTTCTCGCGCGCCGCCTTGTTGTTCAGCAGTTTGTGGAGGTCGTCGGCCCGCCAGCCGTCGCGGAAGTTGGTAAGCATGGCCAGCACCGGCAGGTCGGCCTGCCGCGCGATCTCGATGACGGTGGGGTCGGACTCGTCGTCGATGTCGCCGCGGGCATTCTTCAGCACCAGCCACTCCGGAGCCAGGTGGGTGAGGTGCCGAGCGTTCAGCCTCAGCGATACCAGGCTGGCCCGGTCCCAGTTGACGTAGTAGCCGACCACAATGGGTTTGCCCTCCGCCACGCGCGCGGCCCGCACCGGCCGGGCAACCGGCGAGGCGCTGCGGACATACTTCAGGTTCTTCGCTGCCTTCCGCATCTTGAACGGGATGTTCTTCTCGGCCCGCTCCCCACGGATGATGCTCGGCACCTCGCCGAAGCTGGTGATGTGCTGCACCGCGGGCAGCCCGAGTACCGGCAACTGCGGACTCGAAAACGCAGCCAGGCCCAGCAGGACCACCATCATGGCCAGCACAACAGCTCCGGTGCCCAGCATCCGGCGGAAGCGCGCCCGGCGCCGTCCTGTGGGGTCGTGAAAGACGATTCTGCGTTGCATTCGGGCCAACCTGAAACCTGGGCGGTCCCCATGGGAACCACCTGCGGAAGAGGCCAAATTGCGGCTGCTTCCTCATCCTGCCACGGTTGGTTGTGAATGAACAGGGCAGGTGGTGCATGTGGGCCACCTGCTGAAATTCAGCCACCAGATGCGGCTGCAGCCATTTCGCAATCTCACTGATTTCAGAGTGCTTACAGTTTGGCTGCCGAATTGCACTACCGATGGCAGTGAAAGTTTAGGAGAGCAACCAATGCGTGCCCCAATGATGAAACCAACGTGGCTGGGTGTTGCCGCGGTAGCCTTACTGGCTATGCCCGTATCCCTTTCTGCCCAAACGGGCAGGCGTACTACTTCGGACGACAGCGGCGTGGGTGTCGCTCGCGTCAGTATGGTGGCCGGCGATGCCAGCCGGCGCCACGGCCGCGATACCATGACCGCCGAATCCGGCATGCCCCTGGTAAGCGGCGATTCCCTCTCCACCGGGCCTGCCTCCCGGGCGGAGCTTCGTCTGGATGATTCGAACTACATTCGCCTCGACTCCAACAGCGAGATCCTGCTGAAGCAGCTCGGCCAGCGAGCCTTCCAGATCAACATCGTGAATGGCTCCGTATCGTACACGATGATGAAGTATGGCGAGGCCGACGTGGACCTGCGTACGCCCAACGCGAACGTGGTCCCGCAGAAGGACGGCACCTACCGCATCGAGGTGATGGGTCCTAAGGAGAGCAAACTGATCGTGCGGAACGGCGATGCCGAAGTGCTGACGCCAGCGCAGAACCTCCATGTGAAGAAGGGCAAGAGCTTCGTGGTCCGTGAGTACGAACATGGTGCCCGCCAGGAGATCGTCTCGGCGCCGGATAAGGACACCTTCGACGAATGGGCGCAACGGCGAGACAAGATGCTGGACGACGGGCGTGGCCGCTACGCCGGCGGACCCTGGTATCCCGGCCGCGTGCATCTCGGCGTTGGCTGGGGTGGTTACCCCTACTGGGGATCGTATTGGGGCGATCCTCTATGGGGTCCCTATTGGGGCGGCTACGGCTTCTACCGGCCTACGGTGATTGTGCGTGGTGGCGGCGGCTGGCATCGCCGCTAAATACGATCCGCAGCGCGAAACAGGGGGAGCCGGCGGGGCTCCCCAGTTTCGTTTCTACAGCCAGCTTGCCGGTTGTCCCGTCACCGCCAGGACGCCCTTCCAGAGAGCCCCTTCCAACTCCACCTTCTTCCGCCCATTCGTAGCCATCTCCATCGGCACATGCACCATGCGGTTGTGCACATACCCGATGATCAGCCCCGACCGTCCGGCCATCGCCGCGTGAGCCGCATTCCGCGCCAGCAGGTCGCACAGCACCGCATCCTCGGTATTGGCCGCCAGGCCTCGGATCGCGTAGCTCGGGTCGATATAGCGCACGTTGATCGTCTGCCCCCGGGCTTTGAAGTGCGCCGTGATGCGGTCCTTCAGGTAGACGCCGATATCGGCGAACTTCACATTGCCTGAGGCATCCACCTCCAGCGAGTCCTTCGCAAGGATGTTCTGGCCCGTACCCTCCGCCACAACGACCACCGCATGGCGCTTCCGTTCCAGCCGCTTCTCCAGCACCGCCAGCAGCCCGCGTTCGCCCTCCAGTGTGAACTCCTGCTCCGGAATCAGGCAGTAGTTCACTTCGCCGCTGGCCAGCGTGGCGCCGGCCGCGATGAAGCCCGAGTCGCGGCCCATCAGCCGCACCAGGCCCACACCGTTCAGCACCGCCCGCGCCTCGGTATGCGCAATGTCGATGATGCCGCGGGCGCGGTCCACGGCCGTACCGTAGCCGAAGGTCCGCGAGACGTACTGAATGTCGTTGTCCACCGTCTTTGGTACGCCCACCACCGCCAGCGGGTAGCCCTGCTTCCGGGCCTCCGCATGCAGTTTCAACGCCCCGCGCTGCGTGCCGTCTCCACCGATGGTGAACAGCATCTGCACGCCCAGGTTGCGCAGGTAGTCCAGCATGACGGCCGGATCCTCCGGCCCGCGCGAAGTCCCGATGATCGTGCCGCCGATCTCGTGAATATCACTGACATCGTCCACATCCAGCTCCATCGGAGGGTAGCCGTGCGCCGGGTTCAGGCCGTGATAGCCATAGCGGATCCCCAGCACCCGCTGCACACCGTAGTGGCAGCGCAGGCTCAGCACCAGTGAGCGGATCACGTTGTTGAGCCCCGGACACAGCCCTCCGCACGTCACGATGGCCGCACGGGTCTGGGCCGCGTCGAAGAAGATGGACTCGCGGGGTCCGGCCTTTTCGAACAGCAGATTGCCTTCGCGCTGCTGCTCCAGGTCATAGGTGATCTGCAACGGAATAAACTGGCTGTCTTTCACGAAAACATTCGGGTGTTCGGGGTCGGCCTCGTGCAGTTTCAAGGGAGAAACGTGAGCGGGATCTCCAAGCCGGTCGACGGCTACGATTCGTGGGGTCATCCTAGGGGTCAGTCTATCTACTGGAGGATGGCCCCGCCACGATAAAATCGTCGACGCCATGACCTCTCTCACCCGCCGGACCTTCCTGGCCGCTGCTCCGGCCCTGGCCCAGCCTCCGGCCCGCAAAATCAGCATCGCGTTCCTGGGCGCCGCCCACTCCCATGCCGAAGGAAAAATCGCCGTTGTGCGAGCCAATCCCGCCTTCGCCCTGGCCGGCATTGTGGAGGACGATCCCAAGTTTCGCGCCCGCTACGAGGCGGCCGGACTGCCGCTGCTCTCGCGCGAGCAGGTGCTCTCCGATCCCTCCATCGAAGTCATCGCCGTCGAGTCCGAGGTGAAACGCCATGCCCGCGATGGCTTCGCTGCCTTGAATGCCGGCAAGCACGTCCATCTCGAGAAGCCGCCCGCCGACAACATGGCCGAGACCCGCACGGTCATTGAGACGGCCCGCCGCAAGCAGCGGTTGCTGCAACTCGGCTACATGTGGCGGCACCACCCGGGCATGAACCTGATGCTCGACGCGGCCCGCCAGGGCTGGCTCGGCGACATCTACCTCATCAAGGGCACGATGAACACGCTCATCACGGCGGAGCAGCGCCCGGAATGGAACCTCTTCCCAGGCGGCCAGATGTTCGAGCAGGGTTGCCACCTGCTCGACCCCATCGTGCGTCTGCTGGGGCGGCCCGCGAAGATCAGTTCCGTCCTCAAAACCAGCGGAGACTTTAAGGACACCCTCAAGGACAACACATTGGCCGTCCTGGAATACCCCCGAGCGGTCGCTGTCATCACCACCGCCGTCCTGCAGCCCGCCGCGAACCCGTACCGCTGCCTGGAGATCTTCGGGACGAACGGCACCGCGGTCCTGCGGCCCATCGAACAGCCGGTACTTGAGATCGATCTCGCCAAACCCGCCGGGCCCTACAAGGCCGGCCGCCAGAAAGTGGACCTGCCGCCCTTCCGCCGTTATGAGGGTGACTTCGCCGAACTCGCCCGCTGCGTCACCGAGCACAAACCCTTGTCCGTAACGCTGGACCAGGACTTCCTGCTTCAGCAGGTGCTGCTCGAAGCCTCCCATATGTAAGGGATACAATCAGGCCCATGGCACGCATCACCCGTCGTACGCTTCTGGCCGCGGCGCCCGTTCTGGCTTCGGCCGCTCCGGCGCCCACCGGCGTCACGCAGTTTGTGCGCTACCTGAAAGGGAACGAACCCACCCACGGCATCGTCGAAGGCGACCTCATCCGGCGTATCACCGGCGATCTCTTCGGAACGTTCAAGACGACCAAGGAAACCGCAAAGCTCAGCACCCAGAAGCTGCTCTACCCGGTGCAGCCGTCCAAAGTGCTGGCCGTGGGCCTGAACTACAAATCGCACATCGGCACCCGCACGCCGCCCGCAAATCCCGAGATCTTCTATAAGCCCATCACCTGCCTGCAGCACCCGGGCGCCGACATCGTCATTCCCAAGGATTCAAAGAACACCCACTACGAGGGCGAACTCGTCATCGTCATCGGGAAACACACCCGCAACGCATCCGCGGCCGACGCCAAGGACGCGATCTTCGGCGTCACCTGCGGCAACGACGTCAGCGAGCGGGACTGGCAGAACGGCCCGCAGAAAGACCTCCAGTGGTGGCGGGCAAAGGGTGCGGACACGTTTGGCCCGCTCGGTCCTGGCATTGTGCGTGGCCTCGACTACGCCAACCTGGAACTCTCCACCAAGCTCAACGGGAAGGTGGTCCAGCACTCGAATACGTCGGATCTGCTGTTCGACTGCCCCACCATCGTCAGCTTCATCAGCCGCTACGTCACCCTGCTGCCGGGCGATCTCATCTACACCGGCACACCGGGCTCAACCCAGAGGATGAGCCCGGGCGACACGGTCGAAGTCGAGATCAGCGGCATCGGGACGTTATTCAATCGCGTGATTTAAACCAGCAGCAGTTCCAGCCGCTCCATTGCCGATCCATCCTGGCTGGGCCAAGGGGACCGCGGGTCAGTCCAGCTTTGTCTGGGCGACGTTGTTGAAGTAGTTCGTGAACGTAGTCAGGGCCACATTCGCCACGATCTCCGCAATCTCCTCATCACCGTAGCCGGCTTCGCGAATGTCCGTGAAGGCCCCATCGGTGACTCTGCCGTTGGCCGCGACAATCGCCAGTGCGAACTCCAGCGCGGCCTGGGTCTTCATGTCAGCCGATTTGCCCGTGCGCGCGGCGTTCAGTTCTTCGGGCGGTAAGCCATGGAGTTTGCCAATCGTCGTGTGGGCGGAGAGACAGTACTCACAACTGTTCGCTTGAGACACGGCGATGGCAATCTGCTCGCGCAGTTGCGGTTTCAGGGTGCCTCCGGCCAGTGCAGTGCTGAGGCTCAGGGCACCGCTCAGCACCGCGGGCGATTGCGCCATCACTCGCATCATGTTCGGGACGCGGCCCAGTTGGGCCTTGACGCCATCGAGAAGCTCTTTGGCCCGGCTGGCCGCGTTCGGGTCTACTGCAGTGATTCGTGACATGCCTCCCCAATGGCAACTCGGTGGCCAAGGAATATCTTATTGAATATAAACAGCTTAATGGCTTCAGTAGACTCGTGAAATCTCACGAATCGCGATATTTCATGAGTCGATAGTGAAGTTTCCACATCCATTGTCCATGGACATCTCCTCGCTGCCGTCGATCATCCTTGCCATCGCCCAGCAGCGCTCTCTGGACGCCGTCCTCAACTCCATCATTCAGGCGATTGTCCAGCAGTCTGGTGTGGGCCTGGCCCGCATCTGGCTGAAGGAGAACGGCGCCTCCTGTCCCTCCTGCGACGGATCCCCTGAAGTCGCGCTCCACATGCGGGCCAGCGGAGGCAAACCGTTCGAGGCCGGAGTCGATTGGGGCTACACCACCGGACGCTTTCACCGGTTGCCGCTGGACTCCCAGCTCAAGGTGGCCCAGATCGCCGTGACAGGCCGCGGCGTGCGCATCCAGGACCTCGCGGCCGATTCCCAGTGGGTGGCTGAGCCCGAGTGGGTCAGGCGGGAACAGTTGGTCAGCTTCGCCGCGCATCCGATGGTCTTTCATGGAGAAGTCCTGGGCGTTCTCGCAGTGTTCCGGCGTGTCGTGGCCGATGACGACTGCTGGGAGTGGCTTCGCGTTCTGGCCGACGCCGCTGCTGTCGCCGTGGCCAATGCGCGCGCGTTCGAAGAGGCGGAACGGCTTCAGAAAGAGCTGCAATTGGAGCGCGACTACCTGCGGGAAGAGGTCCGCGAAGTGGGCTCGTTCGGGGAAATCCTGGGCCACAGCGCCGCGCTGCAGCGGGTGCTGCGTCAGGTCGAGATGGTTGCCGCGACCGAGGCGACTGTCCTCATCCTGGGCGAGAGCGGCACCGGGAAGGAACTCATCGCCCGTGCCATCCACCAGCGCAGCGCCCGCGCCCGCAAGCCACTCGTCAAAGTGAACTGCGGCTCCATCCCGCATGAGCTTTTCGAAAGCGAGTTCTTCGGCCACGTGCGTGGAGCCTTCACCAGCGCTGTCAGCGATCGCTTGGGCCGCTTCCAGTTGGCCGACGGCGGAACGCTCTTCCTCGACGAGGCCGGCGAGATCCCCATGGACTTGCAGGCCAAGCTTCTGCGCGTGCTCCAGGAGGGTGAGTTCGAACGGGTAGGCGAGAACGTGACGCGCAAAGTGGACGTACGCGTGGTCGCCGCGACCAATCGCGATCTGAAGGAAGAGGTGGCCAAAGGGCGCTTCCGCCTGGATCTCTACTACCGTCTGGCCGTGTTCCCCCTGGAGATGCCTCCGCTGCGGGACCGCCGGGAAGACATCCCCGAACTCGCCGCCCAGTTCGTCCGGCAGTCCGCGGCCCGCTTCCATGTGGCCGAGCCGCGCCTCAGCCACCGCGAGTTGCAGCGGGCGATGCGCTACGACTGGCCCGGCAACATCCGCGAGCTGCAAAACGCCGTCGATCGGGCGGTCATCCTCGCACGAGACGGACGCCTCGAACTCGACCTCCCGGATGGGGCTCAGTCCGAACCTGCCAAGATTCCGGTGGATGTGACGGACGTTGTGCCGGAGCCTCGCTGGCGCGAGATGGAAAAGGCGAACCTCACGGCTGCCCTCATGCGGACCAGTTACCGGGTCTCGGGTCCCGGCGGGGCGGCTGAGCTGCTCGAATTGAACCCCGCCACCCTCACTTCCCGGATGAAAGCCCTCGGAATTCGACGGCCGGGCGCTTCCTGAAGCCTGTGTTATTCTTGCTCCACGAAAGGGACTACCGGGATGGAACGTAAGAAAGCATCCGACTATCCGCAGGAGCTGTTGAACCTGTTCGACCGCTACGTCCACGGCGACATCGAGCGCCGGGAATTCCTGGAAGGGGCCAAGAAGTACGCCGTGGGCGGCATCACGGCGACGGCGATTTGGGAAAGCCTGAAGCCGAACTACGCCTGGGCGCAACAGGTGCCCAAGGACGACAAGCGCATCACCACCGAATACGCGACAGTGGAGTCCCCGCAAGGCAACGGCAGCATCAAGGGCTACCTCGTCAAGCCCGCCGGGGCCAAGGGTAAGCTCCCCGGTGTGCTCGTGGTGCACGAGAATCGCGGTCTGAATCCCTACATCGAAGATGTGGCCCGCCGCCTGGGCACTTCGAACTTCATCGCCTTTGCCCCCGACGGATTGACGAGCGTCGGCGGCTACCCCGGCAACGACGAAGCGGGCGGGAAGGCCTTCGCGCAGGTCGACCGGGCCAAGATGGCGGACGACTTCGTCGCAGCGGCGAAATGGTTGAAAGCGCGGCCGGATTGCACCGGCAAGATTGGCGTCGTCGGGTTCTGCTTCGGTGGCGGTATCTCAAATCAACTGGCCGTGCGCATGGGGTCGGACCTGTCTGCGGCCGTCCCATTCTATGGCGGCCAGCCGCCCGCGGCCGAAGTACCAAAGATCAAGGCGCCACTGCTGCTGCAGTATGCCGGGCTCGACACGCGGGTCAACGCCGGCTGGCCCGCCTACGAAGAGGCCCTCAAGGCGAACAAAGTGGACTACAAAGCCTACATCTATGAGGGTGTGAACCACGGGTTCCACAACGACACGACGCCGCGCTATGACGAAGCCGCGGCGAAGCTCGCCTGGCAGCGTACGCTCGACTTCTTCAACCAGCATTTGCGGGGCTAGAATCCAGGGGGGGCTATGCGATAATCGCGGGCATGCGCATCGCCCCGACCCTGACTGCCGCAGCGTTGCTGCTATGCTTTACCGTCTCCGCTCAGCCTCCCGCTGGAGGACGCGGACCCGGACCCGGTTCCATGTCCGAAGGCCTGCGCCAGGCAACGGCTCTCGACCTGGAGGGCAAGTACGCCGAGGCGCGCCACCTCATCCAGAAAGAGATCGACTCAGCCTCCGATCCCCGTGCCAAAGCCAATGCGCAGCGCGCCATGGCGATGTCCTACGCCTTCGAAGGCAACTGCAGGAAGACCACTGAGTATGAACAGATGGTCATGGCCTACTGGAAAACGCGCGAAGCCGAGGAGCCGAAGAACGCGTTCTACCAGCAGGGCGAGATGGCCAATGAAGCGGCCCGCGTCTGCATCGACTCCGGCGACATCGACGCCGCGGCCCGGCTTTACAAACTTGGCACCGAATTGGGTCTGAAGGAGCCGGAGATCTCCGCCGACCGTAAGGCACTCTGGGAATTCCGCCTCGCCCATGCCGAGGCGCGTGTGGCTGCCCGCCGCAACAAGAAAGCCGATGCGGAGAAAGCGATCGCCGCCGCCCGCGCGGCCCTCGATCGCATGACGGACCTCAAGCGCCAGCAGGAAGCTTTCTTCCCTTATCTCACCGGCTATGTGGCGCTCTATCTGGGCGACTACCAGAGGGCGCTGGCCGACCTCCAGAAGGCCAACCAGAACGATGCCTTCATCCAGTGCCTCATCGCCCAGACCTACGAAAAGCTGGGCGACAAGGATAAGGCCATGGAGTATTACAGGAAGGCGTCCGGGGCGCGGTCGCACAATCCGCCCGCCGCTTACGCCGTGCCGCTGGCGCGGAAGAAACTGGGCTGAAAATTTCTTCCGCCGGCCTGTCGATTCCTCGAAAGTTGATCCGTTATTACTGCGGACGCGGCGGGCCTCCAGCCATTGGTGGAGTGGCCGCCGCGGTTTCAGATCTAAGACGAAAGGCAGCAGAGAACCACATGCCGCAGTACATGCTATTGCTTCACGAAGATCCGACCGGATGGGCCAAGCTCAGCCCGGAGGAGATGCAGACGGCCATTGAGAAGTATATGGCCTGGGCCAAGAAGCCCATCAATCGCGGCGGCAAACGCCTGACGGAAGAACCTGGCAAGGTCATCCGCTACACTCCGGAAGGTCCCCGTGTGACCGACGGCCCCTACAGCGAAACCAAAGAAATGATGGGCGGGTTCTACACCATCGAGGCCGCCAGCTACGAAGAGGCGGTGCAACTCAGCATGGATCACCCCCATCTCGAGCACGGCACCATCGAAGTCCGCCAGATCTTCGAGATGTGAGCGGCGCCCCGGAGACCAGAGTCCTGCTGGAACACCTGTTCCGGCACCAGGCAGGCCGGATCGTGGCGCACTTGGTGCGCCTGCTCGGTCCGGCCCACCTGGATCTCGCCGAGGAAATGGTGCAGGACGCCATGCTGAAGGCCCTGCAGTCCTGGCCTTATAAAGGGCTGCCCGAGAATCCGGAAGCCTGGCTGTTTCGCGTAGCCCGCAATGCCGCCCTGGATGCGGTCCGCCATCGCCGGATGGCCGATGGCAAAGCCGAAATTCTCACCGCCGAACTCGATCGACCCGTGCAGATCAACGAGACCGGCCCGGATTTCGAGGAGCAGCTCCGCGACGACGAGCTGCGCCTGATCTTCATGTGCTGCCATCCCGAAATCGGCCGCGACGCCAGCATTGCCCTGAGCCTCAAGATCGCTGGCGGCTTCAGTGTCCGCGAGATCGCCCGGGCGTTCCTGGCCGAAGAAGCGGCCATTGCCCAACGCCTGGTCCGCGCCAAGAAGCAGATCCGCGACAAGGGCCTGACCCTTGAGATCCCCAGCGGCAGGGAGCTGGCGGAACGGCTCGTCGCCGCTACGGACGTTATCTATTTCCTGTTCAACGAGGGTTACGCCGCGCATGAGGGCGAGGACCTGATCCGGCAGGATCTCTGTATGGAAGCCCTGCGGCTGGGCTGGCTCATGGCGCAGTCGTCCATCGCCAGTCCGCGGGTGCACGCACTGGTGGCTGTCATGGCGCTTCAGGCGGCACGGCTGCCTGCCCGCACGGACGAAGCCGGGGATCTGATCCTCCTCGAAGAGCAGGACCGGAGCCGTTGGGATCAGCACCTGATCGCTTTCGGTTTCCGAGAATTTGAACTTTCCACGGCGGGCGAGGAAGTCACCGAGTTCCATGTGCAGGCAGCGATCGCAGCCACGCACGCCCGGGCCGCCGGCATGCACACCATCGACTGGCCTCTGATCCTTCAGCTCTACGGCCAGCTTTTCAGATTGAACTCGTCGCCCGTCGTGGCTCTCAACCGGGCCGTGGCCATTGCCAAGGTTCATGGAGCAGCGGAAGGACTGGCAGCACTGGAACCGTTGTCGCAGGACGTGAAGATGCAGAGCTACCATCTGTATCTCGCGGTCCGCGGACACCTGTTGCTGGAGCTGGGAGAGAACGCTGCCGCCGCGCAGTGCTTCCAGGCGGCCCTGGAGCGCCGCTGCTGTGAGCCCGAACGGCGATTCCTGCGGAGAAAGCTGAGTGAGTGCGGCGGCCACCAGGACGGCGCCGCCGCAGGGAACTGTTAGCGGATCTGCGAGCCGGGCATGGGCGTCAGCAGGACGTTCGAGATATTCGAGACAGTCTCACCGTCGCTCAGGCCGGGCGTCACACGCAGCTTGCCCCACTCCGGGCTCGTGGCAAAAGCCTTCCAGTTGGCTTCGCGCGCAGCGAGGTTGTCGAACGCCACCATGTAAGTGAGGTTCGGCATCTTGGGGCCGACCAGGGTCTCGCCAAAGAACACCGGCAGCAGGCCGTACTTGCGGAAGATCTCGATCTCGCCGTTCTCGAACATGCCGATCTTCTTGGCGAGCGACGCGGGCGTGTTGGACTCGTAGGTGCGGAGCTCGAAGATGCGGCCGGGGCGTTTGGCATCGCCGGACGGCAGTTCGACACCCGGGAAACCCTTGAAGCCGCGGAGCAGTTGGACCTCCATGCGCTCAAACGGCAGGGCCGGATTGATGTTGAGAGGCCGCGCCGCCGCCAGCACGTTTTCATCGGCGTTCATCTTTTCCCAGCAGGTTTCAAACGCGGCAATGTTCGCGTGTTGGACCAGCAGCAGGATGTATGGCGTGTCCGGGCCGATGGAGCTGCTGAAGAGGCCCACCGCCCCCGCCCCCGCACGCTGCAGTGCGGCCACGACGGTGTTGCTGAGGAAGTCGGAGACCCGGCCCTTCTGGTTGTCCATCGTGTTGCGGAGGCGGAAATAGCGCAACTCGAGGATGGAGGGTGATTTCGATTGAGCCTGTGCGGATGTCATAAAAGATGCGCCGGCGGCGCCGGCCACGAAACTGCGGCGTTGCATGATGACGCGATTCTATCGCACGGCTTGCAGCGGAGTAACGGCGCCGAAACGGCGCTGCCGGGAACGGAAGTCATCCAGCGCCAGGCGCAGGTCCGCGGCGGTGAGTTCCGGCCACGCGACTTCGGTGAAGTGGAACTCGGCATAGGCGCACTCCCACAACAGGAAGTCGCTGAGGCGCTGCTCCCCGCTGGTGCGGATCAGCAGGTCGACGTCGGGACCGAGCGCCGCCGACAGGCTTTGCTTGTCCCTTGCCCCTGCTTCGACGGCGCGCAGAATGGCGTCCCGGGAGGAGTAGTCGATGGCCACCCGCAGGTGCAGACGCGTGCAACCGCTGGTATGGGCCTCGGTCTCCTCGATCAGCGAGACCAGCGGACCGGCCAGCCGGTCGCGGCGGCCTATGACCTCGAAGCGGACACCTTCCTTGCGGAGTTTCTCCGCCTCCTGCCGCATATAGCGCGCAAACAGGCGGAAGAGTGTGGACACCTCGGACTGTGGGCGCTTCCAGTTGTCGGCGGAAAAGGCGTAGAGCGTGATGGTGCCGATGCCGAGATCTGGCGCGGCTTCCACCACGCGGCGGACGGTCTCCGCGCCGGCCCGGTGGCCGGCGGTCCGCGGCCAGCCGCGCGCCTGGGCCCAGCGGCCATTGCCATCCATGATGATTGCGACGTGCAGCCGCGAGGATTTGTCGTTCATCGCTTTGCCGGGAAAATCAGACACGGCCACCCCGCATGGCCCGCACCAGGGCTTCCATGTGGTCCAGATAGCGCTCCAGGGCCTTCCGGCCATCAGCCGTCAGTTTGTATTCCGACTTGGGCACTCGGCCCTCGAATGATTTTTCGCACACGATGTAGCCGGCCTCCTCCAGCTTCCGGGCGTGGACGCTGAGGTTGCCATCGGTCGTATCGAGCAGTTTCTTTAAGTTCGAGAATGTGAGCGTGGGCGCCGCCGCGAGGGCGCTGACGATGCCGAGGCGCAGCTTCTCGTGGATGAGCCGGTCGAGCTGCGGGATGTCCTGCTGCACCGACGCCAGGCGGACGTCGTCACCGGAGGGTTCGAGCTTGCGTGCCGCTTTAGCCACCGTACCTCCTATAGATCCAGAATCCGAACACCAGGTGGAGACCGCCGAAACCGGCGGCCAGGGGTAAATCCTTCATCTCGGGCGGGGCGAGCATGGCAATGAGCCCGAGCGCAAAGTAAGCAGCGCCCATGGCCGGGATGATGCGCACTGAGAACGCTCCGCCGGCCACCACGGCCGCGCCGTAAAGCATGAGCCAGGCCGCGGCCACAATGTGCAGCAGACCAGCATGATAAAGCGGCCAGGTGAGCAGCGCGCCGGCCAGAATCGGCGGCGCGAATCCAAGCGCAAACTTGCGGCCGGCGTCGCACCACAGCGGAGCGCCGGAACGCCGCGCCTTATGCACCATGGCCAGTGAGCCGATGGCGACGGCCAGCACCATTTCCGTCAGCCAGACCGTGATCCACCCTTCCGAGCTCGTCTGGCGGTGGGCATACCAGGCGGCCGGTAGCGCCGAGGCACCCATCACCATCCCGCCGAGACCCGGCACGGCGGTAAACGAGCCGGCCCGCTCCATGGCGGAGCGGATATAGCGCAGGTTCTCCAGCGCGTGATCGTGAATGGGGATTGGTTCTACTTGTCCCACGGACCCATTGGATCACAGGGTGTCGGAATCGTCAAGTACTTTGTAGCGCAAAGAATCTGCCGGACTCGTTACAGATCCTCGGGGAACACAGCGTAACCCACCGGCGGCGGGTAGAGATCCTTGAACAGTTTCAGGCGGCGGCGCAGCAGATTGGAAGGCAGCTGGCGCGGGCCGGTCTCCACGTCGATGTCGCAGCAGACACCATGCATATACAAGGTGAGCGTATCGACGAAGCTCTGGCGGATGTAGGCCTTCATTGCCTTTGTCGGACGAAGGGCCTTCTTGTCTTTTTCCTCGAGTTCGAGTTTGCACTGCCACGAGTCTTCGTCGACTTCGCCGTGTGCACCCCTCGCCAACTCGTCGGCAAGCAGCTGGGCGTAGCCCTGCGGGATGTCCTTGCCGGTCTTGCCGGCCAGCAGTTCAGCGATGCCGCGATAGAAACGGTAGTGATAGTCGGCGACTTCGGTGTCTTTCACCGCAAAGGCGAAGACTGCGCCGCCGCCGGTGAGCAGCGAGCCGAACGAGACAGCCCGGGAGTCCTGGGGCTTCTCTGTGGAAACCACGGGGCCATCGGTCTGGGTGGTCTTGGCTGTTTCGCCCTTCTCCAGATAGGGAACAAGCAGGATCCGGATCTCAGGGAGGCGCGTGGCAATGACGGGCGGCAGGGCGGCTACCGGTTCGTCGAGGTACTCGCGCAAATCTTCTTCGCTGAGAGCTACGGAGGCGCAGAAATAGCAGAATCGGCTTCCGAGCGGGATCATCTCGTTCCGGAAGCGATCGGCGAACTGTCCCAAATTAAGTCTTTGCAGGGGATTCTGCGCTGGCATTTTCACTGGCAACTCCAGTCTACCAGAGAGATTCGCGAAGACCTGACGCTAGACTATGACTTGTGCCCTTAAAGATTCTGGTGTCGGCGGGGGAGGCATCGGGCGACCGGTATGCGGCCGGTGTGGTCGCCGCGCTGCGGCGGCAGTGCCCGGAGGCCGACTTTTTCGGCTGCACCGGGCTGGAGATGCGCGCCGCCGGAGTGCGCACTGTGGTGGACGCGGCCAGTCTCTCCGTGGTGGGCTTAGTCGAGGTATTGCACCACATACCAAGGATTTACGGGGAATACCGGAAACTCATTGCGGTGGCGGAAAGCGAGCGGCCTGATCTGGCGATCCTGACCGACAGTCCCGACTTTCACCTTCGCCTGGCACGGCAACTCCACCGGCGCGGAATTCCTGTTTACTATCTGGTGGCGCCCCAGGCATGGGCGTGGCGGGAAGGGCGGGTGAGGCAACTCCAACGAAACGTGAGGGAACTGCACTGCATCTTTCCCTTCGAGGAGGGTTTCTTCCGGCAGCGCGGCGTCAACGCGTACTACATTGGTCATCCGCTGGCCAGGGTTATCGGGCCGCGGCTCAGCCGGGAGGAGTTCTTCCGTAAGCATCGGATTCCTGGGGATCGTCCATTGATCACACTTTGTCCCGGCAGCCGGCGGGGAGAGATCGGCCGGCATTTGCCCACCTTGCGCGATGCGGTCAGCCGGATTGCGGCCCGGCGCGCCTGCACGTTTCTTCTGGCGGCCCCGGCCGGCACGGCTGAACGCTTTGGCCCCGGGTTCTTTGACCCGCTCACCGGCGATGGAGCCGTGAAGATGGCGGAAGGCGAGACCTGGGATGCGATGGCCCATTCCACTGTCACCCTGGCGGCCAGCGGGACGGTGACCATGGAAGCCGCGCTGCTGGGTGCGCCGATGGTAACCTTCTACAAAGTGACCCCGGTCTCCTGGGCGCTCGGCAAGATGCTGGTGAAGGTCCCTTATTTTTCAATGGTCAACCTGGTGGCAGGGCGCAAGGTGGTGGCCGAGTTGATTCAACAGGATATGACGGGTCCCGCGCTGGCCACGGAGACGCTCCGGCTGCTGGACTCGCCGGATTCCGTGGCGAAGATGAAAGAGGAACTGGCGGCGGTGCGTTCGGCGCTCGAGACCGGCCATGACCCGATGGAAGAATCCGCCGGGCGGATCCTATCGTCCATCAAAGAGGAAGTACGATGAAGTCCCCCGCAATACTCGTCAACAAGATGGCCGTTGGGCTGCTGGTTCTGGCCGCGTCGGCCTCCGCTCAGCCGGACCGCCGGGCCGCGATCGACGTGGACTCCTACAAGATCCAGGCCACGGTCGATCCAGCCCAGCAGACGGTGTCGGCCAAAGCCCTGGTGACCTTCACGCCGCAGGAAGACCGCATCACCACGGTCACCTTTGAATTGAACAATGCGTTGAACCTGAACAGCGTGACCGACGGGACCGGGCAAACGCTGCAGACCAGCCGGGGCAACCAGGACTTTTCCGTAAAAGTGAACTTCCCCCAGCCACTGGCCAAAGGGACCCCGGCGAGCGTGACGTTCGACTACAGCGGACGGCTGGGCGGGACTGAGGAATCGCCGGTATACGGCATCAACTTCGCGGCCATTAAGACGGACCATGCCTACCTGATGTACCCGGCCCGGTGGTTCCCCATCAGCGGCTACACGACTGACCGGTATCAGATGGAATTGACGGTTTCGGCGCCGGCGGGCTTCAAGGCCATCAGCAGCGGGTTGGAACTGCCGGGCCAGGGCGGAACCTTATTCAGATCCACGCAGCCTGGCTTCTACGGCAGTCTCGCGCTGGTGAAGGGCACGGCCAAGCGGGTGAGTGCGGAAGGGGTGACGACGGACATCTACTTTCAGGGAGACCGCCAGGGTGTGGCCCAGGCGATCGGCGAAGAGACCGCCAAGCAGATGAACTTCTTCACGGGCATCTACGGGGTTCCTCCGCAGAAGAACCTGACGCTGGTGGAGAGCGGCGAGGGCGCTCCGAACGGTTACTCCGCGCCGGGCATCCTGTTCCTCTCACCGGCCGGCATCGGCAAGCAGCCTTCTCAGCGGCTGCTGAGCAACCAGATTACCCGCCAGTGGTTCGGCAACCTGATTTCCCCGGTGAACCGGAACCACATCTGGATCGTGAATGGCATGGCCCGGTACGCCGAGATCATGTACCAGGAGCATCTGAATGGACCCTCGGCATTGGAGTCGGAGATCCACGACCTGTATGTGGATGCGCTGACGGTAACCGATGCTCCGGTGCGCCAGGCGGCTCGCTATGACGACTACTCGCCGGAGTTCTTCGCGGTGACCGGCAGCAAGGGTGCGGCGACCTACAATATGCTGCGCTGGATCATCGGCGACGCGGCTTTCCAGAAGACGCTGAAGTCGGTGATGGACCAGTACACCAACAAGCCGATCTCGACCGACGATTTCCGGAAGGTGGCCGAGGCGGCCGGCGGGCAGAACCTGCAGGGATTCTTTATTCAATGGCTGGAGTCGACCGGCGCGCCCGAGTTCAAGATGGACTACACCATCTACCGGACCCAGAAGGGGTTCCGGGTAATGGGCAAGATCACGCAGGACCTGGATACGTTCCGGATGCCGGTGGAACTGCGGATTGAGACGGAAGGGAATCCGGAAGACAAACGCGTGGATGTGGTGGGGCCGACGACGGATTTTTCCGTGGACACCTTCGGCAAGCCGCGTAAGGTGATCATCGACCCGAATGGGCGCATGCTGCGGCTCAGCCCGGCGATGCGGGTGGCGGTGGCGATCCGGCGGGGCGAACAGTTCGTGGAGATCTCGGAATACAACGAGGCGCTGCGCGAGTACCAGAAGGCTCTGGAAGTGATGAAGACGAGTTCCCTGGCGCATTACCGCGTAGGGGAAGTGTTCTTCCTCCAGGGCAACTACCAGTCGGCTGTGAACGAGTTCCGCGAAGCGCTGAATGGCGACAATGAACCCAAGTGGACCGAGGTCTGGAGCCACATCAACATGGGTAAGATCTTCGATGTGACGCAGCAGCGGGAACGGGCGGTGAATGAGTACACGCTCGCCATTCGCACCAAGGACAATACACAGGGTGCACAGGAAGAGGCTGCCAAGTACCGCCAGACCCCTTATCAGCGCAAGGATACGAACTAGCCGCCGGAGTTCCGCAGACGGCGGTCTGACCTGACCAGCGGGACCCACGCACAGAACAACAGCAGGGCACAAACGGCCAACGCCCGGTTGTGCAGCGCCGAGGTCACGCCCGCGCCGGCTACGGCGCCGACGGTGAACGCGAGGCAAACCGCAGCCAGAAGCTTCGCCTTGCGGCTGCTTTCCGGATCGGGCCGGTTGACCAGGGCCGCGAACGCCGCCTCGCCGAACTGGCGCAGATTGCCGGTGGTCATTGTCGAGTTGTAAGCCCACTTTTCCACCCGCGGGAAGGTGGAGCTTTGTAGCGCGGCGACGAAAGAGATAGCCAGCACCAGGGGTTGGCTGGGAAAACTGCTCGGAAGCCAGCCGGCTCCGCAGAGGAACAGGATCTCCAGGCTCAGAGCGGGCAGGGAGGGATCCTGCACGAAACGGCTGAGTCTCGGCAAACGCAAGGCCCTGGCAACGGCGACCCCGAGGAGAAAGGCCAGAATTGGCCACAGGTGACTGAGAGCCTGCCGTGTCTCGCCCGCCGCGGCATTGATGCCGAGGAGGACGACATTGCCGGTCATGGCATTGGCAAAGACATGGCCATGACCAAAATAGGTGAATGCGTCGAGAAATCCGCCCGAAGCCGCCAGCAGGAGCGCGACGAACAGGGAGTTGTGAGCAGCATTGCCCCAGACTCCGCTACCACTGCCCAGTTGGCTGCCGGTGGGCTGATCCGGCTGGATCCCCTGCGCCGTAGCGCCTTGCCCCATGTTTTCAGGATAGCTCTCCCGGCTTAAATGGGTTTGATCGCTCAGAATTGGAGGAAGTTCACCACGCAAAGCTCCGGATGAAGCCGGCGCAATGTGCCGGACGACCGCCGGGCAAGTGGGTTTGTTCCCTCAAAAATCGTGATGGGGTCCCCTTGACCGCCCGCGAGGCGCACCCCGAATGGGTTTGATCCCTCAAAATCTCGACATCGCCATTCACCCGCCGGATGCGGCCGAGCCGCGGGATTCAGCAACAGAATTAAGTTTTCAAAGAACCAGAGCAGGCATTTCAGCCTGCTCTCGAGGACAAGTTTAGCCCCGCGCGCGCAGACATCTTCTCCATGTGTTGACAACAAGGCAGAAATCTTCTGAACTGGCCAGTTCGCGAGGGGTCCTTAAAACGGAGGGATGGAAAGAGGCGTTGTCCTCTTTACCTCGACTCTGAAGTGCTGGGACCGGCCCTGGCGACGGGCTCGTTTCTTCAACCAGTCGTTCATCTCGCCGAGAGAGGCGAAGAGGCCGACGAAGCGCGGGTCGTAGCGATTGGGGGCGCGACGGCGGCGGTTGAAGTCGCGGGCGGTGAAGACGCAGCCGGCCGCAATGACCGCAGCACCCATGGGGCGGTATTCGTGCGTGCCCTGAGCTACTGCCTGATTCTCCTCAATCCAAAGGGCGAAACCCATGCTAGCGAAGGCCTCCCGGATCGAGCAGCCAGGCGGAGTTATGCTGCGTGAAGCCGATGCGGGGGTAGTAGTCGACCGCCTTCGGGGCGGCGAGGAGGACGATGCGACAGGGAGCAGCTTCCTGAACCTTGCGAAGGAGTTCCTTGCCGATGCCCTGGCGCTGGATGGATTTGCGGACACAGAGGTCGCTGCAGTAAGTGACGTAAGCGAAGTCAGTGAAGCAGCGGGCGGCCCCGGCGAGGGTGTCGCCGTCCCACGCGGTAACGAGGAGATTGGCGTGGTCGAGCATCTGCTGGATTGTGTCCCGATTGGCGACGGGCCGCCGTTCTCCGAGAGTGGAGGCGTTGAGCAGTTCGATGTACTCGTCGGGGGTGAGGCGCCTATCGGTGCGGTACTCCATCCTACGTATTATCGGGCATGAACGGCGGGGTATGTCACAGCCGCCAGGCTTGCATGGTCCTGTCTTGTAGAGATCGACGCAAGGAAGGACGGAATATGCGGAAGAACCAGCGGAGGACGTATTGGATCGCGACCGGCTTTGTGGCATTCATCATGACGATTTCAGGCGGGATGGCGATTACGAGAGCCGCCCCCATGATGAAGGCGCTGGCGCACCTCGGCTACCCGCCCTATTTTTCCGACCTGCTGGGCCTGGGGAAGCTGGTTGGGGTTTGCGTGCTGCTGGCTCCGGGATTGGTGAAGTGGAAGGAGTGGGCGTATGTGGCGTTCTCGATTGTGGTGCTGAGCGCGTGCTGGTCGCACCTCCAGTCGGGTGACGGGTGGATGGCGCTGGAGCCACTGGTGACCTTGGGCGCGCTGGTGATTTCCTACCGGACACGTCCGGCGAGCCGGCGGTTTGTGTACCCGAAAGGGGAGCAGGCCGGCGAAGAGATGGGACTCGGCCGGCCTGGGGTGGGCTACTCGGGCGACTGACGCACGATGTTGACGGGCTCGAAGCCGGGGACTAAGGCAACATCTATTCCACCCCCGCATTTCGCAAGAATGGGTCCGCCGGCCGGTGGAGCGAGCAGCTTCGCTGAGGGTCAATGAGGACCATCGCGCCTGTTTATCCAAAAATTGATATTATTCCCGCAGAATCGTGCCTCGAATTATCCCGTTCTCTTTCCTCCTCCTCGCTGCTTCCACTCTGCCCCTTGCCGCTCAATCCCCCGCCGAGTTCTTCGCGGGCTCCGGCCAATACGGCTTCAGCGGCGACGGCGGTCCTGCCCGCGATGCCAGTTTCCGTGGCGTCTCCGCCATCCGCCTCGACCGCGACGGCAACATCTACATCGCCGACATCGCCAACCAGCGCATCCGCCGCGTCGACCGCAAAACCCGCATCATAACCACCTTTGCCGGCTCCGGTCCCACCGGTAACGACGACTCCGGCAACGGCCGCACCGTCTTCTCCGGCGATGGAGGCCCTGCCACATCCGCCCAGTTAAACAACCCCAACGCCCTCGCCTTCGACGCCGACGGCAATCTGTTCATCTCAGATAGTTTCTTCCGCCGAATCCGCAAGGTCTCCGCCACCAGCGGCCTTGTCTCGACCATCGCAGGCACCGGCGCATCCGGCACCTCCGGAAACGGCGGTCCCGCTACCTCGGCCCAGTTCAATCTGCCCCAGAGCCTCGCCATAGATTCGCAGGGGAACATCTATGTCGGCGACGCCGTCGACAGCCGCGTACGCGTCATCTCACGCAGTTCGGGATTGATCAACTCCGTTGCCGGCAGCGGCCAGCCCGGCTTTACCGGCGACGGCGGCCCGGCCACCTCCGCCCGCATTGACAGCGCTCGTGGGATGGCCTTCGACAAGCGCGGCAACCTTTATTTTGCCGATGGGTGCAACCACCGCATCCGCAAAGTCGACGCAGCCACCGGCATCATCTCCACCTTCGCAGGCAGCGGCGTGACGGGCTGCGACGAGAACGGCAAACTCGACCCCGTTTCCGGTGACGGCGGCCCCGCCACCTCCGCCCGCATCGTCGATCCCCTCGATATCGCCTTCGACGACGCCGGCAACCTGTACATCACCCAGTACCTGCCTTCCCGCGTCCGAAAAGTCGATGCCATTACAGGCCTCATCTCCACCATCTCCGGCATCTACCCCGGCTGCAACTACCTGGAGGGCACCCCCATGGCCTATTCCTGCCCCCAGATTCCCTTTTCCCTCGCTATCGACAGCACCGGTAGCCTCTTCCTCATCGACGGCGTCCGTCAACGAATCCTCCACTACCCCAACGCCGTCGCCCGCACCGAGGCCACCGCCGAAGTTCCGCACCTCGCCGTCGGCGACGGTTGGTCCACTACCATCCTCTTCACCAATCCCGCCACCCGGCCCGCCCGCCTCTCCGCCAGCCTCACCCGCGACTCCGGCCTGCCCTTCCTCGCCCGCACCTGGGACCTCGCCGCCCGCGGATCCCTCGGCGTCACCTTCGACGAAGCACCTGCCCTCGTCACCGGGCGCACCCGCCTCACCCTCCAGCCCGAAGGCGGCATCACCGCCGCCTCCCTCGGTTTTGCCACCATCTTCCGCAATAACGGCCGTGAAGCCTCGGCTGCACCCGCCGTCTTCCAGCCCGTCAACTCTGTCATGATCGACGGCCGTTCCGGCTACCGGCACGGCATCGCCCTGGCGAACGCCGACTCGTTCACCAAATCCCTTCAGTATTCGGTCCGCAATGCCGCCGGCCTCGAAGTCACTTCCGGCGTCCTCGCCCTGCCTGCAGCCAGCCAGCGGAGCTTCACCTTCGAAGACGCCTTCCCTCTTACGGACTTCGCGGGCACCTTCACCGTCCGCGAACCCACGACCCCCACACCCTCCTCCGGCACAGCCCTCCTCGCCTTCCGCTTCAGCCCCTCGGGCGGCTTCCATCTCATCCCCACTCTTACCTCGGGATCCGCACTCGCCGGCATCCCTCACTTCGCCGCGGGCGACGGCTGGACCACCACCCTCCTGCTCGCCAACAACAACTCCGAGCCCGCCACCGTCCTCGTCCAGTTCACCGACACCAATAACGTCACATGGCGCGAGGAATACCAAACGATTCCAGCTCGAGGACTCTTCTCCGGCCGCTACGAATCGTCCGGTTCCCTCGTCACCGGCCGCATCCGCCTCTCACTTCCCAACCGCCCCGATCTCGCCTCCGCCCTGAACGCCGTGGCGACGTTCTCCAACGGGTTTTCCGAAGCCTCCACTCCGCCCATCTCTCCTGCCTCCGCTTTCACTCTCACCGTCGACAGCAGAAACGGTTACCGCCACGGCATCGCCCTGGCCAACGCCACCGCCCAGAACCGCGATATCCAGTACATCGTCCGCGACGCCGCTGGTCTGGAAGTTGCCCGCGGCACCATGCTCCTGCGCGCCCTGGCCCAGCGCAGTTTCGCTTTCGAGGCCGAATTCCCCTCGCTCTCTGCCTTCCTCGGCAGCATCTCTTTCCAGGACACTGCTCCGCCGTCCCTAACCGGTTCTTTCTCCGTTCTCGCCTTCCGCTTCAACCCAGAAGGCGACTTCTATTCCATCCCCGCTGTCCCGGCCAACTAGAGAGGTGGAGTGTCGTGACGATTGTGGGGAATGGGGCGACACCGCTTTGTCTGCCGCCGTTTCCCCGATCATGGGCGCCAGCTGCTTCGCTGCCGGTCAGTACTTAAGTCGAAATTTCTCCAGCGCGTTATTCCTTGCTCTCACGCAGGATCTTCACGGGACCCAGCAGGCCTGAGGGCAATAGGGGCGAATCGGCTGGATAGAAGACCTGTGTCGTGTAGGTGATCTTCTTTGCGCCGGCCTGCTGGTCGCCGATCAGGCGATTGACCCACAGGTTCGCCACCTTGATCTCGACCTTGTTCTCACCCGGCTTGACGGCGCTGGTGATCTCGATACGGAAGGGGCTCTTCCAGACGATGCCGAGGGCCTTGCCGTTCACCGTGACTTCGGCGAGGTTCTGGACGTTGCCGAGGTCGAGCCATAGGGTGGCGCCTTTCTGTTGCCAGTCCGCGGCGGCTTCGAAGGTCCGGGTATAGGTGGCCGTGCCAGAGAAGTACTTCACCCCCGGGTCTGAATTCTCCGTCCAGGAGGTGAGGCTCTGCATGGTGACCTGGGCGGGCGCGCCGCGGTTGGGCTGAAAGGCGACGGTCCAGGGGCCTTCCATGGTCGTCAGTGTGGATTCGACGGTCTTGGGGACCTGCGAGGATGGGCCGGCGGCGGCTTTGCGGAAGACGACGAAGACAGCGTCGTCGGACTCCAGGCGGAGCGGGACTGTGGTGCGGCCGTTGTCGATCTTGTAGCTCGCGGGCTCGATGCGGCCTGTCTCGGGGTGCCAGATCTCGGCGGCCCTGCCGGTGATGCGGAAGGTGGCGTCGAGATTCTCCACGCGATGGCGGCGGTTGTTCACCCAGTAGAGATCGGCGTTGGGGAGCTTGCGGTGGACGAAGAGGAGTTCGGCGTCGGCCTCTGGTTTGGTGTAGGTGAAGTCGGCGTCGGCACGGAGGTCGCCGAGAGCGGCGCCGATGGGGAAGGCGGGGTAGACCTTGCCCTTGCCGACGGCTCTGGGGGAGGAGTCGCTGCCCCACAGCTGGTCGGCGATGTTCTGAAACTCGGCGGCATTGTCGCTGAGGCTGGGCGAGGAGACGGGCTTGGGTCCGACGACGGCCGCGCCGGCCTGAACGAGGTCGCGGATCCGGCGGAGGACTGGCAGCGACATGTGAGCGGCGTTGGGGTCGAGCGCGAGGATGGCGTAGCTCATGCCGCTGGGAGTGACCAGGCGGCCGGAGGAGCAGGAGAGGCGAGTGAGCAGGGCGTCGGCGCTGACGTAGTCGAAGTTGTAGCCGGGCGGGATGGCTGGGGCGCGATTGGAGAACAGGGCGGTGATGTTGGAGTCCTCGCCGTAGAAATACGCGACGTCGGCGACGAATTTGCCTTGCTGCAGCATGAAGGAGCTACGGGCGAGATAGGTGGTCCAGGGCTTGGCCATCTCGGCCCAGGTTTCGTGGCGGGTGAACCACTGGCCGAAGGGCCCGAGGCCGAGGCCGGGGATCTTGTCGTCGACCGGCTGGTGGACGGAAGTATGGATGACGAAGCGGTTGAGGCCGTTGGCGAGTTCCTTGTCCGCGGTGGGTTTGAGTTTCTCGGGGGACCAGGCCCAGGCGGAGCCGATGGCGGTGAGGGATTCGGCCGCGGCGAGGTTCTGGCCGTAGATGTGGGCGACGGAAGCGGATTCACGGATGTCGGCGTTGTAGCCGAACGACTCGCCGGTCTGGCCGGGGCGCGGGGTCCACATGGCGCTCATGGGCACGTCAGCGTGGCGTTTCATGTCCATACCGTCGCCGATGAACGCGCGGCCGCTCTCGTGGGCTTCGGTGTAGCGGCCCATGCCGCGGGCTTTGAGGGAAGCGCCGAACTGGTCGTAGTGGTAGTCGGCCATGAGGTCGCCGATGGTTTTGCGGAAATCCCAGAGGAAGTTGTCGGAAGCGGCGGCGCTCTCCACGACTCGGCCGGTGAGGACCGGGAGCCAGGGGTGGGGGTCGTAGCCGCGGCGTTTGGCGAACTCGACGAGAATCTCGTCGGTCCAGTTCTGGGCTCCGGCTTCGTAGCTGTCGATGACGACGTACTGGAGGCCGCGCCTGCCCATGAGCCCTCCGGTAGCGTCCTTGTACTGGTCGAGGTAGTTGTCGGCGTAGGCTTTGACGAAGTTGCGATTCAGTTTGTCGACTTCCAGGCCTGTAGCTTCAGGGGAGGCCGGGTGGTTCGTGATGCCCAGCAGGGAGTAGCCAAGGCGGAGGACCATCCAGCGGCCCGGGGGCGGGGTCCATTCGAGAGTGCCGTCGGCGCGCATTTTCGAGGTTAGGTCGACCACGTTTGACTTGGCTACGACGTCTTCCGCGGCCACGGCAGAGGTAGCGAGCCCGTAGAGGGTGGGTACGGTGGAGAAGGCGGCCTTTTCCTGGAAGAGGTTGACGCGCGCGCCGGGATGGAGCACGAGTTCGGCGATGCGGTGGGCCGTTGGCGCGGCCGGGGGCCGTCCTCCGCCAAAGTTCATGCCGGCGCCGGCTCGCGCCGAAGGTTGCGGGGTGCGGAAGGTGACGCGGAAGAACTTTGCAGTGACGGGCGGGAACGCGATGGTGTTGGCGACGGAGCGGCTGAGGGGGATGGAGGCGGAGCGGGTGAACTGTCTACCGTCGTTACTGGATTCGAGGTTGAGGCCGGTATCGGAAGCCATCTCGCCGAACGGGTTGCGGGCGGCGGAAAGCAGGACCAGGGTCAGGGCACGAATGGTCTGAGGCTGGGTGAATTCGAACTGGATCCAGGCGCGCTCACCGACAGGGGCCAGGGGCAGTTCAGTGGCTGTAGCAAGGTCTCCATCGGTGAGGCCCAGCAGGGTGAAATTGCCGCCGCTGGAGGTCACCGCGGGCTGAAGTTCGCCGAGGGTGATATCCGATGCCGGCAGGCGGAAGGCTACGACGCTGCTGTCGGCATAGAAGTCCGGAGGGCGTTGCGGCGGGGCGGTGCCGAGCATGCCGCCGCCCAGGGCGCGCGGGATGTTCTGGTAGGGTCCGGCAACGGAGGGAGGTGCCGGCAGTTTGCCGACAAAGGACCGGCCGCCTTCGAGGGTCGTTTCGCTCCAGACGAACTTCTTCATGGCCTGGGCGGGCGGGACCCAGGGGCCTCCGCTTTCGCTCCAGCCGGGTGAGCCGGCGATGGCCATTTCGAGGCCGAGACGGTCTGCCTGGGTAACGGTGAAGCGAAAGGCATCCTTCCATTCCGGGGTCATATAGACCAGGCGTTTATCGACGATCTGCGGAGTGGCGAGGGCGGCATCGAAGTTCTGGAAGCCGCCGATGCCGACGCGCTTCATCCACTCGAGGTCGGCCTGAATGCCTGGTTTGGTGATGTTGCCATTCATCCAGTGCCACCAGACGCGCGGTTTAGCCGAGTCGGGCGGAGTTTGAAAACCCTGGACGAGGGGGTCGATAGCAACGGGTGCTGGGCCCTGGGCGGAGCTTCCAGTGACGAGGCAGAGGAGGGCGGGCACGATCGCCTGGATCGCTTTGGACATGTCGATGTACCTCCGGACGACATGACACTCGAAAGTGACTGGATTGGGTATACCACAATCAGGGACTAGAGTCTGATTCGGAGCAAAATCCGGGCCGGGGCCGGAGGTGTTGGCGGGCTGAGGCTCCGGGGGCGGATGTTATCATTGCCTGAGATGGAGCAGTCCCCCAGGGCCCGGAAGGCCCATAACAACTATCTGTTAATCATCCTGGACAGCTGCCGGTACGACTCGTTCGTCCGGGCGCGGCCCAAGGTGATGCGGAGTCTGGGCAAGGTGGAGAAGCGGTGGTCGTACGCTTCCTGGACTTCGCCGTCGCACTACAACCTGCTGATGGGGCTGCTGCCGCATACGAGTCCCAGGCACGTGTATGCGTCTGAGTATTACAAGCACGACATTCTCCGCTACAACGAGCGGCTGGGCGCGGAGGATATCTCCTTCCGGTCGCTGGTGCCGCGGCTGAACCTGCCAACATTTCTGAAGGACTCGCTGGGCTACAGGACGCATGCGATGGTGTCGCTGCCGGTGTTGAACCCGAAGACTCCGCTGAATACGGGCTTCGACAGTTACCGGTTGATGGAGAAGCACAACGACATGCGGGCGATGGTGCATGAGCTGCGATTCAGTGAAGAACAGCCCACTTTCTACATCCTGAACGTGGGGGAAACTCACTATCCTTATGCGCTGCCGCAGGAACCGCCGGACGAGTGGCCGCGGATCTCGGGCGTGCATGGCGTGTTCAAACACCTGGATGACGAAGTTGTGGGTGGGAAGCTGCTGAAGAAGAAGGACAAGTTCTTCAACGACAAAAAGCTGGCGGAGCTGCGGGCGCGGCAGATCAAGGCCGTGAAATATATCGACAACGTCGTGGAAGAGATGTTCGACCTGCTGCCGAAGAACACATACGTCACGATCACAGCGGATCATGGCGAACTGTTCGGGGAAGACGGGTATTTCGGCCACGGCCCGATTTTCCACGAGAAGGTGTTCGAAGTTCCGTTTGTCGAGGGCAAGCTGAGATGACGAGGCGGCGCGGGTGGATCCCGTCGCCGGCTGGCAGGCTGAGCAGTTCGACCGCAACCTGGATCCTGTTGGCTCTGGCTATGGCCGCGGTGTGGGCGCCGCCTGTGCCGGGCTCTGGTCCGCAATTCGCCTATGTCGGGCCGGGCGCGGGCTTCGCGTTCGTGGGCTCGCTGCTGGCGATGATCTCGGCGTTTTTCCTGACGGTGTTGTCATTGGTGGCATGGCCGGTGCGGCTGGTGTGGAGCCTGGTCCGGCGGCGGCAGGGATATCGCAAGGCGCGGGTCCAGAAGTTGATCTTCCTGGGGCTGGACGGGCTGGATCCGGTGTTGACCGAGCGATTCATGGCCGAAGGCAAGCTGCCGAACCTGGCGGCGCTGCGGGACAAAGGCAGCTACCGCCGCCTGCGGACGACGTTCCCCTCGCTGTCGCCGGTGGCGTGGTCGACGTTTGCGACGGGTGTGAATCCGGCGCGACACAATATCTTCGACTTCCTGAACCGCAATCTGAAGTCGTACCTGCCGGAGCTGTCCAGTTCGAGGGTGTCCGGCCCGGCCAAGGTCCTGAAGCTCGGGCGATTCCGCATTCCGCTCTCGAACCCGATGGTGGAGATGCGGCGCAAGAGCCAGACGTTCTGGAAGATCCTGGGCGAGCACGGCATCGGGTCGACGATCCTGCGGGTACCCATCACGTTTCCTCCCGAGCAGTTTAACGGGAGACTCCTTTCCGCGATGTGCACGCCGGACCTGCTGGGCACGCAGGGGAGTTTTACGCAGTTCACAACACGCGTGGCCGAGGCTACGTACGAAAGCGGCAGCCGGTATCCGCTGGAGCGAGTGGGTGAGGTGTTGCGTGGCGTGCTGCGGGGGCCGGCCAATTCGCTGGTGGAGGGCGGAGCGGCGATGGAATTGCCCTTTGAACTGCGGCCGCGGGGTGGTGCGTATGAACTGGAGATCGACGGGCAGAAGCACCCGCTGAAACCGGACGAGCATTCGCCGTGGCTGCAACTGTCATTCCCGGCGGCGCTGGGGATGAAGGTGCGCGGAATTGCCCGAGTAATGATCACGGAGACGTCGCCCGAGTTCAGCCTGTACGTGACGCCGATCAACATCGATCCGGAGAATCCGGCGCTGCCGATTTCGCACCCGTCGTACTACGCGACATACCTGGCGAAGCTGCTGGGGAGCTATGCCACGGTGGGGATGGCGGAGGATACCTGGGCGCTTAACGAGGGCGTGATCGACGAAGACGCGTTTCTGTCGCAGGCGTACTCGATCCAGGAAGAGCGTGAGGCGATGTTCTTCAATGCGCTGGAGCGGACGAAGCGCGGCGTGGTGGCATGTGTCTTCGACACCAGCGACCGGGTGCAGCACATGTTCTTCCGGCATCTGGACGGTCGGCTGCCGGTGGGCCGCCACACGGCGGTGATCGAGCAGTTGTACCAGCGGATGGACGCGCTGGTGGGCCGGGCCATGCGCTATGTGGATGACAGGACCGCGATCTTCGTTCTGTCGGATCACGGGTTTCGCGCCTTCCGGCGCGGGGTGAATCTGAATGCCTGGCTGCGCGACCACGGCTACCTGGTGATGCAGCCCGGTTATGAAGGCGATGGGGCTTATCTGCGCGGGATCGACTGGAGCCGGACGCGAGCCTACACGTTCGGACTGGCCGGCGTGTATGTGAACCAGAAGGGCCGGGAATCGAACGGCATCGTGGAGCGTGGCGCGGAGACAGCAGAGTTGTGCCGGGAGCTGACGGAGAACCTGCGGGGGCTGTGTGATCCAGCCGACGGGACGGTGGCGATCCAGCAGGTGTACACGGCGGGGAAGATCTACAAGGGGCCCTACCTGAATGCGGCGCCTGACCTGATCGTGGGTTTCAGCGACGGCTATCGCAGTTCGTGGGATGCGGCGCTGGGGAAGACCAGCGAAGAGATTTTTTCGGACAACACGAAGGCGTGGAGCGGCGACCACTGCATCGATCCGGTGCTGGTGCCGGGTGTTCTTTTCTCGAACCGCCCGGTGGATGCGGACGATCCCGGCATTGAGGACATGGCGCCGACGGCGCTGCATCTGTTTGGCGTGGCGAAGCCGGCGTGGATGGAAGGGGCGGCTATATTCCGCGCAGTGCCCGAGGCGCAGGGATGAGACTGGGCTGGCTGTGGTTGGCGGTTGTCCTGGGCTGTTGGGGTTGCGGCGCGGCCAGGGAGCGCGGGCAGCATCCGCGGATGATCGTGCTGGGCGTCGACGGGATGGATCCCGTCTTTGTCGAGAAGCATTGGGCGATGCTGCCGAACCTGGACCGGCTGCGGCGGCAGGGCGGGTTTCAACGCCTGGCGACAACGAATCCTCCGCAGAGCCCGGTGGCGTGGTCGGCTGTGATTACGGGCCTGGATCCGGGCGGGCACGGCATCTTCGACTTTGTGCATCGGGATGCGGCCACGATTACTCCCTATTCATCGATGGCCGAGGTGCTGGAGGCCCGGCGCACGTTCGCATTTGGACCTTGGCTCCTGCCGCTGGAATCGGGCCAGGTGCGGAGCCTGCGGAGAGGCGCCTCGTTCTGGACGCTGCTGAGCGCGCAAGGCGTGCCGGCGCGAATCCTGCGCATGCCGGTGAATTTCCCGCCGGTGGAGTTTCCCGGCGAGAGCCTGGCGGGCATGGGCACGCCTGATCTGCAGGGCGGCTATGGAACGTTCACGACGTTTACCGCGGACCCGGGAGCGACGGAGCGCACGGTGCCGGGCGGGCGGATTGTTCCCGTGAAGATGCAGGGGCGGCACGCAGTTTTGGCGGTGGACGGGCCGGTGAACGGGTTCCGCCGTGGGCATCCCGTGTCGGCGGCGGCGCTGACGGTGGATGTGGACGAAGGAACAGAGACGGCGCTCATCGCAGCGGGCGGCAAGCGGTTCGCGCTGCGCGCCGGGGAGTGGTCGCCGTGGTTCCCCCTGGAGTTTCCGCTGTTGGGTCCTGCGGCGAAGGCGCGCGGCATCGCAAGGGTATTGCTGCGCAGGGTAAAACCTTCGCTGGAAGTGTACCTGAGCCCTGTGAATATGGATCCACGGGAGCCGGCGCTGCCCATTTCGACGCCGAAGGAGTTCAGCGCGACCCTGGCCAACGCCGTGGGTCCGTTCTACACGCAGGGGATTGCGGAGGATACTTCGGCGCTGCGCGCGCGCTCCCTGAATCATGCGGAGTTCCTGCAGCAGGCCGGGCAGGTTCTGGATGACAGCATGACGCTGTTCCGGCACGAGCTGGACCGGTATGAAGACGGGCTGATGTTCTATTACTTCTCGAGCGTTGACCAGCATGCGCATGTGTTGTGGGGCCGGTATGACGAGGAACTGGCTCGGATCTACCGGCGAATCGATGAGGCCGTGGGCCTGGCGATGGCGAAACTGGGGGAAGACGGGACGCTGGTGGTGATGTCGGATCATGGCTTCTCGACGTTCGACCGGGCGGTGCACCTGAATACGTGGCTGGCGCAGGAGGGACTGCTGAAGCTGATCGACGGCAGTCAACGCGGGGACGAGGAGTTGTTTGCGAATGTCGACTGGTCGCAGACGCGGGCTTACGCCCTGGGGCTGAACGAGATCTACCTGAACCTGGCGGGCCGGGAACCGAACGGAGCAGTGGCACCCGGTGAGGACAGCCAGGCGCTGCTCCGCAAGATCAGCGAGCGGCTGCTGGCGCTGCGGGATCCGCTGACGGGAAAGGCTGTTGTGAAGTCCGTTTATACGGCGGCGCAGGTGGCGACCGGCAAGCTGCCAGGCTATGCGCCAGACCTGGTGGTGGGCTACGAGCCGGGGTATCGCGCCAGCTGGCAGACTGCGCTGGGCGCGGTGCCGGAACAGATCCTGGTGTCGAATGAAGAGGCATGGCTGGCGGATCACTGCATTGATCCGGAGTTTGTGCCCGGCGTGCTCTTTACGAACCGGAAGCCGGTGCTGGAGAAGCCACATTTGCGCGACGTGCCGGTAAGCATCCTGAAGCAGTTCGGAGTGGCGGTGCCAGCGGCGATGACGGGCCATCCGATGTTCTGAGAGACTGGGGAAATTCTTATGTTTTCAACCTCGATCAAGCTGAAGAAAGAGCTGGCGGAGCGGGTGAAGCGCTGCGCGGAAGCGGGCGGGTATTCGTCGGTGCAGGAGTTTGTGGAGCATGTTCTGGAGCGCGAACTGGCGCGCATTGAGACCTCCGACTCCGACGAGGAGATCGCCAAGAAGCTGAAGGGCCTGGGTTATCTGGATTAGCGCGGACGCATGCTGGTGGAGTGGATCAATCTTGGCTTGAGCCGGCTGTTCGATGCCTATGCGGCAGGGACAGGCGGGCTGCCGCCCTGGGCGAGCATGACTCCGCTGGCCCTGCTGGCCGCGCTGGTGATGTTGTTCGTCTTCCGGCATACATCGAGTCCGAAGCGGATTGAGCGTTCGAAGAATCTGCTGCGCGCTTACCTGATGGAGATGAGGCTGTTTTCGGACGAGCCCGCGCTGGTATTCGGAGCGCAGGGCCGGCTGCTGCTGGCGAATGCGGCGTATCTGTTCTGGATGGCGGTACCGATCGCCTGCGCGAGTGTGGCGTTGTGGCCGCTGCTGGCCCAGATGGAGCGGTATTACGGGCAGGGTCCGCTGCCGATTGGGGAGGCGGCGCTGTTTACCGTTCATCTGGAAGGACCGGTGGATGTGGGCGGCGGCACTCCCCGATTGGTTGCGCCCGCGGGGATCGTGGTGGAGACACCAGCGGTCCGTGTGGAAGCGGAGCAGAGCGTGGTGTGGCGGATCCGGGCCACGAGCGAGAGCGCTGGAATGCTGCGGGCCGAGTTTCCCTGGGGTCCGGTGGAGAAGCGGATTGAGGCCGGTGGGCGGCCGCGGCCGGTGGATGCGCGGCGGGTGGCTGGAATGATGAGTCTTTGGCTGCACCCGGGAGAGAGCCGGTTGACGGGCGCGAAGGCGGCCTGGGCGGAGATCGAGTATCCGGCCACCGAGGTGCGGCTGTTCGGTTTTCCGATGCACTGGCTCTGGGCGCTCATGCTGATCTCGATGCCGGCCGCGCTGCTGCTGAAGCGGCGCTTCGGAGTGGTGTTCTGAGATGGAACGGGCGATGAATCCTGCGGTCTTCGATTGGCGCAAGGCGTTGTGGTGGGGCCTGGTGTACTGGGCTTTCTATGGCGCGGTGGAGTATGCGCTGGCGGATGCGGTGTCGGAGTGGCTGCGGCCGGAAGGAACGGTGCCGTATTCCGAGTACTGGCTGGTGGGCGTGGCGGCTCTGGCGGTCTGGGTGGCTGCCGGCCCGCTGTTGGCGGCCGTCTGTGCCCGGGTATGGTTTCTGATCGTGCCGCCGAAGGATCCGGAAGAGGCGCAGGCACGGATGACGCGCGGCGCCGGGATCACTGTGCTGGTGGTGTTCGGGTATGTGCTGGCGCGGCGGTCGCAGGGACTGGTGCCGACTGTGCTGGCACTGGCGGTGCCTGTGGCGATGATTTTCGTCGGTCTGGCAGCCGGCTGGAGTGCGCGGTGGTCGCGTTGGACCTGGTTCCTGATGAATCCCGTGACGCTGACGGTCGCCGTGCTGCTGCGGCCCTGGATGTATTTCTACGTGCTGCCGAAGGGCGATCCGCTGGTGCAGATGTCGTTCTCGTCCCTGGCGTTCGCGGCCGTCCTGGGCTTGTCCTGGCTGGTCTTTCGAAACAAGCCTGAGGGTTGGGGCGCACGCTTCCCGATCCGTGCTTCGGCCTGGATCCTGGCTGCTGCGCTCGCGCTTGGCTTCGGATTCCGGGCCCGTGTGCCGCTGCCGGGTTCGCCGGCGGACGGCGCGAAGGCCGGGCGGCCGAATGTCATTCTCATTACCTTGGATACGGTGCGGGCGGATCACCTGCATTTGTATGGGTACGGACGGCAGACGACTCCGCAACTGGAGGAGTTTGCGAAGCAGGCGACGGTCTACCGGGATGCTGTTTCGGCGGCCGATTGGACGGCGCCCAGCCACGCGACGATGATGACGGGGCTTTACGCGCTGCGGCACGGAGTCCGGTATGACTATCCGGACGTGCGGCTGGGTCATATTCCGCGATCGGCACCGACTCTGGCCGAGACGCTGCAGCACTATGGATACCGGACGGCGGCGCTGGTGGCGAACCGGGCCTACCTGGCGCCGGAGATTGGTTTTGGGCGCGGCTTCGATCTGTACCGTGTGCCGACAACGGCGGTGTCGCTGGAGACAAGCCGGATGCCTTCCGTGCTGCGTTCGACGCGGCTCCACCTGATGGGGATCACGGGCGCTGACGAGCCGTACGTGCCCGGCTCCAAGATGGTGGATGAGGCCGGCATCGTACTGGGGAAATGGAAGCAGGCGCAGCCATCGTTTCTGTTCCTGAATCTCATGGACGCGCACTGGCCGTACAACCCTCCAGCGCCTTTTCGAAACAGATTCCGGACGCCGGACAGGCATTGGACCAGTACAGAGTTCTATGAACTGGTGAAGCTGGTAGACGAGGAGAAACGCGTGGTGACGCCGCAGGAACGGGAAGATCTGGCGGCCGCCTATGATTCGGGCATCGCCTATGCCGATCACCAGTTGGGGCGGCTGTTCCAGATGCTGCGGGAGAACGGTGTATACGACAACTCCCTGATCATCGTCACCGCGGATCACGGGGAGGTGTTTGGGGAGCGCTCGCTGATGGAGCACGGGGTGTCGGTGTATCAGGACCAGGTCCACGTACCGCTGATTGTGAAGTATCCGGGGCAGCAGCAACGGAAGGATGTGGACATCACGGTGAGCCTGGTGGATCTGTTTCCGACTGTACTGGACGTGATTGGCGCACCCGTACCGCGGCGCCTGGCGGGGATTACCCTGCGGAAGGCGGAGCACCTGGCGACCCGGCCTGTCTACGCGGAGTCCTATGCGCTCTGGCAGAAGTGGGGCGTCGAGGAGCGGTTCATCGACGTGGAGCGGGCCGTCTACCTGGGCGGTCTCAAAATGGTGCTGACGACCAAGGGCAGGCGGGAATTGTACGACCTGGCGGCGGATCCCAACGAGACGCGAGACGTGGCCGCCAGCAAGCCGGAGCAGGCGGCGCAACTGGAGAGGCTCCTGAAGACCTGGCAGCAGAACTACATTAAGCCGGGCGACCAGGAGCTGGGGATGGGCCAGGAAGCCGTGGACCGGCTGAAGTCACTCGGCTACGTGCAATAGGAAGGGCCGCTGGGTTGCAGCGGCCGTGTCATCCCTGTCTCTTTGTGATTGGCCGCGAACCTCCGCGGCCGCAGCGAACACGTCTGGGGCGCTCTGGCTTAGTGCCCTTCGGCTTCCAGGAATCTCTCTGCTTCGATGGCGGCCTTGCAGCCGGCTCCGGAGGCAGTGATGGCCTGGCGGTAGATGCGGTCCTCAACGTCTCCGGCGTGGAAGACGCCGGTGATATTGGTACGGGCGCCGCCGTGGCTGATGATGTAGCCGTCTTCGTCCAGATCGAGCTGGCCGACGAAGGGCTGGGTATTCGGAATGTGGCCGATGGCGAGGAAGAAGCCGTCGACGGCCTGGGTCCAGGTTTCGCCCGTCTTGACGTTCCTGAGCTTAACGGCGTCGACGTAGCCCTTCTCGATGTCGAGCACGTCCTCGACTACTGTATTCGTGAGCCACTTGATCTTGGGGTTCGCCTTGCAGCGGTCGAGCATGATCTTGGAGGCGCGGAACTCCTCGCGGCGGTGGATGAGGGTGACCTCATCGCCGAAGCGGGTGAGGAAGTTGGCCTCCTCCATGGCGGAATCGCCGCCGCCGATCACTATGATTTTCTTGCCCTTATAGAAGAAGCCGTCGCAGGTGGCGCAGGAGCTGACGCCATGGCCGATGAGTTTCTGCTCGTTGGGCAGGCCCAGCCAGCGGGCGGAGGCGCCGGAGGCGACGATGAGCGTGCGGCACTCGTGCCACTCGTCATCGATCTTGAGGCGGAAGGGGCGTTTGGAGAGGTCGGCCTCTTCGACTTTGCCGGAGATGTACTCGGCGCCGAAGCGGATGGCCTGCTGCTTCATATTTTCAACCAGTTGCGGCCCCATGATGCCTTCGGGAAAGCCTGGGAAGTTCTCGACTTCGGTGGTGATGGAGAGCTGGCCGCCGGGCTCGTGGCCGGCGATCACCAGAGGGGCCAGACCCGCCCGGGCGGTGTAGATAGCCGCGGTATTTCCCGCGCAGCCTGAGCCGATGATGATGACGTTCCGCATGCAAAGTACCTGGAAATTCCATGCTATCGCAGTGGGCGGTAGAATACCTTGCAGCATGAAGCCCGCCTCATCCGCCGCCCTAACCCTGCTGGCCGCCACCCTGGTGTCCTTCGCCCAACCTTCCCAGCCGCCGCTTTCGGCGGAAGAACGCACGCGCTGGTTCCGCGAAGCCAAGTTCGGAATGTTCATTCACTGGGGCGCGTACTCAGTGATCGGGCGTCACGAATGGATCCGCACCATGGCGCAGATCCCGCAAGCGGAGTATGACGTCTATGCGAAGCAGTTCAATCCCGTGAACTTCAATGCCGACACATGGGTGGATCTGGCCAAGAACGCCGGGGCCAAGTACATGGTGATTACCTCGAAGCACCACGACGGCTTCAGCATCTTCCGCAGCCCGGCGAGCGACTACGACATCGAGATGACACCCTATGCGGGGGATCCGTTGAAGCAGTTGGCCGCAGCGGCGAAGAAGAAGGACATGCGGCTGGGCTTCTACCACTCGATCATGGACTGGCACCATCCCGACTACCGGCCGCGCCGCTCCTGGGAGTACCCGAAAAACTACAAGGAAGGCGGCAACAACAACCGGTACATCGACTTTATGAAGGCCCAGTTGAAGGAACTGCTCACGGGCTACGGCGATGTGGCGATGATCTGGTTTGACGGCGAGTGGGAGCACACGCTGGCCGAGGCAAAGCGAGACGACGAGGTCTACGACTTCATCCGCGGACTGCAGCCGAATACGCTGATCAACGACCGATTGTATGAGCGCAAACCCGGCAACAAAGCCGATTTCGGCACGCCGGAGCAGTATGTTCCGGCCACGGGCTTTAAGGATCCCAGCGGCAAGCCGATTCTGTGGGAAGCGTGCGTCACGATCAACAACGACTCGTGGGGCTACAACAAATACGAGACCGACTTCAAGACCGACCGCGACCTGATCCGCATGCTGGTGGAGGTGGTGAGCAAAGGCGGCAACCTGCTGCTGAACGTGGGGCCGAAGCCCGACGGCACGATTCAGGATGAATTCGTCACGCGGTTGAATGCCATGGGCCGCTGGATGAAGGTAAACCAGGAATCGATCTACGGCACGACCGCGAGCCCGTTTGAGCGGATGTCGTTTTTCGGCCGCGCGACGGCCAAGGGCAACAAGCTCTACCTGCACATCTTCGACTGGCCGAAAGACGGCACGCTGCGGGTGGCCGGCCTGCGCAACATCGTCCATTCGTCGCGGCTGCTGGCCGATCCGTCCCGCAAGATTGTGGCCAGGAGGGAAGGGGACGATATCCTGCTGGCGCTGCCGGGCCAGGCTCCGGATGAGATTGCCAGCGTGGTGGAGCTGACTCTGGATGGTGCGCCGGTTTCCGTGCCGTTTGCCAACCGGCCCGATGCGAAGGGGTTGATCAGCCTGGGCGTGGAATCGTGCGAGATCGAGACCGAGTTTGAGCAGAGAGCCAAAAAAGAGAACGCGCTTGGCCATGTGTACCTGACGCGCTGGACACGCGACAAGGACGTGCCCTATTGGAAGGTGGAGGCGCCCAAGGCGGGCCGTTACCGCGTGGAGGCGTTCTACTCCTCGCGGAAAGCCGGAACACCGTTCACGGTGGAGGCCGGCACGGCCAAGCTCGCCGGAGCGTCCCTAAATTCCGGTGGGGACTGGGTGTTCAAATCACAGACACTGGGCGAGATGGACCTGAAACAGGGCGCGACGGAAGTGCGCGTGAAACTGGATACCAAAGCAGGCGGCACCATCAACCTGGAACGGCTGGTGCTGCATCCGGTGCAGTGAAAGACGGAACTCGCGGAAGTTGATTTTCGTATCCGATTGGCAGTGGAGGGTATCCATGACATTACCCGCATACCGGGTAGGACTGTTCGCCGCCGTCCTGGCGTCGGCCGGCTGTTCCATCGACATTCACAGTAAGCCCACGGGCGAGACGGTCCGGGAGACGAAGATCATCGAGCGGACCCGCGCGGCGAAAGCCGAGATCGTGGTGGCCGATCTCAACATCGGCGCTGGAGAACTGAACGTGAGCGGCGGCGCGAAGGAACTGTTTGACGGGGAGTTCACCTACAATGTGCCGGATTGGAAGCCGGATGTGCGCTACGACGATTCTGGCTTCCGCGGGCGCCTGACGGTGCGTCAGAACGGCGGCAAAGGAAATTTTGGCAATATCAAGAACATCTGGGATCTCAAGCTGGCCAACGATGTTCCGTTGGACCTGCGCATCCACTGCGGGGCGGGCGAGAACAAGCTGGACCTGCACGAACTCACGCTGCGCAGCGTAGAGGTACAGATGGGCGCGGGTTCCGTGGACATGGACCTGCGCGGCAAGCCGCAGCGGGACTACGAGGTCCGTATTGAGGGCGGCGTTGGCGAAGCGACAGTGCACCTGCCGCCGGACGTGGGTGTCGTGGCCGAGGCGCACGGCGGCATTGGCTCGATCAATGTGCGCGGCCTCAGGAAAGACGGCGACCAGTGGGTGAGCGAATCCAATGGCAAGGCGAAGGCGACGATCCGCCTGAGTGTTAAGGGCGGGATCGGCGAGATCAACATCCTGGCCGAGTAGGAGCCGTCCGCTAAAGCTGTTCGGCGTCCAACAGGAGCATGGGCGCCGAGGGCGCAAGTTTGCGCAGACTGGCCACGACGTTGCGGAGATTCTCTTCAGAGTCCGCGGCTACAATCATGACCGGCCGGTCGTCAGAGATCCCGAAGAGCCTGTTGCGGTGGACGTGATGGTCTTTGCCGAAGCCCATCACGCCACGCAACACGCTCGCTCCCTGGATCCCCTTCTGGTTGAGTTTACGCACCAGTGCCTCATAGAGCGGGATGTCACCGTGCGTTTCGGTTTCCGCGAGGAAGATCACCAAGAGCTTCATTCCGCCTCCACAACTTCCTTGGGTTTCTCGGATCCAGAGACGAGCAGGTACAGGCTGGGCAGGGCCAGCAGGGTGAGCAGGAGCGTGGACAGAAGACCGCCCACAACCACCGTGGCCAGCGGCCGCTGCACATCACTGCCGATGCCCGTCGCGCGGGCGGCCGGGACCATGCCCAGCAAGGCTACCACGATCATCATGAGAACCGGCCGCATCTGGGCCAGGGCGCCCTGGACGACCGCATCGCGGACCCCGAGTTCCGGGTCGGACCGGCGCCGGCGGTTGATCTCCGCCACCACCAGCACACCGCTCATGACGGCTACGCCGAACAGACTGATGAAGCCCACGGCGCTCGACACGCTGAGGTTGATGCCTCGCATGTAGAGGAAGATGATGCCGCCCACGAGGGAGAAGGGCACATTCATGAGGACCAGCCCGGCATACACCGGCGATCCGAACGTCCAGAACAGGAGCGCAAAGATCACCGCCACGGTGACGGGCATGATGAACGTCAGCCGGCGCTTGGCGCGGGTGAGGTTCTCGAACTGGCCGCCCCAGTCGACGTCGTAGCCGGCCGGCAGGTGGATTGCCTTGTTGAAACGCGCCTGGGCATCGGCCACGAAGCTGCCCTGATCGCGTCCGCGGATGTTGGTGCGGACCGTGATCTGGCGCCGGTTTTCGCGGCGGGCGATGATGCTGGCGCCGTTGACGACATCGATGCGCGCCAATTGGGACAAAGGCACGCGACCGCCATCGCGGGTGGGGATGAGGATCTCTCCGATGACGTGCGCATCCTTGCGGGCTTCCGGAATGAAGCGGACGGTCACGTCAAAGACCCGTTCCCCTTCGAAGACCGTGCTGACGGCGCGGCCGCCGATGGCCATTTCGATCATGTCCTGGATGTCGCGGACGTTGATGCCGTAGCGGGCCACGGCCTGTCGATCGATCTGGATCCGGAGTTGAGGCTGGTCCTGTTCCTGCTCGATGGCGGAGTCGGCCGAGCCTGGCACCTGCCGGATGACGGACAGGGTCTCGGCCGCGAGCGTTCTGAGTTCCGTCAGATCGTTGCCGGTGAAGATGACGGCGAGGTCGGCGGCGGAGCCGGTGACGGCCTCGGTCACGTTGTCGATGATGGGCTGCGTGAAGCTGAAGGATGCCCCCGGGACTTCGTTCCGCAGGCGGAGCGACATGGCGTCGATGAGGGAGGCCTTGTTGCGGCCGGTGGTCCAGGAGTCGTAGGGCTGCAGGGCGACGAAGATCTCGTTGCGGTTTGCGCCGTAAGGGTCTGTGCCTGAGTCGTTGCGTCCGCTCTGGGAGCTGACCATTTTGACTTCGGGGAAGCTGCGAAGGATGCCGCGCAACTGGCTGGCGACCTGGGCCGATTTATCGATGGAGATGCCAGGCGCGAGAGTCGCGCGGACCCAGATGACGCCCTCGTCCAGTTGCGGCAGGAACTCCGAACCCAGGGCCAGCGATAGAACGAACGCGGCGATCACGACCAGGACCGAGAGGCCGACGGTGGCTTTCGGCCGGGCCATGGTGGTCTCCAGGGCGCGGCGATAGATTTTGCCCAGCCAGGTGAGTACGGGGTTTTCCCAGTCCTTCGCGCCGTTCTTGAACAGGTAGGTGGCGAGGACGGGGATGAGTGTGAGCGCGATGAGCATGGAGCCGAACAGGGCGTAGCAGATGGTGAAAGCCATCGGCGTGAACAGGCGCCGTTCGACACGTTCCAGAGTGAACAGGGGGATATAGGCGGAGATGATGATGAGGAGGGAGAAGAAGATGGGGCGTTCCATCTCGAGGGCCGCGTCGCGAATCGCGCCGACGACACCGTCGCGCTCGCCCAGCAGGCCGGCGCGTTTGCGCTCTCCCAACATGTGAACGACATGCTCCACCATGACGAGGGTGCCATCGACGATGATGCCGAAGTCGAGCGCGCCGAGCGAAAGCAGGTTGGCCGGGATGCCGGAGAACTGCATGCAGACGAAGGCGAAGAGCAGCGACAGCGGGATGGTGATGGCGGTGAGCAGGGCGGCTCGGACGCTGCCCAGGAAGAGGAAGAGCACCGTTACGACGATGACCAGGCCTTCCAGCAGCGTGTGGGTAACGGTGCCGAGGGTATTGTTGACGAGGTCCGTGCGGTCGTAGATCGGCTTGATGGTGACGCCTTGCGGCAGGCGGGTGGAGTTTAGCTCTTCCACGGCGTCGCCGATGCCCTTCAGAACATCGCTCGGGTTTTCGCCACGGCGCATGAGGACGATTCCTTCCACGCCATTGGTCTTGTCGTTGACCCCGAAGATGCCTGTGGGCAGAGGCGCACCGAACTGAACGTGGCCGACGTCACGGACGAAGATGGGCACGCCCTTGGAGGCGCTGATCACGATGCTTTCGACATCGGAAAGGGCTTTGACCTGGCCCACGCCGCGAATGACCAAGGCCTGCTGGTGGTTGTCGAGCAGCGCACCGCCGGCATTCTGGTTGTTGGCGTCGATGGCCTGGGCCACCTGACCGACGGTCAGCCCATACTTGGCGAGGGCCAGCGGATCGATCTCCACCTGGTACTGGCGGATGAGGCCCCCGAAGGGGGTGACGTCGGCGACGCCCTGAACCTGCAGGAAGCGCGGGGTGATGACCCAGTCCTGCAACTCGCGCAGCTGCATCGCATCGTAGCCCGGCCCTTCCAACGAGTAGCGGTAGAGTTCTCCGATGGGCGTGGAGAGGGGGCCGAGGGAGGGCGACACGTTGGGGGGCAGATTGGCGTCGCGCAGCTTTTCCAGCACCACCTGACGGGCGAAGTAGTCGTTCACGCCGTAAGCGAAGGTAAGTTCGACCACGGAGAGGCCGAAAATGGTGCGGGAGCGGCGCGCAATGACGTTGGGCACGCTGTTGAGCGCGCGCTCCAGCGGCACGGTGACCTGCTGCTCCACTTCCTCCGCGGCACGGCCGGGGTAGAGAGAGATGACGACGACCTGGGTGTCGGAGATGTCGGGATACGCTTCGATTTTGAGCTGCTGGTAGGCCCAAATGCCGGCGGCAACCAGGATGAGGCCCAGGATGAGCGTAATGAAGCGTTGCTTCAGGGCGAAACGGAGAAGTTTTGCGATCAAAGCAGCGTCTCCTCTAGTTGCCCTTCAGCAACATCACACCGTCGGTGACAATCCGGTCGCCCGCCTTGAGACCGCTGAACACGCCGACGAGTTCGCCTGACCGGCTGGCGGTGCGGATGGGGGTCTGCTGGAACCTACCTGGCGCCGTCTCCCGGTATACATAGGTACCGCTCTGGCCCTGCAGTATGGCCGGCGCCGGGATGGCGGCCATGGCTGCCATGGTCTCCACATGCCGGACGCGGCCGAACATCTCGGGCAGCAGCCGTCCGGCCGGGTTCTGCAATTCGGCACGAACCTTGACGGTGCGGGTTGTCGGGTCCACGCTGTCGGCGATGCGGCGGACGCCGGCCCGGAAATGCTCGTTGGGATAGGCACTGAGCTCGATGTCCAGCGCCTCTCCCACCTTGATGAAGCGGATGGCGGTTTCGGGCACGTCCGAGGCGACCCAGATGGTGCTGAGGTCCGCAATGGTGAGCAGGGGCTGGTTGGTATCGTTGCGGAACTCACCCTGGACGACATTCATCTCCAGCACCTTGCCGGAGACGGGCGCCCGAAGCGTGATCTTCTGGCCGAACTCGCCGGCCTTCAGGCCGAGGATGTCCAGGCGCCGCAGGGCCTGTTCGCGTGCGGCTACAGACTGCTCGACCTGCGATTTCGCCTGGGCCAGGGCGTTTTCCGCATTCAGGAGTTCCTTGCGGGCCACGGCCTGGTGCTCGAGCAGGTCGCGATTGCGGTCGAAGTCGGCCTGCGCTTTGAGCAGGTTCGCCTTCATCTGGCCAAGGTTCGAATCTGCCTGCAGATAGGCCGAGATGGCGACATCGGCGTCAGGGCTCTCGATGGTCGCCACGGACTGACCTTCCTTGACGGCATCGCCCAGCTTCACGAAGACCTGGGTGATGCGGCCTGCCACGGGCGTGACCACCCGCGACACGCGGTTGGGATTGACTTCGAGCTTGCCGGGCGCATCCACCTCGTCCAGGGGGACCTGGGCTGTCTGGACAGATTCAATTTTGATCTGCTTCAGCTTGGGGGAATCGGCGGGCAGGGCCACTTCGCCTGGTCTAAGCTGGGGTGCTGGAGCGGCGGCCTGGGTCTCTTCCTGCTTTTTTGAGCAGGCGGCCAGCATGCCGGCCAACAGGAGTGCTGCGATGTATCTCATGGGTTTACCGACTTCCCTGTGACAGCGTCGATGAGGAACAGACTGCGAGTGTAGTCCGCCCTGGCGTCGTTGTAGCTCTGCATTGTGTCGTTATAGGTTCGTTCCGCGTCAAGGAATTCGAGTAGCGAGGCTTCGCCCCGGCGGTAGCTGAATTCGGTGATGTCTCGAACCTGTCTGGCCTGGTTCAACAGTTCGCCGCGAATACGGTCCAGCAGGCCTTTGGCCGTGTTGTACTGCTGCCAGGTGTTTTCCACCTCGGTCGCGATCGCGTTTTCCAGCGCCTTGGCGCGGAACTGTGTCTGCGTCATCTCGCGTTGCGCGCGGGCGATCTCGCCCTGGTTCCGGTCGTAAACCGGCAGGGGCATGCTGAGGAACACACCGAAGGTGCGCCCATTCGAGTAGCCGTATTGGTTGTGGTAGAGCAGGCCTGTCGTGAGGTCGGTCTTGCCATTTGCCTGTTGGAGGGAGGCGTCTGCCTTGGCGCGGTCAGTATCCTTGCGGGTGGCCAGCAGGTCGGGCCTCTGTTGCAGCGCCAGTTTCTTCATTTCGTCGAGCGCCAGAACCATGTCGTCGCTGCGGAGCGTTCCCGTAATCTCGAATGCCGGGGATTTGGTGTTGCGTCCGAGCAGCTGCTGAATGGTATTGCGGGCTGTCTGCAGTTTGAGATTGGCCTGGGCGACGGCGTTCTCCAGTTGTTGTTGAGCGACGCGTGTGCGGATCAGCTCCACGCCGGCCAGATCGCCCGCGTTGACCTTGGCTTCGTTCACGCGGACTATGTCATTAAAAACCTTGAGGTTCTGCTGGGCCAGGTCGACGTTGTCGTGGGCCAGCAGGAAGTCGACGCAGGCAAGGCGGACGGCCAGGCCCAGTTGACGCATGGTGTCGAGCAGGCGGAGTTCGGCCACGGAGGTCACGGCCGTTGCGAGGTCGATGCGGCGCTCGCGTTTACCGCCGCGCTCCCAGATGTAGTTGAACTGCGGAGAGAACTCCGACGGGCCGGCGCTGTTCTGCGAGGAGAGACCGCGGCGCAGCCAGTCGAGGTAGTCCCAGGAAAAAGAGAGAGTCGGGTTGGGGCGCAGCGCCGCAGTGATTTCCCGCGCCTTGGCCACTGGTACGTTTTGCCTCTCGGCGAGCAGGTCGAGATTATTGCGGAGGGCCTCGTCTACCGCCTGATCGATTGTTAGCGCCGCCGGGGCCGGCTGACCGGGCGCAGGTGGAGCCTGTCCCTGTGCCAGCGCGGTGAAACCCAGAAAGGCGCTGCAACACACAATGCCTATGGTTACTTTCACTTTTCTCCAGTATCCCGTGGCAGGCATACCGTCTCCTATCCCGAAGTCTCGGGATTTTTCACTCCAAATCCAAGCGTGATCGGAAGATATACGGGGCGGCCGGTACAACCGCTTCCCTGGTGGATGCTTTGGCGGGCCCCTTCGATCCGTCGGCAGATATAGCCCGTACGGGGGATACATCCGCGGAAGGGAATCGCGCATTCTAAAGTGTGAGGGGGGCGACAAGGACCGTGGCGCAAGCATCGGAGCACGGCAACATCTCATCTGCGCTGGTGCGTCCCGTCACGCAGAAGGCGATCAGCCGTGTCGTCCTGGCCGGGTTTGCCCTGGTGATCCTGCTGCTGCTGGCGGCCGGTCTGCTGGGAGTCCGCAGCATCAGCAATATCCGGTCCACGACTGCGGAGTTGCTGGAAGAGCAGGTCAGGATTCAGGACCTGCTGGATGCCGTGCTGCGGGAACAGCGGGCGATCAACGCCATCTTTGCGGGCTTTGCCAAGCAACCGGAGAACCTCGACCGCCAGCAACTGTTGAGTCAGTTGGAAGCATCTGACCGTGACATCGAGAGCATCGCGGCCGATGCGGCGGACGAGCCGGCACAGGCCCTGTGGCAGGACCTTTACAAGGCTGTGACGCATTACTCCACTGTGGCGCGCGGCATCCTGAGCGACGAATCGGGCAAAGCGCGGCCGCTGAGGCAGTTGATGTCGGCGCACCAGAATGTGTTGGCGCTGGTGGACAAACTGGTGGAGGTCCAGTCCCGGCGTTCCGTGGAGCTGAAGCAGCAGTTGGAGGGGATCTCCGAACGGCTGCTACGGGAATCCTCGATCCTGCTGGGCGCCGGCCTTCTCCTGTCGCTGGGGTGCGCGATCTACACGGTGAAGCTGACCGTGAGCCTCATCCGGCAACTGGAGTGGCAGACGGGCGAGTTGAGCCGGGTCTCCTGGAACCTACTGGAGAAACAGGAGACGACGGCGCGGCGCTTTTCGCATGAGCTTCACGACGAGTTGGGGCAGTCACTGACGGCGGTGAAAGCGAATCTCGTGACGATCCTGGACCATGCCAACGGCGGGCGGGCTCAGGTGGACGACTGCCTGCATCTCGTGGATGCGGCCATCGTCAATGTCCGGGAGTTGTCACAGTTGCTGCGTCCGACGATCCTGGATGATTTCGGACTGGACGCGGGCCTGCGCTGGCTGTGCGACCGGTTCCAGCAGCGGACGGGCATTCATGTGGAGTACACGTCCACTTTTGATGGTCGGGTGGCGGACGAGACGGAGACGCATATTTTCCGCATCGCCCAGGAGGCGCTGACCAATGTGGCGCGCCACTCCCAGGCAACCAAGGTGCAGGTTTCTCTCGGGAATCCGGGCGGGCAGCTCAAACTGCGGATTGCCGACAACGGACGCGGGGTGGTTCCGGAAAGCGCACAGCAAAGCCGCGGACTGGGGCTGGTGGGCATGCGAGCGCGGGCACGCAGCGCTGGGGGAGAATTGAAGGTGGACACCGCGCCCAACCAGGGTGTCGCGATCGTGGCCAGTTTCCCGTTTGCGGAACGGCTGGAATAGCGGCCGGTGTTCCAGCGTGCACCTATGAGTTCGAAAAAGATCACTATTTTGCTGGCCGACGACCATAGTGTGGTCAGGCAGGGTTTTCGCCGCATCCTGGAGTCCCAGTCAGATATGGAGATCGTGGGCGAGGCTTCCAACGGCCGGGAGGCGATTGAGCGAGCAACCATGCTGTCGCCTGACGTGGTCGTCATGGATGTAGCCATGCCGGAGTTGAACGGGATTGAAGCGACGCGGCGGCTGATGGAGAGTTCGCCCAGGACCCGGGTGCTGGCTCTCTCCATGCACAAAGATGCGGTCTATGTGCGGGAAATCCTGCGGGCCGGGGCGCGCGGGTATCTGCTGAAAGATGCCATCGATGCCGACCTGCTGGCCGCCGTGCGGTCGATCGCCCGTGGGGAAGGGTACCTGTCGCCGGCGATTGCCGATGCGGTGCTGACCGATTATCGTCAACACGTTACGGATCCGATTGACCTGCTGACCTCGCGCGAGAGGGAGGTTCTGCAATTGATCGCCGAAGGAAAGACAAATAAAGAGATCGCCACGGACCTCAAACTCAGTGTCTACACCGTGGACGCCCACCGGGGCCGCATCATGGAGAAGCTCAACCTGCATTCAACGGGCGAACTGGTCCGGTTTGCCGTGCGCAAAGGACTGATTGACTAAGTAAGCCCCGGTGGAGGTCCCTTGAGACCCCTGCGTGCGCTATGATCTCCACTGGTGTCCCAGGAAGTTTCCCAGCAAGAATCGCCCGCCCGGCCGCGCGCCTCTGTCGTCATCGTTGCCTATGAATGCGAGGCCGCCCTCCGCCGCTGCCTGACAGCGTTAGAGGCATCGCAAGATCGTGCAAGCATTGAAGTTTTGGTGGTCGATGCCGGCAGCCGGGATGGCTGTCCGCGGATGGATGCGGATTTTCCCGGCATACAGATGCTACGCCTGCCTCGCAATTTCGGGCGGACCCGGGCGCGCAATATCGGCATGCGGACCGCACAATCGGACCTCATTTTCTTTCTGGATCCGCACGTCGAGGTTCAACCGGATACGGTCAAGACTCTGGCTGCTGTGCTTGAGGCGAGTGACGCGGTGACCGCCGCGGCTCCTCAGATCCGGGATGTCTCCGGCGCCGTGGTTCCGAACTCCTTCCGGCTTCCTTCTCCCGAAGAGTTGGCCGAGTCGAGCCTGCGTGGTGTGCCACTGCCGCGGGTGGCGCCCCAGAGCGGCCTGGCTGAAGCGGTGGATGAAGATGCGATGCTGGTCCGCAAATCGTTCCTGGCGGGCATGAACTACCTGGACGAAAAGCGGTTCTCTGAGCATTGGAGCCTGCTGGAGGTCTGCTGGCAGATCCGGAACGCAGGGAAGCACATCCGGGTCTCGGAACAGACCTTTGTCGTGCTGAATCCGCGCACGAAGGTGGCGGTGGACGAGCAACTGTACACGGCCGACCGAGTCTCCGGGGCGGCTGCTTTCATTGCCAAGCACCAAGGCTTCGGAGCCGGTATCTCATTCAGATTAAAGTGCTTTTTCTCGGCGCTGGGGTCCTTCAAGCTGGGTTTGGCGTTCTCCATTCTCTCCGGCTCAAAGCTGGACCCGACGCAGTAGGGCAAATAACTTAGATTTGGGCTCTAAAGCCTTGGCGCGGCGCGTCCGATACATTGCAAGAGAGTCACTATGACCGCCATGCTCTGGATCCTACTCCCGCTCTTCATTGCCGCTGGAAGCGCACTGTTGAGCTTCTACATCATGCAGGCCAAGCTCGAGGTTGCCGTTTCAAAAGAACGGGAAAGCCTCGCCGAGGCACACGCGGTGATCAAGAATCAGGAAAAACTGATTGAAGAAAAGGTGAAGACGGCGGAAGAATCCACTATGCGGAAAGCCTTTGACCAGTTCCTGGCCGATTTCCGGGTGGAAGAGCGGCACTACATGCGGGAGAACAAGTCGATGTTCGTCAACCGCAAGGCGTTGGTGCTGCAGGAGCGGCTGTTCTTCCGGAATATCCCTCTCTCCAATTGGGTGGAGCACGAGATGGTGGTGGAAGAGGGCAGCGACATGAAGAACCTGGCCAAGCAGTGTTCCATCTTCAGTACGCGGTCCATCTCGGGTGACGAGCGATCGCAGAACTCGCGGCTGCTGAAGCCGAAGGAAGCCCGGACCGCGTAGTAGAACTACCTGTCTGTCAATAACATCTGGGCCGCGACCAGCAACAGAAAAATGGCGTAGCCGCGGCGTGCGATGACGGGCGGCAGGCCGAGGGTGATGCGGGCTCCGAAGTAGAAACCGATAAACAGGCCCAGCGCGATCAGGGCGGCATACTTCACGTTCATGTGGCCAAGGCGGTGGTACTCGTAAGCGCCGAGGAATCCCACGGGCGGGATGAGGGCCGCCAGGCAGGTGCCCAGGGCGTCGAACTGTTCCATTTTCAGCAGGAAGATCAGGCCTGGAATAATCACCAGACCCCCGCCGATGCCGAACATCCCGCCCAGGACCCCGGCTACCAGCCCGATGGCTAACAGCAGCAAGTAGTTCATCGATGAGGAGTCTAGCAGAACCGGATTGACCTGGACCACGCTGGACGACCTGAACCCACGCGCAGAGCAAGAAACTGACGGAATGCGCTGCAGATGTAAACCTTCCGCAGAATTCCCTCGTCATTCGGGGTAGGATGGGCTCGATGGCAGACCAACTCGTCGCCTCAGCCGGTGCCACGCAGGCAGGCTCCGACTTTGCCGGATGGATGCTGTCTGAGCAACGCCGGGTGTTCCTGCTGTGCCAGCGTATGCTGGGCGAGGCGGATGAGGCGGATTCGGCTACCCAGGACGTCTTCTTTAAGGCCTACAAAGCCTTGCAAAAACAGGAAGTTCCCATCGACGACTCAGCCAAGTGGCTGACTCGGATTGCGGTGAACACCTGCCTGGACAAGCTGCGGTCGAGACGCTGGCAGTTCTGGCGGAAACGCCCGAACCAGGAAGACGAAGAGTTGATCCTGAACATGGCTCCGTCTTCGTCCCCGGATGCGGAGGCCCAGTTGTTTGCCGGTGAGATCGGCGTCCGGTTGCAGACCGCGCTCGCCAACCTTTCCGACCGGCAGCGAGCAGTCTTTACCCTACGCCATTATGAAGACAGGGCACTGGACGAGATTGCGGAGATTCTTGACCTGGACGTAGGAACTGTGAAGGCCCACATGGCCCGGGCGCTGGCGAAGCTCAGGGTCGAACTTCAGGATCTGTACGCGGAACGTAGAAGGTAGGGAATGGGAGTGAGGAACATGAACTCGGATAATCAAAACTCGCCCCACTGGTCGGAAAGCGATCTGATTAGCAGGCTGTATGGGCTGGAACCGGCGGAGAACCGGTCCGCTGGCCATCTGGCGGAGTGCGGTGCGTGCGCGGAGCGCTGGCAGGCGCTGCAACTCAGGCGGCGCTCAGTGGTCGAAATGGCCCCCGGGACCAGCGATAGGTTGGAAGAGCGGCTGCGCGCGCAACGTCAGGCTGTCTGGGCCAGGATTGAGCATCCGCGGCAGAATCTGATCTGGCGGATGTTGCCGGCCGCGGCGACGGCACTGATGATCTTCGCGGGCGTGGCTTTGCATCAGACGAAGCCCCCGGCCGCGCCGGTTCAGCAGGCCTCCGCAGTTTCGGACGCCCAGTTTTTCAATGAGATTGCGAGTGTAGTGAATCAGGAGACGCCGCGCGCGGCAGATCCCCTGCAAGGTCTGTTTGACAGTACTGTGGCACCTGCCGCGGTTGAGGCGCAGTAAGTCTATGAAGCGGCTGATGTTGGTGATGTTCTGCCTGGGACTGCCATTGCTGGCGCAGTTGCCCCGAGGCTTCTACCCGTGGTGGGATTCGCCCGTGGCGAAAGATCTCAACCTGACGGACGACCAGAACCGGCAGATCCGCGAGATCGTGAAAGAGTACCGTTCGAAGCTGATCGACCAACGGGCCTCAGTGGAGAAGGCGGAAGTCGAACTTCAGGACATTTTCAACGAGGACAACTTCGACCAGCGGCGCGGGAACGAAGCCATTGAGCGGCTGATTGCCGCGCGCGGCGACATCACGCGCAGCTTCTCGCAAATGAGCCTGCGGCTGCGCGCGATCCTGACGCCAGATCAGTACCATGAACTGATGCGCCGGCGGCCGAACATGCAGCCCGGCAACCTGATGCGGGAACTGCAGAAGCGGAACCAGAATGGACCTCGCCCGGGCGGCGCGCGGCAGCCTAGGCCCGAGCGCGCTCCTCAGCAATAGCCCGGATCCGCGGCACGTCCAGAATCCTGGGATTCGTCTCCGCCGGCTGTGGAGGGTTCTGCACCGCCCAACGGAGCGCTGCCACCATCTGCCTATGCGCCACGAGGCCCAGGCGGATGGCCCCTTGCCTGGTTGGTCCGAACCGCTCCGCCAGCCAGTAAAGGGGGGAGAGTGCCATGGGCCACCGGTGGCCCTCACCCAGAACGTACCAGGGTCGAAGTATGGTGGCTGTCAGACCGTACTCGCGGATGCGGCGTCCCCACCAGATGGACGAGCGTGCCGCAGGTTTCCGCCGCGGCAGCGATACTGTCCGCATTCAGGGCATTGCCGGTGAATGCTTCGGCGCCTCGCGGCGCGCGGGATTCCGCACCGGGCCGTACCAGCGCTCGGACGGAGGTCCCCCGGGCGATCAGGGATTCGCAGAGGGCGCGTCCGAGATAGCCGGTACCGCCGGTGACCAGAACTATTGGTTGGTCCCTTTCAGCCAGATGTTCTTCGCGGAGCTGCACACGCCGTCCACGTTCTGCGCGACCTGGGCGCAAACCATGGTGTCGGACTGCATGGTGGGCAGATCTTCGGGGATGGTGACCTTCAGCACTTCCACGCCGAGCTGCGGCGTGGGTTCCCGGGTTGCTTCCATCCAGCGGTCGTGGATCCGCACCTGGATCGGGTTGATTGCGCTCCCCAGGCCGGTGAGGAACAGCTGCAACGTCTTGCCCGTCTCGGCGGGCTGGTCGACGCTATTTGTCTCGCCTCCGGCGTTGAGGATGAACAATAGGTCGGGCGAGATCGCCGCAATATCAATGACATATGCAGCGCTGGCACTGCCGGAGTTGGTGGCGATCACCGCGGCCTGACCCGGCGTCAAATCGGCAGGGACCTGCGCGGTCAGTTCCGTGGCCGTTAGCGTGACGACGGAGGCGGGACGGCCCTGCATTGTGACCGTTGTCTGGTCTGTAAAGTTGGTGCCGAGAAGGGTGACCAGCGCTCCGGGAGCGAAGGGCATGCCCCAGCGGGAGCCCGGAGTCACCACGTTTGTGATGGCGGGGGCGGGCGCAGGGGGCGGCGGTTCGGGCAACGGAGCGGTCACCGTCAGCTTGACGTGGACGAGTTGCTCATCCACGCTGCCGTTGTAGGGATTGACGTTCTGGAAGACAAGATCCGCCTCATACACGCCTTCGGGCAAGGACTTGGGCAGGACATCGAAGCGCACCGTCGCATTGTTCATGCCGCTGGGGTTGGCGATACTCAGCCAACCCGCACCGTTCCCATACCGGGACAATACGCGCCATTGCAGCAAACCCCCGCCGATATTGTGGACCAGCACGTAGCCGGACTGGGCGGCGGAGCCGGATGGTGCCGTGAACTCCTCGGGCGTCCTGGTGGGTGTGATCTCCATCCTGGGGAAATAGTTCGCGTTGCAGTCGCCCAGAATCTTGCAGTCATTTGTGACGGTGGCCGCTCGATAGCGCGGGATCGGCGCGCCTGCAACTGAGCCTGTGGCTGTGGAGATGGGTCCCAGGCTCACGGTCTGGGTGACGAGGCCTTCGGTAATGAACTGGTCGGTCGGGAGGAACAGCCAGAGTGGGATCTGGGCCGATTCCAGAGTGGTGGAACTTGCGTCCACGACTTCATAGACGACATAAGGGGACGTGCCCTGGTAGTCGATTTCGCCCACCCCGAAGAGGACCTGCGGGCCCGTGCTGGGTGTCCAGACGACGAAGCCGCCGCTGCCGTCCTCCTGGGCGCCACGGACTCTCACCAGGAGCAGCGTATTGCCGGCCAGCGGGTTGTACAGTCCACCGGTGGGATTTGTGCCGAACTGGCCGCTGGAGGTGGGAATGGCTGCGGAACTTCCGGCGATCGCATCCGGGGCCATGATATTTGCCCCGGCGGGTACGCCAGCCAGACGGATCATCACGCGCATGCCGTTCGTGGTGTCGGCCGTGACGCGGCGGACGAAAGCCGAGCCGAAGCCCTCGGTCACGCGCGTGGTAGCCATGCCGGCGCCGCTGGCGATCATATTGTCAAAATCCAGGTATTGCGGCACCGGCGGTCCCGTACCGTACACGGAGGCGGCGAGAGTGGTCGCATAGAGTGAGGTTTGGGACGTGCCGACGGTCGTGATGGGCGAAGGAATTGGCAGTTGCTCGTTGGTCAGCCATTGAACGTAAGCCTGGGTGGTTCCGCCGGTTTCGGTCCGGATCCCGCTCACTTTGACCAGGAACGTACCCTGGGCTGTCATGTTGAACTGAAAGTTCTCAATGAGGATCGAGGTATCCAGCGGGCGCACGGTAACGGGAAGGTTTGTATACCCTACCGGTGTCTGTAGCGCAAAAGTGACGCCCTGCATGTAGCCCGAATCGTCGATGGCATTTGAGATTCTGCGGCTGACTGAAATCTGAAGGGAGCCCTTGATGAGGCCGAGCGGAGCGCCGCCATAGCAACTGAGCAGAATGTCCCCAATGGGTTCAGTCAGACCTTCCGACGCCACAAGCAAGGGCGTCGCGGTCAGTGCGCACTGCGTGGCAGCCTGGACCGGGAGAATGAGTAGACACAATAAGACCAAAAGACCGAGTGACCGAGGCCGCATAAAAATATCCTCTTGTCCTCTAGACTACAACCATAGGGGATTCCGTTTCAGGGGTAAGAAAATGGGAGGAGGCGCCGCCAGGCGAAATTAACTGTCCGCCCGGGGCATTGAGACCGCACGCTACAATAGGAAATTCATGTCTCAGCTGCTTAAAGACAAGACCACGCTCGTCCTGGGTCTGGCCAACCGCTGGTCCATCGCCTATGCCATCGCGCGCGCGTACCGGCGGGAAGGCGCGGGTCTGATCCTGACCTACCAGGGGGAGAGGCAGAAGGATGTGGTTGAAGAACTGGCCCGTGACCTGGATGCCCAGAAGTTGCTGTGCTGTGACGTTACCCGCGAGGATGACATCCAGCACCTGACGGAAATGCTGAAATCGGATGGCATCAAACTCGATGCCGTTGTGCATTCCATCGCCTTTGCCAACAAGGAAGACCTGGCCCGGCCGTTTTACGAGACATCGCGGGATGGCTTCCTGCTGGCGCAGGAAGTCTCCTGTTACTCGCTGGTGGCAATTTCGAGAGCCGTCGCGCCGGTGATGGTGGAGGGCGGGTCGATCATGACACTGTCCTACCTGGGCAGCCAGCGCGTCATGACGAACTACAACGTGATGGGCGTGGCGAAGGCGGCCCTGGAGGCCAGTGTGCGGTATCTGGCGAGCGAACTGGGCCCGCGCAACATCCGAGTGAACGCCATTTCGGCCGGCCCTATCAAAACGGCCTCAGCGCGCGGAATCAAGGATTTTTCCAAGATTCTGGATCACGTGACGGAGAACGCTCCGCTGCGCCGCACAACGGATCCCGCGGAAGTGGCCGATGCCGCGGTGTTCCTGGCGTCGGACCTCGGACGCGGCGTGACGGGCAATATCATGTACGTGGACTCGGGCTATCAGATCATGGGGATCTAGGCGGCGCTTCTGCCGCGCCCGGCGATTTGGAGCCAGTCAACACAAAGAAAAGGGCGGCCCCGCTGCGATAGCGGGGCCGCCCTCTTGGTTGATACCCGGAACTAGAACGTGAAGCGTGCAGTGAGCTGCAGGCGCCGTGCGTAATTGTCCTGGGTGGAGGCGTTGATCTGGCCGAAGCCGGTGGCGCCGGCGCTCTGGGCCGTGGTCACCGTCATGTTCGGCGAGGGGAAGTAGGGGTGGTTGAAGGCATTGAGGGCTTCCGCGCGGAACTGGAAGTTCATTCCTTCCCGAATCCGCGTGTCCTTGATCAGAGCCAGGTCCACATTGTTCTGGCGCTGACGGCGCAGCGTGGCAAAGCGGAGCGGCCAGGTGCGGACCTGATTGCCGAGCAGTTGCTTCGAGCTGACAGTTTCAAACCCTTCGATGTTGAACCAGTTGTTGGGCGTGCGCTGGTCGGATGGCCGCAGGATGTTGGCCGGATCGCCGTAATAGATGTAGTTGCCCCAGGCAAGCGGGAAGCCGCTTTGCAGCGACCAGATGCCGGAGGCCTGCCAGCCGCCCACGAGCCGGGTGACGAACCCGTTGGAGTTCGACAGCCACGGCTTGCCTTTTCCGAAAGGCAGTTCCCAGATGCCGCTGAGATTGATGCGGTGCGGAGCGTCGGCGTCGGAGATCTCGCGGACCGGAAGGGCATCCGCGGGATTGAGCAGATTGGTAGCCTGCATCCACTTGGACAGGGTGTAGCTGCCCATGATCGTGTAGCCCTTGGAGAAGCGCTTTTGGGCTGTGAGCTGCACGCTGTGATACCAGGAGTAGCCCCCATTGTCGCTGGTGTAGATCGCATTCGACCCGAAGGCCGGATACGGCGACAGCAGGGTCTGCCGGGAGATCTGGGCGCTGGTAAAGGTGCCTTGCGTATTGCCGGGTACCAGTCCCTGCATGGGATTCGAGATGTTGGCGCTCAGGTAGTTGTTGTTGACGTCGTCGCGCAACCGAGACGTGCTCAGATACTGGTAAGGCAACGTATTGATGTTCCGCCCCAGCGTGGTTGACGAGCCGCTGGTGACGGTCGAGAGTTCCACATGGTTGGTCTTGCTGCCGATGTAGCTGGCCTCGAGGGAGAAGCCTTTCAATTCGCGCTGGACGCTGAATTCCCACCGTGAAGTCATCGGGAGCTTCGGATTCTGATTGAAGAAAGAGAAGCCTTGACCCAGGTAGGTGGCGTACCCATCGGCGTTGCCCTTGGGTTCGCTGATGCCGTCCGGGAACGGGTTGGCCAGAGTCGTGGCCCAGGTGAGCCCGCTGTCCCTGGTCAGGACCATGTTCGTGTTCTGGCTGAAGCCGTTTTGAATCACATCACCACGGCGCTCGCCCAGGAAACCGGCGAACATGCCGAAGCCCGACCGGATCACGGTCTTGCTGTCCAGCTGGTAGGCCAGGCCGATGCGAGGAAGGAACACGTTCTTCGGCGTGTTATACAAGCTGCCGTCGTTGCCATTGACTCCGGCGAAGGTCATGCCGCCCTTGAGCGCAAAGGCACTGGGCGGCAGCTGAGCGAAGCCGCCAGCGATATTGGGGTAGATCGTGGCATAGTTGGCCTGGGCCGCAGCCGAGATGGTCTGGGTGTAGTTGGGGTCAAAGCCGAGGGCGCTGCGGTTAAACCGCTCCTTCAGCGGCGTCTCGAGCTCATACCGAAGGCCGATATTCAGCGTCAGTTTGCGGCTGATTTTGAAGTCGTCCTGAATGAAGAAGCCCCAGCTCTTGGAAGCCTCGATGTAGTCCGCTGACCGGGCGATGCTGCCCGAGCCAGGCAGGCCGAGCAACAGGGAGGCCACCGACTGGCCGATGCTGCCGGGCGAGGTGGCGGAGTTGTCCAGCGGGCCCCTCGTCCATGTGGCGTCGAAGGTAAACTGACCTGTCTGGGCATTGCTGAAAAACTTGTCGGCTTCCTGATAGATGCGGAATTCAAAGCCTGTGCGGATATTGTGCTTGCCGGCCGACTTGGTCAGGGTGGCAGAGGCCGTGTGGTTGTTCACGGGGCGCAGTTCGCCGGTGAAGCCGTTGCTGATATAGCCGGTGAGATTGATGCGTGGGAAGCGGGCGATGTCCTTCGGAACCTGGCTGACATATTGCGGTGAGAAGCCAAGTTTGGAGATGTCGAAACCTTCGCCGGAAGCGGGCCCGTCGGAGCCGCGGATGAAGCGGTTGTAGCTGTAGCGGGAGTTCAGCACCATGGTCGGCGACAGCGTGATGACGTGGTCGATCATGCCCGCCTTGGAGTCAAACAGGAACTGCGTGCCGGTGAAGGCGTTGCCGAAGTAATCGTTGTACAGGGAATCGCGGCGGTACTGGCTGAGGCGGACGAACAGACGCTGGCGGTCGCCGATGTTCTGGTCGACACGCACAGTGTTGTTGTAGTAGTCGGCGGTCTCCGCCAGGCTGGCGTCGCGGAAGTTACCGATGCCAACGGCATCGCCGGCCGATTTCGGGGTGGTGGGATACCAGTCCAGGATCGATTTCCCGACGGCGTCGAAACGTGCCTTCGGAATGATATTTCCGGCGAATGGAGTCTGCTGATAACGGCCGTTGGAGAGCTTCACGCGGGTGGCCGGATCGTAGATGGTGTAGGCGGAGCCGCTGGCCAACAGGGCGGAAAAGTCGCCGTCGTGCATGGCTGCGGTCGGCACCGTGTTCGTGCTGTCGTCGTGGCGGGGCCGCGAGTCCGTAATGCCTTCATAGCCCCACAGGAAGAACGTCTTGTTGTGACCGTTGTAGATCTTGGGCAGTACGACCGGGCCGCTGATGGAGCCGCCCCAACGATTGAACTCGAAGTTCGGCGTAGGCAGGCCCGACTTGTTGTTGAAGAAATCGTTGGCCAGCATGTTGGGCCGGTAGAACGAATAGCCGGCGCTGCCGTGGAAGTCGTTGGTGCCGGACTTGATGCTGATGTTGGTTACACCGCCCTGGGTCTGGCCGAACTGCGCGTCGAACGTAGCCGTCTGCACCTTGAATTCCTGCACGATGTCCGTCGGCGGAACGTAGGATGCCGTCACTTCGTTGGCGTTGGCGGTGGCCGTGGAGGGCGCGCCGTCGATAGTCAGGTCGTTCAGATTGCCGCGGGTCCCGCCCATCGAGTAATTGACGATGTGGGTGGGTTCAAACGGCCGGTCCAGGCGGACGCTGCCGTTGAAGGTCACACCGGCAGTCAGGCCGATCAGCAGAAACGGATTGCCATAAGACAGCGGCAGGTTGGCGACCCGCTTCGAGTCGATGACCGTGCCGGTGGATGCGGATTCCGCGTTCAGAAGCGGAAGATCCGAGGTGATGGTGACCGACTGGTCCTGCGTGCCGATTTCCAGGGCGAAGCTGATGTCGAGACGGTCCGCGATGCGAACCTCAACTTCATTCCGCGTGGCCTTCTTGAAGCCCGCCGCGGTCACTTCCACCTGGTAGATGCCGGGCGAAAGCAGGGGGGCCGTATAGAGACCGTCTGAATTCGTCGTCAATGTGAGTTTATAGCCCATCGCCGGGTTGGCCACAACGACCGTGGCTCCAGGCAGTACGGCACCGCTCGGATCTGTGATCTTGCCGAGTATGGTGCCTCTGGCATCCTGCGACCAGGCCGGTAGGCCTGCCAGCAGGATGAATATCGCAAGAAGCGAGAAAATGCGATTCTTCATTTCCATTCCTTTCTGATACGCTGCGCTGGCCCGGACGCGTACGGTTCCCAGCCGTATGATCCGGGCTTCGAGTAATTACCCCAACTCACCGCGCGCATGACGGCGCGCGATGCCTGAATACCCAACCTTGCGGCGGCGGTCACTCTCACTGAGGGAAGACACCTCATTCCGCCACCAGACGGATATGGCCGAGAAGCCCGGAAAGCTCCGGCTTCATATTGCGCATATCCTGCATTTGGAACCGTTCGCCGTACTTGGCCGTGACTGCCTTGTAGTCCGGCTCACCCTGGCCGGCCATGCGGTTGAGGGCCGTATTGGCTACAACCACCTTTAATTCGTTGCGGCCTTCCTTCAGCAGGCCCGTGAGTTCGACCCGATAAGGGGGCGCCCAGACGGCACCGGCTCGTTGTCCATTCACGTACACCACGGCGGCATCCCGGACCGGAGCCTGCAACCACGCCCGCATGCCGTTCGCGCTACGCGACTCCGGCGCCGGTGTGGCTTCGCCGAAGTCCAGCATCACGCGACTGCCAGCCAGGTCTTTGGAGACCGTGACCGCTTTTTCGTAGACCGCGGTGCCGGAGAAATGCCGTGTGGAGGCATCCTCCGTCCAGGAGGTCAACTGGTTCATCGAAACGGACTTGTCGAGCCCTTCAAATTGCACCTTCCAGTCCGCGCTCAGATCCATGCTCGAGCCCACGGCCGGCTTTGGCGGCGCCGCGGGCTTGGCCTCCCTGGAAAGGACCGCGACCAGGGAACCGTAGGGAGGGAGCTCTATTTCCTCGCCGAGGGCCAGTGCCTTACCTGACAGTGGATCCAGCCACTCCGGTTTCAGCCCTTCCACCCGGAAGCGGACTTTGCCTTTGTAGGTTCGATTGCTCGTGTTCGCCACGAAATAGATGTCACTGCCGGCCACACTGCGATGGGCAAATCCCAACTGGGGATTGGCCGGAGCCCACACCACATCCGGCGTTTTCGAAGCGGCGAGGGTGGCTCCCAGGGCTTTGTCCTCGGCAACAAAGCGGCCCGGGGCGCCGGGCGCGTCGAATAGCCGTGCTGAGATCTCCCGAATCTGCCTGGCTTCGTTCTCCGCATCCAGCAACCCCGGGCCCAGTGAAGGCTTCCGCCTCACTGCCACTAACAGTCCGCCACCCGCCGCAAACCGTTCCAACCGGCGGTAGCTTGACAGAGGGATCCGTTCCACATTCGGCAGCACCACAATCCGGTAGCCGCCGTTTGCCAGGGCCTGCTCCATCAGGCCGTCGTCGACGCCGTCGAAGCCGAAGCCGGCGTCCAGGATCTGCGGAATCACCTCGGCGCCGGTCACCTCGCCCATCTGGCGATCGATGGAGACCCGCCCCGAATCAGCCGTAAACCGCGCGCGTGTGTCGCTTACGGGCACATACAACGCCACGTCGTTCACTGGTTTGCCCTGGCGCATCAGCCAACTGAGGCGCTGCAGGTAGGCGGATACGTCAGGCATGACGATCCACCAAGGGTTGCTGTCATTGAAAGAGGCCGCGGCGTAGAAGCCCCAGCCCGGCTTCCCCGCGCTCTCCGGGGAGTATGGCCAGCCATGGCCGATCAACTGGTTGACGCCTTGCAGGAAGTGGCGGTCCGCCTCCGCCTTGATGTCGAGCGGCGTGGCCGCGAAGGTGGGCGAGTGGAGCCAGGTCCAGGTCTCGGTGGCGGTGACGGGTCTTCCCAGGATGTGGTTCGCCGACGAAGCCCATCTTGTGGCGCTGAATTGCCGCCAGTGGGGCTGCTCGCCATCGGCCAGATCCACAAATCGCTGGCTGGCGAGGGTTACGGGTGGAGTGCCGTAAGTCTGAGACCGGAAGAGCGTTGCATGGGCGTGTGCCCAGTCGCGGGCCGGCGCCAGGAATCGCTCCTCCACCAGTTCGGTGAGCGTCAGGGCCCAGTCGTTTCGAATGGCGCCCTTCTCCTCTGTGAGTTCACCGACCAAGGCCGGCAGTTTGGGTTTCAGATCGTAACCGCGCCGTTTCTGGAACTCCGGCAGCAGGTCAGTGGTCCAATCGGAACCGAAAACTTCCAGACTGTCATTGAAGACCGCGTAGGGCGGTTGTCCGCCGAAGGCCTTCAGTAGCGGTTCGCCCACGACCTGAAGGTGTTTATCCAGGGCTGCCCGGTTGTAATGGTCCAGGACATAGCCTTCTGCTCCGGCGGAGGCCCGCTTCACCTTCATACCCGTGTGTCCGGCAATGAATACAAGGTTCTGTTCGGGGAACGAGGCGACGACCGATTCGCCTTCCTTGAGCACGGGCGGGGTCGAAGTGCGTTCCACGCGCAGTCGCCCTGCCGCCATCTCCAAAGGGATGTGCGGGCCGCCGTACGGCCAGCCGCTGCCAAGCGTCATGTCTACCCGCAAGCCCAGTCCGCGGGCGGTCTCCGATGCAAACTTTAGCGAATCCAGGAACTCGGGGGACAGAAATGTCAGATTGCGGATCTTCTGCTCGGGATTGTCCAGCGCTAAGGGGTACACCGGTTGAATCTCGACGCCGCCGATGCCACCCGCCTTCATGACCTCGAGTTCGCGCTGAAGTTCGTGCCGTGTCACGGCTGGACCAAACCACCACCAACGCATCATGATCCGGCTGTCGGGAGGCGGTGCAGCGAACGAAGCCCGAAGACTGTCGAGGGAGGACGCAGTGGCGGAAATGGTAAGGAACGCGACCAAGGCGAAGAGGCGGGCTGCTTGGCCCAGGCGGAGGTTGAGCATTCAAGGTCCTCTGAACAGTGGGTGGCGGCTGGTTGGGTGCGGGGTGGCCGTACAGATATATCAGTCGATTCCACGCCCAAAGCGGTTGCGCTACACTACTGTTCGTGATTAGGTTCAGCTATTGAGGTAGCCGGTTCAACGATCCGAGGCTAAGAAGATTCTAAGAAGATCTTGAATTTGAGCGGTAACGTGTTAGAGCGACGGCGAATTTATAAGTTCGGTTCGTTTGGGCTGGACGCCTCGGCGAAGGTCCTTCTGCGCGAAGGCGAGCCGCTCCATCTCACAAGAAAAGCCGCCGAAACGCTACTGATTTTGGTAGAACAGTCACCTCAGGTCGTTACCAAAGAAGAGTTAATAGCGGCGATCTGGCCGGATCGTGTTGTGGACGAGGCCAATCTGGCCCAAAACATAGCGGTTGTCAGAAAAACCCTGAATGTCGAAAAGGGGGCGGCCGGCTATATCGAAACTTTCGCCGGCAGGGGTTACCGGATCATTGGTCCGGTTACCTGCGTGGATGAACCGAGCCGGGTGACGGAACATCGCCTGTCCGGCAATGGCGACTCAGAACCGATCACTGCCGCATCACCAGCCGCCCTAGCATCGAAAGATCGGCGTATCCTCTATTGGATATTAGGCTCTGCCTTGGCCGCCGCACTGGCTCTGGCCGTCTTCTTGCTTTGGCCGAAGGCGCCCCCTGCGCCCCCACACATCACTCCGGTAACCAGACTGGCGGGCAAGGAATATCAACCTGCCATCTCGCCGGACGGGACGAAGGTGGCGTTCCTGTGGGAACAGGGTGTCGGGCAACCCGCCCAGGTCTGGATTCAGCCGTCGGGTGGGGCTCCGCGTCTCCTCAGCAATGCTCCGGGATCGTATTCCAGCCCGACCTGGGCTCCTGACGGGCACTCGCTGGCCTGCCTGCGCTTCCGGGAATCTGCCGGTGAACTGGTGATCCTACCTCTGAATGGAGGCTCGGAGCGCGTGGTGGCCCCGGTGCTGGCGACCCGCTACGGGCTATCGAATCCTCACCTGGCCTGGTCACCACGCGGCGACACTATTGCGATGGACGATGCTGTCAACCAGAGCCAGCCCCTGGGCATCTTTCTGGTCAGTGTGGGTACGGGGCAGAAGTCGCGGCTGACCAAGCCCGAGGACCTGATTATCGGCGACATCGATCCGCGCTTCTCCCCGGACGGTTCCACCGTATCTTTTGTGCGCGCCTACCATCGCACCTACCAGGAGCTCTTTTCGGTGCCGACTTCGGGCGGCGAGCCAAGGAAACTGACCTCCGACGTCCGCGAGATCTCGGCGCAGGGCTGGTCGTCCGACAACCGTACTATTTTCTTCGCCTCGAACCGGGGCGGGGAATTCCGCATCTGGCGGCTGGAACCCGGACATGCCCCAGCGCCCACAGGGGTCTATGCCGAATTCCCCATCCAGTTTTCCTTCTCGATGAAGACGCGATCCCTGATTTACACGGTGGTCCAGTCCGATCCAAATATTTGGCGGCTGAATGTCAATGTGCCGCATACCTGGACCCGGGTTATCGCCTCCACCGGGCAAGACGCGTCGCCGCAGTACTCCCCCGACGGGCAGCGCGTCGCATTCCGTACCGACCGCACGGGCGATGAACAGATCTGGGTCTCCCAGGCCGATGGCGGTGCTCCGGTCGAAGTGACCCAGGGCAAGCTGAGACCGTCGGTGGCCCGCTGGTCGCCTGACGGCAAGTCCTTGGTTTTCAATAATTCCAAGACGAAAGAGCTGTACATAGCCAGCGAAGTGGAAGGCTCGTGGAAGATCAAACCCTTCGGAGAAGCGGGCGTGCATCCTGTTTACTCCCCGGATGGGGCGTGGATCTATGCCGGCCTGGATGATTCCATCGTGAAGTTCCCCGCCCATGGGGGCAAAGGGCAGACCGTACTCCAGACCCGCGGGCTGTCTCTCGACATCGCGCCCGACGGGAAGACGCTCTATTTTGTACGGGAACCTACGGATACCCAGCTTTGGTCCGGCGACCTGCAGACGGGCAAGGTGAGCCGCGTCCTGGAGGGCCTGGTGCCCTACTGCACCAGTTGCTGGGCCGTGGAATCCAATGGAATCTATTTCCTGGGCGTGCGGACCAACAATTCGAGCCTTCAATCCATCTATTTCCTGGACTTCAAGACTCATTCGACGCGCCTGGTCGCCGACTATCCGGAACCGATTCTGCCGATCGGGATCGGTCCGTTCTCGCTTTCACGGGATGGCAAGTCGCTGTTGACGGTCCGGCTGGACCCGTCGAACAGCGACCTGCTGCGCGCTGACGTGTTTCCTTAAGAGCCCGCTTCCAGGAACAGCCCGAATTCCGACAGAGCCGGACAGACGGGTGACTTTGTGACCCGGAGCCGCACCTTCGTGGTGCTCACCTTATCCGCTGTCCTGATGAGGCGGCACGAGCCGACACTGCCCGCCTCGCCAACGGTCACCCAGCCTCCGTCCTTCCACTGATCCACGGCAATCCCCTCCACACGTTGGCCTAGCTTGAGGTTTTCGCGGACGCGGATCACATTGAAGGCAATCTCCCGGCCTAAGTCCAGAACTACGTCGGCGGTGGTCACCGCGTCGTCCGTACTCCAGTAGCCGTAGCGGTCGCCGTCCAGAAGCCGCTCGGGTCCAAACGTCCTGCTCCCGCCGCGCACGTTCGACGCCGTGAGCCTGGCCTTGGCTGCAAGATTCGCGGCAAAAGTACCGCGGACCATGTCGCCGAAGCCCTTGATCGAGGCCACATCGGTTTCGTGCAGCAGGCCCCGGCGATCGGGCGGAATGTTCAACAGGAAACTGCCGCCGCGGCCCACCGATTTGTAATAGAGATCCATCAGGTCGCGAGACGACTTCACCCTGGCATTTTCCTTCTCATGCCAAAACCAGCCCGGACGGATGGAGACATCGCACTCGGCCGGCAACCACTTGGAGCCACCGCGAGTGCCGCCCATGGACTCTTTTGTCTTCACATTGCCGGGCGAGGCCGGCCCGCCGTCTTCGCCCACTGGGTCAAAGGTCGCCCAGCTCGTCTCAGCAGCATAGCCCTTTTCGTTCCCGACCCAGCGGATATCAGGCCCGACGTCGCTAAAGATCACCGCATTCGGCTGAAGCTTGCGGACCAGTTCCCAGGTTGCCGGCCAGTCGTAGTAGGTCTTCTTGTCGATCCGCCGCTTCTCCCGCGCGCCGCCGTAGAAGCCGTCTCCTCCATTCGCTCCGTCGTGCCAGACCTCATAGACTGGCCCATACTGCGTAAGCAGTTCCGTCAACTGCTCGCGGTACATTGTGATGTACTCCGGCGAGGCGTATTTCGGCGTGTTCCGGTCCCAGGGCGACAGGTAGACTCCGAACTTGAGACCGTGCTTCGCGGCCGCCTGGGAGATCTCCTTCACGACATCGCCCTGACCGCCGCGCCAGGGACTGGACTTCACGGAATGACCGGTCGTTTTCGTCGGCCAGAGGCAAAATCCGTCATGGTGTTTGCAGGTGAGGATCACGCCCTTCATGCCGCCGGCCTTCAATGCGGCGACAATCGCGCCGGCATCGAAAGCGGTTGGGTTAAAGATGGACGGACTCTCGTCGCCGTAGCCCCACTCCTTGTCGGTGAAAGTGTTTGTCGTGAAGTGCAGGAAGCTGTAGACCTCCATCTCGTGCCAGAGCAATTGCCGGGTGGACGGCAAGGCTCCGAACGGGGCAGGTGCGGACGGCGCGGCGCGCAGAGTCCGGGTGAGTCCGGCAGCGGCCGGAAGCGAAAGCAGGAAAGAACGGCGGTCAGGCATATCGGGTGGGTCTCTCCCTAGCACTATAGCGCTACAGAACGTACCAACCGCCGTCCTCTCTTGCTGATTGCTCAAAGCGTGTAATACAATCCCCCACGATGGCGGCCACGTCGCAAAATGGTGCTTCCACGCCCGAAGCCCACGCTGGTGAACTGTTCGCGGGCATCCTGCAAAGCCCAGCCTTCGTCAAGGCCCCCTCGCTGCGCCAGTTGCTTACGTTTCTTTGGGATCACCGCAACGACGCGATCAGCGAGTACACCCTGGCTACCGAAGCTCTCGGCCGGCCCTCCTCTTTTGACCCGCGCGCCGACGCCACGGTGCGCGTCGTCGTGGCACGCTTGCGCCAAAGGCTGAAAGACTACTACGCCTCCGAGGGCGCGGACTGCCCGTTGCGCCTCAGCATTCCGCTGGGTGGGCACCAGCTCGCCGTCGAACTGAGGCTGCCCGAGCCGGTTGCGGAACAGGCGGAGCCGGAACCTGCGCCCGTACCGCCAGCCCGCCCGTTCCCCTGGATTCCCGTGGCGCTCGCCATGGCGGCGGCTGCTTGCGGCCTGCTGATCGGACAGTTTCTTCCACGTCGAGGCGAAACAAGGCCCGCCCTACCTCCTTTCTGGGCCGGATTTTTCAAGGGCGGCAAGCCGACTTCCGTCTATGTCCCCACTCCTGTCTTTGTTTCCTGGGCCGACAGCCCGGTGATGCGGGATGTGCGGATCAACGATCCGCAGAAGATGCTGGAGTCCACGGAGATCGCGGCGCTGGCGAAGCGGTTGGGCCCGCCGCAGATTACCCGGAGTTACGCTGTCGGGCCGGATACCTTCGCCGCCGTGAAGCTGGTGCAGTTCCTGGCGACGCGCGGCGTGCACGTGCAACTCGAGGGCACGGGTTCGATGGGCAGCAGCGCACCGCAGGACCGGAACGTTGTCCTGCCCGGGACCTCCTGGAGTAGTTCCGGCGTGAGGGCCGCCACCCAGGGAGCCAACTTTCAGCTCTCGGTCGAAGACAGCGACGTGATCGTCAATCTGGCGCCAAAAGCCGGCGAGCCAGCCGAATATCGCGCGCGCCGCATCAGTCCGGCACGCTCCGTCCAATACGGTACGATTCTGCATCGGACGACCTCTCCGGTCACGCGTCAACTGGCGCTGGCCGGTGTGGACACCGAAGTGCTTGTGGGTTTCCTCACAGCGGAAGGCCAGTTGGACGAACTGGACCAGGCGTGGCAGCAGGCGGGCCGGCCGCCCGACTTTGAGGCCCTGGTGGAAGCCGAGACCGAAGGGGAAACCGCGCTCCGCACTCATTTGGTGGCGTTCCGCGCATTGCCTGCTTCGCGCTGACGGCTGTGGCTGCTTCGCTGCGCGGCGCGCCCCCTCCTGCGAGACAGGCCGGGCGGAGCCGCTTGATACAATCAAGATCCGCATGAACACGCAAACCAAGGCCGCTCAACTCAAAGAACGTCTGCAGGCCGGTGAGACCGTGTTGGGTTGTTTTCTGAGTCTCGGCTCGCCGCTGACCGCCGAACTGATGGGACTGGCCGGCTACGACTGGTCGCTCATCGACCTGGAGCATGGAGCGGGTGGAGAGGTGGAGGCGCTGGCCCAGATGCAGGCCCTCGCGGCTACTCCTTCGGCCGCCATCGTCCGTGTAGAGTCGAACGCCCGCCAGCGTGCTCATCGCGTGCTGGACTGCGGGGCTCACGGGGTCATGTTTCCTCGCATCGATACGGAAGAGGACGCCCGCGCAGCGGCGGCCGCGATGCGCTACCCGCCGCTGGGTGTACGCGGGGTCGCCTTCTCCAACCGTGTTTGTGAATACGGGGCGAACTTCCGGCCTTACCTGGAAGCCTCCTCTACCGCCCTGCTGACGATCGTCCAGATTGAGACCCGCGCCGCCGTGGAGAATGTGGATGCCATCGCCGCTGTGGAGGGGGTCGACGTCCTGTTCATCGGGCCGTCGGATCTGTCCCACTCCTATGGAGTCCTTGGCCAGTTTGACCACCCTGAGTTCACTGCCGCCATTGCGAAAACGGTCGAGGCGGCACGCCGTCATGGGAAGGCCCTGGGGATCCTGCTGCCGAGGCCTGACGACCTGGAGCACTATCGTTCCCTGGGCTTCCGATTCATCGCCTCCGGTTCCGATGCGGTGCTTCTGAACAACGCAGCCCGCTCGCTGGTGCACAATCTTCGCACCCAACTGGTTTGACAAACACTCTTTTTCGGGGGTGTCAATCCCCTGGCCGCAGCATTGACACTACCTTAAGCTCTTTTCTATCCTCATATTCGTCAAGCTCACGAGATGAGGACGAAGACCGTCTATTTCTCCTGGGACGGAACTCGTCCCACATCCCCGTTAAGGATGAATAAATGATCAAGGTCGAAGGACTGACCAAGCGTTACGGCCGCAATGTCGCCGTGCAGGGCATCAGCTTCGAAGTGGAAAAGGGCCAGATTGTGGGCTTCCTGGGGCCGAACGGCGCCGGCAAAACCACCACAATGCGGATCCTGACCTGCTTCATGCCGCCTACCCAAGGCACAGCCCGTGTTGCCGGCTTCGACGTGCTCGAAGCGCCCATGCAGGTGAAGCAGCGGATCGGCTATCTTCCTGAAAATCCACCTGTTTATCCTGAGATGGAGGTGGAGGAGTATCTCTCCTTTGTCGGCAGGTTGAAGGGGATTCCCAGTGCTGAGCTGGCCAAACGCGTAGACGAGGTGGCCGAGCGCTGCTCCGTCGCCGATGTCCGCAAGAAGCTCATCGCGAAGCTCTCCAAGGGATACCGGCAGCGCGTCGGCCTGGCCCAGGCCATCATCCACAACCCTGACGTGCTGATTCTCGATGAGCCCACTGCCGGGCTCGATCCCAAGCAGATCCACGAGACGCGCGACCTCATTCGCTCTCTCGCCGGCGAACATACCATCATCCTGTCCACCCACATCCTGCCCGAGGTTGAGCAGACCTGCGACCACGTGGTGATCATCACCAGGGGCAGCATCGTCGCGACCGACTCCGTGCAGAATCTCACTTCGCGCCTGCGCGGCCAGGAAGCCGTAGCCGTCCAGGTCTCCGGCGCCGACGAACCTGTCATCCGCCAACGGCTGGAGCAGGTGGCCGGCGTCAGCCGTGTCGTTGCCCGAGACACCCACAACGGGCTGCACTCCTTCGAGGTCGAATCCCTGCCCGGCAAGAACGTCAGAGCCGAAGTGGCTCGCGCCGTGGTGGAATCCGGCTGGAACCTCAGCGAATTGCGCGCCGTGGCGCTGAGCCTGGAAGATGTCTTCCTGGAACTCACCGCCGCAGAGAAGCCGAGCGAAGGAGCCAAGCAATGAACAACGTCATTACCATCTGCCAGAAGGAACTGAAGAGCTACTTCGCCTCGCCCATCGCCTACCTGCTCATGGCGATGTTCGCCATCGTCTTCGGCTTCTTCTTCTGGAATGCCGTGGGCTACTTCGTCAACGTCAGTTTCCAGTCGCAGGCCATGGGCCGCAGCTTCCCGATGGACGTGAACGAGATGATCATCCGTCCGCTGCTGATGAACGTCTCTGTCATCGGCCTGTTCCTCATTCCTCTCATCTCCATGCGTCTGTTCTCGGAAGAGAAGCGCTCCGGCACCATTGAGTTGCTGTTGACCTCCCCTCTCCACGACGCTGAGATCATCATTGGCAAGTGGCTGGCCGCGGTCGCCCTCTACGGCTGCATCCTGCTCATCAGCGGTCTGAATTTCTTCTTCCTGTTTGCCTACGGCAAGCCGGACTGGAAACCGCTGGTCATCGGCTATCTGGGGCTCGTGCTCCAGGCCGGCGCCCTGCTTGCCATCGGAGCCTTTGTCTCCACCCTGACGCGCAACCAGATCATTGCCGGCTCAGTCACCTTTTCGATCTGCCTGCTGCTGTGGGTCTTTGAGTGGGTAGCGGGTTACGAGACTTCCACCTGGGCTTCCGTGATGGGCTACATGTCGGTGGTCCGCCACTTTGAGCCCTTCTCCAAGGGTGTAATGGACACACGCGACGCGGTCTATTTCGCGTCGATGATCTTCCTGGGACTGTTCCTCACGGCGCGGAGCCTGGAATCGCTCCGCTGGAGAGCGTAGACGCGAGGAGACACCACAATGAGCAACACCTGGATGAAAAGCCGCCAGACCAAGTACACCGCCTATGCCGGTGTGTACATCGCCGTGATCATCGCGGTCCTCGCCACCGTCAACTTTCTGGCCAACCGTTACAACAAGTCCTTCGACGCCACCTCCAACAAGCGCTACTCCCTGTCTGACCAGACCATCAAGCTTGTCTCCGGGCTGAAGCAGGATGTCACCATCTCCTACTTCGACGAGACGACAGGCTTCGCCAAAGCAAGGGACCTGCTCGACCGCTACGACAATCTCTCCACCAAGCTTTCGGTTGCCTACATCGATCCCTTCAAGAAGCCGCAGCTTGCCAAACAGTTCGGCATAACGCAGACGGGCACCGTCGTTCTGCAATCCGGCGACAAGCGGCAGGAGGCTCGCTCCGTCAGTGAAGAGGAACTTACTTCCGCTCTCATCCGCCTGCTGAAGACCGGGGAACGCACGGCCTGCTTCACCACCGGGGCGGGAGAGCACTCGCTGGAAGACACCACCAACAGCTCGTATGGCGGTGTGAAGGACCTGGTAGCGAAGAACAACTACAAGACCCAGGTCATCAACCTGATGGAGAAACCTGAAGTGCCGGCGGCGTGTTCGCTGGTGGTTGTCGGCGGACCCAAGGTCGACTATCCGCAGCCCGTTGTCGACGCTCTCAAGAAGTACATCGAGGAGGGCGGACGCGGATTGTTCCTTTCCGATCCCCCGCTCAAAACCGGCAAGGAGACCGTGGCCGAGAACAAGGCCCTGCTCGACCTGCTCGGAAGTTGGGGTGTGACGCTTCAAGCCAACCTGGTTCTCGACACCTCGGGCCTTGGCAGCTTGTACGGGATGGGGCCGGAGGTCGCACTGGCCACTCACTACGAGAGCCATCCGGTGGTTCGTGAGATGAAGCGCACCGCGACGGCATTCCCGCTGGTCCGTTCTCTGGAGGTGAAACCCACCGACAAGACCACGGCGGAGAAGCTGGTGTCGACCTCCAACAACTCCATCGCCGCGACGAATCTGAATGCGGCCGGCGGGGCGATCACCATGCCGAAGGGCGAAACCCAGTCCTATACAGTGGCCGCTGCGGGCACTTACCGCACCGGCAAGCAAAAGGACAACAATAACGTGGAAGGCCGGTTCATCGTTGTCGGCTCTTCCGACTGGATCTCGAACTATGCGCTCGGCTTCGCGGGCAACCGGGATCTCGTCATGAACATGCTCAACTGGCTCACCAACGACGAAGACCTGATTTCCATCCGTCCAAAGGATCCGGAAGATCGCCGCATCCAGCTCACCGGCTCGCAAATGCTGATGGTGCGTATGGTCAGCCAGTTCCTCATCCCGATCTTTGTCATCATCTTCGGGATCATGGTGTGGTGGCGCAGGAGGTAACCGGCACATGAAAGCGAGAGGATTGCTCGTCGCCGTCGTTCTGCTGGCGGCCCTGGGCGGAGCTGTCTACTGGTCGAACAAGCAGCAGAAGGAGGACGCGGCCAAACCACCGGCCGACGCGCCTCCGAAGATCCTGACCCTCAATGAGGGCGACATCACAGGTGTCGATATCAAACGACGTGAGGGCGAAAACACTGCGCTCAGGCGTGGGGCCTCCAATGTGTGGACGGTTACCGCCCCGCAGCCCTACGACACCGACCGCGACGCTATCAACAACCTGCTCACCGGGCTCACTTCTCTCAGTTCCGAGAAGGTGATTGAGGAGAAGCCGGCTGACGTCGGCGGTTTCGGGTTGAAGACCCCAGCCGTCCAGGTTGTCGTTTCTCTGAAGAACGGCAAAACCCGCACAGTCAGCATCGGCGACGAGGCCCCAGTGGGGGGAGCCACTTTCGTCCAGGTGGATGGCGATGCCCGCGTCTTCACCATTGCCTCCGCCACCCGGGCCACGCTCGACAAGCTGGCCGTCGATTTCCGCGACAAGCGGCTGCTCAAGTTCGACGTCACCAAGCTGGCACGCCTGCAACTTAGCGTGAAGGGCGTCAACCTCGAATTCTCCAAGAACGGCCAGAACGAGTGGACCATCGTCAGCCCCAAGCCGATGCGGGCCGACGGCTGGCAGGTGGAGGAACTGGCGCGCAAGCTCACGGATGCGAAGCTCGACCCACTGCTCACCTCCGATCAGCAAGCTGATCTTGCCAGGCAGTTCGCCTCCTCCGCGCCGCTGGCCACGGTTGCTATTACCGATGCCGCCAATACCCAGAGGCTGGAAGTGCGCAAGAGCAAGGAGAACAAGTTCTACGCCAAGTCCACCGTGGTGGATGGCTTCCATCTCCTCACCGATGAAATTGGCAAGGCGCTCGACAAGACGCCGGAGGACTTCCGCAACAAGAAGCTCTTCTCCTTCGGCTTCAACGACCCCACCCGAGTCGACTACAGGGATGCCGCCAGGCAACTCAATGTGAGCAAGGCAGGCGACCGCTGGGTGGCCAACAGCAAGACCATGGATTCTGTCGGGGTCCAGTCGCTCATCGACCGGCTGCGCGACCTTTCTGCAACCAAATTCCCCGACTCCGGTTTCACCACGCCGGAGATCGAAATCGGCGTCACTTCGCAGGACGGCAAGGTTACCGAGAAGGTGTCCATCTCCAAAGCCGGCGACCGCTACATTGCGCGCCGCGAGGGAGAACCGTCACTCTATGAGTTGGAGGCCAAAGTTGTGACCGACTTACAAAAAGCAGCCAGCGACGTGAAGGAGCAGCCACCGGCGAAGGGCGCCGGGAAGTGAGCGCGCTACTCACCGACCTCTACCAGCTCACCATGGCCGCCGGCTACTGGTGCGCCGGCAAGACCGGTGAGGTGGCCACCTTCGAACTCTTTGTCCGGCGGCTGCCGCCGAACCGCAACTTCATCCTTGCCGCCGGTCTCGACGAGGCTCTCGAGTACCTGCTCAACGTCCACTTCACCGAGGACGAAATCCGCTACCTGAAGGCGCTACCGCAGTTCCAGCGCGTGCCGGAGGGCTTCTTCGACGCGCTGCGGGCCTTCCGCTTCACAGGCGACGTCTTCGCTGCCCGGGAAGGGACGCCTCTCTTTCCCGGAGAGCCGATCCTCACGTTGCGCGCGCCGCTGCTGGAAGCGCAGATCCCGGAAACTTTCCTGCTGGCCACCATCGGCTTCCAGACTCTCATCGCGACCAAGGCGGCTCGCATCGTGGAGGCCGCCGGCGGACGCTCGGTGGTTGAGTTCGGCACCCGCCGCGCCCACTCGCCCGACGCCGGGGTCTACGCTGGCCGCGCCGCTTTCATCGGCGGCTGCACCGGCACCTCGAATACTCTCACCGGTATGCGCTACGGGATTCCCGTCTTCGGCACCGCTGCGCACTCCTGGGTCCAGAGCTTTCCCACGGAACTCGAAGCCTACCAGCGACTGCAGGATCTGCTGGGGCCCGCCACCACGTATCTCATCGACACCTACGACACGCTGGAGGGTGCGCGCCGCGCCGTCTCGCTTGGCCGGCCGATGTGGGGGGTTCGCCTTGATAGCGGCAACCTGGTCGAACTCGCGCGTGCGGTCCGGGGGATTCTTGATGAAGCGGGTCTTACGGATGCGAAGATCATGGCGACTGGCGATCTGAACGAGTACAAGATCCTGGAACTCGTGGCCACCGGTGCGCCCATTGACGCTTACGGGGTGGGCACGGAACTGGCGACCTCTTCGGATGCCCCCAGCCACGGCGCCGTCTACAAACTGGTGGAGCTCGACACTAACGGCACGCGCCGTTTCACAGCCAAGATCAGCCCCGACAAATCCACCGTGCCGGGCGCCAAGCAGATCTTCCGCTATCCCGGTTATGACATCGTTGGGCGTGCCTCCGAGTGCTTCCTGCAAGGCTGCGAAGCCATGCTGCGGCCCGTGATGCTGGGCGGCGAGATCGTGGGGCACCGCCCCACCGCTGCAGAGGCCCGCCAGTACGCCCGCCAAAGTCTCGACCGCCTGCCGAAGAAGTACCGCAGTCTTTTCGAGTGCGATCCGCCATACCGCATCGAATACAGCAAAGAGCTTATCCAACTCACGGAAGAGTTCCGCCGGAGCGAGCGATGAAGACGGTCTTTTTCGATATTGATACGCAGTTCGATTTCGTCAACCCGGCCGGAGCTCTTTACGTGCCCGGTTCGGAACACATCGTCCCCACCGTGGCCCGGTTGAACCGCTACGCCGCCGATCACGGCATCCCGCTGATTTCCACCGCCGATGCGCATACTGAGACAGACCCCGAGTTTGCTGCCTGGCCGCACCACTGTGTCGCCGGCACGCTCGGCCAGCGCAAGCCGGAAACTACACTGGTGGGCCAGACTGTTTTAACCAAGCAGTCTGTGGATTGTTTCACAATTCCGGGCCTGCCCACCCTGCTCGACGAACTGGGCGCGGAGCGCTGCGTCGTTTACGGCGTAGTGACCGAGATCTGCGTGAAACACGCGGTCTTCGGGCTCCTGAAGACAGGCAGGTACGTGGAACTCGTCACCGATGCGGTGAAGAGCTTGGATGAGGACGTTGCGGCACAGATGATTCGCGACCTCGCCGCCCAGGGCGGCGTGGTGACAACCGCCGACGCCGTTTGCCGCTGATCCGCCTGCTCAGGCTGCGGCTTGCGGAGGGATGGGAACGTCCTTGGCATCACGCCACAGACGCTCGAGTTGATAGTACTCCCGCTTCTCTTCCGAGAAGATGTGCACGATCAGGTCGCCGAAGTCGCCGAGAATCCATTCGCCATTCTCGAAGCCTTCCACATTGATCGGCGTCTCGCCGGCCTCTTTCTTCAGACGCAGGGCAATCTCGTCCCAGATCGCCTGGTTCTGGCGCTGGTTGGTACCCGTGCAGATGAGGAAATAGTCGGCGAAGGAGGTGACCTCGCGGAGGTCCAAAATGCGGATGCCGTCTGCTTTCTTAGCTTCGGCTGCCCGCAAAGCAAGCTGCCACGTGGGGCTTTCCGTGACGACTGCAGTAGCTACTGCCCCATTTTCTTTAGGTTTCCGCAAGCGTTCTGAGTGGAACTACTCCTTATGCCGTATCGTACTACAATAAGAACAGTGCGCAAGTGTTTTGTTAGTTTGGCGTTCCTTCTCATTGGGAGCTTGCAGGCGCAGACCATCTACTCGCGTCATCAGCTACTGGACCGCGCGCTCAGCAGTGCAGCCGACATCGGGGATGATATGATCCTCAAGCGCACGTTGTACGGCACCCTGCGTCCGGACGAGATCAGCATCGAGCAGGCCGATGAGATGGTAGCCGCCTCTCAGCGTCGCTTTGACCGGATCAAGGAACTGGTCGAGCAGGTCAAACCCCTCATTGAACAGGGGATCTACGCCCGCAACGAACTCACGCCCATTCTCGAAGAACTGGACTACCGGCGCCGTACATTGACACTTGCCGAATCCCGCGCCCGCTTCCTTCGGGAAATCGCCGAAATGGCGAAGGCCGAACAGGCGCTGGAAGCCAACCGCGAAGAAGATGCAGGGCCCAAGCCTTTACAGGAACGCTACGACGGCAACGGCCTCTTCACGCCCAGCCTGATGCGGGACGTCGTCCTGTCCTACGAAAAGCAGTTCGCCAAGGCACTGCCCATCAGCGCCAACGGTGAGACTGCCATCCACAAGGCGATGGGCTATGACCACCGTGGCCGCATCGACGTGGGCCTCAGCCCCGACACGCCCGAGGGCATCTGGCTTCGCCAGTATCTCGAGTCCAAGAAGATTCCCTATTACGCTTTCCGCACCGCCATCCCAGGCCGTGCGACGGCCGCCCACATTCACATCGGGCCGCCCAGCAACCGCCTGCGCGCCGCCGACTAGGCCACCTGCGTTTTTCGCGCATTACTCCTCTCCTCAGACGGCTTCGTTATGCCAGACTGATCGCATGGCGTCTCCAAAAATTGAGGTCCTCATCTCGCACGACGAAATCCAGACCCGCATCGCTGCGCTCGGCGCGCAGATTACGGCCGACTATGCGGGCCGCTCCATCGTGCTGGTGGGGGTTTTGAAGGGCTCATTCATGTTCCTGGCCGACCTGGTGCGCCACATCGATCTTCCTCTCCGCATCGAGTTCATCGGCACCAAGAGCTACGAGGGCACCACAACCTCCGGTCAGGTGCAGCTCACCAAGGACCTCGATAAACCAATTCAGGATGAGGATGTCCTGCTCGTTGAGGACATCATCGATACAGGTCTGACGCTCAACTACCTGCGGCACGTCATGTCCCAGCGCGCTCCGCGCTCCCTCAAGATCGCCTCCTTTCTCGACAAACCCTCCCGCCGCCGCATCGCTGTCGAAGGGGACTACATCGGCTTCACCATTGAAGATAAGTTTGTCATTGGTTACGGCCTGGACTTCAACCAGCGCTACCGCAACCTCAGGGACCTCTGCATCCTGGTGCCCTAACCGGTAGCGTCAGTCTGACATCTGAAATTTTATATAGTTAACTGTATGAAGCGTCGCGACTTGCTTTCCGCCTTCCCTTTTACGGGCTACACCCTGGCCGTGTTCGCGCAGGATCTCCAGGCCCAGGCCCAGGCCCTGCCGCCGTCCAAGCCCGACTTCGACATCGTCGCGCCGCCGAAGAACCGTCCAAAGTCCGTTCAACACGAGCCGAACATGACGCTCGTCGAGTTGAAGGCTGACATCTTCATCGCCGGAGGCGGGCTGGCCGGAGTCTGTGCGGCCTTGAGCGCGGCCCGCAACGGAGCCCGGGTAGTCCTCGTCCAGGACCGTTCCCGCCTGGGCGGCAATTCCTCCAGTGAAGTGAAGATGCACGTGGTTGGAGCCAACTCGCATCGGAGCCGCCCCGGTTGGCGGGAAGGCGGCCTCGTTGAGGAGCTCCGGCTCGATGACGCCGCAGGCAATCCTCAACGCAGTTGGGAGATGTGGGACCTCCTGCTCTACGACAAGGTCCTCAGCGAGAAGAACATCACGCTGCTGCTCGAAACCACCCTCTACAGTGTGGTGAAGAAAGGCGATGCGATCGACTACGTGATGGCCCGCTGCGACAAGAGCGAGCACCTCTACCGCGTCCACGCGCCCCTCTTTCTGGACTGCACCGGTGACTGCCGCCTGGGCCTGGAAGCCGGAGCCCAGATGCGCACCGGCCGCGAAGCCCGCTCGGAGTTCAACGAATCCCTGGCGCCGGAAAAGCCGGACGAGGAGACTCTCGGATCCAGCATCCTCTTCACGTCCCGTGACTATGGCCGCCCTATGCCCTTCACCGCGCCCAGTTGGGCGCGCAAGGTCACCAAGGAGCACCTCCGCTTCCGTCCCACGAAGACCTGGGAGTACGGCTACTGGTGGATCGAATGGGGCGGCAACCTGAATACGATCTGGGACAATGAGCGGATCCGCTACGAGTTGCTTGCCATCGCCCTGGGTGTCTGGGATTACATCAAGAACAGCGACAACCACCCCGACTCCGCCAATTGGGCTTTGGACTGGCTCGGGATGATGCCCGGCAAGCGCGGCAGCCGCCGCATGGTCGGCGATCATCTGCTCACGCAGCACGACCTGCTCAAGGGCGAATTCGACGACGCGGTCGCCATCGGAGGCTGGCCCATGGACGACCACCCGCCGGGAGGCTTCGACCGCTCCGAACTACCGCCTAATACCGTGCTGCGGACTCCCGAGGTCTACAACATTCCTCTGCGCTCCCTTTATAGCCGGAACGTGCCGAACCTCATGATGGCAGGCCGTAACATCAGCGCCACTCACGCGGCCTTCACTTCCACGCGAGTCATGGCCACCTGCGCCTGCGTTGGGCAGGCGGCCGGTACCGCCGCCGCCCACTGTGTCTCGGCCGGCATCCTCCCTCGCCAGTTGGCGCAGGATCGGGCCAGGGTCCAGGCCTTGCAGCAGGTGCTGCTCCGGCAGGACCAGTCCCTGCGCGGGGTGAAGAACGAGGACTCGCTGGATCTCGCGAAGCAGGCGAAGGTTCAGGCCTCTGGGAGCGAAGAACATTTTCCCGCCCAGAACATACTCGACGGCTGGGTCCGTGACATTCCCGGGAAGGAAGTTCATCAGTGGGCGGGACGGCTCGCGTCAGATGGAGCCTGGATCGAACTGCAATGGCCCCGTCCCGTGAAGATCTCCACCATCCAGTTGACGTTCGACACCGGCTTCCAGCGCGAACTGACGCTTTCGTCCTCTGATGGAGTGAGTAAGGGCATCGTACGTGCGCCGCAACCGGAAACGGTGAGGGACTACCGGATCCTGGCCGGCGGTACAGAACTCGCTACGGTAACAGGGAATCACCAGCGGCTGCGTCGCCACCAGTTCGCAGCCGTCACCACTGACCGGGTACGCGTCCAGATCACGGCGACCAACGGCAGTGAACTGGCCCGGATCTTCGAGATCCGCTGTTATGCCTGATATCCGTGGCTAGAAGTGCCGCGGCACGTGCAGCATCTTAAACAGGGGCTCTCCAGCGCCCCACACCAGCAGGAACAGAAACGCGCTGCCTAACGCGACATCATAGTTGCGCCCAGCTTCCTGCGCCAGCGGCGGCATCATGCCCAGGCCCAAGGCGACAGCCACAGCCAATGCATGCCAGTACCAACGGATATGGCTGAATCTCCAGAGCAGGAAGAGAGCAAAAGCCATCGAAACCAGGAAGGAAATCACGACCACAGTATCGCTCACGGTCACCTCCCAGCCGAACCGGAGGAACCGGACCGCCCGCTCCCTGCCGGCTGCGGCTTTACTGCGCCTTCAATATAGCGCCTGGATCCCTGGTGTCAATGGGCTGTTTCCGCCGGATCTCCCTCCATTACCCACTCCAGATTGAAGTGCGCATGCCGGATTGTTTTGTGCGGTTCGGTCTGCGGCAAGTGGTTCAGGAACACGCTGTAGCTCGCGTGGATGGTCCCGTCGGGCGCCTGCACGATGGCCGGATAGTGGAATGACCCCGGCTTCTCCGCGCGCTTATCCAATTCGATGTGGCGATTCCACTTCCAGGTCTTGCCCTCGTCGTTTGAGATCGACAGGCAGAGGGAATTGCGCCCGCGTTCCGTGTCGTTGTTGATCATCAACCAACGACCGTCCTTTAATGTCAACACCTCAACGCCGGTCCCCGAATTCGGAATATCCGTGTCTTCCGCGAAGGTCCAGGTCTCGCCATTGTCCTTCGATTCACTCTTCATCAGGCGCTTCGGCGGAGGACCGTTGTCCCGCATGTACGCCACAAGTCCGCCGTCCTTTTTGATCGCGAATGAAGGTTGGATATTGCCGTTGCCCACAATCGGATCGGACGCGTGCCAGGTGAGACCATTGTCATCGCTGATTGCTGCCAGGCTGATACTGTAACCATCGGAATACAATCCCACCACGATGCGGCCCGAGGCCAGTTGCACGGGATGCGGCCGGTTCATCCAGCCCATACGAGAGAAGTACTTGTCCTTGGCCTTCTCCAGTTCGCGTTTCCAGTACTCGCCTTCACGGCCCGCCGTGTAGCGGGACCCGAATTCCTGCACGCGCTCCACAATATGGTTTGGCTTCAGCAGCATGATGTCAGCCCGGTCCCACTTGGGCACGCCATCGCCGTTGTAGTTTGACGAGACGCGGTAGTTGGTAATTGCCGATTCCCAGGTGTTCGCCACGATCGTCTGCCAGAACAGCCAAAGCCGCTTGTCGCGGTCCAGGAACAGCGTCGGATTTGTGTCCGGGAAGCCTGCCACATCGGCTAAGACAAACGGAGCCGACCAGCTCTTCGCGCCCCTCCTCTTCCGGGCGCCCATCACCTGCACATCGTCCGCCTGCCGTTCGCCCGATCCGCGATACCAGCAGACGAACAGATCCCCATTGGGAAGGTACAGAATGCTCGACGCATGATTGTGTTTCACATCCAGCGGAAAGACATCGTCCTTTTCAATAAACGGTTTCTCAGCCAGGGCGGTGCCGGCGAACAGCAAAGCCGGAAGGAGCAGTCGGGGCAACATGGTTGTCATCGCGATTTCAGCCATTCTCTCTCAATGCACGGCGCGGAGGGAATGGCGCCCGTTACACTACGAGGAAGAACAATGAGATTAGCAACGCTTCTGGCGGGTTCGCTGCTGTGCGGCGCGGGTGTGCGCGCGCAATCCTGGACGCCGCAGACCAGTCCGACTACGGTCTCGCTGCGCGGTGTACGCGCCGTCAGTGACCGAGTTGTCTGGGCCAGTGGTTCCAACGGCACGTACCTGCGCACTGTCGATGGCGGGGCGCACTGGACCGCAGCCCAGGTGCCTGGCGCCGAGAAGCTCGACTTTCGCGGAATCTGGCCCGTCGATGAGCGCATCGTCTACCTCATGAGCGCCGGCCCCGGAGAGCTCTCGCGGATCTACAAATCCGACGATGCGGGAGCCCACTGGCGGCTGCAATACACCCAGACCGACTCCAAGGGTTTCTTCGACACCATCTCCTTTTGGGACGGACATACCGGGCTTGTCCTGGGTGACCCGCCGGACGGCAGCGCCGAACTTCTCGCCACCACCGACGGCGGCGCCCACTGGTCGCGTCTCAAGACGCCCTCCTCCCTGCCGGGAGAAGGCGCTTTCGCGGCCAGCAATACGTGCCTCTTCGTCCGCGGCAGCCGCGAGGTCTGGTACGTTACCGGAGGTCCCGGTGCCGCGCGCGTTATGCGCTCGCGCGATGCAGGCCGCAGTTGGAAGGTCGCCACTACCCCCATCCGCAATGACGGCCCAGGCGCAGGAATCTTCTCGGTCGCCTTCCGCGACGACGATCATGGAGTCATCGTTGGTGGTGACTATTCCAAGGACAAGGAAGGCCGCCAGACCGCGGCGTATTCGTCGGATGGCGGAAAGACCTGGAAGACACCTTCGACGCCTCCTGCCGGTTTCCGCTCGGCTGTGAAATACCTGCCGAAACCCGGCGTCTGGATCGCCACGGGAACCTCCGGGTCCGATGTGTCCAGGGACGATGGGCGCACCTGGACCCACTTCGACGACGGCGCTTACAATGCCATCAGCTTTACCCGGAATGGTGTCACCGGCTGGGCCGTCGGACCCAAGGGCCGCATCGCAAAGTACCGTTAACGGCTACAAACCCGCCAGGCGGGCCTCCACGCTGCTGCGGAATGGTCCCTCGGGCAAATACGCCAGGTTGATCTCGACGTTCGCCCGCGCGCCGGTTATTGCGGCTTGCGCCAGTGCCCGCGCCGTGATGACGTCACTGCCGAATTTCGCAGGGGAAGCAGTGGCCAGCTCCGCCAGCCGGGCACTCAGCGCCGAGGCGTGTTCCAGCACTTCCAGCGGCACCGTGGTCGCGCCCTCCATCGCGGCGTTCACAAACGGCCCTCGCTCCTCCTTTGGCCTTTTGTAAGCCGCCACCACCGCGCTGTAGGCGTCGGCATCGCGCTGGATGGCTTCGGTGAGGAAGGCGCGATCCGATTCGAACGGAGTTGGATCCAGCTTCGACAGCCGGGCCACCATGGAACCCAATGCCGCGGCCATCGCTCCTGAGGCGGCGGCCGCGCTGCCTCCACCCGGAGTGGGCGTAGCGGCAGCCAGGCTATCCAGAAAATCGGCCATCGGTGTCCGCTCCGCCAGCGCTTCCGCGACGCGGTTCTCCAGCACCAGGCTTGGCTGGAAGTTCTCGAAACGGAGGTAGAAATCGGCCGTCGCTTCGAGGGCCTTCTTTGGGATCAGGCCGACAATCTCGCTGCCCAGCACCGGCACACCATACCGCGCGGCTTCGCTGCGAACGCACTCAAACACGCGGTGGATGGGTGTCTGCTCGAAATCGGTGAGATTCATCGAGACCTGTGCGACATTCCGCGAGGCAAGCGGAACGCCCATCGATTTGACATACCGGAAGCCTCCGCTGGAATGGCGGATGCCCTTGGCAATCCGCTTCGCAATCTCGATGTCTGGCGTGCCGAGGTTGATGTTGTAGGCGATCAGGAATTTGCGAGCGCCCACTACCGTGGCGCCGGCAGTCGGGTGCAGTTGAGGATCTCCGAAATCCGGCGCCCGATCGGGATTAGTCCGCACTTCGTCCCGCAACCCTTCGAACTGGCCGCGCCGGATGTTCTCGAGGTTAGTCCGGTCCGGCCGGCGGGCGGCTGCCTCATAGAGATAAGTCGGCACGCGCAGCCGTTTCCACATCTCGGCCGCTGCACGTTCCGCAATCTGGACGCACTCCGCCAGAGTCATGCCTTCCAGTGGGACGAAGGGCATCACATCGACCGCGCCGATACGCGGGTGCACCCCACTGTGGACCGTGAGATCGATCAGTTCGACAGCCTTGGCGGCGCCCGCGAGCGCAGCCTCCATCACCGTTTCCGGTGGCGCCACGAAGGTAATCACGCTCCGGTTGTGGTCGGCATCGAGTTCGAGGTCGAGCACCAGTGCGCCGGGCAGGGCGGAAATGGCAGCGGCGATTGCGTCCACTTTGGCACGCTCGCGGCCTTCACTGAAGTTGGGGATACATTCGACGAGTTTGCGGGTCATTGGATCGGGTCGTCCTTATCGCAGTAGATCACTTCGCCGTGCCTGACGGTCATGGCCACGTGGTTGATGCCGAAGGAATAGGGCAGCTCACGGTAATCGGGGACATTCAGCACCAGGAAATCCCCATACTTCGCAGTCTCCAGCGAGCCGCACTCCTGTGCGAGTCCCAGTGCGTGGGCCCCGTTGATTGTCGCGGCCGCAATGGCCTCGGCCGGTGTCATCTTCATCTGGGTACACGCCAGGCTGAGCGCCATCTGCATGCTGCAGGAGGGGCTCGTCCCTGGGTTGTAGTCCGTGGCGAGCGCAACAGCGGCTCCCGCATCAATCAGGCTCCGGGCAGGAGCATATTGGGAAAGCCCAAGGTGGAATACCGATCCAGGCAGCAGTGTCGCGATGGTGTTGCAACCCGCCAAAGCCTCCACCTCGGGCCGGCCGATTGCCTCGAGGTGGTCCGCACTGACAGCCTTCAATTCGATCGCCAGGGCGGTTGCCCCGATTTCCGCGAACTGACCAGCGTGGATCTTAGCCGTGAGCCCATGCTCGATGGCCGCGGTCAGATACCGGCGGGCTTGCACAAGGCTGAATGCTCCGGCATCGCAATAGACATCGGCGAAGCGCGTGACTCTCGACGCGGCGACCCGAGGCAGCATGACGTCGATCAGGTGCTGAATGTAGCCGTCAGGATCGCCGTCGAATTCAGGCGGAACGGCATGCGCGCCAAGGAAGGTTGGCACGACGGAGACCAGGTCTCCATCCAGCGCCTTGGCGAGGCGAAGCAGCCGGAGTTCTGTCGATTCGTCCAGTCCATAGCCGGATTTGGCCTCCACCGTGGTACTGCCGTAGCGGGCCATGGTGGCAAGGTGTGCCTGAGCTTCGGTGGCAAGCCGCTTGGCTGAAGAGGCCCGAACGGCGCGCATGGTGAACCGGATGCCGCCTCCGGCCGCCGCGATCTCGGTGTAGCTGCTGCCGAGGATGCGCGCCTCGTAATCGTCCAACCGGGGCGGGCCGTGAATCAGGTGTGTGTGGCTGTCGACGAAACCGGGCATGA
>JAFKEE010000038.1 GCA_017307505.1 Acidobacteriota bacterium | reverse complement strand
CTGGTCGCGCTGGCGGGCGCGAGAGTCAAGGTGAAGGTGAAGACGGTGGTCGACTTCTACGGCCCTAACGATCTGCCGCTGATCAACCAGCAACGCGGGAAATCAAAGAACCTGGAACAGTTCCTGCCCGACGGCAGCGATGCCACCTACAAGGCGGCCTCCCCCGCCACCTACATTCAGAAGAAGATGCCGCCGTTCCTGTTCATCCACGGTACGGCGGACAAGGCAGTGCCGTGGCAGCAGTCGCCTGCCATGTGCGACCAGATGAAGGCCGCCGGCGCGCGCTGCGAGGTGCTGCTGATTGAGGGCGCCCCGCATGGAGTGGAGGGCATGGAGAAGAACCCGGCCTGGCAGACCTGGAAACCCAAAGTGGTGGAGTGGCTGCGGCGCGAGTTGCGCTAGTTCTGAACGGGAACAACAGAAACGGATCTCATGGACATTCAGCCGCCGCACCGCCACCTGCTGTTCTACAAGCCCTACGGAGTTCTGACGCAATTCACCGACGAGAGCGGCACGGGCCGCCCCACGCTGAAGGACTTCATTGACGTGCCGGGTGTCTTTGCGGCAGGCCGGCTGGATGCCGATAGCGAAGGACTTCTTCTTCTCACCAGCGATGGAGCCCTGCAGCACCGGTTGACCGATCCGCGCTTCGAACATCCCCGCACCTACTGGGCGCAGGTGGAAGGAACGCCCACACCGGAAGCGGTGGCTGCGCTGAGCCAGGGCGTCGAGATCCAGGGCCGCAAGACGCGCCCGGCGCAGGTGCGGATGCTGGAAGGCGAGCCGTCGCTGCCGCCGCGCGATCCGCCCATCCGCTACCGCCGCCTCATCCCCACTGCCTGGCTGGAACTGATTCTCACCGAGGGCCGCAATCGCCAGGTGCGACGGATGACCGCAGCGGCGGGCTTGCCCACCTTGCGCCTGGTGCGCGTAGGCATCGGCAAACTGACCCTGGAAGGACTGGCGCCCGGTGAATGGCGCGATCTCACAGCCGCCGAGCTACAAGCGCTGGCCAGGCCGGCGAGGAACGCACAGACGGCCAGGAACACCCCGCTCATCGAGGCTGTGCCGGGCCGACGCCTGGTGGATCCGGCCACCGTCAAACGCGGGCCTTCGACTCCCGGACGCTTCCGCCGCGGCTAGAAGAAGCTGCAAACGTGTGCGGAGGATTCGGAATAATAACGCTTACATGCCGGATCTGATAATCGAATCTTCCCGATGTCTATTCGCCGCACTCTACGAATGGCTTCGGACCCGATTATCGAAACCTAATTATCAACGCGGTCATCTCACAGGTGTAACACTTCGATCAGAGAAACGGCAGTTAGGAGGAACGGCATGAAAAGCACGAAAGTTCTGATCGGCGGTACTCTCACCGCCTTGTTGTGGGCGGCTCCTGCCTTCGCGCAGAAGCAGGATGAGGACCCCATTGCGGCGGCCCAGAAAACACAGACCCCGCAGTCGGTGCTGCGGATGGCGCGCGAGGTGGAGAAGGAGATTCTCTCGTTGACCGACTATGGGGTCTTCGACAGCATCAACTTCCAGATTAAGGACTATACGGTCACCCTGCGAGGTTTCGCGTCGCGGCCTATTTTGAAAGATTCGGCTGAGCGTGTGGTGAAGAAGATTGAAGGCGTCACCAACGTGGTGAATGAGATCAAGGTTCTGCCTCTCTCTCCGAATGATGACATCATTCGCGCCCGCACCTATGTGGCGATTTACTACCATCCGATTTTGAGCCGCTATAACCCGGGCCGCGGAACCCCGTTGTGGTTCAGCCCGGCTCGTGTGGCCGGCGGCATCACCAACGACCCGCCCATCGGCTGGCACCCGATTCACATCATCGTCAGCAACGGCAACGTCACGCTGGATGGTGTTGTGGACAACGCGGCCGATCAGCAGGTGGCGGGCATGCAGGCCAACAGCGTCCCTGGTGTGTTCTCCGTCGAGAATCATATCCAGGTGGCGAACCCCGGCAAGCCGAAACCGGCCAAGGCTAAAAAGTAAGCTTGCTTACAGTAAGAAAAAGGCTCCCCGGCTGGCCGGGGAGCCTTTTTGCGTTCAGGGATGACGAAGCTGCTACTGCAGCGGAATCGTGACCTTGCCGGCCGGGCCGTCGTACAGCAACTCAACAGTCTGGATCTTCTCCGTCTTGCCGCGGTACTGGAAGTACAGCAGTCCGGCTTGCGGCAGCGCCCGTTCCCCTTCCGGCAAGGAAGCCTTCTGGGCGCGCTGCGTAATGGACCGCACCACTTCGATGGGCAGTTTCGCCGGCGTGGGGGGCGGGTCGCCCTGCGCACCACCACTGCCGCCGATGCTCGACTTCGACTCCTGTTTCTTCGGCTGTTCGTAGTCGGGGTCCTTCAGCGACTTCACCACCAGCCCGTACGGCTGGCTGGGGAGCGGCGTCTTTTTCCCGTTGATGCGCAGCGAAAAGTTGTCGATCGAGATGTTGAGTTGTTCGCCGGCCGCGCCATACAGCCCCACCTCGACCATGACGTACTCTTCCGAGTTCATCACGCCGCTGGGACCGGGAAAGCCATGGCCCGTGAAATCGGCCGCAATCGTCACTTTGCCGGCTTTGCCCGCGGCCGAATAATCGGCCGGAGCGGCCCGCGGCGGTACCGGCACGGCTTCCTTGAGAACGTATTTGATGGGCTGCTCAGGCTCACCAGGAGGCTGCAAAGCGAAACACAACGCGGAGACGGATAAGCCGATGATGCAGGCACCGGCACGGACGGCGGGTTCAATTCTCATTGCTGCTCACCTACTATCATAACGAACGGCGCATGCCCTCAAGACGGACCCCGGCTGGAATGGCGGCGCAGCGCTCCACCGCTGTGGCTTTTCCATAAGATGGTAATGGCCGGGCGGCCGGAAGAGATGTGCCGCGGGCCCGCTGGAGTGTATCCTATGCCGACAAACCTGGCGCCACCCGTCGTACGGGCGACTGATATCGTGGACTTGCGCTCCGCCCTCGAGTTTCTCGCCTCAATCCCCGGTCAACTCGTCTCGACGCATGAGCCGGTAGACCCCGTGGCTGAACTCGCCGGCGTCTACCGCCACGTCGGCGCGGGCACGCCCGTCCTGCCGCCTACGCGCATCGGTCCGGCAATGGTCTTCGAGTCGGTGAAAGGCTACCAGATGCCCGTAGTGACGGGGGTGCTGGCCAGCCGGCTGCGCACAGCGCTGCTGCTGAACAGCACGGTCGAGCGCCTGCCCTTCGACCTGCTCGATGCCCTGAACCATCCGCACAAACCCGTGGTGATCTCCGCCGCCCTGGCCCCATGCCAGGAGGTCGTGCTACAACCTCCCTTCGACCTGCGCGCGCTCATTCCCGCACCCACCAATACTCTGAAGGACGCCGGCCCCTATTTCAACATGGGCCTCATCCGCGCCGAGGATCCCGACACCGGTGAATCCGATGTCACCATTCATCGCCTCTGCCTGCAGGGCCCCGACCTGCTGAGCGTCTACTTCGTCCCCGGCCGCCACATCGACGCTTTCCGGATCAAAGCCGAAGCGCGCGGCGAAGCCCTGCCGGTCTCCATCAACATGGGCCTGGATCCGGCTGTTTACCTGGCGGCCTGCTTCGAGCCGCCCACCACGCCGCTCGGCTTCGATGAACTCACCATCGCCGGCGGCCTGCGGCGCCGCCCGGTGGAACTGGTCGACTGTGTCTCTGTCAACGCCAAGGCCATCGCGCGCGCCGAGATCGTGCTGGAAGGCGAGATCCTGCCCCACGAACGGATCCGCGAGGACGTGCAATCGAACACCGGCTACTGCATGCCGGAATTCCCCGGCTATCTGGGCAAAGCGCAGCCGTCGCTGCCTTTGATCCGCATCAAGGCCATCACGCACCGCCGGCATCCCATCCTGCAGACGATAATCGGCCCCGGGGAAGAGCATGTGAACCTGGCCGGCATCCCCACGGAAGCCAGCATCCTGAAGCTGGTGAACGACAGCATGCCGGGCAAGCTCCTCGGTGTGTATTGCCATTCGGCCGGGGGCGGAAAATACCTGGCGATCCTGCAGTTCAGGAAGTCCGCGCCCAGTGACGAAGGGCGCCAGCGGCAGGCTGCGCTCACGGCCTTCGCCGCCTTCCCGGAGTTGAAACACGTGATCCTGGTGGACGAAGACGTGAACCTCTACGACACCAACGACGTGTTGTGGGCGATGACCACGCGCTACCAGGGCGATGTCAGCACGGTCTTCATTCCCGGCGTACGCTGCCATCCGCTCGATCCTTCGCAGTCACCAGATTTCAGCCCCAGCATCCCGGCCGACGCGACCTCCTGCAAGACGATCTTCGATTGCACCGTGCCTTACCGTCTGAAGGAGCGCTTCCGACGCGCCGAGTTCGTCGACGTCGACCTGAAGCGCTTCCTGCCATAGCGGGCCGTTTTGCGATAGATATAGAAGGCCGGTCCATCGCGGCCGCGCAGCAGCCAGCCTCGAGCCGGAAGGAGTTCGCATGAAACGCAGATCGTTCCTGAGCGCGGCAGCCGCCGGAGCCACGCCCCTGGCCGCGGCCGCCCAGACGCCTTCCCGCAAATCCGGGATGAAGATCACGAAAGTGCGCTACTACGGCACTGGTGGCGATGCGGCGCTCCGCAAGACCAAGGTGCCCGGCCTCTTCAACCAGAGCACGAATGTCGTCATCATCGAGACCGATGCCGGCCTGACAGGCATCGGCGAGGGCGGAGCCAAGGATACGCTGGAACAGTGCGCGGCAGCCATCATCGGCATGGATCCGTTCCGCATCCAGGACATCTGGCAGGTCCTGTTCCGCGGTTACTTCTATCCGGCCGGCCGCGAAAAGCTGCACGCGCTGGGCGCCATCGACATGGCGTTGTGGGATCTCAAGGCCAAGGCTCTCGGCGTTCCGCTCTACCAATTGCTGGGCGGGCTCACGCGCGATCATGTGGAGTGCTACGCCACCGGCTATCCTTCCAAAGGCAGCCTGAAGGAGACAGCCGCCGCCTGCATCAAAGACGGCTATCGCGCCTTCCGCATTGGCCCGGCCGACGGTCAGCCCTACGACCGGTTCGAGATGGTGAACCGCACGGCGCAGATGTGCCGCGATGCGCGCGAAGGGGCAGGGAAGGATGGCGGCTGGGCAGTAGACTTCCACACCCGCTTCGACATGAACGACGCCGTACGCCTGTCGAGCCTCATCGAGAATCTGGGTGCGTATTTCGTCGAGGACCTGGTCCGCTCCGAGGATCCGGCGGTCTACAAGACGCTACGGGGCCTGGTGAAGGTGCCCATCGCCGTCGGCGAGCAGTTCGGCTCGCGCTGGGACATGAACGAACTGATCGAAGGTCACCTGATCGATTACTGCCGAGCCACGGTGCCCAACGTCGGCGGCATCACCGAGTTCATCAAGATCGCCGCACTTTGCGAGACCCACTATGTCGGCCTGATCCCGCATTTCACCGGACCCATCTCGGAAGCGGCCCTGGTCCATCTGTGCGGATCCTTCTCCGGTCCTGCCTTGATGGAGATGCTGCCGCGCGTCGCCATCAGCGGCACGCCCTACCTGCCCAAGGCCTTCGACTTCCGCGATGGCAAATTGTGGCCGAACGACCGGCCCGGCCTGGGTGTGGAGGTCGATACGAAGCAGCTCACATTGCTGACTGAAATAACGGAAAAGACCCAGCCGACGCCGATCTACCGGCGGCCGGATGGGTCTGTGACGAACTGGTAGGATCCTGGGTTAGGCGTAAGTGGCCGTGGTGGTTTCTTGTGTGGAGGCCGCGGCCTGATCGGTCTGGACGTAGTGGGTCGCGGCATAGGCCGCTGCTTCCTGCTCCGAAACCGTGCCGTCCTGATTTGTATCCCGGGGATCGTATGATGTGGTGTCCGTGGTTGAGCCGGTGCCGCCAGTTGCGGTTCCGCCGCCGCTTGCGTGCCCGCCTCCGCCGCCCCGGCCGTGGTGTGCTTCGCCAGACCGGTTCGATTTCGACTCCGCCAGCTTCTGGGCCATGGCGTCCAGACCCGCAGCCGCATCTTCCTTCGTGATGTACCCTTTGCCCGCGGTGTCGAGTGCCTGGAAGAAGTCATCCACACTCAGCTTTTTGCCGCTTCGGTCGGTCTTCGGGTTGCCCGAGGCCAGCGCCTGCGCAAGCTCATCCTTCGTGATCTGCCCATCCTGATTCGTGTCGACCTTCTTGAACATTCTGTCGACAACCTTCTCGCTCATCCGCGCGTGAGATGAAGCGTGATAGGTCGAGGTGAGACTACCGACCGAGTTCAGCATGGGTACTACTTCCTTCCGAAAACGCCGCCGGGGTTTGCCGGTACGGCCTGCTCACTCCTTATGTCGATCAGGGCGGCGCAGGTTCGAGCCAAATCGGAGGGCTCGGCATTAATAAAGCTCAATCTCCCTACCCAGACGTCACTCCATCCGCAGGCTGGTCACCGGATTGATCCGCACCGCACGGACCACGGCCGGGATCGCGGATACCAGGGCGGCCCCCACGATCACGAGCCACGGCAACGCCAGCATGCCCGGATCCGACGGCTTCACCCCGTACAGCAAGGATTCAATGGAGCGCGCCGATGCCAGGCCGATCGCCAGGCCGGCTCCGGAACCCAGCAGCACCATCGCCAGCGAATCAGCCGTCACGCCGCGCGCGATGTCCGTCGCCTGTGCTCCGACCGCCATCCTGATCCCGATCTCACGCCGCCGCTGCAGTACCGAGTAGTCCAGAACACCGTACAGCCCGATCCCGGCGAGCAGCAACGCCACCGCCGCGAAATGAACACACGAGTAATGCTAATCTGATCCTCATCGGATGTCCTTTCTTCTCAAGGTTGGAGTCAGTGATTCCACTCTGCTGTTGACCTCGGCTAGCAACGTATCAACTGATTGGTGTGCGTCAAAACGTTGCAGTAAACCAGAAGCGAAACTTCGCCGATGATCGTCAAATTGATCTACTTCTGAATAACTACTAGCTACTTTCGCAGGGGTTTCGAGGATTGTGGATAGATAACGAATTACGTCAGGACCACGTCGCCCAGCGAGCGCGGCTGCAACTTCTTTCTCCGCACTGATCCATGCATTTATGCGATGAAGATTCTTGGTCCTGTCAGGGCCAACGAGCGTTCCATCTTCAAACACGACGGAATCAAGCGAAACACTAATCGCGGATTGTTTGGAATACTGGTCGACAGTTGACGATATGAAATATGTCAATTCATCAGTATGTTGAACTCCGACAGGTGCGGGCTTCGACTGGAGTAGTACATTGAGCCCAGTTATGGGGGTTATGAGCACAAATGCGCCCGGCGGAATCATGAGATGAGGTTTGTGATTAATGGTGCCCAGCATGAAGTGATGCGGAATCACTTTACCTTTGTCATCAGTTAGTTCGTAGCGTACTAGGATTGCCAGTAACCTCGACGTGCTCTCGTTTTTCAAGAGGACACAATATGGAAACAGCGGCCGAAGCGCAGAAAGAGCGACTTCATCGGCGAATGACGCAAGGGCGTCTCCAAATTCGGGGGATCCCCCTGGTAGCATCGCCACGCCGCTGTCTGGAATCCCTAGGTGAGTGATTTTTGGGGCGGCGTGCATAATCTAGCCAATATTGGAAGAATACAAGCGACAGAAACTGTTATCTAGACAAGGCTCCTGTAAATTGATGGCCTGGTCAGTATTGGGCCGTGTGCCGCGAGCCGCTCACCGCTGTCGCCAGCCCAAGCCCGATGTACACTGACCCCGACACATACCGCTGATTTTGCAGAAACGCCGGATGCCCGCGCAGCCAACCCGAAGCGGTCCCCGCCGTGAACGCCCACAGGCAATCGCTCACGAAGCCCATGGCCGCGAACAGCAGCCCCAGCGCGAGAAGTTGCGGCATCACCGGCCCGCGCGCCGGACTGACGAACTGTGGCAGGAACGAAAAGAAGAACAGCGCAGACTTCGGGTTCAGCAACTGCACCACGACGCCCTGCGCGTAAATCCGCCGCAGACTCGCCGGGTCCGCATGACCCATTTCTCCAGTCACCGGCTTCTCCCGCAGTTTGCGGATACCCAGGTAAATCAGGTACGCGGCGCCCGCATACTTCACGACGGAGTACGCCATGGCGGAAGAGACGAGCAGTGCGGAGAGCCCGAACGTCGCGGCCAGGACATGCACGAGGCCGCCCGTGGAGATGCCCGCGCAAGAGGCAAACCCGGCCCGCCGCCCCTGATCGACACTGCGGGCGACGATATACAGCACGGCCGGACCTGGAATCACCAGCAGCACCATCGCGGCGGTGACAAAGATCAACAGCTGAGCAGGGGGCGGAAGTAGTGGCATCGAGCCGTCCTCGTTCAGTCCTTCTGGATTCGGTAGGCCAGCACCTCGGCGCGCGGAGCCGTGACACTGATGTTGTCCACGCCCAGCAGCAGTTCGAAGTGCGGCACGCGGTTGCCGGAGTCGGTAATTTTCTCCAGGAAACCGCCCAGGGTGGACGGGTTCAGCAGGAAATCGGCCGCACCTTCGGTGCCCGGCGTATTCAGCCCGGAGAGAATCAGCACATGCTCGTTGCTGGTGAGTCCCCGGTTGAACTCAATCAGAGCATAGGAGTGGGTGAGGGTCACACCCGCCACCCGGTTCCAACGGTACATCGGCAGTTCCGAACCCTTTGGCGCCCGGTTCAGGATGTAATCCCGGATCTCTTCCGTGAACAGACCCTGGAAGTTGTTCTTCTGGTCAAACAGCTCCACCCAGGGATTCGCGCGCCGCGCTCCAATCAGGACAGCATTGGCTCCTTTGAGGTCCGACATCCCTAATTCCCGGGACGGCCTCACCACGGCTCTCCGGAAATCGATGTCTGGCTGCCGCGCCAGGCGCCAGCAGAAACTCAGGTCCACATTGTTGGTGAACGGCCGCTCGCGCAGACCCGAGATGAAATGCCCCTCGATGTCCGGTTGCGGTGGAAACTTCTGCCAGAAATCGCGGGCGAGATACTCGCTTAGAGTCACCGACTTGCGCGTATACCCTTCGAATAGCACCAGCGCGGTGTCGGAAGACACCACCACGGTGGGACGCTCCACATTGAAAACCTGGCCCCAGAACTGGCGCACCAGCCTCTGCGGCCGCGAAGGCGTCACCCAGCCGTAGACGACATAGCCAACGGCGGCAACCGCCAGCGCGCCGGCGACCCACCAGAGTAGGGCAGGGCGGCGGCGCCCGGCCGGAGCGATCTCCGGCGTCACCTGGGGCTCCGGATCCGATACCGTACCAAAGACGGGCAGATAGGCCCCTTTGGGGATTTGGATCCGGATTGTCTCCTGCTTGCCCTCCTCGGCGTAATACTCGTCCAGTTTCTTTCGCAGCAGCCGGGCATGTGAACGGACGATGTTGTCCTCACTGGCGTTATAGTCCGGAGGCCGCTCGAACACATGGATCCCGACATGCTGTTCGCTCACCTCATCCACACGGCCGAGGATGGCGCGCTCGCACACATAGATCAGGAAGGAGGAGAGGCGGGCCGACTTGTGGAATCCCGGGGAAGCCAGGATCCGTTGCACCGCGGTCCAGCGAGGATCGCCCTCCACCCTGGCCCGGTCCATCGGATTGAGGGCATCACGGGTGCCAGAGGAAGTCGACATCAATCCAATCCTTGCAGCTTCGTCCGGAACCTATCCGGACCGCTTTGTCCAGCATGTTGCAACCAGGGAATGCAGGGCTAACGGAGGCGTTACCGTCACTCTTCACCTCTGCCTCCGTGGGACGCGGAAGACCTTAATCAGTGCTTTACTTTCAGTAGTATAGCATGCGTTTTACGGTGAAATGCACCGTGAACCACTGAATTTGGGTGAACCTCCGGCGCAAGAATCAACGTAGTGCAGGTGGATGCCCGGGTCTTCCGTCCGAGTCCGCGTGGAGCACGTCCCTCCGTCTTCCGGTTTTGATCGCCGGCTCGTCCAGGTGCGGCGGTCCCCACGCTCTTTCACAAAGCACCCGAGCCGCGACCACCACGAAAGGACTACACCATGAAATCCATGAGCAGGGTATGGCTCTGGGGCGTGTATCTCGCATCGGCGACCCTCTGGGCCCAGACAACGGGCACCATTGTGGGCCGCGTGACGGATCCGAGCCTGGCCGCTATTCCGCAAGCCCGCGTCGAACTGACCAATGAGAGCACCGGCATCACGGAAGTCCGCACCCCAGGCGAGGAAGGCGACTTCGTATTTCAACGGTTAATGCCCGGCAATTACCGGTTGTCGGCCAGCGCCGGCGGCTTCAAGGCCGTGAACAAACGCGGGATCACGCTGCTGGTAAACCAGACGGCGCGCATCGACATTCAATTGGAAGTCGGCAGCGTCACCTCCACCCTGGAAGTGGAGGCAACCGCCCCCATGGTCCAGTCCGAGACCTCCTCCGTCGGCAACGTCGTCGACAGCAACCAGGTTCGTTCCATGCCCCTGAACGGACGCACCGGCATCAACGGCCTGATGGCCATGGCTCCGGGCGTCCAGCAGGCTGGATCCAACCCTGCCATCGCTGGAGCGGCCTTCCGCGGCGGTACCGGCCAGACCGTCGACGGTGTCTCGAACGACGATGCCATCGGCGAACGGCTGCTCGGCCAGATGCTGTCCCTCGACGGCGTCGCCGAGTTCAAGGTCATCGCCAACGCTGCGCCGGCCGAATTCGGCAAGAGCGCCCAGGTCGTCATCGCCTCCAAGTCCGGTGGCAACGTCGTCCACGGCAGTCTCTTTGAGTTCAACCGCAATGCGGTCGCCACGGCCAAGACGCACTCGGCTCAGTTGCTGGCCAAGCCGCCCTTCAACCGCAACGAGTACGGCGGCTCCGTCGGCGGCCCGGTGATCAAAAACAAACTGTTCTACTTTGGATCCTTTGAAGGTCTGCGCTTGGTCCAGTCCAGCACGACGCAGATGGCCATGCCGCGCACCGCTATGAAGTCCGGCGATTTCAGCAACCTGCTGCCCGCCACACCCATCAAGGATCCCCTCGCCGGAGGCGCTCCTTTCGCCGGCAATATCATTCCTTCCAACCGCATCAGCCCGGTCTCCCAGCAGTTCCTCAAGTACATGCCCGACCCGAACCTGCCGGGGCAGGGTACCGCCGGACTGGGCACGAACTTCGTGGCCAACGTCCCCCAGCACCAGCCGAACGACCGCTACTCGGCGCGCGGCGATTACCAGATCACCGATCGGGATATGGTCTCCGTCCGCTACTTCTGGACCAACAACGGCCCTTACAGCACGGCCGGCGGCGGTGTCCCGTTCGGCAACTGGGACGGTTTCGGCATCAGCACCAAGAACCTCGCTGCCCAGTACACGCGCGTCTTCACCCCCACCATCGCCAACGTCTTCCGCGTCGGCTTGAACTACTGGGAAGACTACCGCATGCCCCAGAATCACGACCTGGATCCCAGCAAGATCATCCCCGGCGCCACGCCGCCGCTGGAAGGACTCGGCGGCCTGCCCACCATCTCCATGACAGGCTTCCAGACCCTCTCCGACCAGCCCGGTTCCGGCGACGTCAACCACCAGCGCCAGTTCTCCGACAACCTGAGCTGGGAGCGAGGCAAGCATAGCCTGAAGTTCGGCGTCGATTTCGCCCGCGTCGATGTGGTCAACCGCCAGAACTCCTCGCCCTATCGCGGCTCCTTTGCCTTTGATGGCCGCTACACCGGCAACTCCTTCGGCGATTACCTCCTGGGGAATATCTCGACCAGTTCGCGCGCCACCAGCAACTTCATCCTGGACGACGTGAACTACCGTTTCTCCGCCTATGCGCAGGACGACTGGCGCGTCTCCAATCGTCTGACCATCAACGTCGGCCTCCGCTACGACTACCAGTCCCCCTGGGAAAAGAACAACGATCTCGCCGTCTGGGATCGCGGCCGCAACGCCCTGGCCGTCATCAGCGGCACGGCCGATCCCATCTGGTCCGGGGTCGTGCCCATCGTCGATGCCAACACCCTCGGCCTCGACCGCTCCAACTATATGACCCTGGGCAGCCGCAACTTCGCGCCCCGCATCGGCCTGGCTTACCGGCCCCTGGGCACCACCAAGTTCGTCATCCGGGCCGCCTACGGCATCTACTACAACGTCATGGGCGAGTACGACGGCGCCGTCGACCTGCGCGACCTGGGCCTCAATCCGCCCTTCCGCGCTTCGCAGACCTTCCTGGGCAGCAATAACGGTGTCCCGAACCTGACCTGGAACGATCCGTGGGCCGGCGCGGGAACCTCCTCCACCAGTACTCCGCCGAATCTGTACGCGGTCGACAAGAACTTCCGCATCGGCTACTCGCAGCAGTGGAACTACACGATGGAATGGGAGCCAGTTCGCAACACGGCCCTGCGCGCCTCCTACGTGGGCAGCAAAGCGACCCATTTCGTACAGGCAGTGAATATCAACGATCCGCTGCCGTCGTCGCTGGCCGTCCAACCCCGCCGCGCCTACCAGCCCTGGGGCAACATTTACTACTACCAGTCGGACCGCAACCTGGCTTTGAATCAGATCCAGTTGGGTGCGACGCGCCGCACCGCCTCCGGCCTCAGCTTCGGCGCCGAATACCAGTTCACCCGCGCCCTGGGCGGACCCTATGACGGAGCCCTGCCCACCACCTGGACGAACACCCGGCTGGACCGTGGCAACAGCTCACAGTATGTGAAGAACTACCTGGTGGCCAACTACATCTATGAGTTGCCCATCGGCAAGGGCAAGCCCTGGCTGTCCAACGTTTCGGGCATCACCAACAAGCTGGTCTCCGGCTGGCAGGTGGCCGGCATTGCCACCTTTGCCAGCGGCAACTTCCTCTCCGTCACCTTCAACAGCAACAAGACCGGCTGGCCGAGCGGCCGCGCCGATATCGTCGGAGATCCCGGCGCCGCCCGGAGGAACGAGTTCCAGTGGTTCAACCCGGCCGCCTATGCGGTGCCGGCTGCCTATACCTTCGGCAATTCGGCGCCGCTGAGCATCAACGGACCTGGTTCGGTGAATTGGGACACCGCGCTCTTCAAGATGACCTCGCTCACGGAGCGGATCAATCTTGAGCTTCGCGGCGAGGCGTTCAACGTCCTGAACCACGCCAACCTGGGCAACCCCGGCACGAACATCAGCGTGCCGGCCAGCGTCGGCATCATCACCTCGCGCAATGGATCCCGCGTGGTGCAGTTCGGCGCACGCCTCACGTTCTAAACGAAACGAAGCCACAGGCACAAATAGAAAGGGCTCCACGGATTCTCCGCAGAGCCCTTCTCCTTTGCGATACGACGATTACCGGCGGCCGCCACCATGGAAGCCGCCGCCCCCATGGAACCCACCGCCGCCACGGAATCCACCACCGCCCATTGAGCGCATGCCCATCGACCGGCCGCCCATGGACGGGCGAGCCATGCCACGGCCCCCGACAAAGCCGCCTCGCGACGGGCCGGAGAATCCGCTCCGGGCCGCCTGAGCCGCCGCGCCGCGCTGCAGATTCAAACCCGATGGACTGATGCGGCCCGTCCGTTGTGCGAAGGCATAACGATGTCCGCCGTAATAGCGCGAGGGGAAATAGCTGTAGACAAAGCTCGGGCCCCAGTAGCCGAAACCGTACGGGTTTAGCCAGTAGCCGGAGGCCGGTAGCCAGGTCCAGGTGTCGAACCACGGATTCCAAAGCCAGTTTGAATAGCCCCAGGGGATCCCGGAGTCGTAGACATACTGAGCGGAAGCAACACTGGCTTCGGCTTCATACTCGGAACGCAGCCGGGACCAGCGGCTCAGTTCGTCGTTCGAGTCGGCGTGGTACTTCGCTACCATCAGGTCGGACGTCAGAACGCTTTTGTTCTTTCCGGCCTTCACGGTCCGGTCGCCCCTCGTAACCGCTACCTGGCCTTTCAGGACCGCGACCGAGGGCGAATCCGCGTCAAAGCGATACAAGCCCGCCTTCAGCAGCCGCACCGTGCCCTCGCCTACCTGGACGCGGATCAGATTGTCTTTGTGGAGTTCGTCGACCTCGACGATGGCTGAGCCTCTGTCCAGGCGCAACAGTGTATCCGTCAGGCTGCCATTCACCAGCCGCATTCCGCTCTGGGTATCCATCCGCAGGAATACGCCCGGGGTCAGCAGCATCTCCGCATGGCCCTGCGTGGTGGTCAGGTCATACCCGTCCTGCAGCACCGGCAGCTTTTCGTGACTGCCCATGACGGGCTGATTGTTCACGAATGCGCTGCCTTCCACGTACTCCAGGGCACCCACTCGATTCTGAGCCGTTACGTCGCCTTTCGCGTTGGAAATCGCGGCGGCCAGGAAGATGCTTCCCGTCACCAACCTCATTTTCCAGGACTTCATAACCGACTTCCTTTCCTCGATCTCTCTTTCTACCTGTTAGGTGCACACCACATATCTGTGGTTGCTACTGCCGATGGGGTAGATTCGCGCAAGGAAGCAGGCTTAGCGCCGGAAAGAGAAGGGGAAAACAGAAAGGCTCTCCGGAAGAACCGAAGAGCCTGTTGCTTTAGAGTGAGGCGATCAAACGAACTTTCTAACTGGCGGAGAGGGAGGGATTCGAACCCTCGATACAGTTTCCCGTATACACGCTTTCCAAGCGTGCGCCTTCAACCACTCGGCCACCTCTCCTGGGGTGCTTTGACGCCCTTCTGGAGGCGCTATCCGCGCCATCAAGGCATCATTGCGAGTTCATAGCTAGTGTATCATGACGGACTTACCGAACCGGTAGTTCCTGGTAGAAATTGTCGCGAATCCGCAGCCACCATTCGGCTCCGGCCGGGGCCGGCAACTGGTCTTTGCAGAGCCTGTCCAGGCTGTCGAAGCCGGTGAACTTCAGCAGCAGTGCTCGCACGTCGGAGGCGGGTTTCGAGTCGGCCAGCCGCATGTCCTGGCGCACGTTACGCGAAACAAAGGCGGCCACGCGGTCCATTGCGGCGCCGGACGGCGGAGTGCGGGCAGGCTGGAGGAAGCGGCATACCGGAGCGCGCGCGGCCGCATCGGCCCGAGCCTCGACGGGCGGCAGCGGCGCGATTGGGTTCGTTTTGCCGGGACCGAGCTCGCGGGTGACCCGCACCTCCATCGGGTAGATGATCCAACGGTCGCCGACATTCAATTGGATCTCGAGGCGGAACCGGCCAATCGGCGCCGATTCGGGCAGCCAGACGTCCAGCAGGTAGGTCTGGACCTTCTGGTCGGCGCCGAGGGACGCACTGTGGGGCAGGGCAAGGGGTTTCACCTTGTCCGGCACCCACTCGTCGCCCACCCGGCTGTACTCTTCCTGGTACAGCACTGCCTCGACGGTATTGTCCGGATTCTGCCCGATGTAGAGGTGATAGGGGGTGCCGGGCGGCGCCTCGACGGCGACCCTCAAGGTCCGGTAGGCATTGCGGATGACGGCCGGCGAGAGGATCTCGCGGCTGCGTTCGACGCGGTCGGCCGAGACGACCTCGCCATCCGGCCTCACCCGCTGGAATTCGCTATAAACCAAAAGCCGCTGGCCGCTGAGAGACACGCTCCCAGCGGCCAGCAGAACTGCACAAAAGGCGAATCGCTTCACCCTGATAGCTTACGCCAGGTCGAACTTCTCCTGGTGCAATAACGGATCGGCGGTCACCAGCACCGGACGGCCGAGAATCTCTTCCAGCTCTTCCAGATACTGGTTGGAGACCGACTTCATCTCCTTGGCGACTTCCGGGTTCACCCGCAGGACGACGTCCTTGGTATCGACAACCTTGGCGTACTTCTGCGCCTGAGTGAGGATCTCGCTGATCACGGTATCGACGCTCTTCACATAACCCGCGCCCTCGCAGGTGGGGCAGGCCGAGCAGAGCGCCCGCTCGAGCGACTGCTTGACGCGCTTGCGGGTGATGGCGACCAGGCCGAAGTCATTGAACTGAAGGATCTTGTAAGGAGCCTTGTCCAGCCGCATGACCTCTTCCAGCGCCTGCATGACCTTGGCGCGGTTCTTGCGCTCGTCCATGTCGATGAAGTCGACCACGATGATGCCGCCCAGGTCGCGCAGCCGCATCTGGCGGACGATCTCCTTCACCGCCTCGAGGTTCGTCTTGACGATGGTGTCTTCCAGCCGGTTCGACTTGCCGACATACTTGCCGGTGTTGACGTCGATGGCGACCAGCGCCTCGGTCTGGTTGATGACGATGTAGCCGCCGGACTTCAACCAGACCTTGGGCCGCAGGGCCTTTTCCAGTTCCTGCGTAATGCCGAAGGCATCGAAGATCGGCTCGGGCCGGGTGTACATCTTCACGCGCGACAGCAGCGCCGGAGCCAGCCGTTCGACGGAATGCAGGACCTGTTCGTACAGATCTTCGTTGTCGACCCAGATGGCCTTGAAGCCGTCGGTGAGCTGGTCGCGGATGAGCCGCTGCACGACTTCCACATCATGGTGGAGCAGGGCAGGAGCGCGCCGCTTTTCCGCCTTCTGCTTGATGTCGAGCCACAGCGCGGCCAGGAACTGCATGTCGGCCGCGATCTCTTCCTCGCTGCGGCCTTCACCGGCCGTGCGCATGATGAAACCGCCGGCCACACCCTCGCGATGCTTCTGGAGGATGCGCTTCAGCCGCTGCCGTTCTTCGTCCGTGGAAATCTTGCGGGAGACGCCCAGGTGCTCGACCGTCGGCATGTACACGACGTAGCGGCCGGGCATGGCAATGTGCGAGGTGATGCGCGCGCCCTTCTGGCCCAGCGGTTCCTTCGCAATCTGGACGATAATTTCCTGTCCCTCGCGGAGGAGGTCGGCGATGGAGGGGATGGGGGGACGCTCGCGTTCCCGTTCGCGCCGTTCCGGAGCTTGCTGCTGGCGGGCTTCAAACCGTTCGACGGGACGCTCGATGGGGCGCTCGACCGGAGTTTCCGCGGCTGCTTCCGCGGGGGCTTCCGCGGCGGGGGCTTCCTGTCCGCGGCCGCCACGGCCACGGCGCCGCATGCGGCGCGAGATGCGGTGCGGCGACCGCCCGCTCTGTTCGCGGACCGTCGCGCTCTGGGCCTGCGGCTCGTCGGCTGAAGGTTCCCCTTCTACCGCTTCCAGGGCCTCGCCTTCGACCACTTCCACTGCTTCGCCTTCCACGGCTTCGGCGGTTTCGCATTCGATGGCTTCGGCGACGGCGGCGTCCTGGTCTTCCCCGGCCGCTTCCACAACCGCTTCGTCGGACTCGGAGACGACGGCTTCGTCGGCCTCATCTTCCGCTTCTACGGCCGGTTCCACGGCGTCGATTACTTCCGCCTCGGCCACCTCGGCGCGGTGCTCAATCTCTTCCACCCGGTCAAGGATCTGTTCGGCCGCCGCGTCGGCAGCCTCTTCGGCTGCAGCCTGCAGCTCGTCAAGATCGATGGGTTCGAGGATTGGCTCGGGCTCGGGTTCGGGCGAGGCTTCCGCCAGGGGGGCCGACTCGGCCACGACCGGGGCGGGTTCCTGGCGCGGCGCGCGGCGATACTTGGCGAGGGATTCGCCGGGGAGCAGCAGCACTTCCTCGACGGGTTCGGGTGCGGCCTCGGCTTCGATTTCGGGCTCGATCTCCTCGGCGACCGGCTCCGGGATCTCCGGTTCGACTTCGTCGACGGGCTCGTTGCCGGGCTCACCGGCGGTGGCGTATTTGGATTCCGGGAATCCGCGTCCACCACGGCGGCGGCGGCGGGAACGGCGTCCGCGGCGATCCTGGTTGCGGTCGCCGGCGGGGGCTTCGCCTTCCGCGGCGGGTGCGGCGGCCACGGCCTCCGGAGCGGCGGATTCGCCTTCCAGTGTTTCCGCGGGTTCAAATTCCTCAATGACGGGAGCGGCTTCGACAGGCGCGGGGGCGTGCTGTTCCCGGCTGCGGTTCCGGTCGCGGTCGCGGCCCCGGCCGCCTCGCTCCCTTTCCCGTTCCCCTTCGCGATCGCGGTCTCGCCCGCTTCGGCGCTCGTCACCTACTCTGTCGATTTCATCGGCATTCTCTTCAAAGAAGTCCGATACATAGAGGAAGCAGTCGCGTTCCAGGCCCAGGTCGACAAAAGCCGACTGCATACCGGGAAGAACGCGGGTTACCCTGCCTTTGTGGATACTGCCGGCCAGGGAGTATTCGTTGGCGCGTTGGAAGAAAACTTCAACCAACTGGCCGTCTTCGAGAATCGCCACCTTGCTTTCGTGGCGGTTCTGGCTGATCACCAGCTCTTTCGATGACATCAATCAACCTCCGCTCTCCGTGCGCGACGGGAGTGGAGGAACTCGAGAGACTGGGTCCAACCTTCGGGCTCAGGTGGAGCGCTACAACCCGGGGTTCGAAACCGGCCCCGCGCGCGCCGTTCAATTCAAGAAACTCTTCTCTACCTGGACTGCAACTCGATCATTCCAGAGCTCTTCGCGTCTGGAGACGAATCCACAGCGGCGACTTCTAAAAAGCCGCTCTCGAAAACATGCTGAATTGTCACCTGGCGCCGGAGGGACGTCCCTTCCGGCCCACTCACTCAAAATCGCGTCACGAAACAAATCGCCGTAGCCGTACGTTATTTACGAGGCCCAGCATCATAAACACCGACAACATGCTCGATCCCCCGTAGCTCATCAGGGGCAGCGGAATGCCAGTGACCGGCATCCGCCCCGCTGCCATTCCCACATTCACCAGAAGGTGGAACAGCAACAGCGAGCAAACTCCCATACATATGAACATTCCAGCCCTGTCCGGCGCCGTTTGTGCATTTTGCACAATCTGCATCAGAAGCAGGAAGTACAGCCCCAGCACGACCAGAATGCCTACGAACCCATGCTCCTCGGCAAACGCCGAGATCAAAAAATCTGTATGAGCCACCGGCAGGAACCGAAGCTGAGTCTGAGAGCCGTGTGTGACTCCCCAACCCCAAATGCCTCCGTGACCCACAGCAATCTTCGACTGGATCACCTGATACCCCTTGCCCATCGGATCCTTCATCGGGTCGATGAACGTCTCCAATCGGGCTCGCTGGTAGTCTTTCAGGAAAAACCAGCCAACCGGCATCAGCACGGCCGCAAGGGCTAATACGCTCGCCGCATGCTGCCAGCGGACACCACCTAAATATAACCCAATCAACAGGATCGGCACATACGTCAGGGACGTGCCAAGATCCGGCTGTGCTGCCACCAGGGCGAATGGAAGTCCTACCAGGCCCCCTAGCTTCAGCAGATCCCGAACTTCCAACCGGTCGCTCTTCAGTTCGGTCAGATACCGGGCTACCAGTAATACTATCACTAGTTTGGCAAACTCCGAAGGTTGAAACTTAAAGCCGAAGGCGATGGGGATCCATCTCTTCGAGCCCCACACCAGCCGGCCGATCAACGGAGTAACCACTAACAAAGTCAAAGTGATGCCGTAAAGTAGTGGAACCTGACCAAGTAAGGTGTGATAGTCGATCTTGGTCATCAGCCACATCATCACCAGGCCGGCAGCCATCCACAGCAGCTGTTTCCACCATGCGGAACGCCAGGCGGTATCCAGCGTTGCACTATAAATCTGGAGTATCCCTAGTCCACAGATAGAGAGAGTGACGGCAAGCAGCGGCCAGTCAAGATCACGCAGCGAACGGTAGTTGGCCACTAGCGGGCAATCTCCCTGGGCGGGCTCAGCAGACTCGCAACCCCGGGCGCGGGTTGCTGCAGTTTGTTCAGCCGCGCCTTCTTGTCGAAATAAGCTTTCACCACGTCGCGTACGATCCACGCCGCCCGGTCGCCGTGCGCGCCGTTTTCATAGAGAGCAGCCACCACGATCTCCGGCGACGTGCGCGGCGCGAAGCCGACAAACCAGCCGTTATCGCGGAACGCCTCGCCCATGTCGCGGCTCTTCAACAGATCATTCGAAGCCAATTGGGCGGTGCCGGTCTTGCCGCACAGTTCGACGCCCGGGATGCGGGCCATCGACGCCGTACCCCATTCGTTCACGACAGCGTACATGCCGGCGATTACCTTGTTCACATTGTCCAGATTGAGCTGCGCCTTGCGGGCCGGTTCCAGCTTTTCCGCCTTGTCCCCTTCTTCCTTCACAACATGCGGACGCATCCAGACGCCGCCGGTGGCGATGCCGCCAATGGCGCTGGCCAGTTGCAGAGGGGTGACGGTGAGTGCGCCCTGGCCGACCGAGACCGAGATGGTCTCACCGGCGTACCACTTTTCGCGCTGGGTCCGGATCTTCCACTTGGACGAAGGCACGACGCCTTCCTTCTCGCCCGGCAGGTCGATGCCCGTCTTGTGGCCCAGGCCGGTCATCTCGGCGTACTCGGCGATCTTGTCGATGCCCAGCTTGTTCCCGACGGCGTAGAAGAAGACGTCGCAGCTCTGGGCAATGGCAGTCTTGAGATTCACCATGCCGTGGCCTGTCTTCTTGTGGCACTTGAACCAGCGGCCATACCAGTTGGCGCCGCCGTTGCACTGCACGGTAAAGTTCTCGTCGATGATGCCGGACTCCAGGGCCGCCAGCGCCATGATGGGTTTGAAGGTCGAACCCGGCGCCTGCTGGGCCGCCAGCGCGCGGTTAAACAGCGGCTTGTAGGGATCGGTCGCCAGCGCGGACCACTCCTTCGCATCAATGTGGCCGACGAAGTGATTCGGGTCGGGCGCCGGCGTGGAGACAAAGGCCAGGACTTCGCCGGTGCGCGGGTCGAGCGCCACCACCGCGCCGCGCTTGTTCTGCATGGCGAGTTCGGCCACCACCTGGAGGTCGAGATCGATGGTCAGCTTCAGGTCCTTGCCCGGCTGGGCTTCCGTAATCCCCAGAACCTCCCTGGTGTTCTGGCGGTTGTCGACGCGCACCTGGCGCTGGCCGTCGACGCCGGTAAGCTGCTCATTGTAATAGCGCTCGATGCCGGACTTGCCGATGATATCCCCGGGGTTGTGATTGGCCCATTCCTGGGAGTTCAGCTCCGGCTCATTGATTTCACCGACATACCCCAGCAGGTGGGCGGCGACCCCGTCCTTGGGATAGACGCGGAACTGGGATTTGATCAGTTCCATCTCGGGGAAAGAGTCCGCGCCCTTGTGGGCCTCGACGAAGGTCAGCTCGTCGGCGGAAAGCTCTTCCTTCAAGGAGATGGTCAGGTAAGTGGGCTGGCGGCGGTAGCGGCGGATCTTGGAGGAGAGGTCGGCCGGATCCAGATTCAGGCCGGCCGCGATGGGCGCCACATGCTCTTCCCGCAGGTTGTCGCGCGACAGGATGACGCGGTAAGAGGAGTGGTTGTCGACGATGACGCGGCCATCGCGATCGATGATTTTGCCGCGCGGAGCCGGGATGGGCAGGCTCTTGATCTGGTTCTGGTAGGCCTTCTCGAGGTAGAACTCCTCGTTGCGAACCTGCAGATCCCAGTAACCGAGGGCGAGGAAGACGAACACGCAGACGGCAAAGTACTGGAATACAGCGATCTTGCCGGCGGCAAATTTCGTGTCGTCGCGGATCAGTGGGCGGGTGACCGATGCGTCGGGCTGCCGTTCCTGCGGAATCAGTTTCACGTGAGTTCCTTACTGTTCCTCAACTCTCAGTTTATCCATTATCAGGAAGAGTGGAACGGCGACCACGGCATTGAGGAACGCGAAGATGATGCTCTGCGGGATCTGGAGCTCGATGTTCTGGCCCAGCAGTCCGCGGGCGAACACCCAGAAGGCAACCTGGTGGAACAGGAAGAAGAAGAAGCTGAGGATGAAGCGCAGCGCATTGTTCTCGACATCGAAGCGCATGCTGATGGAGGCGGAAAAGTAGCCCACCAGGGTCTTGGCGATGCCGAACATGCCCAGCGGATGCTGCGACAGGGAGTCCTGCACCAGGCCGATGACCGTGCCGATCACAGCGCCGGCGACAGGCTGGCGCCGCATCAGCGAGAAGTAAACCACCACCAGCAGCGGCAGTTCCAGATAAGACAAGAAGTCGACGAAACGCGGGACGTACACCTGAAACAGGATCGCGATGAGCGGAATGATGATGTAGGCGGCGGGACGAAAATGCGAGATTTTGGCCTTGCGGGGGCCCGCCTGGAGGATCCGGTCATCGTATTCGGTCATTGCTTGCGGGGCTCCTGGGGCTTAGGAGCGGAGGGGGGCTGAGTGCCCTGGGGCGTCCTGGGCGCAACCGGGGTCTGGGCGCCCGGTTGAGCTGTACTGTTTGGTGCGGGTTGTTGTGCGGACGGCGGCGGAGGATTCCGGTTGAAGTCGGCCAGCGGGCCGGGAGAGCCGATCTCCACGCCCTGGCTTTCGCCGATGCGGCGGTACTTCTCCCGCAGCTTGTCGGCATCGGTCTGATTGGCGCCTGCGGCTTCGCCGGCGGCACTGGGGGCAACCCGCTGCTCTTCGCCCGCAATGGGCGGTGGCGGAGGCAGAATGCTGATCTGGGGCGATGCGGGTGTCTCGGGTTCCGGGATGAGCCCCTGCACGCCGTCGATCACGATGAGCATCTCCTCGACAGACCCGGTGACGGCGCTGGGCGCGACCACAACTTCCTTACCGCCCCGGCCTTCGCGCACCATTTTGACCTGGCCCACGGGCAGGCCGCGCGGATAGATGCGGTCCGCTCCCGAGGTGTAGAACCATTCACCCGGCTCGAGCTTGTCCTCGTTCTGGACGTAATCCACGATGCAGTTCGGGGTGCCCTGGCCCTTCAACGTACCGCGCACGTGGTTCTTCTGAGAGATGACGCCTGCGACCGAACCCTGTTCCGTGATCAGCTGTACCAGGGATGCCATGGGATAAGCTGCGACTACTTTGCCGACGATGCCCTCCGGGGTAATGGCGGCCATGCCTCGTTTGACGCCGTCATTGGAGCCGCGATCGACAAACACGACCCGCGAGTTGGCCCCCGTGCCGGTGCCGATCACGCGGGCCGGCAGCGTCTTGGAAGGAATGCGGCTGCGGAATTCGAGCAGCGCCTTGGCCCGATCGGCCGTGGAGAGTTCGGCCGTCAGGAACTGGTTTCGTAGTTTCATCTGGCCCAGTTCCTGGCGCAGGCGCATGTTCTCGGATTGGACGTCGCGCAGGAAGATGTAGCCGGAGAAGAACCCGCCCGTTCCGCCGCGTACCCATTCGATGCCGCGGGCAAGCGGGGTAACCGCCGTGACCGCCCACAACCGGATGAGGCGCACGTCTTCGCGCGCTTTCACCTGGTAAGCGAGCAACAACAACTGCCCGACGATGAGCGCCAGTAGCACGCTCAGGTTGCGGTAGCGGCTGAGGAACGTTTCCATAGCCTAAGTCAGAGCGAGCGCCCGGGGCGGGAACTACTCGATCGCGATCCGGCGCAGGAGTTTGAAATCGGTCAGCATACGTCCTGTGCCGAGCACGACGCTGGCCAGCGGGTCTTCCGCAATGGAGACCGGCAGTCCCGTCTCTTCGCGGATGCGGCGGTCAAGATTCTTCAGCATGGCGCCGCCGCCGGTGAGGACGATGCCGCGGTCGCTGATATCGGCGCTGAGTTCGGGCGGCGTGCGTTCCAGGGCGACGCGGATGGCATTCATGATGGTGGCCACGCATTCGCCGAGAGCTTCGCGGATCTCCTCATCATTAATGAGGATGGTACGCGGAACGCCTTCGATCAGGTTGCGCCCTTTGATCTCCATGGTGAGCGGCTTGTCGAGCGGGAAGGCGCTGCCGACCTGAACTTTCACGGATTCCGCCGTGCGTTCGCCGACGAGCAGGTTGTACTTCTTTTTCAAGTACTGCATGATGGCGTCGTCCATCTCGTTGCCGGCCACGCGCACGGAACGCGCATAGACGATGCCCGAGAGAGAAATGACGGCCACATCGGTGGTGCCGCCGCCGATATCGACCACCATGTTGCCGGAGGGCTCCGTGATGGGCAGGCCGGCGCCGATCGCAGCGACCATCGCCTGTTCCACCAGGTGCACTTCACTGGCCTTGGCGCGGTAAGCGGAGTCGATGACCGCCCGCTTTTCCACCTGTGTGATTTCGCTGGGGACGCCGATGACGATGCGCGGGTGGACGAGCATCTTGCGGCCGTGGGCTTTCTGAATAAAGTAATTCAGCATCCGCTCTGTGACCTTGAAATCGGCGATAACGCCGTCCTTCATGGGGCGGATGGCCACGATGTTACCGGGCGTGCGGCCCAGCATGTCCTTGGCTTCTTTACCTACCGCTTCGACCTCGCCGTTGGTTTTGTTGATGGCGACGATCGAAGGTTCGTTGACGACAATCCCCTTGCCCCGGGCAAAAACCAGAGTGTTGGCCGTCCCCAGGTCAATAGCAAGGTCCGAAGAGAAAAGGCTGAAAAGCGAGCGGATGTTCATGTCGTGGATTGTTTTACTGGCGCCCTGTTGGGCGCACCACATCACGTGACGTGCGGGTACCTCTTGAGCGTAGCATAGACCCGGTAGTCGGTCGTTCGCGCGTAAGCGAGATCTTTGAGTTTTTCGAATACAAACTTAAGGGCTTCCCGGTGTTCATCCCGGTTGACCATGTTGTGTTTGCGCATGTACTCGACGACCTCGCGCGTGGTGCCTTCCACCTCGGGCATCGCCTTGTGCACGCGCTGCTCGTACTTCTCCTGGCCGGCCCACTCGCCCGGCTTCAGGCCGAGTGTGAGGTCGACCAGCTGGGCCACCTGCTGGACCCGGCGGCAGCGATCGCTTTCCGGCGGAGCCGGACCCGTTTCCAGTTGATTCGACGCGTCTTCCAGCGATTTCAGCCAGAACGTTTTATGATCGATGCCGCGCCGCTCCATTTCGGCGCGGATGAGGACGTGCTGCGTAATGTCGCCGGCATGGATGGCGACACAGGCCCAGCGGTTGTTCACGAAGATGGGTGTTGGATAGCCTTCCGCCTTCACCCACGCGTGGCCGAACTCGTGGGCGATGAGCGCTTCCTCGTTGCCGGCCCACTCCTTACGGCGTGCTCCATTCAGCATGACGAGGAAGGCATTCCGGCCGTCCTCCTTGTGATGAATCATGACGGAGTACATGCGGCTGAACTGATCCAGGAAGCCGCTCTGTTTCAGGTATTCGGCGAACAGGGCCCGGTTGGGCGTCGACGCGTCGAGGCTATAGGTGTTCGCCGCTTCGTCGTGTTCCACCACGGCAACAAAGAGCTGCGTGCCTGATTTGGTTTCGATATCGGTTCGCCAGGAAAGCAGAGCGGCGGTCAGAACAATGGCAGAGGCTGTCACATCTTCTATTTTGTGCGATCATCAGGGGTTGTGGACGAGCGGTTATTCTACTCCGAATCTCAGGCGACCAAGCCGGCGCGTCTGAACTGCCCTCATTGCCGCGTCATGGATGACTATCCGTTGCGGTGGCTGGTGCGGACAAAGAAAGACCGGCTGCCCGGCGGAGCCGACGAGCGGGATCGGGCGAAGTTCGCCAAAGCCCAGAGTTACATGGTGCTGCTGGACGACAAGGTGCAGTGCAAACAGCCGCGCTGCCGCCGCACCTTTGAGATTTCCGGCATTAAGACGACCGCGTTCCTGTGATTTCCCGGCGCTCCATCCTGGGCGGCAGCGTGCTTGGCGGCGCGGCCCTCTTCACAGGCTGCAATACCCAGCCCGGTTCCGGCTATCGCGGTTTCGCCTTTGTGGCCACAGCGGGGACGCCTGCCGTCGCAGCCGTCGATCTGATGGCCTTCGCCGTCAAGTCGAGAATTGAGCTGCCCGCACCGCCTTCAGCGCTGATCCGCCATCCCGATCCGGCCAAGGGGCTCATCTACGCGCTGGCGCCCAAGAGCCAGACACTGGAAGAGATCGACACCAAAGCCAGGAAACGGATCCGGAGCCTGAAGCTGCCCGGGGTGCCGCTGGCGGCCCTCGCGCAGGGCGGCAAGCTGTGGTGCCTGATGAAAGATCCGGCGCAGTTGACGCCGTTGGACCTGGCATCTTTCCGGGCAGGGAAGCCCATCGTGCTGCCTGCCCCTCCGGTGGCGTTTGATCTGGCCCGGCAGAACGCACTGGGTGCGGTGACGCTGGAGGACGGGTCGATGGTTCTGGTGGACCTGGCTGCCGGCCGGGTTGCTCCGCCGGTCCAGTTGGAGCCCGGGTTGGGGGGCGTCCGGTTCCGGAGCGACGGCAAGCTCCTGATTGTGGCGGAAAGCGCCGCCCACCGGTTGACGTTTGTGGATCCGGTGAGCCGGGCGATTGTCACGCAGCTGCCGTTGGCGCTGAGTCCTGAGCACATGTGCATGACGCCGGACGGCGGCCAGCTTTTCCTGACCGGTCCGGGCCGGGATGCCGTGGTGATCGCGTATGTGTACCGGACGGAGATTGCGCAGACGTCTTTGAGCGGGCGCCGGCCGGGGAACATGGCGATCTCGTCGCAGCCGGATGCGCCGGCGGTGGCGAACTATCTGTTTGTGGCGAACCCGGAGGCGGGCTCCATCACGGTGTTCAACGTGGCGACGCAGAAGGTCGTGGCAGTGACGGGCGTCGGCATGGAGCCGGGTTCGATTGTGGTGACGCCGGACCAGCAATACGCCTTGGTGTTGAATCGGGCCTCGGGCGATGTGGCGGTGATCCGGATTGCGGCGATTGCGCCGGGGCGGGCGAAATCGGCTCCGCTGTTCACGATGATTCCGGTGGGGGAGCGGCCGGTGGCGGCCGTGATTACCGAAGCGAATTAAGTTCCATTTTTCCCAAAATGCGCGGCGCGCGCGGCCGCTGGAGTAGCATGGGCATGACATGTCCTGTGCCGTGGCACGCCTATATAAAGGATTGAGCTTCGCGTCGATTATAGTCGCGGTCGGCGGAATGATTCGCGCCCAGGACTTTCGCACCGATGTCCGGGTGGTGGAAGTGACTCTCATTGCCAGGGACAAGAGCACGCAGAAGCCGGTTAGTGGCCTCACGAAAGACGATTTCCTCCTTTTGGATGAAGGGCAGAAACAGGCCCTGACGGCCGTCGAGACGTTCTCCTGGCGCACGGGCGCTGTTCCGGAGGTCCAACCTGTCTCGGGGTGGCTGACCAACCGGAAAGTCGGACTGCCCTCGGATGGACCGCCGGTAATTGCCGTACTGGTGGACGGATACAACTCGCGTTTTGAGGATACTCACGATGCGATGAAAGCTGTAAGAAAAGTATTAGAGAATTCGCCCTGGAAGGGGGCGATCTTCGGGTTGTACCTGGTCGATCAGCGTGGGATCCATGTTCTGCAGGACTGGACGGACTCGGCCGAGGCAGTGGCGGGGCACGCAAGGACTCGCGGCGTGTTCGTGGCGTCCGGCGCGGATCCGGAAGGACTTGCACCCGCAGCCACCGAGGCAGAAGAGCGGCTTCGCCTGCTTCAGGCACTGGGCGCGATGGAAGCGATTGGCGAGCACATGCAGTCAGTGCCGCGGAGGAGATCCATCGTCTGGCTGACCTCCGGCTTTCCGATGAGCCTGGCGTTGAAGTATTCCTTGGATTGGGAGCGGGCGATCGAGCGGCTGAGCGGCCTGGATGTCACGGTGTATCCCGTGGATGCTGCGGGGTTGCGCCTGCTGCCCGGCTATAGTGCGAGTGTGGGGACTGCGCGCGGCGCCCGCATCCCCGGGCCGGGTGGCAGCGGAGGCAAACCTCGGGACAACATCGACATGCTGCTGGAGATGGCAGCCCGGACCGGCGGCGTGGCGTTCTACAACTCGAACAACCTGGCCCAGGGGCTGAAACAGGCGTTCGACGACGATCAACTGGTCTACCGTTTGTACTTCCAGCCCAATCATGGCAGGTGGGATGGGCAGTTCCGGCGGATCGAAGTCAAAACGCAGAGGAAGGGCGTCGAACTGAGATACCGGGCCGGTTATCGGGCGTTCCCTTCCAATAGGGAGCCGGAAAAGCGGTCGTTGGAGGCCGTGGCGGCCACTCCCCTGGATGCCACCGGGATCGGGATCTCGATGCGCCTGCAATCGAGACCCGGCGGTGTGGTGGCTCAATTGTTGGCCGATGCGGCTGGTTTGGAACTTGAGCCGAAGAACGGGCGCTCGCTGGGGCGATTTGAGGTGCTCGGCCTGTTGCTGCGCAAGGACGGGTCGCTGGCGAAGGATTGGAAACAGAGCTTCACCGTGGAGTTCACGCCGGAAACGCAGGCGCAATTGAAGGCGAATGGCTTCGCTTTTGAACAGGCGATTCCCGGCGGAGTGGAATACGCGAAGGTAAGGATTCTCCTCACCGATCGTAAGAGTGGGAAGACGGGCTCGATCACCGTACCGGCGCTGGAGCCCGTGACGAAAAATCAGAGTCGCTAATGCTGCGGCGGCGGGACGATGGACTCGCCGGCCCGGACGCCGTAGGCAGGGCCCAGGGTGCGGTAGTCGACCCCGCTGCGGGCGTTCCAGTCCCAGACGACCTTGCCGGCTCGGATCGTGAGTTCCGCCTGGAACCGCTGCTTGCCGGGGAACGTTCCTTTGTCGGAATCCATGAAATTGAACTTACCTTCGTTGAGCGAGAAGGCCGCGATGTTGGCTTCGGCGCCGACGGTCAGGTGGCCGACTTCTTCGTGGTGAATGACCTGGGCCGGACGCCAGGTGGACCGCAGGATCACTTCATTCAGCGGCATGCCCATGGCCAGGAACTTGGACATGGTGGTGGGCATGTCCATCATGGCTCCGTTCATGCTGTCGGTGTGGAGATCGGTGGAGATGGAGTCCGGGTAAAAGCCCTGGGCGGTGGCCGGAACGGCATTGCGCCAGGCGAAGCTGCCGCCGCCGTGGCCGGTGTCGAAGATCACTCCGCGGGCCCGGGCCTGTTTGAAGTAGTCGTAAATCTTGCCATTGGCGTCGATCCAGGGGACGGTGGCCCGGAAGGCGTGCGTGGAGATGTCACCGGGCCGCAGTTTCTGGGTCACGAGCTGCCAGTAGGGGCGTTCGGGCTTGAAGTAGCCGAAGTCGACCATGATCGGTTTGTTCATGAGGCGGCCGGCTTCCAGCGCCTTGTCGACGGCGGTCCAGGCGGGCGATTCGAAGTGGGCGGTCTTGACGCCGACGACCACATCGGGGAACTTCTTCGCGAGCTTGGCCAGTTCCTCTGGTTTCATGTCCTCAGGGTGCTGTTCGACGATGTTCGTCATCATGCCCAGTCCGGCGATATTGATGAAGGCGAAGACCTTGGTTTTGGCGCGGTCGATGACGGTGAGCTTGAAGAACTCGAAATTGCGCCAGCCGGAACTGCCCGCGTCGGCCATGGCCGTGACGCCGGTGCGGAAGCTGAAGTCGTCGGGGCGGACGCTGTTGTCTCCGGCCCAGGCGTCGGCGATGCCGGTGGTGGTGAAGACGTGGGCGTGGATATCCACCAGGCCGGGCGTGACAATCAGGCCCGAGACATCGAGGACTTTGGCGGCATCGGAGGCGGGGAGATTGGGTGCGACGGCGGCGATCCGGCCATCCTTGACGGCGACGTCCATGAGGGCGTTGATGTTGTTTTTCGGGTCGATGACACGACCCCCTTTGAGCAGCATGTCGTACCTCGATTGCGCCCACGCTGAGGCGGCGACCAACACAATCAACGCGAGTCTCATGGGGACCAATATAGGACTTGTCAGGGGTAGCCTGCTGGCCGGAGCGGATTAAGATAGTCCCGTGGCCTGGATCCTGCTGTTTCTATTGATGCTGCCGGCGGCGGCCGAGCCGCGGCTGCTGTTGAACCGGGAAGACGTGGCGCGGATTAAGGCGCAGGCTTCGGCGCAGGCGGTTGTGCAGCGGCTGATCCGACGGGCCGAGAACTGGCCGGCGGCGCATGTCGAGAATTTCGGGTTGCAGGAGTGGGCTCTACCTCCGGAGGGCGCCGGGTGGTCGCATGCTTATGTCTGCCCAGTGCATGGCACGCGATTGAAGCAGACCCGAGGGCAGAATCTGTGTCCGGCCGACGGGAAGGACTACCACGGCTGGCCAGTGGACAACGTGGTCTACATGCAGCGGAATGGGGACAACGCGGCCGCCGTGCGGGATCTGGGGCTGGCGTATCTGCTCACGGGGCGGGCGGAGTTTGCGGCGAAGGCGCGGCGGATCGTGAACGCGTACACGGCCTTGTACCCGACGTTGCCGATTCACGACAACAACAACAAATTGAATACACAATCGGGCGCGCGGGTGATGTCGCAGACACTGTCCGAGGCGAGCTGGCTGGTGCCGCTAGTGTTCGGTTACGACCTGGTGCGCGACACGATGACGGGTGAGGAGCGAATTGGGTTCGAACGTTCCGTTTTGAAGAATGCGGCGCTGATCCTGACCGGAAACAACCGGGGCAAGAGCAACTGGCAGAGCTGGCATAACTGCGCGCTGCTCGCGATCGGGTTGACGGTAGGGGATCAGGAACTGGTGCGGGCGGCGCTGGATGGACCGGGTGGCTTCAAGTTCCAGATGCGGGAGAGCATTACTCCGGACGGGCCGTGGTTTGAGGGCTCGTGGGGCTACCACTTCTTCTCGGTGGAGCCGCTGATGCTCACCATTGAGATGGCGAAGCGAGCCGGGCTCGAGTTGCCGGAAGCGGCCGCGTTCCGGAAGATGTTGGATGCTCCGCTGCGGGCCGTGTTTCCGGATGGCACGCTGCCGAATTTCAACGATTCCGGGCTGGTGAAACTGGCGGGTTATGCGAAGCATTACAGCATCGGCTACCGGATGTTCGGCGAGAGCCGGTATGTGCCGCTGGCGAAGCAGGCGGGCGCGGATCTGGAGACGGTGCTCTGGGGGGCTCCGGTGCTGCCGGACGTAGCTCCTTTGGCACCGGTGAGCGATCTGATGCCCGATGCGGGGCTGGCGACCTTGCGGGTGCGCGAAAACGATCATGTCGTAGCCGTCAAGTTTGGGCCGCATGGCGGCGGGCACGGGCATTTCGACAAGCTGACGATCAACAGCTACTGGAATGGCGCGCAGCAGGCGGCCGATCCGGGGGCGCAGGCGTATGCGGCGCCCACGCACGCGACCTGGGACAAGATGACGATCGCGCACAACACGGTGTCGGTGGATGAGAAGCCGCAGGCGGCGGCGACCGGCAAGCTGTTGGAGTGGGTGGCCCTGCCGTCGGCGACGGCGATCCGGGTGTCGGCGGGTGCGGCATACCCGGGCGTAGAGATGGAACGGACGCTGGTGCATACGCCGTGGTACACGCTGGATCTGTTCGATGTAAAGGCAACGGACGGAAAGACGCACCAGTTTGACTGGACGTACCACAATTACGGGCAGATTTTCGGCGATTTGCGGTGGGATCTAGCGATTCGACTATCGCGGGCGAACGGATATCAGCATCTGAGCCATGCTGCCACCGATCGTGGCGATTCGGATTGGCGGGAGATCATCCGGCAGGAGCAGCTTGGCACGGTCGTTCATATGATCGGGTCTCCAGAGAGCATCGTGATCGCCGGAACCGGGTTGGGGCCCGACCTGCAGGTGCCGGTACCGTTCCTGATGTCGCGAAGGCAGGCCGCATCGACGCGGTTCTCGGTGCTGTATGAGCCGATGACTCAGGGCGGCTTTGTCCTGAAGTTCTCGAGCCCGGCTCCGAACGAGTTCGTGGTGAACGGGGCCGGGATGAACGACCGGATCCATGTCGAGCCGGGGCGGTTCTCCGTATTGCATGAGGTGTTCGGGAAGCCCGTGCAGTTGTTTCTGTCCGGGATTGCGGAGACGGAGCTGCTAAAACGGTCGCAGATGACGCCCATTCAGGTGGACTGGTCGGCCGACGGAGCGACGGTGGATTTGTTTATGGACGGGACTCTGGAGGGAGCGGTGCGGATTACGGCTCCGGCGGCGAAGCTGATCCGGCTGAACGGGAGGAAGATCGAGTGCCGGGCGAACGGGCCGTACCGCTGGGCATCGCTGCCGAATCTGGGGAACCTGGAGCCGTGCCAGTGATCAGGCTTTGGCGGCCAGGTGTTTCTTCTTGCACTCTTCCGAGCAGTAGAAGAACGTTTCGCCGGAAGAGACTCGTTTGATGGCGAGGCCCTCGCTGACATAGGTCCCGCAGACTGGATCCTTGCGCAGGACTCCACCGGACGGCACGCGGGGCGGTTGGGGGTTGGCTCCGGCGGGTTGGCTCGTGTTTTTGAAGGCGAACGTGGTGAAGGCGCGCGCCAGGAGTCCGAGGACCGAGCGAATGAGCGGCACCACGAACAGGATCGCGAGCAGCAGACCAAGGAAACGCAACATCTCACCTTTAAGATACGAGAAACGGAGAGGTGGGTTCTGTGTTTTGGCCAGCAGGCGGTTCCAGCCGGGTGTGATTTGCGGTGGTTCCTGGATTAAATAAGCACCACCCCGAGGCGGTGGGTGCTGTTCTCGTGTACCTTGGAATTGAGACCTCCAGGTATGCTAAGGCAGACATTTCTCTTCCTCTCCCGCCATCAGAAACTGCGCCACTGGTTCGAGACGTCGAGCCAGGCGCAGAAGCTCACCAGCCGGTTTGTTGCCGGGGAGACGCTGGAAGACGTGATGCGGGTCGTGAAGGAGCTGCAGAAGTCCGGAACGATGTCGACCCTGGATCACCTGGGTGAGAATGTGACGACGGCGGAGGAAGCGGAGACATCGCGGCGCTTTTGCGACGAGGCCCTGAACGCGATTGCGGCATCCGGGCTGCCCGCTACGATCTCCATTAAATTGACCCAGTTAGGGTTGGATCTCGGGGACGATGTGTGCCGCCGGAATGTGGACAGTCTGGTAGCCAAGGCGCAGGCCATGGGGAGCCGGGTGGAAGTGGACATGGAGTCCAGCGAGTATGTCGACCGGACGCTCAACCTGGTGCAGCATTTCCAGCGCGAGTATGGGTGCATGCGCAGCGTGTTGCAGGCTTATCTCTTCCGGACGGAGGAAGATGTCCGGCGGATGTGCGCCGTAGGGGTGCCGATCCGGCTGTGCAAAGGCGCTTACAAGGAGCCGCCTGGGATCGCGTATCCGAAGAAATCGGACGTGGACGCGCGGTATCTGCAACTGGCGGTGATGCTGCTGGACGAGGGCGCCTATCCGGCGATGGCCACGCATGATCCCAGGATGATTGACGGGATTCTGGCGCACGCGGCGCGGTCGGGCCGGAAGCCGCACGAGTTCGAGTTCCAAATGCTGTACGGGGTGCGGCGGGACCTCCAGCAGATGCTGGTCAAACAGGGTTTCCGGCTGCGGCTGTATGTGCCGTATGGCGATTCCTGGTACCCGTATTTCATGCGGCGGCTGGCGGAACGGCCGGCGAATGCGTTCTTTGTCGCCAGGAACCTGTTGCACTCCTGAATTTGCAATTGATTTCGGAACTACGGCCTACCTGACAGCGTCTAACCCGAGTAGACAGGAGGCGCATGAAGTACTGGACTTACTTCGTCGCAAAGCTGGTAGCCGGGGCCGCTGTTCTGGACTTGCTGTGGCGTGGTGTCTCAGCGATCATGCCGCCGCCTGAGACTTTCATGCGCCAACAGGTCAAGGCGTTCCCCCAGGATCTGCGTTGGACCAGCGTGATGTTCCTGTTCTGGCTCCTTGCCGCCAGCTTTGTGTACCTTATTGTCTGGGATCAAAAGCGGCGCTGCCGTACTTGTCTGCGTCGGCTGCGGATGCCGGTGGAGTCGGGCAGCTGGAGCAAAGCCACCCTGTTCAATCCACCCAGGACCGAATCGATCTGTCCGTATGGCCATGGGACGCTGGAGGAGCCGGAGGTTCACACCTCTGGAAAGCGGCCTCCGGAGTGGAAGGCCCACGGCAATATCTGGCAGGAACTGGAAGAGCTTGACAGCCGCCGTAAGTAATTAGGGCGTGCGACAATAGGGGCGAGATCCACTTTCCGTGCGAATACAGGTCCCCCGTAAAGCCCTCCTCGTCCGCTTCTTTCTCCACCCCGTTGGAAAGACCCTGCTGGCGCTCAGCGCATTCGGGCTGATCGTATTCATTGGGGTGTTCAGCTACTACTGGGTCCAATACTCGCGGTTGATCGACCAGAAGCTGAAGGAAGGTCCGTTCACGGAGACCGCCCAGCTGTTTGCCACGCCGGAACCGGTGGCAGTGGGCGATGCCCTGTCGGCCGACGAGCTGGTAGCCGCCCTGAAACGAAGGGGTTACACGGAATCGCGCAGCAACCGGCTGGGCTGGTATCACGTGCGGCAGGATGGAGTGGAGATCTTCCCCGGCGTCGATGCCTATGTGAACAGCGAGCCGGGCGTGATTTTCCTGAGCGGCGGCGTGGTGACGCGGATCATTTCCAACCGCGACAATACAGACCGGCAGCGCTACTTCCTGGATCCGGAACTGATCACGAACCTGTTCGACCGCAAGCGCGAGAAGCGGCGGTTGGTGCGGTATGACGACATTCCGAAGATCCTGGTTGAGGCTGTCATCTCGATCGAGGACAAGAGGTTCTTCGAGCATTCCGGATTCGATCCGCTGCGCATCCTGCGGACGGCCTGGGTGGATGTCACGCAGAACCGGCGGTACGGCGCGTCGACCATCAGCATGCAGACGGCGCGCAACTTGTGGCTGACGCAGGACAAGACGGCGTCGCGCAAGGCGGCGGAGATCCTGATTACTCTGCAGATCGAACAGAAGCTGACCAAGGAACAGATCTTCGAGTTCTATTCGAACCAGGTGGACCTGGGGCAGCACCGCAGTTTCGCGGTGCACGGATTTGGGGAAGCGGCCCAGGTCTATTTTTCCAAGGACATTCGGGAACTGCGGCTGGAAGAGGCGGCGCTGCTCGCCGGACTGATCCAGCGTCCGAACTACTTCAATCCCTACCGGCATCCGGACCGGGCGATGCAGCGTCGGAACATCGTTCTTAAGCTGATGCGGGAGAACGGGTTCATTACCGACCTGCAGTTCATCGAGGCCACGAAAGCACCCGTCAAAGTGGTGGAGGGTGGGGCGGAGTCGACCGACGCGCCCTATTTTGTGGACCTGGTGAACGACGACCTGCAGGAGAACTTCTCGGATATCGATTTCCAGACGAGTTCTTACCGGATCTATACGACGCTGGACATGAAGCTGCAGCGGGATGCGGTGGAGTCTGTGAACCTCGGGATGGCCGAAGTGGACAACCTGCTGTCGAAGCGGAAGAAGAAATACCCGCAGGCGCAGGTGGCAATGCTGGTGCTGGATCCGCACACCGCCGAGATCAAGGCGTTGATCGGGGGACGGAACTACGGGGCCAGCCAGTTGAACCGGGTGTTGTCGAAGCGGCAGCCGGGCTCGGTATTCAAACCGTTCGTTTATGCGAGCGTGCTGAGCACGACGCTGGAAGGGCAGAACGCGAATGTCACCCCGGTCACCCAGGTGGTGGATGAGCCGACGACCTTCTCGTTCGACGGGCAGGAGTATGAGCCCGGGAACTACCACGGCGCTTTCTATGGCCTGGTGAACATGCGCCAGGCGCTCTCGAAGTCGATGAACATTCCGACGGTGAAGTTTGCCGAGATGGCCGGGTATGGGAATGTCGCGAATCTGGCGCGGAGAGCGGGGCTGGAAGGGGTGAGGGCTACGCCGGCCGTAGCGCTGGGGTCTTACGATGTGACTCCGCTGGACATGGCGGGGGCGTACACGATCTTTTCCAATGGCGGAGTTTACACCAAGCAGAACCTGATCAAGGAAGTGCGCAGCTCGTCGGGCGGCCTGATTCATGAATACAGGCCGGTAAAGCGCGGAGTGCTGGACCCGAGGGTGGCGTATATGGTGGTGAACCTGATGGAAGAGGTGCTGCGAAGCGGCACCGGAGCGGCTGCGCGGGCGCGTGGTTTCGGGCTGCCGGCGGCCGGCAAGACCGGCACATCCCACGACGCGTGGTTCGCTGGCTTCACCTCCAAACTGCTTTGTATTGTTTGGGTTGGTTTCGACGACAACCAGGAACTTCCGCTGGAAGGCGCGCAGGCGGCGCTACCGATCTGGACGGAGTTCATGAAACGGGCTCATCGTTACCGGGAGTACCGCGGGGTGCAGGACTTTGAGGCGCCCGATGGCATCGCCACCGTGGACATCGACCCGTTGAGCGGCCAGTTGGCTACGGTTTCGTGCCCGAATCCGCGTCCGGAAGTGTTCATTGCCGGCACGCAGCCGGTGGATTTGTGCCACCTGCATGGTGGCGGAGGCCGGACGCAGGTGGCCAGTTGGGACACGCCGGAACCGGCCGCGGGCGCCCAGTCGCCTGCTTCGTCGGGTGCTCGCCCCTCCTCCCGGGCCTCGCGGCCCAAAGCCGAAGACTCTGTTGCAGATGCAAAACCTGCTCAACAGCAACCCAAGCCTGAAAAGAAGGGTATAGGCGGCTGGTTTCGGGCTATATTTAAGTAGACCATTGAATCGAGGAGGGCCGTATGTGGTCCAATCGCCTGATCGGTTCCTTTGTATTCATCGCTTTGACGCTGCCGACCGCCGCATCGGCCCAGGATATCCGCGCGGACGTGCGCGACGCCAAACCGGTGGTCCCCCCACAATCCGCAACGCCACTGACGCCAGAGGCGCGGGCTGACATCTTCATGGCGAGAAAGATGTTTCGGGAAGCCGTGGAGACGTACCTGGAGACAAAGCCCCCGACGTCGATTATTTACAACAAAGTAGGGATTGCCTATCACCAGATGTCGGATCTGGATACGGCGCGAAAGTACTATGAGCGGGCGCTCAAGATCAACTCGAAGTATGCCGAGGCAATCAACAATCTCGGGACGATTCACTACGCGAAGAAGAATTATCGCCGGGCGGTTTCGACGTACCAGCGGGCGCTGAAGATTTCGCCGGAGTCCGCTTCGATGTACTCGAACCTGGGCACTGCCTACTTCGCGCGCAAGGATTACAAGAGAGCGACGGAGGCCTATGAGAAGGCTCTGTCGATCGACCCGGAAGTCTTCGAGAGCCGCGGCTCGCATGGCGTGCTGCTGCAGGAGCGTTCCGTGACGGAGCGCGCAAAGTTCCACTACTACCTGGCAAAGACGTATGCCAAGAACGGGCGGACGGAACTGGCGCTGCTTTACATCCGGAAGTCGCTGGAAGAGGGCTTCAAAGAGCGGAAGAAGTACATGCAGGATGCCGAGTTCGAGACGATCCGAAGCCTGCCGGAGTTCGAGGAGCTGATGAAACTGGAGCCGCGTGTCCTTTAGGCGACTCGTCCTGTGGGCGGTGGTAGTGATTGGTCTCGGCGGCGGCGCCGGACTGTTTATCTGGAAACGGCACAGGCCCCCTGTTGCACAGGAGCAACGCGGGCTGCGGGTGGCCTTTCTCCCCTTTGAAAACCAGACGGGCGATGCAGCGCTCGATTGGCCTGAGCGATTGATCCCGCTGGCGGCGGGCCGGCAACTGGCGCCAGTGCCCGACGTGGTAGGGATCACCGCCAGCAATGCGAACGATGCAGTCGCGCTGGGCGCCACCTACCTGGTCTACGGTTATTTCACCCGTTCCGCCGGCGGGCCCGTGGTGCGTGCGTTCGTGGAAGATGCGCGGAGCCGTGAGGTCGTCATCCAGAAGGACCTCCCGGTGGGGCAGGGGCGATGGGTGGATCTGATCTCGGGCGTCACAGGGGTAGTCGCCACCCGGATGGCCGCTGGCGCCAAACTTGCGGCGCCGGATCTTCACAATGACGAAGCGGCGCGCCGGATTTCGGCGGCGATGAACGCGACTTCGGCTCGGGAGGCGCTGGCGGGCTATGAGTCCGCGGTGGCCGCGGATCCTTCGTGCGGCTGGTGCTGGGAGAACCTGGTGGACCGACTGGGCAAGGAAGGCGATGCAGGGGTGGTGCTGAAGACCATCTCGGAGAGCCGTGTCGCGGGAAAAGGCATCAGCAGCCTGAGCCGGGCCCGGTTGGACCTGGCTCAATCGGTCCTGACGCGGAACCTGGCCGAGCGGGCCGATGCGCTGGAGCGGATCACGCGGGTTGTTCCCAGCGACCAGGCTTCGCTGCTCCAGTTGTCGCAAGTGTATGTGGCGATCCGGCAGTTCGAGAAGGCGGAGTGGGCAGGCCACCGGGCGGTGCAGGCGGCTCCTCTGCGGGCGGAGTTGTGGAACAACTACGCCTACAATCTCGCTTATCTGGGCAAGTTCAAAGAAGCAAAAGCGGCAGTTGAGCAGTATGGCCGGCTGGATACGGTGACAGCCAATCCTCAGGATTCCCTGGGGGAGATTGCGCTGATGAGCGGGCAGTTTGCCGAGGCTGCCAAGGCGTTCCAGGTCTCCTACGAGAAGGACAAGAAGTACAACAATGGCGCGGCGCTGGAGAAGGCGGCGCTGGCGCACTGGCTGAACGGCGACAAGCAGTCGGCGAAGGCCACGCTGGAGAGATTCTTCGAGGACCGGGAGAAGCTGAACGACGCGTGGCTGGAGTTGAGCAAGGCGCGGTGGGAGTATCTGTTCGGGCAGACCGTGCAGGCGAAAAACCGGATGAAGGCGTTCGCGACGCAGAAGGGCCATCCGGTGGCTCCGTTTGCCGCTTCGGTCCTGGCGCTGCACGCCCTGGCGGACGGAGATGCGGAAGGCGCGGAAGCGGCGGCCCGTATGGCGCGTGCGACAGCAACCACGCCCGCGCAGCGGGTGTATGCCGCGGTAGCGACGCTGGCTGTGGAGCCGGAATCGAAGCTGGTGCAGCTTTCCGATGAGGGCCTCAGAACGGAAGCCCGGGCGCTTGGCCTGACGGCGCGCGGCCAGTGGAAGCCGGCCGCCGAGGCCTGGCAGAGCCTGATGGCGAAGCAACCGGGCGGGACATTGACGCCTTACCGGGAGCTGCTGGCGCTGTGCCTGACGCAGAGCGGGCAGGCGGGCCAGGCGGCTTCGCTGGTGAGTGTCCGCTGGCCGGTGCTGACGCCCGAGCAGCAACTGCTCTACGACTTCCTGATCTATCCGAACCTGTTCTATACGAGGGCGGAGGTTTCCCTGGCGGCGAAGAAGCCGGCGGAAGCGCAGCGCGACTACGATCTGTTCCTGCAGTATGTGGGCGACAGGAATGACCGGTTTGGCCAGATTGCGCGGGCGCGGTCGGCGGCGCGGCTGTAGGGCCTGATTGCCTCGCTTATCCTTGTTCCCTCGCTCCGGATGGTTGGTGTTGGTGTGTGGAGGTATGCCTGGATGGGCATAGGCGGGCGGGGTCTGGGGACCCCGCGCGGACCTGGGGGTCCGCCGTCCCATTTGTTGGGGTTTTCCTTTGTTTGACGGACCTCTGAGGTTTTCCGGCGGGTAGCGGATGGTTGGTGGATGGAAGCCGGTCCGTTTTGAATTGGGGTGGAGAAGTCCGCGCCGCCTGACCCGCTGGTTGGATGGACGGGCTGGGCCGGCGGCGCGGTTCGGGCAGTGCTAGTCGTGGTTGTCGAAGACGACAGTGACTCCCCCGTCGGTGACGTGATAGCCGGCGGCACGATCGCGCTCCGGATCCTCGCCTACCGACGTGCCTTCGGGCAGATGAACTCCGCTATCCACGATGGCTTTGCGGACGCGGCAGTAGCGTCCGATGGTGGCCCCGGGGAGCAGGATGGAGTGATCGACGTCGGCGTAGCTGTTCACGCGGACACCGGGGGAGAGGATGCTGCGGTGCACGCGGCCTCCGCTGACGATGACGCCCGGGGAGACGAAGGAGTCCGTCGCGACCCCCATCCGGCGGCCTTCCTGGGCAAACACGAACTTGGCTGGAGGGGCCTGTTGCATGCGCGTGCGGATGGGCCATTCGGTGTCGTAGAGGTTTAATTCCGGAAGGACGCTGACGAGGTCCAGGTTCGATTCGTAGTAAGAGTCGATGGTGCCCACGTCGCGCCAATAGCGGACGCGCTTGTTGTTGAGATCGCGGAAGTCGTAGGCGATGACGCGGCGGCGCTGCAACAGGTTGGGCAGGACGTTGTGGCCGAAGTCGTGGGCCGAGTCCTCATCGGCAGCATCCTCCCGCAGGGCTTCGAGCAGGACATCGGTGTTGAAGATGTAGATGCCCATGGAGGCGCTGACCATGTTCTCGCCAAAGGGAGACAGTACGGGGTGGCCGTGCTGTGGTTTTTCCTCGAAATCGTGGATCCGGTAGGTGACGGGGTCGATATCGGTGATGCCGAAGCGGGTAGCGTCGGGGATGGGTACCTGGAGTGTCGCGATGGTGACTTCGGCGTTATGACGCTGATGCCAGCTGAGCATTTCGCGGTAATCCATTTTGTAGATCTGGTCGGCAGAGAGCACGATGACCTGGGAAGGCCGTTCGATCAGGATGCTCTCGAGGTTCTGATAGACGGCGTCGGCCGTACCCAGATACCAGTCGGAATGGACGCGGCGCATGGGCGGGATGACTTCTATGAATTCGCCCATTTCACCGGAAAAGAGGTCCCAGCCTTCGCGAAGATGGCGTGTGAGCTCGAGGGATTTGTATTGCGTGAGACAGAAGATGCGGCGAAGTCCGGAGTTCACACAGTTGGAGAGCGTGAAGTCTATGATCCGGTAGATGCCGCCGAAGGGTACAGCCGGCTTGGCCTGGTCGCGGGTGAGAGGGTACAAACGCTCACCAGCACCACCAGCCAGTAGGATGGCTAGAACGTTCTTCATCTCCTACCAGAATAGAAGGCTGTCCGGCGTGCTACAATCCCGCTTATCCGTTCCCTGTCGAACGCACCCTCTGTGGCGGAAGTAAGGGTTATCACGACATGGTGGAAAGCGTTCTCCCAGCCCCGTTTCACAACTACCTTCTGAACTCGAGCTATGACGAGATGTTCACGAACGACGGGGAGGTGCGCCAGCACTACCGTCTCCTGCTGGACAAGATTCTCGAGATGCCGAGCGAGGAACTCCGCCGGCGCAAGCAGGCGGCCGACTTGAGTTTCCTGCACCAGGGCATCACGTTCACGGTGTATGGCCGCACGGAAGGGACGGAGCGGATTTTTCCGCACGACCTGCTGCCGCGGATCATCACCGCGAAGGAGTGGTCGACGATCGAGCAGGGACTGACGCAGCGCATCACGGCGCTGAACCTGTTCCTGCACGACATCTACCACGATCAAAAGATTCTGGATGACAAGGTGGTGCCGCGCGAACTGATCTACAGTTGCCCGCACTTCCGTCGCGAGATGCGCGGAGTGAATGTGCCGCGCAACAACTACGTCACGGTGATGGGGACGGACCTGATCCGGCTGCCATCGGGCGAGTTCGCGGTGCTGGAAGACAACCTCCGCGTGCCGAGCGGGGTGAGTTACATGCTGACGTCGCGGCAGGTGATGAAGCGCGTGTTTCCGGGCCAGTTGCAGGAGTGCCGCGTGCGGCCGATCGACCACTACAGCCACGCGCTGCTGGATACGCTGCGATCGCTGGCGCCGGAGGGGCGAACGGATCCGACTATTGTGCTGCTGACGCCGGGCGTGTTCAACTCGGCGTACTTCGAACACTCGTACCTGGCGCGCCAGATGGGCATCGAACTGGTGGAAGGGCGCGACCTGCTGGTGCACGACAACACGGTGTACATGCGGACGACGGCCGGGTTGCGGCGCGTGGATGTGATCTACCGGCGCATCGACGACGATTTCGTGGATCCGCTGGCGTTCCGGCAGGACTCGATTCTGGGTGTGGCCGGTTTGTTCAATGCATTCCGCGCGGGCAATGTGACGCTGGCCAATGCGATCGGCACGGGGGTCAGCGATGACAAGGCCGTGTATGCGTATGTGCCGCGGATCATCAAATACTATCTGGGCCAGGACCCGATCATCAACAACGTCGAGACGTACCTGATGGCGGAGAAGGAGTCGAGGGACTACACGCTGGAGAACCTCGACAAGATGGTGGTGAAGGCGGTGGGCGAGAGCGGTGGGTATGGGATGCTGATCGGCCCGCATTCGACAAAGGAGGAGCGGGGCGAGTTCCGAAAGCGCATCCTGGAAAACCCTCGCAATTACATCGCGCAGCCGACGCTGATGTTGTCGCGGGCTCCTACGTTTATTGAGGGCGGCTCGATTGAGCCGAGGCACATCGATCTGCGGCCGTACATTCTGTCGGGTGAGAAGGTGACGATTGTGCCGGGTGGGCTGACGCGGGTCGCGCTACGCAAGGGCTCGCTGGTGGTGAACAGTTCGCAGGGCGGCGGGAGTAAGGATACGTGGGTGTTGGCGGACTAGGGTTGGGGATGAGTTGAGGGTTCGGAGTGTTAGCTTTCAGCTGTCAGCTATCAGCTATCAGCTTGGGCTTGTTCGCGGTGGATGGGGTGCGATCGGGTGAGGGAGTTCCTCTCAACGGTTGGCCGGGGTTGTTTAGCTGACAGCTGAGCGCTGATCGCTGAGAGCTGTTTTCTGATCGCTGACCGCTGGGCTTCCAAGGAAGGTTTGAGTGCTTTCGAGAGTTGCAGACAGTCTGTACTGGATGGCGCGCTACCTGGAGCGGGCGGAGCATACGGCTCGCGTGGTGAACGTGCACATGAACCTGGAGCTGGAGCAGCCGCAGGACGCCAGTTTCGGGCGCTGGCCGCGGGTGCTGGAGTCGCTGGGGATGGATAAATCCTCGGCGCAGGAGCTGGATCCGCATAGCCTGCTGCACCTGTTCTGCTTCGAGCAGTCGAATCCGATGTCGATTATCAGCTGTATCCGGTCCGCGCGGGACAATGCGCGGCAGGTGCGCGAGCAGATCAGTTCCGAGATGTGGGAGCACCTGAACAAGCTCTATCACGAGGTGCACACGGCCGCTCAGGACGATTTGTGGACGGGCGATCCGCGGGAGTTCCTGGAAGCCGTGAAGGAAGGTTCGCTGCTGTTCCAGGGGGTGACGGATTCGACGTCGGGCCACGGGGAAGGGTGGCGGTTCATTCAACTCGGGCGGTTCCTGGAGCGCGCGTTCACGCTGGCGACCCTGGTGGATGTCCACTTCCGCTACTTTTCCGGAGAGGCGGCGATGCGGCCGGATGCGGGTCCGGATACGGCGGACTACCTGGAGTGGATCGGTGTGCTGCGCTGCGCGACGGCGTTTGAGGCGTACTGCAAGGTGTACACGGCGAAGATCGCTCCGGACCGCGTGGCGGAGTTCCTGGTGTTGAATGAGACGTTCCCCCATTCGATCCGGTTTTCGGCGGACCGGGTGCAGTCGGCTCTGGATGCGGTGAGCGCGGTGTCACCGAGCCGGCGTGGAGCGAAGGTGCAGCGCGTGACGGGCCGCTGGCGGTCCGCGTTGAGCTATGCGCAGATCGATGAGATTATCGCCAACGGGCTTCACGGCATGATGTCGGATTTGAAGCGGCAGACGGCTGAGATCCACTCAGGCATCTACAAGGCGTTTATCTCATACCCTGTTGAGACGGCATTGGAGGCCTGAGTTTGTATTACCGCATCCGACACCTCACCCGATTTGCCTATAGCGATCCGGTGTATGAGAGCCTGATGGAGCTGCGCATGCATCCGCGGACGGAGGGCAATCAGCGTTGCCTGGACTTCAAGGTGACCGTGACGCCGAAAGCGCAGATCCATTCCTATCGCGATCATCTGGGCAACTCCATCCATCATTTCGGAATTCCCGGTCCGCACCGCAACCTGCAGATCACGGCCGAAAGTGTTGTGGAGATGAAGCTGTTTCCGGAGTTGCCGCACTTCCTGACGCCTGGAGCGTGGGCCGAGCTGGACAAGGCCGTGGAGGACGGCGACCTGTGGCCCAAACTGTTGCCCAGTGCATATGCGAAGCCTTCTGAACTGCTGCTTTCGTTTATGCAGGAGTTGGGCATCGAGCGGCGGGACGATCCGCTGATGCTGGTCCGTGAGGTCAATTCGAAGCTCTTTCAGGCTCTCGAGTATGTGCCTCAGTCGACTCGAGTGGACTCACCGATCGACGAGGCGCTGCAGCAGCGGAAGGGCGTTTGCCAGGACATGTCGCATATCATGATCGCCGTGCTGCGCCAGTTGGGCATTCCGGCGCGGTATGTGAGTGGATATCTGTTCCACAGGGCGGGGGACCGCGACCGGTCGTCCGATGGGGCGACGCACGCATGGGTGGAGGCCTACCTGCCGACACTGGGCTGGGTTGGCTTCGATCCGACCAATGACCTGATTGCTGGCGAGCGGCATGTGCGGACGGCCATTGGCCGCGACTATGCGGACGTTCCTCCGACGAGGGGCGTGCTGAAAGGGATGGCGGATTCGAAGCTGACGGTGGCAGTGGGCGTGAACGCCTGCGAAGAGCTGCCGCCGGAACTGGCCGAGATGGTGACGGAGTGGGATGCTGATGTGGAGCGCGATCTCAACACATCGGAAGACCTGCTGCGGCAGCAGCAGCAGCAGCAGATGCAGCAGCAGTGATCAGCCAGCGGTCCTGGCGGGGCTGATGGGATCGGTACTGCCGCCGATCCGGTTCACGCCGTCAAAGGCAGCGGTCTTGTAGCACTCCGCGAGGGTCGGGTAGTTGAACACCGTGTTCACGAAGTAGTCGACCTTACCGCCGTAGGTGAGCACGGCCTGGCCGATGTGGATCAACTCGCTGGCGCCTTCGCCAATGATGTGGACGCCGAGCAACTGGCGGGTTTCGAAGTGGAACAGGAGCTTGAGCAGGCCTGTGGTGTCGCCCACAATCTGGCCGCGCGCGATCTCCCGGTAACGGGCCTTGCCGACTTCGTAAGGAATGCCGGCCTGGGTGAGCTCTTCCTCGTTCTTGCCGACCATGGAGATCTCGGGGATGGTGTAGATGCCGTAGGGAAAGAGATCGGGGACGCTGCTGGCGGGGACTCCGAAGGCGTGGCAGGCGGCCAGGCGGCCCTGTTCCATGGAGGTGGATGACAGGCTGGGAAAGCCGATGACGTCGCCCACCGCGTAGATGTTGGGGATGTTGGTCTGGTAGTCCTCGTTGACGGTGATGCGGCCGCGGTCGTCGACGTTGAGGCCCGAGGCCTCGGGCCGGATGCGGTTGGTGTTGCCGGTGCGGCCGATGGAGTAGAGCGCCTTTTCCGTGACGATCTGTTTGCCGCTGTCGAGGACAATGCGGACGCGTTCGCCGGATTCATCCTCGAGCAACTCGATGCCGTGGACATTCTCCCCGAGGCGCAGAGTGACTCGGTTCTCGCGCAGATGGTAAGCGAGGGTATCGATGATCTCGCAATCGACGAAGGGCAGGAGGCGCGGCCGTTTGTCGACGAGGGTGACGCGCACACCGAGGGCGGCAAACATGGAGGCGTACTCGCAGCCGATGACGCCGGCGCCGACGACGGTGAGTGTGCGGGGGAGTTCATTCAGCACCAGGATGTCGTCGCTGGTGAGCACGCGATGGCCGTCGAAGGGGATGTGCGGGTCGCGTGTGGCTTCGGTGCCGACGGCGACGATGATCTTGTCGGCGGTGAGCAGGCGCTGGCCGCCGCCTTCGACGTATTCGAGGCGGATGGTGTGTGCGTCGACGAAGGACGCGGTGGCACTGACGACTTCTACCCGATTGCGCAGGAGTTGGGCGCGCGTGACGTCAATTTCGTGGCGAATGACGGTGTCGACGCGCTGAAGCAGATCCTGCATGGTGATGCGCTGCTTCACGGAGTAAGAGAGTCCGTAGAATTCCTTGGAGCGGTAGCCGGAGAGGTCGAGCACGGCTTCCCGGAGGGTTTTCGAGGGGATGGTTCCGGTGTTGACCGAAACGCCTCCAAGGACACTTTTCTTTTCGACCAGAACGACGCGCTTCTGAAGTTTCGCAGCCTGGATGGCGGCGCGCTGCCCCGCGGGTCCGGAACCGATCACGAGCAGATCGTAGTCGAAAGCGTGGTTGGAGGGCACCATAGAAACAGATAGAGCCGGAAAAACTCCGGCTCTATCGATATTAACAGGCTATGCCAGCGCACACGGCGCTCAATCTGAACGGTCAGGACCCGCGCCGAGCCGTTTATTCGATCTCGAAACGGACGGGCTGCTCGATGAGCTTTGGTTCCTTGCCCTTGGTGAGGATCATGAGCTTGTAGCGCTCACCCACTTTCGCGGAGTTCGGAATCTTTGCTTTGATCGTGGTGGCCGTCTGCTCGCTCATGGGGACTTCGATGTCGGTTGTGCCATCGGTGAGGTACAGCTTTGCGACCGTGTCTTTGCTGAGGTTCTCGCCAGTGACGACAAACTCCGTGCCGACCTTGCCGCTCATGGGCTCAACTGTCGTGCAACGGGGAATGGATTCCTGAGCCATCAGGAGCGGAGGAGCAGCCAGCGCCACCAGTAGGATCGTTGTTAGGAATGTAAGGGAGAAGCGCATCTTTTTATCCTCCAAGTTTGATCGTAGGCCTATGGTGGAGAGAATGCAAGAGGGGAAGGTCCTGATTTGGCGGAAAAATTCTACATCTTCGTTCAGAAACAGTTAGGGCCGCCCGGTTGAGGGGCGGCCCGTGAACTGCAACTGCTGAGAGGAGTAGTAGTTAGCGGTCGTTCTGCTGGAGGTGGAGGCCCTTATGGATGGCGTAGAGGGCTAGTTCCAGCCGGTCGGAGACGCCGAGCTTGTCAAAGATGTTGTGCAGGTGGTTCTTGACCGTCTGCTCGCTGATGAACATCTTCTCGGCCATTTCCTTGTTCTTGTAACCCTGGGCGACCAGGGCGACGATTTCGCGTTCACGGGTGCTGAGCGGCGACCGCTCGCGGGCCTTGCTGGAGGCGGGGCCCAGAGGCGTTTCGCCGGGCGCCGCGAATTGCCGCATGACGGCCGCGGTGGTGTGGGAGTCGAGCCAGATCTCGCCTGCGTACACCTTGCGGATGGACTTGACGATGAGGTCGGCCGACGTCTGCTTCAGGACGATGCCGGAGCAGCCGAGTTTCATGGCCTGGACAAATTCGTTCTTGTCTTCGGAGGCGGTGAGAATGATGACGCGGGCTTTCGAGCTGGTGTGCTGCAGAGTCTGGAGCGCGCCCAGGCCATCGAGGTTCGGCATGCGCAGGTCGAGCAGGATGACGTCGGGCACAAGCTCCTCGACGCGTTCGATCAGTTCGCGGCCATCGGCCACTGCACCGACGACATCAATGTCATCTTCCAGGTTGAGGAGTTTCCGCAGACCCTCCCGGACAATCGGGTGGTCATCGGCGATCATGACTTTGATCTTCCGGGCTTCAGGTTCGGGTTGTTCACTCATGGCCGGCATTGCGTCCCTTCCATCCAGTTCGTCGTGCTGGTGCGGCGCTTCAACGTTCATGATCGTCCCCTTTCAAACCACGTACTTGATTCTAAGGCGGCCTATTACCATTGAGAATGCACGTACTGCCTTAGAACCAGGGACCGTTAACCTTATAAATTCTTAGGTATGGCGTACTAAGATACCCGCATCGAACCCGCGATCGTTGGAACGTAACCAGCATCAGGCCGCCGCGTGAACCGTTCACACCGATCCACAAAGACCGCCGTATCATCATTCTAGCCCCAATCCGCCCAGCGCGGTGTGAACGTCCCGTGGCGGGCCGGCTGAGGTGTTCATCTAACCTTAATAATATACTTAGTCTGCCCTTTGTCCAGGGGTAAGGGATGGGAGTGATGGTACGTCCAGACAGGGCCGGTCTTCCACCTGGACCTTGACAGGCGGGCCTTGTTGCTTCAGGTTGATGACCGTTGTGGGCTTGCCGGGCCGGATTTCTCCGGAGAGGTACGTCTGGCCGACACGGTACTGCTGGAAGCGCACGGGCCCCAAAGCGCACGGGAGCTGCGGTGCGATGGTGACTTCTCCGGCGATGCCGTCGCTCATGAGTCCGAGCATGGCGGTGATGAGAGGATTCACCAGGGCCACTGAGCTGAAGAGCTGGTGAGGGACGGCGCGAGGGCCCTCCGCGAAGCGGTCTCCACTGAAGTACTCGCTGATGAAGCCGGCTCCGCTGAGACCGGTGGCTTGAGCCATGCCGTGCAGGTAGCGGTAGCCTGCGGCGGGTTGGCCGTGGCGGAAGAGGGCGAGGGTGGTTTGGGCGGTGACGAACGGCCAGACGCTGCCATCGTTATAGCCGACCGGATTGTAGAAGGGACTGTCGGTGGCAAACATGCGGGTGCCCCACGGGGTGGCCAGCGTGGGGCGCGCGAGAGACGCTGTCGCTTTGGCGGCGAGAGCGGGGTCAATGCCGCCCCGTGCGAGGAGCAGGCCCTGCCAGCCGGAGTTGGCTTCGTAGCGGGACCCGTCCTTCAACTGCGCAAAAGCGAAGATGGCTTTTTCGGGAACGAACCAGGACTTGATGGCCTCGCGCGCCTTGGTGAGACGGGCGCGTGCTTCCGACTCCAGTGCCTTCTGCCCCTGCCAGCTGGCGAGCTCGGCGAAGCCGGAGAGGCCGGCCAGCCAGGCCCCCTGGAGATAGATGTCGCGAGCCACCTTGCCGCTGAGGGCTCCGGTTTCGACCGCGGCGGCTCCTCCTTTGAGATTGGAGAGGAGCCCGTCATCGTCGAGCATCGTAAGGCAGAAGCGGTAAGACTGTTCGAACTTCGGCCAGTGCTTGCGGACGAAATCGAGGTCGCCGGCCTGGCGGGCATAGCGGGCGGCGCTGAAGAGGAAGAGCGGCGTGGTGTCGGCGTGGTAGTAACCGTATGGGTACTTCGGCCAGTCGAGCAGAGCCGAGGACTGCGTCCACTCGTGCATCACCTTGCCGTCGGCGCGCTGGTGGTCGAGGAGGAACTCGAGCGCGGCGCGGGCGCCTTCGAAATCGCCATAGTCCTGCATGGCCCAGGCGCTCATCATGGTGTCGCCGCCAAAGTACCAGCCGAAGCCGGGCCGCTCGCTGAGACCGGAGGGCGCCCAACCGGCGACGAGTCCGCAGCCGACGCCCTCGTTGCAGGCCCAGCCTTTCTCGATGGCGACGCGGCCCCAATCGTAGGCGGCGGTAAAGCCTTCGGCCTGGATGCTGGTGGTGCGTTTCAGGAAGGCGGAGAAGTGGGCGTCGGCGGCGGTGACGAGGGCTCCGGGGTCCTTGATGGCAATGTCGTAGTCAGCCCGTGAGCCGGCAATGACGATGGGGACGCGGCCGCTCTTTTCCATGTCGAACTCGAGCATGACGGTGCGGTCGGGCAGTTGGTGTCCGATCTGCTCGCTGATGCGCGTGAACCGGGGGCTGCCCAGGACCGGGCGAAAGCGGCCCATGCCCTCGGTAAACGTGAGGACCCCCTCCTTCTGGTTCCAGCCGGTGGATTGGCCGCCAAACGAGGCCGGCCACATGGGCTTCATCTCGGGAATGAAGGTGGCCCGAAGTTTGAGAGGTTTGGAGGTGTCGACGTCGAGCAGGACGGCGAGGGCGGGTTTGACAGTGGAGGCGACCCAGGTCTGGCGGATCGTGAAGGCCGCGGCGATGTGGGTGATGGTGACGTGTCCGGGATGGACCTCGACGCTTTCGGCCAGTCCGCTGAGAGGAGTGGGTTCGAGGGCGTTGTCGACGTAGACCGAGAGCTGGAAATCACGGAGAACCTTGATGGGGTAGGCCCACGCTTCGAACGTGCCGTCCTCGTGGCCGAGAAGCGCAGCGCGGCGTCCCACGGCTTCGATGAACTTGTTGGGCTGAGCGGGCTTGGTGATTACCTGGGCATGGACGGGGCAGAAGGTGGCAGTGGCCGCCAGCAGCGGCAGGAGACTTCGAACTCTCATTGGCTTTTAGGGTATCGCCAATCCTGGAGGGCGGTTTGGGGCGGGGGGAAGTGCGCCGAGTTTCCTCTTGCGTTTGGGGCGTGGGCGACATAGACTGTCTATGTTATTTGCATAGACTCTCTATGTCACTCCTGGAACGAACGACACGCGACCCGATTCCACCCGGAACGCTCGACATGCTGATTCTGAATACGCTGGCCCGGAACGGCAAACTCCATGGGTTTGAGATTGCGGAATCGATCCAGCAACTCTCCGCCGATGTGCTGCAGGTGGAGGAGGGCTCGCTGTATCCAGCGCTGCAGCGGATGCTGCTGAAAGGCTGGCTTGTGGCGGAGTGGGGCAAGACGACGGAGAACCGCAGAGCCCGCTACTACACGCTGAGCGACGCCGGCCGGGCGCGGCTGGTAGAGGAGCTGACGCAGTATCAGCGGGTGTCTGCGGCCATCGCGCGCATCCTGCAGCCGGCGTAGAGGAGACATCCATGAAGATCCAGGAAGTCTGGCGGCAACTGACCCATCTGTTCCAGCGGGACCGGCTGGAGGAGGAGCTGGACGAGGAGATGCGGCTCCACCTGGAGCTGCGGGCTCGCAAGCTGCGGGCGCAGGGGGTGGAGGCGGAGGAGGCCGACTACGCCGCGCGGCGGCAGTTTGGGAACGCGGCCGCTTACCGGGAAAACAGCCATGATGTGTGGGCGTTCCGCTGGCTGGAGCAACTGGCGGCGGACGTCCGGCTGGCGGTGCGGACGTCGCGCAAGAGCCCATCGTTCACTCTCCTAGCGCTGGGCTCACTCTCGTTGGGGCTGGCGGCGAATACGGCAATTTTCTCGTTCGTGAATGCGATTGTGCTGAAGACGCTGCCGGTACGGGACGCGTCGCGCCTGGTGCTGCTGCGGCAGAACAACGAGATGTTCCACATGGAGAATTGCTGTTTCTCCTACCGTTTCTTTCAGGGGATCCGGAAACAGGATACGGGGTTTGAGGACTTTCTGGGCGTGGCCAACATTGAGCGCGATGTAGTGGATGGCGACCGGCGGACCGCCGTGTCGGCCGAGCTGGTCAGCGGGAATTACTTCGCGATGCTGGGCCTGCGGCCTGCGATGGGGCGGCTGCTGGACGAGCCGGACGACCAGGTGGAGAAAGGGGCGCGGGTGTGCGTGATCAGCGACCGGCTGTGGCGCACGTTTTTCAACGGCGCCACGGATGTGGTGGGCCGGAAACTGGTGCTCGACAAGGAACCGTTCCAGATCGTGGGCGTCACGCCGCCAGGATTTCAAGGTGCAACCCTGCATGGGCGGGTGGATCTGCAGATCCCCTCGGCGTGGGCGGAATCGTACTACGGCAGCCGGCGTGATCAGTTCGGGTGGCTGCAACTGCTTGGCCGGCTGAAACCAGGGGTATCGATGCAGGCGGCCGGACTGCAGCTGAATCCGGTGGGCATGCGCCTTCAGCGGGAGATCGGATACAAGATCGATGACAAGGATGTATTCCTGCTGCGGGATGGCAGCCAGGGTACGGGGTCGACGAAGGAGAAGTTGGGCCAGCCCGTCCTGTTGCTGTTGTCGATTGTGGGGCTGGTGCTGGTAATGGCCTGCGCGAATCTGGCGGCGTTGTGGCTGGTGCGGTCGATTGAGCGCGCCAGGGAAGCGGCGATCCGGGTGGCCTTGGGGGCGACGCGCTGGGCGGTGATCCGGCAGTTCCTGGTGCAGAGCCTGCTGCTGTCGCTGGTGAGCGGAGCCGTGGGCTGGTGGCTGGCGCAGTTCTTTATCGCTGCGCTGCTCGGCCTCATGGGACCGCAAAAGGAAAGCCTGACGCAGCATGTGCAGCCGGATCCGGTGGTGCTGGGGTTCTTTGCGATCGTGACTCTGGGCTCCGGACTATTGTTCGGACTTCTGCCTGGCTTGCGCGCCTGGCGAACGGACCCGATGCCGTTGGTGCAGTCCGGTTCCCTGTTTGCCGCCGGGCAACGGGCGTTGGGCTACCGGTACCTGATCTCCGCACAGATCGCAGTCTCCGTGGCGTTGATCTTCACAGCGGGATTGCTGGCGCAGACGCTACACAACCTGAGGGCGATCGATCTGGGTTTTCAACCGCAGCACGTAGTGCTGGCTTACGTGGATTTCGAACGGCTGAACTACGTGGAGGCGGGTGCGGCGCAGGCGATGCAGAGCCTGTTGTCGAGGGCACGGGCGCTGCCGGGGGCGCAGGCGGCGAGTGCGGCGAGTATCAATATCCTGACCGGCTCCATGGCGTCGTTTGTCCTGCGGATTCCAGGGTATGTACCACCGAAGGGCACGCCTCCGGTGGCTTACTACGCGTCGGTGAGTCCCGGGTATTTCCGCACGATGGGCATCCCGCTCCGGCAGGGGCGCGATTTCACCATGGAGGACCGGACGGCAGGCGAGAGTCCGGCCATCGTGAACGAGCAGTTCGCGAAGCGGTTCCTGGGCGGGGACGGGGTAGGGAAGCCGCTCGCCTACGGAGGCGGGCGCAAGGTGCGGGTGATCGGCGTGGTGGGGACGACGAAGTACCGCTCGATGAAGGAGGATCCCGAGCCCATCATCTACTTGCCCGCCACGGGCGACAGCATGCTGGGTAGCGCGTGGATTCAGGTGAGGAGCACCGAGCAGCCTGAGCTGGTGGAGAGTCAACTGCGTGCCCTGATCCGGTCGGCGGATGCGCGGCTGCCCGTAGAACAGCTGACAACCATGGAAGCGCAGATCGACGAAGCATTGGCGGCCGAACGGCTGCTGGCTCTCCTCTCGACGGCGCTGGGCCTGCTGGCGGTGGGCCTGGCCGCGATTGGCCTGTACGGGGTGTTGTCCTATTCAACCGCGCGGCGGACTCGGGAGATCGGGATCCGGGTGGCGATCGGGGCGGATCGCGGGTCCATCCTTGGGATGATCCTGGGCGAAAGCGCCTGGATGGTGATTGCGGGTTTGCTGGCCGGGTTGCCGCTGGCCCTGTTCTCGGGGCGGTTGATCCAGTCGCAGCTGTATGGCTTGAAGCCGGCAGACCTGACGACGACAGTGGGCGCCGGTCTGTTCCTGACGTTGATCTCGACGGGGGCGGCGCTGCTGCCGGCCTGGCGGGCGACTCGGGTGGATCCGGCGTCGTGCCTGCGGTACGAATAGCTAAAAGTCGATGGAGGTCAGGATCTCGCTGGGCTTCAGTCCGAAGGCGCGCGAGATGGCAAGCAGACTTTCGATGGAGGGCAGATTGGCGCCGCGCTCGATGGAGCTGATCTGGCTGACACTGAGCTTGGAGGACTGAGCCAGGTCCTTCAACGACCAGTCCCGTTCGGCACGCAGGATGCGGATCCGATGGCCGAGCTTTTCCCGCAGGCGGTCGGGCAGGGTGCGGCCAAGCCCGTACTGTTCGACAGCGTTCGAGAGAGATTGGCGAAGCTGGGCCAGGGAGAACGGTTTGGCCAGGTAGTCGAATACCTTCATGCGGAATGTCGCGCGCATGTCTTCCAGCGACGGGTAGCCGGTGACGATGATGACGCAGATGCCGGGGTAGCGCGTGACCAGCTGCTCGAGGACCTTATCGCCGCGAACCTCGCCCATCTTCATATCGAGCAGGACGATGTCGGGGCGGTGGTCGTCCGCGGAGTCGAAGAGCGTGTCGGGTTTGTCGAAGGTGCGGACACTGTAGAGGCCCTCGTCCTTCAGGAAGTCCTCCACATAGGTGAGGAAGTCGATGTCGTCGTCGAGGACGGCGATGTCGATGAGTGAAGGGTTGGTGATGATCTGTTCCGCGCTCATGGGTTCGGATGCCTCCCCTATTCTCCGCTGACAGGGGCCGCGGGTAAACAGACTTCGAGACGAGCGCCACCGGATTTGCAGTTGGAGGCGGCGATGGTGCCACCATGCTGGTGGACGATGCCCTCGGCGACGGTCAGGCCGAGGCCGGTGCCGCAGGAATCAAGCCGGGTGGAAACGAAGGCCTCGAAAATCTCCGGCAGGACTTCGGCAGGGATGCCGGGTCCGTTGTCGTCGACGGTGATGGAATGGGCGGGTCCGCCGTCGATGTGGCCAGGGCGGCTGGAGACGCGGACGACACCGCCGCAGTCGGGTACGGCGTTGAGGGCGTTTCTGAGAAGGTTGACGAAGACCTGATTCAGGCGGTCGGCGTTGCCGGTGACGCTGAGGGCCGGCTGGATCTCGTTGATGAACTGGACGGCGCCGGCCTTTTCGTCGATGGCGACCAGGTGCCAGGCTTCGTCGATGGCCGGGCGGAGCTCGACGGGCCCCATCTCCTGGCGGCGCTGGCGGGCGAAGTCGAGCAGGCTTTCGCTGATGCGGCGCAGGCGCTGGGTGACACGGATCATGCGGGCGAGACGGGCCTGGGCCGCGCTGTCGTCCACCGTTTCGATCAGTTTTTCGACCGAGCCGTGCAGGACGGCGAGCGGGGTGTTCATTTCGTGGGCGACGCTGGCGCTGAGCATGCCCAGGCTGACCAGGCGGTCCTGGGCTTCCAGGGTGCGCTTGGCGCGTTCCAGGTCGTCCTCGTGCTTGCGGAGTTCACGGACGGTCACGTTGTGGGATTGCAGGATCTGTCCGATCTCGTCGCCGGGGATGAAGCTCTCGTCGATGATCTCGGCCTCGCGATCGCCCTCGCGTGTGGCCCGGTCGGCTTCGAGCAAAAGGCGAAGGGGCTGGTAGACGTAGCGGGGCATGATCACCAGTTCGAGGACAAGGACCGCGAGGATATATATGATGCCGAGCACGGCGAAGGCGCCGACGGCGACCGAGGCGACCATCCCGCTGTAGAAGTTGAGGGGGAGGGTGAGCCGGTAATAGCGGTTGGTGCCGGGCGTCAGCTTATAGAGATGTTCACTGCTGGGCTGGTGCTGCCAGAGGCGGCCGGGGTAGCGGGTCATCCAGGCGCGCGCCTCGTCCGAGAGGCCGAAATCGTCCGCCGTGCCTGTCTTGAGGTCGTAGGGGCGCAACTCCTGTTCTCCATTGTCTGGAGACAGATACGAGAAAGAGTTATAGATAAGGGTGAGCTCGCGGGCCTTCGCCTGCTCCATGCGGACTTCGACGAAATGGATGACGGTGAAGTAGACGGCGCAGGTCAGGATGAGGAAGAAACTGTTGTGGAGCACCATCAGTTTCGGGCGGACACGGAGGTCGCCGAAGCGGCGGCTGATGCCGGTGAGGGGGCGGAGTTCCAGCACCTTGGCGGGAATTCCGGGCACGCCGCCAATCGGCTGAGTCCCGTCGGGGTCCGAGCGCATCGAATTACTGCCAGACAAGAATTCTTGCTCCTATTGCGTAAATAGTACTGTTATGGTAGAAAATCATGTAAGCTCTCCGCGCACGCGGAGCAGTGCAAACCCGCCTTGCCAAATCAGAGGGGCTGAGGCTGGACTGGTTCTGAAAGACATCCTGGCATGAGTGCTATCTTCTCGAAGCAGTTCGACACAAAACTGCGTCTGGCCGCCGGTGCAATCGTCCTCGTTCTGGGGGCAACCGGCGCCGTGATGGGTTATCTGCTGCACCCTAAGCAGTTTGACACCGGATATACGCCCGTGCAGCCTGTGCCTTACAGCCACAAACTGCATGCGGGCAACCTCGGCGTGGACTGCCTGTACTGTCACTACACGGTAGACAAGTCCAGCTACGCTGCCGTCCCGATGACCGAAACCTGCATGAATTGCCATGTGCGGGTGAAGGAGAAGAGCCCCAAGCTCCAGATGGTTCGCGACAGCTATGCGACCGGCGAGCCCATCCCGTGGGTGAAGGTCCACCGGCTGCCTGACTACGTTTATTTTAACCATCAGGCGCATGTGACGTCCGGCGTGAGCTGCATCAGTTGCCACGGGCGTGTCGACCAGATGGTGGAGATCCGGCAGGTGCAGCCGTTGTCCATGGCGTGGTGCCTGGACTGCCACCGGAATCCTGCTGCGAACGTGCGGCCCCCCGAATATGTGACCAAGTTGGACTGGAAACCGGAAGGCGACCCGGCAGAGCTGGGCGCGAAGCTGATCCAGGCCAAGGGCATCCACCCCCCGACGAACTGCTCAGGGTGCCATCGATAATCCGCTGGTGCGAGACGATGAACGATTTCATACAAATCAACCCGACCAGCCTGACTGGCAAAAAGTATTGGCGGAGTCTGGACCAACTGGCCGACACTCCGCAGTTCCGCGAATGGGCGGAGCGTGAATTCCAGGATGGCGCCTCAGAGATGCTTTCGGGCGGCTCGCGGCGCACCCTGCTGAAGCTGATGGCCGCCGGTTTCGGCCTGGCCGGCCTGACGGCCTGCCGCCGTCCGGTGGAACACATTCTGCCGATGTCGAAGGGCATCGAGGGCTATGTCCACGGAGTGCCGGTTCACTACGCCACGGTGGCGAGTGTGGGCGGCGCCGCTGTCGGCCTCATCGTGAAGTCGTTCGACGGGCGCCCCATCAAGGTGGAAGGCAATCCCCGCCATCCTTACTCCCTGGGCGCGACGAGCGCGCACACGCAGGCACTGGTGCTGGACGTCTACGATCCGGATCGTGTGAAGGGCGTCTCCCAGCAGGGGAAGAAATCCTCCTGGGATCAGTTCAACGCCTGGTGGAAGCAGCAGGCTGCCGGCTTGGGTGACGGCTCCGGCCTGAGGATCCTCTCTGAGCGATCCAACTCACCGGCCGTTGCTGCGCAGAAAGCGGAGATCCTCAAGAAGTATCCGAAGGCGCAGTGGGTGGAGTACAACTCGGTCAGTTCCGATGAACCCCGCCTGGGCGCGCAGATGGCCTTTGGACAGCCTCTGGAAGCGCACTACCAGTACGACAAGGCCGATGTGGTCTTCGCGCTGGACTGCGATTTCCTGGGTCTTGATTCGCTGACGACGCTGCCGACAAAGCAATTCTCGGCGCGCCGCAAGGTGGAAGATCCGAAGGCGGAGATCAATCGCCTGTATGTGGCGGAATCCAACTTCAGCATCACCGGCGCGATGGCCGATCACCGTCTGCGGTTGAAGTCCTCCGAGGCGGGCGCCTTCGCACTGGCGCTGGCCAAGGAACTGAACGTCAGCGGCGCCGAGCTGAAGGTGCTGGGCGGTTCGGACACCGGCAAGACAAAGAAGTTTATCGCTTCGCTAGCCAAGGACCTGGCCGCGAAGAAGGGCAAATCGATTGTGGTGGCCGGCCCGCGGCAACCGGCGGCGGTTCACGCGCTGGTCGCCCTGATCAACCAGGCGCTGGGCAACACGGGTCAGACGGTTCTCTATACGAAGCCGGTGGTCGATTCGGCCTCATCGCTGGACGCGGTGAAGCAGTTGAGTGCGGACATCAACGCCGGCGCGGTGAAGACGCTGTTCGTGCTTGGCGGGAATCCGGTTTACACTCTGCCGGCCGACCTCGCCTTCGCCGATGCCATCAAGAAAGTGCCGGCTACGGTGGCGCTGACCGCGGATGAAAACGAGACCTGGGCCTCGACCCTCTGGCAACTGCCGGAAGCGCATCCCTTCGAGGCGTGGGGCGACGCCGTGGCGCAGGATGGCACCGCCAGCATTCAGCAGCCGCTGATCGAGCCGTTGTACGGCGGCAAGAGCGTGCTGGAAGTGGCGGCGGCCATTGCGGGCACCGAGGGCAAGGGCTACGACATCGTAAAGAAGTCGTGGACTTCGCAGTGGGGTGCCGATGGCGCCAGGAAGTGGAACCAGGCACTGCATGATGGTGTGATTGAAGGCGCCAGGCCTCAGCCGGTAGACGCCAAGGCGGACGCCGGTAAGGTACTGGCCGCGGCGCAAGCCGCCATCAAGCCCTCCTTGAGCGGGCTTGAGGTGGTGTTCTACCCCTCAGCCGGCCCGTACGATGGCCGGTTCGCGAACAACGCCTGGCTGCAGGAAGCGCCGGACCCGATGACGAAGGTTGTCTGGGACAACGCGGCGCTGGTCAGCGGCAAGACGGCCCAGGCGCTGGGCGTCGAGAACGGCGATGTGCTGATCCTGTCGGCCAACGGCAAAGAGATCAAGATGCCGGCGATGATCATGCCGGGCCATGCGGATGATTCCATCTCAGTGGCTCTGGGGTATGGCCGCTCCTCCTGCGGACGGGTAGGCCAGAACGTCGGCCATCGCGCGGAAGGATTGCGCACACTGGCCGGCTTCCACATGGCCGCGGTGCAGGCTCGCAAGAGCGGTGAGACCTACGAACTGGTAACGACGCAGGAACACCACACGCTGGAAGAGCCCATCACGCATCAGATGCGTAACGACATCGTGAAGGAACTGCCGGTGGAAGAGTATGCCAAGGAACCGGGCATCCTGCACGAGGAGCACGGCGAAACGGTGCACGACATGTTCCCCGGCTGGGACTATTCAAAGGGTTACCAGTGGGGCATGTCGATCGACCTGAATGCCTGCACGGGCTGCAACGCCTGTCTGGTGGCCTGTGTGGCGGAAAACAACATTCCGGTGGTTGGCAAGGATCAGGTAAATCGCGGCCGCGAAATGCACTGGATCCGTATGGACCGCTACTTCACGGGCAGCATGGAAGACGCGCAGGCGGTCATGCAGCCGATGGCGTGCCAGCAGTGTGAGAAGGCTCCCTGCGAGTCGGTTTGCCCGGTGGCGGCGACGGTGCACAGTCCGGAAGGCATCAACGAGATGGCCTACAACCGGTGCGTCGGCACGCGCTACTGCTCCAACAACTGCCCCTACAAGGTGCGCCGGTTCAACTTCCTCAACTGGAACAAAGACATCCCTGAGTCGCGCAAGATGGTGTTCAATCCGAATGTCACCGTCCGCATGCGCGGCATCATGGAAAAGTGCAACTACTGCGTGCAGCGCATTGAAGGCGCCCGCATCCAGTCGCAGACCGAGAACCGCCGTCAGATCAAGGACGGTGAGATTGTGACCGCCTGCCAGCAGGTGTGTCCCGCCGATGCGATCGTATTCGGCAACATCAACGATCCAGAGAGCCGCGTGGCCAAAGCGAAGAAGCAGCCGCGCAACTACATTGTGATCGAAGAATTGAACACCAAGCCGCGCACTACCTACCTCGCGAAGATGCGCAATCCCAATCCGGAGCTGGCATAACTCATGGCCGACCTCGCACTCGACCCGAGAATGGAACTGAATCCGCCGCTGATCACCAGCGGCGCCACCTACGCGGAAGTCAATCAGCAGATCAGCGTCATTACTGAGACCGCGCCGCCCAAGCAGTGGTACTGGGTGTTCTTCGGCGTGGCCTTGCCGCTGTTGGGCTTGCTGGGCGTCTGCCTGACTTACCTCGCCTTCACCGGCATCGGCGTATGGGGCAACAACGTGCCAGTCGGCTGGGGCTGGGACATCACGAACTTCGTCTGGTGGATCGGTATCGGCCACGCCGGTACGCTGATCTCGGCGATTCTGTTCCTGTTTCGCCAGAAGTGGCGGACGTCCATCAACCGCGCCGCGGAAGCGATGACCCTCTTCGCCGTGGCCTGCGCCGCTATCTACCCCATCTTCCACACGGGCCGTCCGTGGCGCGCCGCCTACTGGCTGCTCCCGATGCCCAACGAACTGCTGCACATGTGGCAGAACTTCCGCAGCCCGCTGATGTGGGACGTGTTCGCGGTCTCGACTTACGCCACTGTTTCGGCCCTGTTCTGGTTCGTCGGTCTGATCCCCGATCTGGCCACGCTGCGCGACCGGGCACAGCACCCCGTGCGCAAGACGATCTTCGGGATCCTCAGCCTGGGTTGGCGCGGCTCCGCTACGCAGTGGCGGCATTATGAACTGGCCTACCTGATCCTGGCCGGCCTGTCGACACCGCTGGTGCTCTCTGTGCACTCCATCGTGTCGTTCGACTTCGCGACCTCGGTGCTGCCCGGCTGGCACACAACGATCTTCCCGCCTTACTTCGTCGCCGGCGCCGTGTTCTCCGGTTTCGCGATGGTGATCACGCTGATGACCCTGGCCCGCTACATCTACGGCCTGGAGAATCTCATCACCATCAAGCACCTCGAGAATATGTGCAAGGTCATCCTGGCCACCGGCACGATTGTGGGCTTCGCCTACGCCACCGAGTTCTTCATCGCCTGGTACAGCGCCAACCAGTATGAGCGCTTCATCTTCATGAACCGCGCGTTCGGCCCCTACGGCTGGGCTTACTGGACGATGATCAGCTGCAACGTCATCGCTCCGCAGTTCTTCTGGTTCAAGAAGCTGCGCACGTCGATCCCGGTGATGTTCGTGCTGTCGATCTTCATCAACATCGGCATGTGGTTCGAGCGTTTCGTGATTATCGCCACCTCGCTGCACCGCGACTTCCTGCCCTCCAGCTGGGGCTACTTCCGGCCCACCTGGGTGGACATCGGGACCTTCGCCGGCACCTTCGGCCTGTTCCTGACCCTGTTCCTGCTGTTCCTGCGCTTCCTGCCGGCCATCGCCATCAGTGAAGTCAAGGGCGTGCTTCATCATCAGATCAACACCCATGCGGCCCCGGCCGGGAAGGGAGGCGCGCACTAATGGCTACCAATCTTCTCGCCCGGCTCAACCTGCCCGGCTTCGAGAGCGAATCGAAGAAGGTGAAGCACTACGGTGTCGTCGCGAACTTTGACACACCGGAAGATCTGCTGCGGGCCGTTCGTACCGCGCGCGCCGCGGGCTTCTCCAAGATGGAAGCCTATACGCCGTTCCCCATCCACGGTATTGATGAAGCCCTGGGCGCACCTCGGTCGCCGCTGGGCAAGATCGTGATCTGCTGCGGTCTCACGGGCCTCGCCTCGGCGATTCTGCTGCAATGGTGGACGGGCGCTGTGGACTATCCCCTGTCCGTGGCCGGCAAGCCCCTGTTCGCGCTGGAACCGTCAGTGCCGATCATGTTCGAACTCAGCGTCTTGCTGAGCGCGTTCGGAACGGTTCTGGGCATGTTCCACCTGAACCGGCTGCCCACCTACTACCACGCATTCTTTAACTACTCCAAGGCCGAAGGAGCCAGCAACGACCGGTTCCTGCTGGCCGTGGAAGTAGAAGATCCCAAGTTCAACGCCGAGGAGGTCAAGACCTTCCTGGATTCGTGCGGCAGCCGCCACACGGAGCTGGTGGAGGCCTGATGCCCATGGATTCTCGACGCATCGCGCAAATGCTGCTGGTTGTCGCAGCCAGTTCACTGCTGGGCGCCTGCTCCAACTTTCCTTCCCGCCAGCCTCCCATCTGGGTGTTCCCGGACATGAAGCGGCAGGACAAGTACAAGCCCCAGATGCACTCCGATTTCTTCGCCGATGGCCGAGCCAGCCGGCGTCCGGTGGCGGGCACCCTTTCGCAGGAGATGTACCGCGCCGACGAACCGCTTTCGACGGGTGTCGCCGCTGACAATACGTACCTGGCAAAGAACCCCCTGCCGTTGACGAAAGAGACGCTGCTTCACGGCCAGGTGAAGTTCAATACCTACTGTTCTCCCTGCCACGATCGCACCGGTTCCGGCCGTGGAGTGGTGCCGAGCAAGGCCACCTGGGTGCCAGGCAATATCCACGACGACCGCATCGTCGGCATGGTGGACGGCGAAATCTACCACGTGATTTCGAACGGCCGCCGGTCGATGCCGGGCTATCGCTTCCAGGTTTCCGAGAAAGACCGCTGGGCCATCGTTGCCTACGTCCGGGCGCTGCAGCGCTCGTGGCGCGGCACCATGGCCGATGTTCCGGCCGATTCCCAGGCCAAGGTGAGGTAAGCACAACCATGGCGCATCACGATCATCATCAAGTCACCGACAACTACTTCCTGGCGCCCGAGACGTGGACCAAGGTCCGCAACTCCCTGGTCTTTGTGGCGCTGGTAAGCTGGCTGGCCCTGGCCGCCGGGTTTGCTACCAATCGCGAACAGTTCCAGTTCTCCTATCTCGTCGCCTTTGCCTATTTCGTGTCCCTGGCCCTGGGCGCGATGTTCTATGTGATGGTGCAGCACCTCACCGGCTCCGCCTGGAGCGTGACGGTGCGCCGCCTGATGGAAAACATCATGCGGACCATTCCACTGGGCCTGATTCTGGTCCTGCCGGTCATCTTCGGCACCCACTACATGTACGAGTGGACCCACGCCGCAGCAGCCAAGGATCCCGTCCTTTCCAAGAAGCTGGGTTTCCTGAATGACCAGTGGTTCATCATCCGCAGTTTCATCGTGCTGGGTCTGTGGAGCCTGTTCTCGTGGCGCCTCTACGCCATCTCGCGGGCGCAGGACGACAACGGTTCGCTGAAGCACACCCAGGCGGCGGAGCGCTGGAGCGCGCCGGGCCTGCTGATGCTGTTCCTCACCGCCTCGTTGGCCGCTTATGACTGGGTGATGTCTCTGGATCCGCACTGGTACTCGACCATGTTCGGCGTGGCCTTCCTTTCGGGCGGTGCGCTGGCCTTTATGGCTGCGCTCATCCTGATCTGTCTCGGCCTGCGGTCGGCCGGCTACCTCGAGAATTCCGTGAAGGAAGAGCACTACCACGACCTGGGCAAGTGGCTCTTTGCGCTGACCGTGTTTTGGGCGTATGTGACCTTCTCGCAGTACATGCTGATCTGGTACAGCAACCTGCCTGAGGAAGTTGCCTGGTTCCAGCGGCGCCTTGCAGGCGGCTGGTACAACTGGCGGCCGTTCATGATCTTCGGCCACTTCTTCCTCCCGTTCTTCGCCCTGATGCCCCGCGCCAGCAAGCGGAACCTGAAGATGCTGGGCTTCGCCGCCGGCTACATGATCGTGATGCATTACTTCGAACTGTACTGGCAGGTTATGCCCGTGCTGCATGGCAAGGGCCCGCAGGTGAGTTGGATGGATCCCGTGGCCTTTGTGGCCGTGGGTAGCGCATTCGGCCTGGTGTTCTGGTCCGGACTGCGCAAGAAACCGCTGGTGCCGGTGGGCGATCCCCGGTTGGACCAGTGTCTTGCGTTCCATAACGTCTAGGGACCTCTGGAGTATTGAAGATGCTTGATCCGAATCAGGAACACGATCCGACAATGCCCGATACGGCCATCATGGTCGAGGGCGTCGATTACGACCGCCGTGATGCAAAGGCAGGCCTGATCGCCATCGTTTCCATGGCCGTCATGGGTCTCTTTATCGCCATGATCATCGGCGTGTACTGGCTGTACACGGTCGCCTACGAGCGCGTGGAGTACGACCAATACACCGGCGTCGCCAGTAAGGAACTGCAGGCCATCCACGATCGAGAAGAAGAGCAACTTCATCGCTATTCGTACATCGATAAAGAGAAGGGAATCGTTCGGATCCCGATCGATCGTGCAATGGATATCGTGGCGGCTGAGTTCGGCGAGGGCAAGGTGGGTTACAACACCAAGTCCTACCCCGTGAAAGATGAACTGCCCGGCGGCGCGGCCGGCGGAGCCAATGCTCCTGCCCCCGGCGCTGCGCCCGCCGGTACCCCTCCCGCAGGTGCTGCCCCGGCGGCGCCCGCTCCTGCTCCTGCAAAGCCGGCCGCGGAACATAAGGCGGCCCATTAGGGACCTTTCGATGCTCATACGGAAAACAGCAATCAGCGAAAGGATGCAGCGCCCGGGCGCGCAGGCGCTGGTGCGTCTTCGCCGCCTGATCGCCGTGCCCGCCGCTCTGCTGTTGATGTCGGGTGCGAGCGGGTTGCTGGCCCAGTCTGAAGACGAGAAGACGCCGAAGGAACTCTCGGGCGTCGATGTCGTCGAGCACCTGGGCCAGAAAGTGGATCTGAACCTTCAGTTCATTGGTGAAGACGGCTATCCGCACGCGTTGAAGGAGTACTTCAGCAAAGGCAAGCCGGTGGTCCTGAACCTTGTCTACTACTCCTGCCCGATGCTCTGCAATCTGGTTATGAACGGCCAGACGCAGGCATTCCGCAAGCTGAAGTGGACCATCGGGAATGAGTTTGAAGTCGTGACCATCTCGATCGATCCGACGGAAAACTTCGGCCTGGCCCGCAGCAAGAAAGCCTCGTATCTCACCTCGTATGAGCGCGAGACCAGCGGCTGGCACTTCCTGGTCGATCACCAGGAGAATGTGGCGAAGCTGGCCAAACAGATCGGGTTCGGCTACCGGCGCGATCCGAACACCGGCCAGTATGCCCATGCGGCGGCGATCTTCGTGCTCTCACCCGAAGGCATGATCAGCCGTTACCTCTACGGTGTCAACTTCAAGCCGTTCGACATCCAAATGGCGCTGACGGAAGCGGCGAGCGAAAAGTTCGGGGTGAGCGACAGGATTCTGCTCTACTGCTTCCATTACGATCCGGCATCCCGTGGCTATGTCCTCTTCGCGCGCAATTTCATGCGCGGCGGCGGCGCGCTGATGCTGTTGATCTTCGGTTTTGTCCTGTTTCGATTGTGGCGACGTGAACGCCGGGTTGGATTCAACCACCCTCCTATGGTGACTGCGAAATGAATTGGTTCCAGAACTGGATGCTGCCCAAAGCGGCGGCCACACATGCCGGTGACGTCGATGGACTTTACATGTTCATCGTCTACCTCACCATCTTCTTTTTCTTCTTCAACGGAGCGTTGATCGTCTACGCCGTCCGGAGATGGCGGCGGCGTTCCGCGAAAGAGGTGACGCCGCACATCACGCACAACACGAAGATGGAGCTCATCTGGAGCATCATCCCGCTGTTCGTCGTGATGGGCATCTTCTTCTGGGGCTTCAAGGGCTATGTCAAAGCCTGGGTGCCGCCGAACGACTCCATGGAGATCGTGGTTACCGCGAAGAAGTGGGTATGGCAGTTCGAGTATCCGGACGGGACTCGCACGCTGAACGACCTCCACGTGCCGCTGAACAAGCCCGTGAAGCTCGTGATGCATTCCGAAGATGTGATCCACAGCTTCTTCGTGCCCAGCTTCCGGCTGAAGCGGGACGTGATTCCCGGCCGCTACACCGAACTCTGGTTCACCCCCACTGAGCCGGGCGTCCAGCAGGTCTTCTGCGCGGAATACTGCGGCAAGGGCCACTCCGATATGCTGGCGCGCATCTTTGTAGACACGCCGGAGCAGTACGAGACGTTCCTGCGGGAAGGCGACGAGCAGGTTCGCAAGATGCCGTTGAAGGAACTCGGCAAGCTGGTTTACGAAAACAAGGGCTGCGCGACGTGCCACTCGCTGGACGGCACCCGCGGCCAGGGCCCCTCCTGGAAGGGAATCTGGGGCGAAACGGGTAAAGGCGCGGATGGCAAACCTTACACGGTGGACGCCAACTACATCCGCCAGTCGGTGCTGCAGCCTCAGGCTGTGGTGGTACAGGGCTTTGAGCCGATCATGCCGACGTTCCAGGGTCTCCTGCGCGAGCGCGAAATCCTGGGCGTGATCGAGTTCATCAAGTCGGTGAAGTAACAGGAGCAACGGAATGGCAGATACTTTAACGACCCACGGCAACGGTCACGCCGCTCACCACGGCGACTATTTGGAAGACCCGAAAGGGTTGGCCAGTTGGCTGACGACAGTCGACCACAAGCGCATCGGTCTGATGTACATGTGGTCGGTGTTCTTCTTCTTTCTGGTCGGCGGTATCTTCGCGCTTCTGGTCCGCATCGAACTGCTGACTCCCAAGCAGACCATCATGACCGCCGAGATGTACAACAGGGTGTTTACCCTGCACGGCGCCATCATGGTGTTCCTGGTGATCATTCCGGCCATCCCGGCCGCGCTGGGCAATTTCGCATTGCCCCTGCTGCTGGGTGCCAAGGACGTCGCGTTTCCCAAACTCAATCTGGCCAGCCTGTACGTTTACTGGACCGGCGCGCTGATGGCCGTGACGACCCTCGCGCTCGGCGGTGTCGATACCGGCTGGACCTTCTACACGCCTTACTCGAGCACCACCGGCGGCGGTGTCACCCTGATGGTTCTGGCCGCATTTGTGCTTGGATTCAGCTCGATCTTCACCGGCGTGAACTTCATCGCCACCATCCACAAGCTGCGCGCGCCCGGCATGGGCTGGTTTGAAATGCCGCTGTTCTGCTGGGGCATGTACTCCACGGCGCTCATTCAGATTCTGGCTACTCCGGTTCTCGCCATCACGCTGTTGCTGCTCTGCATGGAGCGCGTGCTCAGCATCGGAATCTTCGATCCCCAACTGGGCGGCGATCCGGTGCTCTTCCAGCACTTCTTCTGGTTCTACTCGCACCCGGCCGTGTACATCATGATTCTGCCGGCGTTCGCGGTGATCTCGGAAGTCATCCCCACGTTTTCCAAGAAGACGATCTTCGGCTACAAGGCCATCGCGTTCTCCTCGGTGGCGATCGCGCTGCTTGGCTTCCTGGTCTGGGCGCATCACATGTTCACCGCCGGCATGAGCCTCTTCGCCGGCGCGATCTTCAGCTTCATCACCTTCTTCATCGCCATCCCGTCGGCGATTAAGGTGTTCAACTGGATCGCCACCATGTGGCGCGGTTCCATTTCTTTGGAAGCGCCGATGCTGCACGCCATCAGCTTCCTGCTCATCTTCACCATCGGTGGTCTGACCGGCCTGTTCCTGGCTGCCCTCTCCACCGACGTCCACCTGCACGACACCTACTTCGTCGTGTCGCACTTCCACTACGTGATGGCCGGATCGAACCTGATCGCGTTCCTGGCCGGCATCCATTACTGGTGGCCCAAGATGTTCGGACGGATGTACAACAAGCGGCTGGCCGCCATCGGCGCCGCACTGGTGTTCATCGGCTTCAATGCGACCTTCCTGCCTCAGTTCGTGCTGGGCAGCCGCGGCATGCCGCGCCGCTACTACAACTACCTGCCTGAGTTCCAGTCGCTCCACGTGGCGTCCACGATCGGCAGCTGGATCCTGGCTTCGGGCCTGTTCCTGATTGGAGCCTACCTGCTGGCTTCGCTGCGGCAGCCCAAAGGTGTGGCGGCCAACCCCTGGGGCGGCCGCACGCTGGAGTGGGAGACCGATTCTCCGCCCACCACGCACAACTTCGAGGGCCAGCCCGTTCTGCAGCACGGCCCCTATGACTATCGCGCCAACCCCGCGCCCGTAGGCGTGGAGGAGCACATCCACTAGGATCCACGGAGTTCTTCAAGAGACGCATATCATGAGCACTGCGACCCATACGACCAGCGCCGACCACGGGCACTCGCCGTTCCTCCAGCATCACTTCCGTGATATGGACCAGCAGTTCAATACCGCCAAGATCGGTATGTGGCTGTTCCTCGTAACGGAAATCCTGATGTTCGGCGGCCTCTTTATCGGCTACGGCATCATGCATGCCAACCACCCGCAGGCGTTCCTGGCGGCTCACCACCACCTGGACCGCACGCTGGGCGCCATCAACACCATCGTCCTGCTCTTTTCCAGCTTCACCATGGTGATGGCGATCTGGGCCGCACAGACCTCGCGCAAAAGCCTGGTCATCCTGTTCCTGGTCATCACGCTGCTCTGCGCCGCCACCTTCATGGGCATCAAGTATTCCGAGTACAGCCACAAGTTCCACGAAGGGCTGCTGCCGGGCAAGTACTACACGCATGAAGGCGATACGGTGCCCGGCCAGTTCCTGTTCTTCAGCTTCTACTTCATGATGACCGGGCTGCACGGCATCCACGTGCTGTTGGGCATGATCGTCATCAGCTGGTTGATCTTCCGGGCAGTGCGCGGTGATTTCGGACCGGACTACTACGGGCCGCTCGACATCACCGGCCTTTACTGGCACCTGGTCGATCTCATCTGGATCTACCTGTTCCCGCTCATGTACCTGATTTCCTAGAGGAGACCACCCGGAACCATGTCTGAATCGAATTCGCACGCTGCTCATATCACCGGGCCAAAGACCTACGTGGCCGTCCTGCTGGGCCTGCTGGTGTTTACCATCATCACGGTCCAGGCCTCTTACATCGACTTCGGGTCCATGAACACGGTGGTCGCGCTCATCATCGCCACGATCAAGGCTTCGCTCGTGGCCCTGTTCTTCATGCACCTGCGCCACGACAAGTTCAACGCCGTCATCTTCGTGGGCGGCCTGTTGTTCCTGTCGATCTTCCTCATCTGGACGTTGTTTGATCTCAGCACGCGGGAAACTATCCTGCCTTCGAACTTGAAGGAACCGGTGCTGGAATTCCCCGGAGCTCCGCTGAACAAGCCCGTGCGTCCGTCCACGGGACAGCCCGCGGGCACGCCGGCTCCGTAGCCCTCAACGATCTGCTGATCCGAAGACGCCATGCTCCCGTCGGAGCATGGCGTTTTTATTTGCTCAGGACTTTGTGGTCGCGCAGGATCTCCAGGACCCTGCCGGTGGGCAGCGCTTCGACGGTGTGGCCGTTGGAGGTCACCGTCTCCGCCTTGAACAGGGAGTTGTTGACGGCCTCCTCAGTTGCCTCAATGACACCCTCAAAGAGCGGTGTCATGTCGTCATTGCCGACCAGGGCCTGGCTGCCCCGCTGCGTTGAGAACGCGATGGCGTAGTCGCCGCTGCCGTTGGAGCCGGAAGACCCCGTCCGTCCCAGTCCCAACATCGCCCGGGCCGCCATGCGCTTCAGATTGCGCGCATCCACCGGAGCGTCTGTTGCAATCACGATCATGCAACTGCCGTCTTTGGAGCCCTGGCCCGCCTGACGCAGCTCGCGGCCCACGGGAATGCCCGCGATCATCAAATCGCCGCCATAGTTGCTCTGCACCAGCACGCCCACCGTGTACCGGCCCAACACGCGCGAAGAAGTGCCGATGCCGCCCTTGTAGCCGAAGGCGACCGTGCCCGCTCCGGCGCCGACGGCACCTTCTTCGACGGCTCCTTCCCGCGCGCTGCGCAAGGCCGCGAAGACTTCGTCCTTCCCGGCGTGGCGGCCGCGGATATCGTTCAGATACCCGTCATTCGTCTCACCCACCACCGCGTTGATGCTGCGGACCTGCTCATTGCCCGGCAGGGCCAGCATGTACTCCAGCAGAGCGTCGGCCACCCGGGGCACATTCAGGGTGGCCGTGAGCAGGATCGGTGTCTCCAGTTCTCCCAGCTCTTCCACCTGCGTGGAGCCCATCAGTTTGCCGAAGCCGTTGCCGACGAAGACCGCCGCCGGGACCTTCTCACGGAACAGATTGCCGCCGTGCGGCACAATCGCGGTGACGCCAGTGCGGATACTCTCTCCACGGATGAGCGTCGAATGACCTACGCGCACGCCAGGCACGTCCGTGATCGCATTCCAGCGGCCCACCGGCAACCGGCCAGTTACGACGCCGGCCTCCCGGGCCCTCGGCTTTGAAGGCTGCGCCAGCAGAATGCCGACGCTGAGCATGGCCAGCAGAAGAATCCGCATCATTTCTCCTTTACCAGCAGAACGGCCAGCGGAGTCTCCGACACCACTCGCCACTCCGGCCGCGCCTTCAACCACTTCGCGATGGGCTGCTTCACGGGCACCAGGGCCCTGTCGAATTTCCACTGTTCGAAAAGTGACTCGGTGCGCGGGCCGGCCGACAGCATCTCCAGGTAGTCCTCGGCCAGCGCCGGTCCAAAAAAGTCCTGCAGCCCATCGATGAACACATGCTGACCCGGATAACCGGTGTAGATCAGGAAGTCGCCCCAGGCATCGGTAGAGAACACCCGGCCACTGCGCAGGATGTCTCGATTTGAGGCAGCCATGCCCACCGGAAATCGCTTCTCTGGAAAATTGGAAGGCAGGCCAAGAGGCGTCCGGAACAGCAGCACCAGAACGAAACAGGCCGCCAGCCAAATGCTGTGCCGCCCGAAGTGCGGGCGCATGCCCAGATCCATTTTGTGGAGCTGCTCGGCCGTGCCCCGCTTACCGGTGCGGCTGCGCACGATGTCCCAAAGCCAGCGCAGTTCACTGGCCAGGATGGGGGTCACCGCAATGACAAACAGCGGGATGTGCCGGGCGGACTTGCACGCCGAGCTGAGGAAGAAAAGGCAAACCAGCGCATCGCTGACCCTCCGGCGCACGAGCGCGGATACCGCCGCAAACCCGGCCAACAGGCCCAATGCCGCGAACCAGTAATACTGCTCTCCCAGCGACGGCGACGGAGGATGATACTCCTCGATCATCTGAATGGCCCAAGGGGAAGAAACAAACTCGATCAGATGCTGGTGCAACCGGATCCCATAGGGATTGAGGAGCGTGGCCGCTCCCACCAGCAGGCCGCAGGCGACCATCCGCCAGACGCCCTGCCAACTGAAACGCTGCCACAGCGCCTCAATGCCTAGTCCGGTGCACACCACAGCCAGATACGCCGGCAGGATCGCGAATCCGCCATGTAGGTTGGCCCACAGTGCGGCTAGCGGGATCAGCAGCCAGAATCCGCGCCAAGCTTCCCGCCGCTCGCGTTCCACGACGGCGATGGAGATGGCCAGAAAGAGCCATGTGATCAGGTGCGGGCGCGCGAGCGCATGGTTCATCGAGGCCTGAAATCCGGCCATAACCAGCAACAGCGCCAGCAGCGCGCTTTCACCTCGACGCAGGCAGATTCGCAAGACCAGGGCAGAAGTACCCGCCATGAGAGCCACTGCGACCAGGGCGATCGCGGCCAGTCCATACCAGGAATGGAGGAAAGATAAGCCAAGCTCCGTCAACCACTCCCAGGCGAACCATTCCTTACCTGGCAATGCGAAGGAGAAGGGATCCGAGTGGGGCAGGGAGCCGGCAGACCGGATCAGGTCACCGGTTCGAATGTGCATGCCAACGCTGGCATCCGACAGCAGTTCTTCCAGTCCGCCTGGTAGCAGGTAGGGGCGCAAGACCAGCGCGGCCAGCAACAGATCTGCCAGGGAGGGTACGATCCAGCGACCCAGCCTAGAGCGAACACGGAGGCCCATTCCTGTTCAGGATAAAGCTTCCAGCTGGCGTTCGCTGTATGTTGTGGAGCTGCGAGTGCCGATCGGCGCGGGCCGCCCCTCTGTGAGTGGCCCGTGCCGATGTTGGATAAGAGCTTTAACTATGCTCGCGTAACGTTTTCAGCCTGAAGGCCTTTAGGTCCGGTCTTTAGTTCGAATTCCACTTCCAGCCCCTCGTCCAGGGTCCGGTAACCGGACATCTGGATGGCGCTGTAATGGACAAACACGTCTTCCCCCGTATGCCGCTGAATAAAGCCGTAGCCCTTCGCGGCATTAAACCATTTCACGACGCCTTTTTCCTTCACAGATACTTCTCCTAAATATCGACACACCTCTCCTGTGCTCTGTAACGTCAAAGAGAACTTCAACGGGGAGTCACTTCGATGCGAATTTTCGAAGAGCCAAGGAAAGGTTAAGCTTCTTTACTGTACGGACTCACTCAGTATCGCAAAGGGTTCAGAAAACTTCAAAGCGAAACCACCACTTCCGCGAATGTTACTCATCTGACGCGCTTGCCGTACACTAGTGTTCGGTGACTCCTGGGACGAGCGCGTCGGATAACAGCATGCGCCTTCTGCTGCGGCAGCTGCGCGCACTTGAGGACCGGCTGGTGCAAGGCGGTGGACAAGCCAAAGCCGACCGCCAGCATCGTGACGGTAAACTCACGGCCCGTGAGCGAGTTGCGCGCCTCGCTGACCCTTCTTCGCCCTTGTTGGAAGTGGGGCTGCTCATGGCGTACGACCGCTATGACGGCCAGGCTCCAGGCGCCGGCGTCGTGACGGTGCTGGCCCGTGTGGAAGGCCGCCCCGTGGTCATCGTTGCCAACGATGCCACCGTCAAGGCGGGTGCATGGTGGCCGGAGACCATCACCAAGATCCTGCGTGCGCAGGAGATTGCCATGCGCAACCGGCTGCCCATCGTCTATCTTGTGGATTCCGCCGGTGTGAATTTGCCTTTACAGGATGGGATATTTCCGGGTCAATACGGCGCTGCCCGGATTTTTTACTACAACTCCCTCATGCGGCGTGTCCTGAGAATTCCACAAATCGCCGCCGTAATGGGACCCTGCATCGCCGGCGGAGCCTATCTTCCCGCCCTGAGCGATGTCATCTACATGGTCGAGCGCACGAGCTTCATGGGCCTCGGGGGACCCAATCTGGTCAAGGGAGCCACAGGCCAGAAAACAGACAGCGAATCCCTGGGTGGGGCCCGCATGCATACCTCGCTGAGCGGGGTCGCCCACTTCACGGCCGCTGATGACCTGGACTGCCTGCGCCAGATTCGCGAGCGCATCGCCGGCTGGCCCGCGCCTCCGGCCCGGCAACAGGGCTCCAACACGGCCAAGCCCGCCGAGGACCTCTACGATATCCTGCCCGACGATCACCGCCAGGCCTACGACATCCGCGAGATCCTCGACCGGTTGCTGGATGCCGGCCCGGCTACCGAGTTCCAGCCCGACTTCGCGCCCGAGATGTACTGCCTCGAAGCCCGTCTGCACGGCCGACCCATCGGCGTCATCGGCAATCGCCGCGGCTTCCTGAAATCCAACGCCGGACCCCGCATCGGCGGCATCGTCTACACCGAAACGGCCCGCAAGGTCTCCTATTTCGTCGAGTACGCGGAGCGCCACAATCTGCCGCTACTCTATCTGCAGGACGTCTCCGGCTTCATGGTAGGGCCCGACGCCGAGGCCGCGGGTATTATTCGCGCCGGCGCGGAGATGGTCGAATCCATGGCCTGTGCCACCGTGCCCAAGATCATCCTCACGCTGAATCACGCTTCGGGCGCCGGTTACTACGCCATGGCCGCCCAGGGCTTCGACCCCAACTTCACCTTCGCCTGGCCGACTGCCCGCATCGGCGTGATGGAGGGCGACTCCGCCGTGCAGGCCGTGCACGGTGTGGAACTGGATAAGCTGAAAGCCGAAGGGAAACCTGTGCCGCCCGAGTTGCAGGAACGCATCGACAAGACCCGCGCCGATTACGACCGCTGGCTGGATGCCCGCTACGCCGCAGCCCGCGGCCACGTGGACGCCCTGCTCGACCCTCTGGAGACCCGCCTGCTGCTCGCTTTCGCGTTCGAATGCGCCTGTGCCTCGGGCCATCGCGCGCACACTGCCCTGGAGGTTCTTGGTTCATGATTCGCATTGCCAACGGGCAGGGCTTCTGGGGCGACTGGCTGGACGCGCCGGTCCACCTCGTGGAGCAGGGGCCAATCGACTACCTCACCCTCGACTATCTGGCCGAGGTGACGATGTCGATCCTGCAGAAACAGAAGAAGGCGGATCCCAACCTCGGCTATGCGCGAGACTTTCCGCCGCTGATGGCCCGCCTGGCCTCACGCCTCAAACAGCGCAACATCCGGGTGATTGCCAATGCCGGCGGCGTGAATCCGCGGGCCTGCGCCGCGCAGGTGCGTGCCCTTGCTCCGGAATTGAAGGTTGCCATCGTTACCGGCGACGACATCTATCCACGCCTGGACGACCTGCTCGCGCGCGGTATCGAACTCCGCAATATGGACACAGGTGCGCCGCTCTCCGGGATCCGCGAGTCGGTCACCAGCGCCAACGCTTATGTCGGCGCCTTTCCCATTGCGGAGGCGCTCTCCACGGGCGCCGACGTCATCATCACCGGACGCTGCGCCGATGCCGCTCTTGCCCTGGCCCCGATGATCCACCAGTTCTGCTGGCGTCCCTCCGACGTCGACCTGCTGTGTGCCGGCACCATCGCCGGCCATATCATCGAGTGCGGCTCCCAATGCACCGGCGGCAATTCCCAGGTGGATTGGCAAACGATGGACGATCCCGCCAACATCGGCTATCCCATCATCGACGCTTCGCCCGACGGCGTCTGCATCATCACCAAGCATCCCGGCACCGGCGGCGCCGTGAATCGCCATACCGTCATCGAACAGATGCTCTACGAGATCGGTGATCCGCGCGCCTACTTCACGCCCGACTGTGTCGCCGACTTCACCTCGGTCCAGATCGAGGATGCCGGTCCCGACAGCGTCCGCATCAGCGGCGCCACCGGAGCCCCGGCTCCTGCCCAGTGGAAAGCCTCCATCAGCTACCATGCCGGTTGGAAGGCGCAGGGCAGCCTGGTCTATTGCTGGCCTTCCGCACTGGAGAAAGCCTATGCGGCCGACCGCATCGTGCGCGGCCGTCTGGCGCAGCTCGAGCTCGAGTTCGAAGAGGTGTACAGCGAGTTCGTCGGCTTCAACTCCTGTCACGGCCCTGCCGCGCCACTCATCGAAGATCCGCCGGAGGTCATGCTCCGCATCGGCGCTCGCGGAACCTCGAAACAGGCCGTCGACCGCTTTACCCGGGAACTCATTCCCCTGGTACTCAGCGGCCCACCGGGCGCCACGGGCTATGGAGAGGGACGCCCGGCTGTGCGCGAGGTCATTGCGTACTGGCCCGCCCTTTTGCCCCGCGAAGAGATCACGCCCCAGATCGAGGTGCTGAGTTGAAAGCCCCGCTCTCGCATTTCGCACACACGCGCTCCGGCGACAAGGGCGACACCGTGAACATCGGTGTCATCGCCTGGCGCCCCGAAGATTACGCTCTGCTGCTTCGGGAACTCACAGCAGAAAAGGTCCATGCGTTCTTCGGCTCGCGCGTTCGCGGTCCCGTTACGCGCTATGAACTCCCCAACGTCCATGCTCTCAACTTTGTCCTCCAGGGCGCGCTCGGCGGCGGCGGGACTGTCACGCTGCGTCTCGACGCGCAGGGGAAGACGTTCGGCGCGGCCCTGCTGCGCCTGGAAATCGAAACGGAAGCAACAAGTTCATGAGCCAACTGATGATCTCGCGCGAGGAACGCGTTCTTCGCATCACCCTCAACAATCCCGAAAAGCGCAACGCCCTCGACGAGAAGCTGTGCCGCGAACTGGTGGCCGCGCTGAAAGAGGCGGGCCGCGACCGCACCATCGGCTGCGTCCTGCTGGACGCCTCGGGGCAGGTATTCTGTTCCGGCATGGATCTTGACGATGCCCTGCAGCCCGATGCGCCGGAACGCACGGAAATCCACGAGCAGCTCTTCACCTTCGGCGTTCACTACCACAAACCCATCGTCGCCGCGGTCCAGGGGGCGGTCCTCGGCGGGGGCATCGGCCTGCTCGCGAATTGTCATGTGGTCCTCGCCGCGCAGGGTACGAATTTCGGGCTGACCGAGATCCGCGTCGGTCTCTGGCCCTTCGTCATCCATCGCGCCGTATCTCTGGCCATCGGCGAACGCCGCACTGTTGAACTGTCGCTGACCGGCCGCATTTTCGGAACGAATGAGGCCCAGCAATATGGCCTGGTGCACGAAGTCGTTCCTCCGTTTGAACTCGACGATCGCGCCACGAATACCGCACGCCTGCTCGCCTATGCCAGCCAGGAAACGCTGCGCCGCGGGCTCGATTTCGTGCAGAAGAGCCGCGAAATGAGTTGGGAAACCGCCGGCCGGCTGGCCGCCGAGTTTCGCGCCAAGACATTTCGATCTGCTGATTTCATCGAGGGTGTCCGTGCCTTCCGCGAAAAAAGAAAGCCCGTCTGGCCCTCCCTTAACGCTAAGTAAGTCAGGCAGTTAGCGCCGCATCGAGGCCTATCTAACGGGCTCGGCTGAATCCTGGGGCCGAGCCCGTGCGTCTGCTACAATAGAGATGTAATTCCCGCAAGGCCCCGCCGCCACAAGCTCCCCGTATTTCATTTCAGTTCATCAGCCTGCTCCAGGCCGGAGTGTCTACGCACTGTCCAACGCTCGAACTGTAACGAAACCGACATCGCGCTGATAATCCATCGCGCGATCCTGGTGTCGCCGGGCCCGAAGGAAAGGAGTTTTCTCGAATTATGATCCAGGAACGTACCAATTCGGCGAAGCAGTATCTGTTCGCCACCGACTTCGACCAAACGCTGAGCTTCAATGATTCCGGCATCGTCCTGAGTGAACTGCTGGGTACGAAAGACTTCCTCAAGAAGGTGGAAGGCCTCTCGCGCATTCACATGGTGCAGCAGGGCGGCGAACTGGCCTACCTGCTTCTGCACGATCCCGAGTATCGCCGCGTCCGCAAAGAGCACCTCTATGAGGTTGGCAAGCACATCCGGTTAAAACAGAACATTCGCCTTCTGTCGCAGCTTCTCAAGGACATCGACGGCCGCAATTTTGCGTTCTACGTCGTTTCCGCCGCTCCGGAAGAAGTGATCCAGTCCGCCCTCGAGGGCATCGTGCCTCCTGAGAATATCTACGGCACCAAGTTCCGCTATCACCCGGAAACCGGCGAGATTCAGGAAGTGCTGCGTGTCTCCGCCGGCTACGGCAAAGTGGCGGTGCTGGAGGAGCTGCGCAACAGGATGCAGATCAGCTACGACCATGTCGTGTACGTGGGTGATGGCAGTTCCGACGTACATGTCATGCTCAACGTCAATCGCCATGAAGGACTCACCATCGCCGTGTCGGAGGCGAAGTTCATTAGCCAGATCGCGCGCCGCACCATTCTCAGTGACGACGCCCTCAGCGTGCTCATCCCCATTCTGGAGGACGTCGCCGGCTGGGATTCCATTCGCATCCGCGCCTTCTTCACTGCTAATGGCTTCGCACTGCAGGACTGGAACAAGGTGCGCACCGACACGCTCACCATCGCCGAGCACGGCACCGCCGCGGCTCAGTTCGCTTAAGGAGCCCCATGCAAGGCGTTGATCTGCTCGGATACATAGCCACGGGGACGTTTGCTGCCTCGTACTTTCTCAAAGGACCCAGCGCCCTGCGGCGCCTGCAGGCCACGGCCGCCGTCCTTTGGATCGCATACGGCGTCCTCATCCAGTCGATGCCCGTCATCGTGTCGAATGTACTGGTCGCAACAGTCGCACTGATCTCCTCGCTGCGCCGCCCGCCGGTGGCGCAGCCGGAGCAGTCCTCTTAGCGCGCCGCGCGCAGCACGCGTACCGTCACAATCAGCTGGCCCACGTGCCGTTGCGTGTGTTCAGCCGTATGAATGAGCAATCCGCCCACGGTAGTCGGCAGGGCCTTCCGGCCGACTCCGCGGGCCTCTGTGAGAGTGGCCGGATCGGTGGCGCGCACCTGCGCCGCGGCCCGCGCGAACGTCTCTTCCAGTTCTTTGATCAACTCACCGCGTCCCGCGCCCGGTTCCATCTCGCCCTTCAGCGCGGCCAGTTGTTCCGCGCTCAGCTGCTCACCGCGTGCGTAGGTCAGCAGCCGGTCGATGCTGCCGGCGATGTGGCGCATCTGAAAACCCACCGGCGCCAGACCGCTGGGCTGCGCCCAATACTCCTCATCGATCAGCTCGTCCGTCCACTCTTCAATGTCTTCCTGAGCCTGCTGCAGCCCATGCAGCACGGCCCGCACCACGGCGTGGTATTCGCCCAGAGTTCCACTCAACCAGGGTTCAGCCATATGCTCTCCACGATAGCGCGGACAAAAAAATGCGGTGCATCGCAGGGGAGCTACAATGCACCGCGTCCCAAACCCGGTCTCAGGGGTGGACCGGGCCAGCATCACTACTTCAAACCCGATCAAAGCCGGCCGCGTGCCGGGCGGAGGAGATTTGGACACGCGGCCGTCCCGAACACGCCTGTTCCCGCTAGAAGAGGAAACGCACTCCCAGCTGGATCATGCGCGAAAAGTTCGCCTGGCTGGTGATGCGCCCAAACGCCACGTTCCCGAATTGCGTGTTGGGCCCATAGAACAGCGGCGTATTCGTGAAGTTCAAAGCCTCCGCACGGAACTGGGCTTTGAACAGTTCAGTGATCTGGAACGTTTTGAACATCGAGACATCCCAGTTGATCTGCCCCGGACCCCGCATGCCGATGGTCCGGCTGACGTTGCCGAACGTGAACTGCGCGGCCTGCGAAAAGGCTGCAGTGTTGATGTAGTTGTCCAACCGGTCCGTTAGTGCCCCTGGCGTTACGGGAGACACACCCGTGGCATTTGGCCGTTGCACGGAGGTTCCAATCACGCCGTTGTTGTTCACCTGCGTGATGGCCAGCGGGAAGCCGCTTTGCAGCGAACCAACCACGTTCAGGCTCCAGCCGCCCACCGCATAGTCGAGGATCCGGCTGCTGGTGAGAAACTGCTTGCCTTTGCCGAACGGCAACTCATAGGTCACCGCCGTCGACAGACGGTGCGGCGTGTGCGATGTGGAGAGGCCGTACTCCGCGTCGAGATCATAGTTGTTCTGCGCCGTGCCCGCCTGGCCGCTGTAGACGTTGCCCGCGCCCGAGAAGGCGCTGTCCTGGTTCAACGACCACGTGTAGGTGGCCAGGAAACTCATGCCTGTCGCAAACCGCTTCTGCCCGCGTACGAAGAACGAGTGATACAGCGCTCGGCTCGCATCCGAATTCTGCAGAGAAACACTGGTGAACTCGGGGAACGGCCGTAGGAACTGTGAGCGGGTGATGGTCGCGCTCGCGACCGCAAACTGGCCCCCGTTGCCGGCCATCGGGTTCGCCACCGACTGGTTCAGCGCCGAGCCCAGCGACAGATACTGCGGGGCGAGTTGGTTGATATTGATGTTGCCCGTGCCCTGGACCAGGTGGGTCGACTTCGAGCCCACGTAGCCCAGCGCCAGTGCGACGCCCCCGGCCAGTTGCCGCTGGATGTCGAACGAGTACTGCTGCACCAGCGTCGAACGGGCCTTCAGGTCGTAGGCCGAGATCCCCTGGCCGATGCCGGCCAGTTCGCCCGCCGAGTTTCCTACCGGTTTCAGCAGGCCCGCCGGAAAGGGGTTGTCCAGGGTACCCGCCGGGGTCGCGTTGTTGTCGATCGTCGCGATGTACGGCGTCGACTGCGTGTAGCCGATGGGATCCTGCAGGCTGAACGGGATTGGCGCCCAGAACATGCCGTACCCGCCTCGTAGCGTAGTCTTCGAATTCAACGAATAGGCGACACCGATGCGTGGGGAGAATTTGTTCTTGTTTGGATCGCCGGAACGAGTCGGGTTCCCGTTCACGCCCGCATACATCACAACGCCCTTCAGTGTCAGGCCCGTCACTGTCGCTTGAAGCGGGTTCGTCTTGTCCGGATCAAAGCCGACCACGAAATTGTTGTTGCGGTCGCCGATGCCCGTTTCGAATTCGTACCGCAGGCCGAGGTTCAGCGTCAGTTTCGAGTTGACGCGGAAGTCATCCTGCACGAAGCCCGCATAGTAGCGGACGTAGTTATATACGTTGGTGGAGAGAGTCGCGCTGGCCGACGCCGGATAGCCCAACAGCAATGCCGAGAGCGAAGACCCGGTGCCCAGTGTAGTCTTAGTCGGCGTCGCCCGGGTGAACACATCGCTGAAGCTGTAGGCGCCCGGGGTCACCGTTGGCGATCCGTCGTGGTTCAGGACCCGGTAGTCGAAGCCGAACTTCCAGCTATGCCGGCCGGCGAACTTCGAAAGGCTGGCTGCGAAGGTCCGCGAGTGGAAGACGTTCTGCGAAACGCCGCCGCCCCCGTAGCTCACCAGGTCGGACATCGTGACGCTCGGAAATGCCTGAACCGGCAATTGGGAGAGCAGGGAAGTGGGGAAGCCCAGTTTCGTCATGTCCATTCCGAAGCTGGTCGGCGCGCTGAAATTCGGGAAGCGGTTGAACCCGTAGCGCAGCGCTATCACGATCGTGGGCGCCGGCGTCAGCGTGCTGTTCAACTGCGTCGCGTCCACCTTGCGGTAGAGCACGCCCTGATTAGGAGACGCAATGTTCGGGAACCACGCGTTGCCCGGCTCGCGGCTTCCGTAGTGCAGATACGACGCGCTCGCTCGCCACCAGCGGGTCACTTCGTGATCCACCTTCCAGGTTGTCTGGTCGGCGCGGTTGTACGCGCCCACGGTGGCGTCGAAGTTGGTGTCGCCGTAAAAGGCGGCCGTTCGCGTTGCCGTCGGATAGTAGGCGGCCAGGCTTGTCCCTACTTTGCTCAGACGGTTCGCCGGGATGATGTTGCCGGCAAACAGGTCCCGCACAATGGCGCCGTTCTCGGTCCGGCTGGTTAGCGGATCGTACATCAGCTGCAGCCCGCCGGCCTGCGCCTTGCTCTGGCTGAAGTCTCCCGTCAACTCCCGGGCGGTCGGCACGGCCAATGCAGTCCCCGCGGCTTCCGTCTGCCGGTAGGCTTCGCCCGAGATCCAGAAGAACGTCTTGTTGCGCCCGTCGTAGACCTTGGGGATTCGAATGGGACCACCAATCGACCCGCCGTAGTTCCGGAACGGCTGGTCGATCCTGGGCTGGCCCGCGCGGTTCGAGAAGAAGTTATTCGCCAGCCACTCCGTCTCCCGCAGGTACCCAAAAGCGCTGCCATGCATCCGGTTCGAGCCGGACTTCAGGAAGGTGTTGAACGTCCCTCCGCCGGTTCGGCCCATCTCCGCGTCGTAAGTGTTGGCCTGGACCTTCACCTCCTGCACTGCCTCCAGGGACGGAATGATCACCGCGCGATTCGTCGAATCGGTGATCGAAATGCCGTCCAGAAGGTAGTTGTTGCCCCGCACCGGTCCGCCGGCGATCGAGATCTGAGACGAACCCGACTGATCCTGCATCCGATTGAACTTCGGATTGCCTACCTGCACCACGTTCTGGGACAGCTTCGACATCATGAAGGGATTGCGACCCAGGTTCGGCAGATCCTCGAGCTTTTGTCTGTCGATCACCTGGCCGGTTGAGGCGTTGGCTGTTTCAATCAGCGGAACTTCCTCGGTCACGTTCACACTCTCCGAGACCTGCCCCAAGGCCAGCGTGAGATCCACCGTCACCGCGCTTTGGGTGGCCACCACCACACCCGCCTTCTCCATCGTCTTGAAACCTGGAGCCTGCGCCAGCACCGTATAGGTAGCTGGGTTCAAGGACGGAAATGTATATTCACCAGCCGAACTCGTCAATGAACTGCGCGTAATCCCCGTCGCTTCATCGCGCAGCGATACCTTGGCATCCGGCACGGCGGCTCCGCTCTCATCGGTCAGCCGTCCGCGCAAGCTCCCCTGGAAACTCTGGGCGGAGAGGGTCTCCCCACAGAGTAGTAATGCCACAACAAAGTACGACATCAATCGCATCTGGTTTCTCCAAATTGTGAAATCGGGTGCGGCCAGGCACACTGCGGCTGGGAGGTCGCTCCGGACATGGAGCGTGGACACAGTCTGTGGAGGGAAGGGCCGCCCCAACGCGGCCCAAACGTGGTGGTCTTCGGTCAATAACAAACGACAGGCGATTGGCTCTCAGCGATCAGCTACCGCTGACCGCTCATGGCTGAAGCGTCAGCTCAGGCCATGACCTTCACCAGTGCGGCCTTGAACTTGTTCATCTCGTCCTGGGTTCCGATGCTCACCCGGACATGGGTCGGCCAGATGGGCCAGACGCGTCCGATATAGACCTTCTCCGCAGCCAGGGCCTTGACTACTTCCATTCCGGGCCTGTGCACTTCCAGCATGAACTTGTTGCTCTGCGACGGGACGAAGGTGAACTTCTTCGCTGTCAGGAACTCGAAGGTATCCTCGCGGATGTCTTTGTTGATCTTGCGCCGTTCAGCCACCAGCGTCTTCACCTGCATGCTGGCCGTGGCGGCTGCCAGCCCGGTAATGGGAAGCATGCCTGCGCCATACGGACGCATCTTCTCCAGCAGGTCCGGCCGGGCGATTGCCATGCCCGCGCGGATGCCTGCCATTCCGTACGCTTTCGAGAAGGTGCGCAGGACGACGACGTCTTTGTCCGCTGCTACCAGGTCGGAAGCCGGGGTCATGTCGGCGAAATGGACATACGCCTCGTCCAGCAGCAGGATCGAGCCCTTGGGTTTGTTCGCCAGGACGTACTCGATGTCTTTGCGGGAGGTTAGCGTGCCCGTCGGGTTGTTCGGGTTGCAGATATAGATGACACCCGCATTCGGGTCGACCTTGCACATCGCCTCGACGTCGTGCGAGAAGTCTTTCCTCAGCGGAACCCGATGCACTTTGGCGCCAATGAACTGCGCCGCCCGAGCGCCGGCCTCGTAGCCGGGATCGCCCATCACGAAGCTGCGCTCCGCCGAGGTGAAGGCGACAGTGGTTCTGTGAAGCGGGTCGCTCGAACCGGCAAAGGGTGCGATGTACGCCGGCTTCACCCCTTCCACTTCCGACGCGGTCTTGATGAATGCCGCCGTCTCGCCGAAGGGCTGATACCGCCCGCCGTATTTGGCTACTTTATAGATGGCCTCGAGCGCCTCAGGGCAGGGCCCCAGCGGATTCTCATTGGAACTGATCCGTACTGCATCCGGCGGCATGGCGCCGCGGGCAACTCCGCGCTGCGCTTCCTGCGCCAGGGCGGCTTCATTATAGAAGGGCAAGCTGGAACCGGCCGTGAGTAGCGCGGCCATGCGCGCCATGCCCCGGCGGCTGAACTTCTGCGTTTCCATGGATAGATCTCCCTGTTGGTGTGTGGCCTGGTTGCGGAAGCCGCTTCGACACAAGTCTCGGCGACGGATTTGGGGAGTGAGGCTGCGACGTGGGCGGGGCGGCACCTCGCAACAGGTGGCGGGTGCTGTACGTTTCAGTAGAAATTACGGGAAAACAGATCTTTTGTCAATGCAATTCGTGGCCGGCATGGGGTCGCGCATCTCCGCGGAGGAATTTCTGAACTTACCTCTGTGGCAACTTCTAACTGATAGAATCCGTCCAACTTAGACCAATCGAAGCCGTTGGTGCCCCTTGTCCGGTGGTATCGTCATTGGATTGAAGGAGTTGTGGTTGAACCTGAAGGTGAAGTGTGATGCGAGGGCCGGTAGCAGTGTCAAAATGAGGACCGGTCACGGATTTTCCTCCTGGTTTCCCACAGCTTTTCCTGGGAACCACAACTGGTAGTGGTTGGTGAAAACGAACCGCTGAATCTGGCGGCGCAGTGCTTGCCTTTTCCGTTTTGGAGGTGTATTCTCGGAAGTACCCCCCCCCGAGTGGCGGCTCCCTATTGGGTGCGCGTCGAAACGCTGGCATTCCATTGAGAGGAAGACGCCTTTGCTGACACTCAAACGCGTTGAAATCCAGGGCTTCAAGTCCTTCTGTGACCGAACCGAGATGCGATTCCAAGGTCGTGGCGTGGCCGCTGTTGTCGGCCCCAACGGCTGCGGCAAATCCAACCTGAGCGACGCCATCAGCTGGGTGCTTGGCGAACAATCGGCGAAATCGCTGCGCGGCGCCCGCATGGAAGACGTGATCTTCGCTGGCACCCACGGGCGCAAACCCGTCGGGATGGCCCAGGTCACCATGGTTCTGGTCGACCCCACCGGAAGTGTCGTTATCCCCGGAGCGAGACCCGAACAAGCCAAGCCAGGAAAGGGCGCCAAGGCTGCCCCGGTCGCGGTGGAGCCAGCCGCCGAAACAGCCGCCCCAGCCGTGCCTGTGGAAGGCCCGGTTGAGGTGATCGAAGTCGCGCAACCTGATGCGCTTACGGGTGAACAGGTAAACGGTCACGCGAACGGCACGAATGGCACCGCCCGGACCAATGGCTTCTCTCTCCATTCGCCCGGCAAAGAGCAGGAAATCGTCATCACCCGCCGGTTGTTCCGCTCCGGCGAGAGCGAGTACCTGATCAACGGCAAGCAGGCCCGCCTGCGCGACATCCAGGACCTCTTCATGGGTACCGGACTCGGTCCGGAATCGTACGCCATCATCGAGCAGGGCCGCATCGGCCAGATCCTGTCATCCAAGCCGCTCGACCGCCGCGCCGTTATTGAAGAGGCCGCAGGCATCAGCAAGTTCAAGACGAAGCGCCGCCTGGCGGAAGCCAAGCTGGAAGGTGCCAAGCAGAACCTGACCCGTGTCTTTGACATCCTGGAAGAAGTCAACCGACAGGTGAATTCACTCAAACGTCAGGCTGGTAAGGCCAAGCGTTATGAGGAGTTAAAGACTGAGCTGGATGCCCAGTTGCGGGTTGCCCTCACTGGACGCTACCGCCTGCTGGAGCGCGAAGCCACTCGCGTCGCCCTCGAACTGGGCGAAGCCACCCGTGCCTATCAGGAACTGCACGCCAGCGTCGAGACCGAAGAGAAGTCGCTCACTTCAGCCCGCGAGACCTTTTACCAGACCGAAGCCAATCTGACCGAAGCGCGCAAGCGCCTGGCCGAAGTCCGGATTGAGACGGAGCGCACCCGCGGACAGATCGAATCGCAAGCCCGCCAGATCGGCGGTATCGACCAGCGCCTGCAGCAGGGCGAGGGCGAGAGCGAGGAGATGTACAAGCGCCTGGAAGCGCTCGACCAGGAACGCACGAACCTCACAGCCCAGCTCCAGCAGCTTCAGGTTCAGGCCGGCGAAGCGCGTGAACGCCTGATGGCGAAGAACGAGGAAAAGGACTCCCTCCAGGCCCAGTTGCGCGAGCGGGAGCGCGGGCTCGAATCCGCCCGGCAGCAGGTGGTTCGCTTGCTCGGCGAGAGTTCCCAACTCAAAAATCAGGTGGGCCAGATCGACACCTACCTCTCCGCGATGGAGCGGGATACGGCCCGCGTCCAGCACGACGAAACCACGGCGATCACCGACCTGGCCCGCCTGGAGCAGTCCAAGTCTGAGTTCGGGATCCGGCTCTCCAACCGCCAGATGGAACTGGAGAACATCCAGAACCGGCGCAAGAGCGTGGATGCCGATCTGCAGGAGCGGAGGGCCCGAGCCCAGGAAACGCGGCGCCAGCTGGACGGGCTGAAAACCGAGACTTCTCGGCTGCGCGCTCGCCGTGATTCGTTGGAAGAAATCCTTTCCCACCGCGCGTATACCACCGAATCCGTAAAGCGTTTGTTTACGGCGATCGAGCGCGGCCAGGCGCAGGATCTCAAGCCGGCCGGTGTTCTGGCCGACTTCGTCGATCTCACCGATCCGAAGTTCGAAAAGGCGACGGAAGAGTTTCTTCACGAGGAGTTAGAGTATGTGGTCGTCAAGACGTGGGACGATGCCCAGCGTGGCATCGACGTCCTGCGCGGCGACCTTGACGGACGCGCCACCTTCCTCGTCGAACCCCATCTCAACGGCGACAGTGCTGCTGTCGCCGCCTCCCCCGTTCACGAGCCGGCTATCGGTCCCGAAACCGGGATCGTTGGCCGGCTCAGTGATGGCATCCGCTTCACGAACGGGTTGACCAATGCGCCGGCGGCTTTGCTGCCGCGGCTGGCCCGCTGCTTCCTGGCGGAAGGCCGTGATGCCGCCCAACGGCTGGCGATGATGTATCCGGACCTCTTCTTCCTGTTGCCCGACGGGGTGTGCTACAGCGGCCACGCCGTGAGCGGCGGTAAGAAGACGGGCACCGGCCCGCTGGCCTTGAAGCGCGAATTGCGCGAAATCAGCGGCCAGTTCCAGGCGCGCCAGACGGCACTGGCCACTGCCCAGGAGACTCTGGATCAACTGGACTCCGAGATCCAGTCTCTGAGTGAGGAACTGGAACGGCTGCGGACCGACCAGCAGCGGCAGGAGAAAGACACCCTGGTTCTCGACCAGGAGATGCGCAAGATCTCCGAGGAGTTCAACCGCGCCAACCAGAAGCTGTCCGTCTCCCGTGCGGAACTGGAGCGTTTGCAGCGTGATGCGGCCCGCAGCATGGAGCAGCGGCAGCAGAAGCAGGCGCTGGTGGAAGAGCGCGAGCAGCAGCGGGTCGCGGTCGAGCAGTCGCTGGAACAGGGCCGTGCCGACCTCGAATCTCTCAAGCAGGAAGTGAACCAGCTGGCCGAAGAGCACTCGGTGCTCCGCGTCGAACTGGCCGGGTTTGACGAGCGCCGCCGCGGTGTGGAAAACGCCTCGGCCCGGCTCGAGAATCAGATCCGCGAAGTCACGAATCGCCGGCAGAGCCTGCTGGCCGAGATGGAACGGCTGGGTGTGGCCCGCAACCGTTTCCTCGAGAACAACATGCAGCTCGAAGAACGCGCCGGTTCGCTGGCCGACGAGCAGCAGTTCTTCGAGAAGACGGTGGCCGAACTTTCGGAACTGGAAACTGCCCAGCGCGCCGCCCTGGCCGCCAGTGAAGAGAATATCAAGACAACCCGCCAGGCGTCGGCCGAGGCGCACGACAAGCGCAACCAGATCGAACTGAACCTCGTTCGCCGCCAAAGCGAACTGAAGTTCCTCGACGACACCTGTAGGAAAGACCTGGACATCCCGGTGGCCGAGCTCGCGGCGCAGGCCGCGGCCGCTCCGGCGGAGGTGCCGGAAGGCGAGACCGCGCCGGCGGTGGTCGAATTGGACGAGATGGCCGTCTCCGACGTCGAGGAGCGGGTGTCCGAGCTGCGGAAGAAGATCGAAGCGTTGGGCCCGGTGAATCCGGAGGCGCTCCACGAGTATCAGGAGTCGCAGCAGCGCTATGACTTCCTGAACACCCAGCGGCAGGATCTGCTCGATTCGATCCGCGACACCGAGAAGGCGATCAATGAGATCGACAGCGAGTCGCGCAAGCGCTTCGTGGAAGCCTTCGCGGTAATCAACGACAAGTTCAGAGATATGTTCAAGTCATTGTTCGGCGGCGGTTTAGGCGAAATGCGCCTGACCGGCGACGGCGATGCACTCGACCAGGGTATTGAAATTGTGGCCTCGCCGCCCGGCAAGCGGCTGCAGAACGTCCTGCTGCTGTCGGGCGGTGAAAAGGCCCTGACGGCGGTGGCGCTGCTGATGGCGATCTTCCATTACCAGCCCAGCCCGTTCTGCATCCTGGACGAAGTCGACGCACCCCTCGACGAAGCCAACGTGGGCCGTCTGGCCAATCTTTTGAAGGAAATGGCGGCGCAAACGCAGTTCATCGTGATCACCCACGCCAAGAAGACCATGGAGGCGGCCGAGATGCTTTACGGCGTCACCATGCAGGAGCAAGGCGTGTCCAAGCTGGTGAGCGTGAGACTGCAGGCGCCGCCGCCTCCCCCGGCTCAGAGTATGCAAACAGCCGCGAGGGTGTAAGCAGTGAACAGGCAGTCCCAACCGGTCAAACTGATCGGAATCGCCGGGCCGTCGGGCTCCGGCAAGACAGAACTCGCGCGCTGGTTGTCGTGTAGAATCGGCGCGCGGGTTCTCAATCTGGATCATTATTACCTCGACCTCTCCCATCTGCCGATGGAGGTTCGGGAGAAGACGAATTTCGACGAGCCCCACGTCGTCGACCACGACGCCATCCTGGAGCACGCCCGCACGCTCGCTTCCGGCCAGGCAATCCATGCTCCGCACTACAGCTTCGAGACGCACTCCCGCACGCCCGGTGACGACGTCATTGAGCCCGGCTCCTGCGTGATCCTGGAAGGCCTGTTTGCGCTCTACTGGCCAGAGTTGCGGGATCTCTATTCCGTGAAACTATATGTCGAGGCTCCCGAGCCGGTCTGCCTCGAACGCCGCCTGTACCGGGACATCCGGGAACGGGCCCGTACACCCGAGAGCGTAAAGTGGCAGTTCGAGACCAGCGTGTTGCCCGGCGCGCGTACCTTTATCTACCCTTGCCAGGACTACGCCGACCTCTCCCTCTCCGGGGTAGACCCTATCGAACGATCCGGCCAGCGGGTCCTCGAGTTCCTCGCCGCCAACACGTAGCCACAACCAGCCGAGTTAACCAGAACTTTACGATCACGGTCCGTCCTGCCGCCGTCAGTCAGTTTGCGATGATTCTGATGCCACCTTGCCCAGGTGTGCATCATAACTCCGGAATTGTATGCACTATCTGACTGAGCGGACTCCAGGTTGGACGAAATGGGCACTGCGCGCCGCTGGAACCTTCCACCTGGGCCTGGCGGTGACCGGGCTTTTGTCGCCGGCCATCCTGCTGCATTACCTCTCACCCGCTCAGCCGGTTCCGAACGGGCTGGGGTCGGAGATCCTGGTCGGCGCCGCGATCCTGACCGCCGTCCTGGGCGCCGGTTTTTGGTTTGCCTCCGGGGATGCGTACCGTCACTGGCCGGTGGTCCTGATGGGTTTGCTGGCCAAGTCGATCATCGGCTTCGGCCTCGGCCTGGAGATCGTGCGCCATCGCCTTGACCCCGCAGCGTGGTTGGTTGTCATTCTCGACAATCTCGTATGGACTCTCCTCTTCGCAGCGGTCCTGCACGGGCGGTACGAAATGTTGCTGAAGATCCGCCGGTCCGTGTCGCCCGACGTTCTGCGCTTTGCCCTGCGACGGAAGACGCAATACGGCATCACGCTCGACGAGCACTCGCGACTGACCCCAGTCCTGCTCGTATTCCTGCGGCATACGGGGTGTATGTTCTGCCGGGAGGCGCTGGCGGATCTGGCCCGTCAGCAGCAGGAGATTGAGGCACAAGGTGCTCGGCTGGTGCTCGTCCATATGGGGAACGAGGCCCATGTGGCCGGCTTCTTCCGTCAATATGGCCTGGAAAATGTGCCGCGCATCAGCGATACCGAGCGCACGCTGTACCGCGCCTTCGCGCTATCGCGGGCCAGTCTGTTCAGCCTGCTGAGCCCCAAAGTCTGGTGGCGTGCCTTCCAGGTGAGCGTGCTGGGTCGGCACGGGGTGGGTCCGGTGGCCGGCGACGGATTCCAGCTGCCCGGTGCGTTCCTCATCTTCCACGGCGAAATCGTCCGCACTTACCGGCATCAAAGCCCGGCGGACCGCCCGGATTACCTGTCGCTGGTGACCGGCCGCGACTACGCCGCTCCTGAACTGCGCGGCAACTGATCGCGTTTTGCGTCCGGCGGGTTTATGATGGCTGGTTCATGGACGAACCTACACCTGCTCCAGGGAACGACGGCCGGGCGCCTGGGTCGCATGCTCTGTTTCGCCTTTTCGGCGTGCCGGTCCGCTTCCATTTCACGTTCTGGCTGATGGTCGTCTGGCTCATCTTTATGGGTTCAGAGGGTACTCAGTCGATTCCTGGCATGGCGCTCTATGTCATTGGTCTCTTCGCCTCGGTATTGCTGCATGAGATCGGACACGCCCTGGCTGCGCGGCGCTTCCAGATCCAGACCACGGAGATTGTCATGCTTCCGCTGGGCGGGCTGGCGAAGCTGGCACGCCAGCCGAACCCGTCCGAAGAGTTCTGGATCGCCCTGGCCGGACCCATGGTGAACTTTGTTCTGGGCGGAGCCTTGCTGGGGTGGACCTACGCCCAGGGTGGCACAGTGGAACTGAGCCACTGGCGGGCTTCGACCGATGCCAATCTTCCGGGGCGTCTTGCCGTGACAAACCTCGTGCTGGCCTTCTTCAATCTGCTACCGGCCTTCCCGATGGATGGCGGCCGGGTGATGCGGTCGCTGCTGGCGGCGAAACGGCCCGTCGAAGAGGCCACTCGCCTGACTGCCCGCATCGGCTCAGTGGTTGCGGCGGTGATGGGTCTGTATGGTCTGCTGAACTCCAACTTCGTCCTGATCTTCTTTGCCTTCATCGTCTATGTGGGCGCGACGCAGGAAGTAATGGCCACCTCGGCCCAGGCACTCATGCAGGGCGCCACCGTGGTAGAGGCTATGATCACCGACTTCAGGACGCTGCAACATGGGAACTCCATCCGCGACGCGGCAGACCTACTACTGGCCACCTCGCAACAGGATTTTCCTGTCCTGTCCGGCGAGGAGACGGTGGGCCTGCTGAACCGGACGGCGCTGCTCAAGGCCATGGCGGCGGAGGGGCCGGACGCCTATGTGGCGGGTGTCATGGATCGCGAATTCGCGAAGCTCTCGCCCGGGATGCAGCTTTCCGAGGCCGCTCTAAGGATGGGTGAGTCGGGCAATTGCGCATTGGTATTCGAACGCGAGAAACTAGTCGGATTGCTAACGGGCGAGAATCTCTCAGAGTTTCTGGTGCTTCGGAAGATCCGGCAGGCACGCGGATCGGCGCAAGGACCCGATTCAGGTATCGAGTGAAATGTCGAATCCAGATGTTGTGATTGTCGGCGCGGGGCTCGCCGGCATCTGTTGTGCGCGCGCATTGGTAAAAGAAGGCGTCTCGTTTCAACTGATCGAAGCCGGCGATCGAGTGGGTGGGCGGGTCAGAACCGATCTGGTGGATGGCTTCCTGCTGGACCGCGGCTTTCAGGTGTTGCTGTCGGCCTACCCCGAGGCGCTGCAACAACTCGACTACGACAGGCTGCAACTGTGCGCGTTCGCGCCCGGCGCCATTGTGCGCTGTGACGGCCGCTTTTTCCGCCTGCCCGACCCGTGGCGCGAGCCCGGTAGCTTTATGTCGAGCCTGTTCACCCCTGTGGGCGGATTGATGGACAAGTTCCGGCTGTCGCGGATCCGTTCGGCGGTGCTGCACAAGACGGTCGAGGAGATCTTCGCGAGTGAAGACATCTCCACGATGCAGGCCCTGCGCCGCCGCCAGTTCTCGCAGGCCATGTTGGACCGGTTCTTCAAGCCCTTCATCGGCGGCGTCATGCTGGATTCCAAGCTGACCGTCTCCAACCGGTTGTTCGAGTTCGTGTTCAAGATGTTCGCCGAGGGCGATGCCGCCGTGCCTGCCGAGGGGATGCAGGCGATTCCCCGGCAACTGGCCGAGACGCTGCCGGAGGGGTCGATCCGGCTGAACGAACGAGTCCATTCGATCAGCCGCAACCAGGTAAAGCTCTCCACTGGTGAAGTGTTGCAGTCGAAACACATCGTGGTGGCGACGGAAGGCCCCGAGGCCTCGCGGCTGCTCGGTTTTGAACGGACTGTCTCCTCGCGCAGTGTCTGCACGCTTTACTTCGCGGCGAAAGAACCGCCTGTGGACGAGCCGATGCTTGTGCTGAGCGGCAGCAGCCGCGGACCCATCAACAATCTGGCGGTAATGAACATGGTGGCTCCGGGCTACGCCCCGGCCGGGGAACACCTGATCAGCATCACCGTTCTCGGCTGGCCCAGCCGGGAAGACCAGACAGTGGTCAGCATGGTGCGAGGCCAGTTGCGCCACTGGTATGGCCTGGTGGCCGATGAGTGGCGCCTGCTGCGCATGTACCGCATTGAACACGGCCTGCCTGTTGTCTCCCCGATGGAGTGGCAGCAGCCGTCGAGACTGGCGGAAGGATTGTATGTCTGCGGAGACCATCGTTCGACGCCGAGCATCCAGGGTGCGATGGAGAGCGGACGGCTCACAGGGGAAGCGGTAGTCCGGGAGTTGAAGGGCCAGCCCGATCCGGTGACCCGCGTCAAGAAGGACGAACCCAAGCTGCCCGAAATGCCCGACTGGGACGACGACTAGGCCCCGCGCCCGGCGCGCGCTCGATATGATACCTGCAGGCCCGATTGGCCGGAATCGCCTCCGTCCGGCGCCGGGTCCCTGCAAACCAGGTTCTTCGACCGCGAGGACGCCGATGCGACAGCAACAGTGGGATGTCTTCAAGAGGGCAGCCAAGCGCCAACCAGTGGAAACGGTGCCCCTGGCACTGATTGTGGACAGTCCTTGGATTCCCGGTTACCTGGGCATTCCCCATCTGGACTACTTCCTGGATCCCGAAGTCTGGTTCCAGGCGAACCGGAAGGTGGCGCAGGAGTTTCCCGAAGTGACGTTGTTCCCTTCGTGGTGGGTGGAGTACGGGATGGCGATTGAGCCTTCTTCGATGGGCGCCAGGATCACGTTCCAGCCGGACCAGCCTCCCAGCCAGAGCGCGACTCTCCACCGCTTGTCGGATCTCGATCACATGGTGCCCATCGATCCGTGGCGGGACGGCTTCATGTCGCTGGCCCTGCACCGCTACCGCATGCAGAAGCAGCGGATCTTCGATGCCGGGTACACGATTCCGGTGGTGGCTGCGCGCGGACCGCTCTGCACGGCCGCATTTGTTCACGACGTGAACAACCTCATGACCAATATCGTGGACGACCCCGAGGGTGTGCACCGGTTGCTCTCGTTCGTCACGGACGGAATTATCGCCTGGCTGAAAGCACAGGCCGAGGCGATTGGACCCTGCGTGGAGGGCATCTTCGTCCTCGACGATGTGGTGGGCTTCCTCTCCCGCACTTCCTACAACGAGTTTGCTGCGCCGTACCTGAAGAGGATCTGCGACGCATTCCCGGATCACTGGGTGAAGGTCTATCACAACGATGCGGCGATCAGGCAGTTCCTCGATGACCTGCCCGACACGGGCTTCGATGTGCTGAATTTCAGCTACAAAGTGGACATTGCGGAGGCCGCTCGCAGGACCGGGGGCCGGATGTGCCTGATGGGGAATGTCTCCCCATTGGAACTTGGAGTGAGAGGCACCGCCGCCCAAGTAAAAGAGTCGGCCCTCGAGGTTTTGCGAAAGACCAATGGCACGAACCTGATTCTGTCGTTGGGCGGCGGCGCCAGTCCGGGCATGCCGGCGGCGAATATCAGGGCGTTGGTGGAAGCGGCGCGCGAGTTTGAACCCGGGCGCTGATTGACGCAATGAACTGATTCACAAGCGCGCTTGCCGCATCGCTCCGAACTGCGGGTTCTATCGTCGATTGTGTTCAAGCCCGCGCTGGGATAACACTATACAGTTGGGCTCGGGCAGGGAACTGCCGTCCCGGGCACGCCCATCGGTCCGCTGAAGGTCGCGCGGGATGAGATCACGACATGAGCTGCTGAATCGGTTTAGCGGCGGTGGGTCAAGGTAGAGGCGCCGAATTCAAGGTGGTTCAGTGGGAGGAGCGATGAGCAGAAAGCTGCGAGGATTGTGGGCGCTGGCGGCGCTGGCAGGACTGCACGCGGAAACAGGCGCCGATGCCTGGCTGAGGTACGCGCCGCTCGATAGCGCGGCGGCCCATCGCTACCGGATCAGCCTGCCTTCTACCGTGGTGCTTCTGGGCAATTCGCCGGTGGAACAGACGGCTCAGCGCGAGTTGCTTCGCGGCGTGAAAGGCATGCTGGGCATCACCCTGCGCGTGAGTTCCACTGTGCCGCCCGACGGCGCAATCGTGCTCGGTTTGGACGCCCCGGTGCGTCAGGCCGTGCCAGGTGCCGCCTCGGCGAGTGCACTGGCGGAGGACGGCTACACGCTGAACATGCGATCCACCGGAAAGGCACGGAGCCTCGTGATTGCCGGCACAAACGATCGCGGAGTGCTCTACGGCACCTTTGCGCTGCTGAGGAAGATCGCGCTGGGCGAGCCTCTTGAGCTGTTGAACGAGCGGTCGGCGCCTTATGCGCCCGTGCGCTGGGTGAATCATTGGGACAACCTCGACGGCACGATTGAGCGCGGCTACGGCGGGCGCTCCATCTTCTGGGACAAGGGGGTTGTGAGAGCGGATCTCGGCCGTGTGAGCGAGTATGGCCGCCTGCTGGCATCGCTGGGCATCAACGGGTGTTCCATCAACAACGTCAATGCGGACCCTCGAGTGCTGACTGCCGATTACCTGCCGCAGATTGCGCGGATCGCCGCGGCCCTCAGGCCATGGGGTGTACGGATGGTTCTGTCTGTGGATTTCGGCAGCCCTCAGCGCGTGGGCGGCCTGGCAACCTTCGATCCACTCGATCCGGGCGTGGCCGCCTGGTGGAAGGCCAAGGCGGCTGAGATCTACCAGGCTGTGCCGGATCTGGCCGGATTCCTGCTGAAGGCGGATTCGGAGGGCCGCATCGGACCATCCGCCTACGGGCGTACCCATGCCGATGCCGCGAATGTGATTGCTCGTGCGTTGAAGCCGCACGGAGGGTTGTTCTTTTACCGCGGCTTTGTCTACGACCACCACATGGACTGGCGCAACCTGAAGAACGACAGGGCGCGGGCCGCGTACGACAACTTCAACCGGCTGGATGGCCAGTTCGATGACAATGTCGTGATCCAGATCAAACACGGGCCCATCGACTTCCAGGTGCGGGAGCCGGCCTCGCCGCTGTTCGGCGCGCTGGAGCGCACCAACCAGGCGATCGAGCTGCAGGTGACGCAGGAGTACTTCGGGCAGGGGCGCTATCTGGTGTTCCTCATTCCGATGTGGAAGGAAGCGCTCGATTTCGACATGCAGGCGCGCGGCGCGGGCACGCCGGTGAAGGCCCTGGTGGCCGGGAAGGTGTTCCAGCGCCCAACAGGCGGCTTCGTGGGCGTCTCGAATGTCGGCCTGGACGCCAACTGGCTGGGCAATCACCTCTCGCAGGCGAATCTCTATGGCTTCGGGCGCCTGGCGTGGAATCCGGACCTCAGCTCGCAGCAGATCGCGAATGAGTGGACGCGGCTCACGTTCGGCGGTGCCCCACAGGTGGTGCAGACCATCGAAGCGATGCAGCTCAAGTCGTGGCGCGTCTATGAGAATTACACCGGGTCGCTGGGACTGCAGGGGCTGACCGATATCGTCGGCAATCACTTCGGCGTGTCGGTGGAGGCCTCGGAGCGCAATGGCTGGGGCCAATGGCACCGGTCCGATGAGAAGGGCGCCGGGATGGATCGGACGGTGGCGACGGGCACCGGGTACATCGGTCAGTACCGGCCGGCGGTGGCACAGCGCTACGAGTCACTGGCGACCTGTCCCGACGACCTGCTGCTTTTCCTCCACCATGTGCCGTACACGCATGTTCTGCACTCGGGCAAGACGGTGATCCAGGCGCTTTACGATATGCACTACGAGGGGGCAGCGTCCGCGGAGGGGTACGTCGATTCCTGGAAGCAGTTGAAGGGACGCGTGGACGAGCAGCGGTATGCGGCTGTTCTGGCGCAGTTGGAGTATCAGGCCGGGCAGGCGCAGGTGTGGCGCGATGCCGTGAACAATTGGTATCACCGGGCTTCGGGCATTGCCGACGCGAAAGGCCGGGTGGGCAAGCATCCGGGCCGTGTGGAGGCGGAGTCCATGACGCTGGATGGCTATGTGGAGACGCCTGTGTCGCCCTGGGAGGGCGGCTCGGGCGGCAAAGGGGTGAGTTGTTCCGCGGCGGCCTGCACCGCCAGCACGCGATTTGATGGGGCCGCAGGCTGGTATACGATCCGGGTGCAATACTTCGACCAGAACAATGGTTCGGCGCGGTATCGTCTGCGGGTGGGGGATCAGCTAGTCGACGAATGGGCCGCCACCAACTGGGTGCCGACCGCAAAGATCGACAGCTCTTCTTCGACCAGGCGCAGCGCGTCCGGAATCGCACTGCGGGCGGGTGATGTGATCCGGGTGGAGGGCACGCCGGATGGTGGGGAAAAGGCAGCGCTCGACTACATTGAAGTAATACCCGAGAAGCCTTGAACCTCCAGACGGCCCCGCCCCCGGTTAGGGAATGATCCTGGCTCCGGCGTCCACCCAGCCCGTGTCGCGGTTGAGCACGTCGAGGGTGCGCAGGTAGAGATGCTTCGGCCCAGACATCGGGGGCTTCAGCGTGAAGCGCGCGTAGACCTGGTAGCCGGCAGGTGAGAGATAGACCGAAGACAGCGCAGGATTCACTGAGCAGGCGCTGCTGTCCAGCGCATTCGAGGTGGCGCCCGGCGCGACGGGACCCAGGAAGAAACCCACGTCTCCGGAATACATCCAGAGTCCATTGCCCGCCCGGTCGTAATGCAGGAAGCAGAAGGGCTGTCCGCCTCCATCGGGGGCCGCCGCAATCAGGAACTGCGACCAGCCTTTGCCGGTGCCTTCGAAGCCTGTGGGGTCGGAATAGTCCAGCTTGAACAGATTCTGATCGCCATTGTTGGGGTACATGCCCACGCTCATCGAGACCGGAGCGGCTGGAGTGGCGGTCCAGGTTCCGCGGTGCAGCCAACCCGTGTCGAGACCCTGTTGTGTCCAGGCGCGAAGGTAGACATTGAGCTGTGCGCCGGATTTGAACACGATTCTCGGATAGACGCTGAGTAAGTTGCCAGTGGTGTACGCCGCCGAATGAGAGGTGTCTATCGCACACAGGTTGTTCTGGAGGCTGGCGCTGGTGGTACCCGGCTGGACAGGGCCGACAAAGAAGCCGCCGTCGCCATACTGCCAGAAGCGGTCGCCCAGGACGTCATAGTGAATGAAGCAGAAGGGCTGACCTCCCCCATCGAGGGCTGCCGCGAGGAGAATCTGAACCCAGACCAACTGCTGTGAGCTTGGAGTGCGAGTGAAGTTCGCGGCAAGCAGAGCCACGCTTCCCGAGCCCGAGTAGGAACCCAATTCCGCCGTGGGGGGCTGGGCTCCGCCTTGGGAGAAGGTCGCGTTCACCAGCTTCGGCCCGGTCAGCGTGATGGACTGAGGGGAGGCCGTGCCGGTGAGATCGCCCGAGAACCCGGTGAAGGTATAGCCGGAGTTGGCCGCGGCCGCGACTTGCACGACGGATCCGACATCGTAGTAGGCGGTCTGGGGCGCGATGGTACCGCCCAGGCCCGCGATCGTCCAGAGCTGATGCTGCGGTTTGAAGTCCGCTGTGTATGTGGCGTCAGTGTTGCCCAGTGTGATTGTGTGAGTGGGGGCGCCGCCGTCGCTCCAGCTTTTGAATTCGAGCCGGGATCTGTGGCCGTCGGTGAAAACTACAGGGTCGGTTCCGAGGACATGGCTGCCGCCTGGCGCCGCAAAGGTGGAATAGGAGTTCGTGAAGGCAACCCCGTCCAGGGTGAAATAGGGTGGAAGACCGGAGATGGTGTCCAGGTCCACCGGGGAGGCCGTTGCCTTGACCGTCAGTATGACAGGTCGCGCGGAGAGGATCGCATAGAAGAAACTCTGTGTGGCCACGACGGCTCTGGCCGAGGCAAGCGTACTGGCCGTCTGGGCCGCGCTTGGAAACACCGGCACGCGCGCCGCCGTGGGCCCCCAGGCCCTCACGGTGCCGTCCTCCCTCAGGGCCATCACGTAGGTTGCGCCGGCCAGCGCTGCTACCTGGTTGAGGTCCGCCGGAACCTTGAGAAGCTCACCGAGCCCATAGGTGTCCCAGACGACCACGGTTCCATCCGGACGAAGGCCTGCCAACGCTCCGGAATCGAGGGCCACGACCTGGGTGAGTCTGCCGGTGGTTGCAGGCATGGGCGGTGCTGCGTTGCCCCAGGCGGCGACGGTCCCCTGGGCGGTGAGTGCCGCCACAGAATTGTTTTGGACCGAGAGTTGGACCACATTGGCAAGACCGGCAGGGACAGCCAGTTCAGCTGGAAATAATGAGCCCAGCGGGCTGACCGAACCATCGGCGTGGAGGAGCAGGGCCCAAGTTGGTCCTGCTGCGATGGAAACAACGTCCGAGATTCCCGCCGTCGAGGGTTCGACGTAGATCGTGCTCCAGGCCACAACGTGACCATCGCTCTTCACGGCAGAGAAGTACCTGTCATTCATGGCGATGGCGATCACCCCCGTGAGCCCGGCCGGTGTCGGATAGACCTGGGTGTTATCGACGGTCCATTGCACAACGGTGCCGTCCTTCCGCAGAGCAAGGCCGCCCATGCCAGGGGAAGCGGCTACTGCAACGACGTCGGAGAGCGACGTGGGTGTCCGCTGGACCGTTTTGCTCGTCAAGTTGAGTGGAAGCCCGAGCAGCCAGCCTTCCGAGGCGATGGCCGTCTGATCGGCCGCGAGATTGTCCGCGGCGTTCCCATCGCCTCCGCCGGAAACCGTCACCTGATTGATTACCGAGTCCGGTGCGTCGTCGGCCACGGTGGCCACGACGGTGATGGTTGGCAGCATGCCGCCCGGAGCCAGCACGTCGCTCCGGCTGCAACTGTTCGCCAGGCAGGTCCAACCGGGTCCGGAGAGCGAAGTCAGGGTGAGGCCCGTGGGCATCGACTCAACGACCGAAATTGGTCCTGAGGACGGAGCATCGCCGTTGTTCGTGACGCGGACGAAATAGACGGCGTTCGTCTGGCCGCGCAGGAAGGCGGAGTTATGGGTGAGGGCAATGCCCAGGTCGGGCCCTGTGGCTGCGGACGCCCGCGCTTGAGTGACGGAGAGGAATGCGAAGGGGAGACCCAGAGTCAGGAACGTCAGAAATTGTCTGCGCATGATTGAGCCGGAGCTTGGCGCCGGCGAGAGGCTCGTAAACCCCTCGCCGGCCGGTTGTGTTTAGCGCCCTTATACTGGGGCGTCCTTCGGGACGTCGAACCAAGACAGCATCAGCAAGCCGCCGTGGTCTACGGGATCGTCCAGGTGCCCGTCTGGACCCAGCCGGTGTCTCGCCGGAGCGGATCCAGGGTTCGCTGGTAGATTTTCTTGGCGCCGGACATCGGGGCCTTCAGAGTGATGGGGACGTTGACGGTGAGGACGCCCGATACGTTGGTAATCGTGGTTCCGGCCGGATTGACGGAACAGGCGCTGCTGGTGAGCGTGTTGGAGGCCGTGCCCGGGCTCACCGGCCCCAGGAAGAAGCCGACGTCGCCGGAATAGACCCACAGCCCGTTCCCCGCGCGGTCGTAGTGGACGAAGCAGAACGGCTGCGCGCCGCCGTCGGAAGCAGAAGCGATGAGGAACTGGGACCAGCCCAGAGGAGCGCCCTCGAAGCCGGCGGGATCCGGGAAGGAGGCTGCGAATGTCTGTTGGGCGCCGGTGCCGGAGCTGGGCAGCGCGCTCATTGTGGAAAGCGCGGAAGCCGATGAGGTCCAGGTGCCTTTCAGCACCAGGCCGGTGTCGAGATTGGGGTAAGCCATGGCGCGGAGGTAGACATTGCGCGTTGCGGCTGCCTTGAAGACGACGTCCGCCTTCCAGGTGAGTGTCGTTCCGCTGTTGGTGACCGTGGTGGTCTTGGTGTTCAGGGCGCAGAGCGAGTTCTGCAACACTGCGCTGGGCGTGCCACGCTTGACGGGTCCCAGGAAGAAGCCCTCATCCCCATACATCCAGAACGAGTCGCCGTTGATGTCGTAGTGGAGCATGCAGAATGTCTGGCCGCCGCCATCGGGCGCGGTGGCGACGAGCATTTGGACCCAGGCCAGGTTCTGGTAGCCGAGTCCGGAGGAATAGACGGCGGTGAACGACGCGGACGATCCTGAACCGGAAGCCGGCGAGACGCTGACGGCCGAAGGCTGAGGATTGATCGCCGCGAAATTCGCCACGACGGTGCGGGGCGCGACCATAGCCAGCGATTGCGGATTCACGGTGCCGGTGAGGTCGCCGGAGAATCCCGAGAAACCATTGCCGTTCCCTGGGTTGGCTGTGATTTGGAGGACCTGGGTGCTGTCGTACCAGCCATCGGCGGAGGTGGGAGCGACTGTGACCGTGCCGGCGCCCGCGGGCAGAACGCTGGTCGTGAGTTTGCTCTGCGTCTTGAAGCTGGCTGTGTAGGTGGTGGCGGTCGTCGGGGTAGTCACGACATGGGACTGCCCACCACCATCGCTCCAACTCAGGTAGGGGTAGCGAGTGTTTCCGGCGGTTTGCGGCGAGGTGATCGTCAGGGTGTGGGAGGAACCGGCGGCCCAGGCCAGGGCCTTCGGGGTGGTGTAGGTGACGCCGTCGGCGATGACTGCCAGGCCGCTGGGGCTACTCATCAGGTTGATGAGGGTGAGGATGGTGGCGGAGTCCGTGGTGGATGCTGATGCGCTGCCTCCACCTGTGACGGTGGCCTGATTGACCTGTGGCGACGTTGCGTTGAGGCCGACGCTGGCGGTGACGGTGATGGGCGGATAACTTGCCCCGCCGGCCAGGGCATCGGCACGGGAGCAGGAAGCTCTGGAGCAACTCCAACCATCACCGGACATGGAGGAGGAGGAGGTCAGACCCGCGGGCAGAGAATTGATCACAAACACGCTGCCTGTCGTGGCATTCGAGCCGGCGGCATTGCTCACCGTCAGGGTGAACGTTGCGCTCTGCTGTCCCTGAGTGAAACTGCCCGAATGGCTGCTGGTGATCGCCAGTTTCGGACCGGTGGTCGTGGAGACAAAGTTGGCGGTTACTGTGGTCGGAGAATACAGGTAGAGGTACCCGGAGTTCTCGTCTCCGATATTTGCGTTGGTGAAGCTCTTGAGGGTGTATCCCTGATCCGGCGTGGCGTACACCAGAGTGTAGCCTTCGTCGTACCAGCCGCTGGCCGGGTTGATGGTGCCACCCTGAGATGCTTTCGTCGTCAAGTAATACTGATTCCTGAAACCTGCATTGATTCGCATGGCCCCCGTGGAGGCAGCAACAATCGAATGGGAGATGGATCCCCCGTCGCTCCAGTAAGAGAACACCTGACGCGTGCCGGTGGCACCGTCAATTGGGGAACTGGCTGCGATCGTATGAACACTGTTGTAGGGCCAGGTAAAGGTCTGGCTCTGTTGGTAAGCTGTGCCGTCGACCGTGATGTCGCCTCTATCGGCCGATATCGTGACGGCAACCGGCGGTGGGTTGGCAGTCAGGACCATGATATCCCCGCCGAATGCAGCGAACGCGGTCACATTGCCGATGTCCTTGGGTTGCGTCGTTGATGAGTAGATGGAACAGTTCCCTTGAGTGAGTGTGCCGTCTTTCTTGTACGCCACCGGGCAATCTCCGTCCAACACCACCGCGGCAAGATTCGCCCAGTCGGTTGGCACAGTGGTGTTTGAGTTGGAGCCCCAGCGTGTGAGGGTTCCATCCTGACGGACTGCGTTAATTACGGAGTAGCTGGAGGAGATCGAAACCACATTCGACACCGACGGCGGCGTCAGCAGCGAAGTCTCGCTGCTGAGTGAGATTGGCGTCCCATCCAGGGTCAGGGCGACTGGGTTGTAGTACGCGTAGATCGCCACGGCATTCTGCACCTGCGCCAGCGCCACCTGGTCAAACGAGTAGTAGTATGGACTCCCCCACTGGGTCAGTGTGCCGTCGCTCTTAATGGCAAGGATATTGTTGCTGCCGGCGCTGATGGCGACCAGGTCTGTCAGGCCAGCCGGCAATTGTGAAACCATCTGTGGATCGCCCCACTCCACGACACTCCCGTCAGCCTTCAGCGCAACACTAATGTTGTTTCCGGCCGATACGGCGACCACATTGGCCAGACCGGCTGGCACGTCGGATTGGCCGTAATTGTTCACGCCCCATGCCGCGACGGTGCCATCTTTCTTCAGCGCAAGGTAATGGGACGAGCTTGGGGACACCGCTACTACGTCGGTGAGTCCTTCCGGGAACCGCTTCAGCGTGGAGGCAGAGTAGTAGTAGTCATACAAAGGAGGCCAGTACACTGGGATGGCCACTGAGTTGATCGGCGTGACGTCGCTGGCGGTGGTGGCGCCTGTGGTGCCGCCGCCTGAAACGCCCGCCTGGAAAGTGAGGCTTGCTGGCGCATCGTCCAGGACATGGGCCAGGACAGTGATGGCGGGATAGTTAGAGCCTGCTGCGAGGACGTCGCTTCTGCTGCAAACGCTGGACGTGCAGCTCCAGCCGGACCCGGACATCGAGGTGATCTGAATTCCGGCTGGAACACTGGGTGTCATCTGTACCTGCCCGGAAGTGGGGCCGCCCGTGGGGTCGTTCATGATCCGCACCAGATAAACAGCGTTGGTTTGTCCACGCAGAAATGCGCTCGTATGGCGCAGATCCAGCTTGAACTTCGCCTTACCCTGCGGGATCAGGAAGGTGGCGCCAATGTTCAGGGGCCCTTTCAAGACGAAGCTCCTCGGATTCTGCAGACCTGACATGTCGCCGGTGAAGCCTGCGAAGACGCTCCCTTGAGCGGCGGTCGCCCTGAGTTTCACCGTGCTGTCGGAGTCCAGATAAGTGGTGGAGGGGCTGATGCTGCCGGCGCCTGTCACGGAAGTGGTCAGCAGGTATTGCAGCTTGAAACTGAGAGTGTAGTTGAGGTTCTGCGTCGCGGAGACTGTTCGCGAAGACTGCGAGAATCCATCCCCCCAACCGGTCAAGACATATTGAGAGCCCGGAACGGGGCCCGGCTGAGCAGTTGGCACTACGACCGTATGCGTGCTGCCGTAGGGCCATTGGAAACTTTGACCTGACTTGTAGGTCACTCCATCGACGGAGAAGGAGACGCCGCTGGGAGAGGTCCGGAATCCGAAGTTGACGACGGCCGGAGCAGCGGCGACAGCGAGGCTGTGCGCCGCGCCGGCGCCGACGGAGGTGATCTGCGAGAGCCCCTGCGGGATTGTCGTCTGGCCATCCGTATTGATACCCCACGCTTGGAGCGTCTGGTCCCACTGGAGGGCCAGCGCATGCGCGCCTCCGGCTGCCAGCAGGCGCACATTCGTGAGTCCGGCAGGCATACCGGAAACGATGGAGGCAGGAATGCTGCCCCAGGCCACCACGGTCCCATCATCCTGCACCGCCAGACTGAACTGGTTTCCTGCGGAAATCGATTCCACTCTCGACAAACCGGACGGGACAGTACCTTCCCCTGCCGAATTGCTGCCCCATGCGACAACACTGCCGTCTCTCAGTACGGCCAGAGAATGATCTCCGCTGGCCGCGATAGCCACTGCGTCCCTGACATTGGCAGGAACCGTGCATTGGCCACTGGCGTTGGCACCCCAGGCGGCAACCGTGCCGTCGCTGTTGAGTGCGAGGCTATGGTTTGCGCCCGCTGCCACCGCAATGACGTTCGACAAACTGGCTGGGACAGCGGACTGCCCGCTCGAGTTGTCGCCCCAGGCCACCACCAACCCCGACGAATTCAGCGCGAGCGTGTGGTTGCTCCCGGCCGCGATCGCGATGAGATTGACGAGCCCGCCCGGCACCTTGGTCTGTTGTTTGGAATTGTCGCCCCAGGCGGCCACGGTTCCATCGCCCCGCAATGCGACGCTGTGGTTACTCCCTCCAGTGGCTTCGACGAGGTTCGTCAAGCCAGCAGGAGTGGCCACCTGGCCTGCACTGTTGTTGCCCCAGGCGATCACCGCATTGCCCGCTCCGTAAACCTTCGACGGAGCGCTGGCTGCAAGATAGTAGTTGGAATAGTAATAGTCGGAGCTCAGGTACGGATTGATCGTGCCCGTTGCGGTTGCATCCGTCGAAGCGACAATCAGGATGGCGGGATACGATTGCCCCGGAGGGAGCGCGTCCGACCTGCTGCACGTATCGGACAGGCAGGTCCACCCGCTTCCGAACATCCTGACTACAGTGAGCCCCGAGAACCGGATCTGCACAGTGCCAGTGATTGTAGTGGTGGATTCGTTGAAAATACGCCCAATGTAGACGGCGTTCTGCTGGCCTTGTATGAGCTGTCGCATGGGTTTGAGCGTCATGCGTGGTCCCGCGGTAGCCAGTGCGCCGAAGCTCGCTGAGACGGTTCTGGGGCCAGTCATCACCGCGCGAAGCGGGTTGTTCTGGGTTCGGCTATTCCCATCGTAGAAATTGATGAAGACATATCCATTCGACGGGGTAGCTCTCACAAGGACCGTGGAGCCCGGATCGTAATAGGCGGAGGCCGGACTGATCGTGCCGTTTCCTTCGGAGTAGGTATACAGCCTGAATTTTACAGAGTAGTTGACGGTATAAGTGCTGGCTCCGCTGACTGTAATGGAGTGGGAGGCCGCGCCGCTATCGCTCCAGTTGCTGAAGTTAAACTGGATGCTCGAATCATAGGGCGTTTGGGTCAGCGCGCTGGCGATGGTGTGGACGCTGTCGGGCGCCACCAGAATCGAAAATGGAGGCGAGAAATTCACCCCATCGAGGGTGACGATTGGAGTCTGATAGTAACCGCTGCCGGAGATGTCATAGTCCTTGGCGAAGGCCTGAATCTTCAGTTGCACCGGTGCCGCCGAGAGAATCGCGATCCCATAGGCGTTACATGCCTTTACCTGTCGAGCGTGTGCCAGGGCCCCCGCAAATTCCGCGATGCCGTAACTGGTGGTGCCCCAGGAGGAAACGGTTCCATCCCCCTTCAGCGCCATGGCGAACGAATCGCCCGCTAGGTCGACCACATTGTTGATGCCCGAAGGGAAGCTGGTGAGTCCCCCGCCGGAACCGGTAGTCCACGCCGTAATGGTCCCATCTGTTTTGATTCCGACCCCTGTCGAAGCCCCGACAAAGGCGACTTGAACCAGTCTCTCCGTCCCCGTTGGTGCCGGAGGTGCATAGACGCCCCAGGAGAAGACTCCACCCTGGGAACTGAGCGCCAGGACACCGCCATAGCCTGCGGAGAGTTGCACGACATTGGCGACTTCGCCCGGAATTACGTAAGCCGTGGCGTTATTAATGGTGAGGCCGGTGACCTTTCCGTCGGCATGCACGGCCCAGAAGTAATAGCCGTAGGCTTCGATGGACACCACATTCGCCAGGCTGCTGGTGGAGGGAGTGTTGGTATAACGGCTCCAGACAACGACACTACCGTCGCCTTTCAACGCAAAACTTACGTCGTAGGCGGCCGCCACCGCCACTACGCCCGTGAGGCTCTCGGTGGTGGGAACAGTGTATGGTCCGGCGTAGTTCCATTCGACGACCGTTCCGTCCTTGCGCAGCGCGATGGCATGATCGGACCCGGCCGACACGGATACCACGTCAGTGAGCGAACTGGGAAAGTTGCTCGCGGGAGAGTAGCTGTAGCCCCACCCCAGCAAGCGCCCTTCCGCCGCGATCGTCGTCACATCGTTCGCAAAATTATTGGAGATAAGCGCATCGCCGCCGCCCGACACACTCGCCATGTTGCTGATCGAGAGGGGTGCGTTCTGGTCCACCGTGGCCAGGACCGTGATCGTCGGAAACATCTGTCCGGGCTGCAAAGCGTCACTGCGGTTGCAGGTGTTGGAGAGGCAGGACCAGCCCGGTCCGTACATCGACGTGATCGTAACGCCTGACGGCATCGTCTCGATGACCGAGATCATCCCCGACGTCTGCGTGCCGCCCTCGTTGGTCACACGAATCAGGTAGACCGCGTTCGTCTGGCCCCGCAGGAAAGCGCTGGTGTGCGTCAAGCTGATCGACAAATCAGGTCCGGTTGCGCCCGCGGTGGTCACATCCTGCCCGGCGTTGCCTGCAGACGACAAGGGGATCAACGGCGTACCGGCAGGTACAGCAGTGCCCTGCGTCTGGCCCAAAACTAAGAAATTTCCGATCGAAAAAAGGCAGAGTGCCAGGTAAGACAAATGACCGAATTTAGAGCGCAAGACAACCTCTGAAATAAACCTACATGCCGCCATGGGCCAAGTCAACGCAACGAGAGGGATAGGTGTGGAAATTCGATGAATATTTCATCACATACGAGTTTGTCCTCCTGGTACTACAGCGCCAGGCAGCCCATAGCGTTGGTTCGTGAATCCGTCGAAAATTGTGAATGAATCAGAGATCGGGGGATTGGCCCGCTTTTGTACGAATACCGGTCTCCGTCCTCACCGGTTGCTTCCTTCTCAGAGGCTAATTCCCACGGAACGGCCAATTCAGAACTTCTCCGAACGAAAAGAGGCAGAGTTGCAACGGGCAGGGCATCATCCGCGTCCAAGGGACACGATGCGCCTCCCACGCCTTCGCAGCGCCCTGTCTCCGCTTTCGGGTGGAACTCGAGTATGTAGACGCATCAACCCGAACTTCTGCGTCCGGTTACTCTTCTCCACGATCGTCACGGTCCTGTCCGCCGGAGCCCAACCGCAGAAATACGATGTTCAATCCCGGCTGGTCCAGGTTCCAGTGCTGGTGACCGACGCCAAAGGAAACAGCTTGGACGGGTTGGATACGTCCGATTTCGAACTGTTCGATAACGGCCTGTCTCAGAAAATCGTAGTGGATTCGCTCGGCAGCGGGCTCGCCCCGATCTCGCTCGTAGTGGCGGTTCAGTCCTCCGGTATTTCCGCTCCGGTTTTGGAGAAGGTCCGGAAAATCGGGGCCATGATTCAACCCCTCATCATTGGTGAACGCGGCTGCGCCGCTGTCGTCACTTTTTCGGAAAAAGTGGAATGGCTGCAGGAGTGTACTAATAGTAATGACGCCATCGATGCCGCGATCAACCGCCTGAAGCCGGCAGAACCCCGGGCAGGGCGGATGCTCGACGCCGTCGCAGAGGCGGTGGATCGCCTGAATGCCCGTCCCAATGCCCGGCACGTTCTATTGCTGATCTCAGAGTCGAAGGATCGCGGGAGCGAAGCAAGTATCGAGGCCGTTGCCCGCATGTGCGAAGCCTCGGCGGTGAGCGTCTATGCGTTCACTTATTCGGCCTTTGTCACCGGGTTCACGACCAAATCGAACCCTATAACCCGATTCCCTATCGGGTTGCGGCGTTCTGGTCCGGGGCGGCACGAACCGGCCAGCCCGCCAACTCTCGCTCGCCAGCCGCGCTCCACTCCGCCAGAGCAGCGCGTGGATCTGCTGGCGGCCGGGGAGGAACTTGCCCGGCTCGACAAGACGAACACGGCCCAGGTACTGACCTCGCTGACCGGCGGGACCGTGATGCCCTTCACGCGGCAGTCTGCTCTGGAAGAGGTGGTCATGAAGCTAGGTTCCGAGCTGCAAACCCAATATGTCCTGAGCTTTACACCGGAAGACAGGACGCCGGGCTACCACCGGATCGAGTTGAAGCTGAAGCGGGAAGGGGAGTTCCTCTTACGCGCCAGGCCGGGCTACTGGTCAGGGCCTGCGCAATAGCAGTCTCAAAGTAAGGTGCCGAGTTGATCCAGTTCCCTCTGGATCTCCTGCGCTTGGCGGTACCGGCGCCAGAACCCCATCGCGGTCCACAGAGCCAGCAGCAAGCCCAGGGGCAGCACGCTGCGCAGGCGCTCCGCATTGGGAAAGGAGTGCCCGGCCACACTGGCCACGAAAAGCAGACTGGCCAGGAACAACGGGCCATGCCATAGCCAGGCGTTCAGCAGGTGGGCACGGCGCCGCTGCAGTTCCTTGCGGTAGTACTCCAGGCCCGGAGCAGCAACGGCCTCCGCGGGCGGTTGGTCCCTGCGCCAGATCCGGTCCCGGAACCAGTAGATGGACGCGGCGATCCACACTACAACCAGGCCGTAGCCGAGTTGTTGGAGGCGGTCGGGCGTGCCGTCGATCCGCCACGCCAGCACTGCCAGGAAAAAGAGCGCGGCTCCAATGCTGACAACGATTTCCGAACGCGTGCTGGCGTAAAGTTGCTGTGTCCGGTGGCCCACGAAATGATTCAGTTTCACGTCAGGTTCCTCCTGGGGTTGGTCTTTCCAGATCCGGCGCGGGTCGTTTTCGCTGGATTGCTCAGGCATGCGATGAATCCTTGATGAAGCGGCGGGAAAGAATGGCTTTGATGCGGTGGATCTTCACGGCCACATGGGCGGGCGTCAGGCCCGTGATGTCGGCAATGGTGGCGTTGTCGAGCTCCTCCAGGTAGCACAGCATGATCTGCCGGTCCAACGGTTTCAATCTCTGGATGAGGCTGGTGAGCTGAGCGAGCGCGCGCGGCCGGTCCAGGTCCGGCTCGGCCGCACTGCCCACGAGCCAGGGTTCGACCTCCTCCAGAGTGACCAGCTTCGACCTGGATCGACGCTCCTGGTCGACCCAGGTGGCCGCCGTGTTATGCGCGACGCGGAAGGTCCAGGTCCGCAACGAGCAGCGGCCGTCAAAAGCGGTCAGGCTGCGCCAGAGCCGGAGGTGGATCTCCTGGCGGAGGTCGCGGCGCTTCTCCACATCGCCTTCATACCCGGCGGACAGGCGGTCCAGCGCCCGGCCGAACTCGCGCACCGCCCTGGCGTAAAGTTCGTTCTGCTCTGCGACAGGATCCCGGCTGCTCACACCTGAGATAGTCCACGCTCCCGCTCATCCATAACAGATTTCTTTGGACGGTGTTAGGCTGCTGAGTGCCGGGCGCGACCGGCAGGCGGGACGTACGATGGATCGGCAGTTCTATCTCGATCTGGCACGCGCAGGCGTGCGAATGCCCATCGGGGCGGATCTGGTCCTTCAGGAGCAGGACGAACCGGAGGCGGTTCTGCTGGACGGCGAGCGGCTCGGGCAGGTCGTGGCCGCAGCCGCCAACCGCTACGCCACCCCGCTGGCATTTCCTCTCATGGATTTGCGGTTGGAGAAAGCCGACCTGCTGGCGTTCTGCGGGGTTGCAGAAGAGGACGTCGACTCCTTCCATTTCACGGACGCGCCGCCGGAATCGTTGATCGACGAACTGCGGCGCGCCGGCTCTCGACCCTTCTCCCCCAGGATCCAGGCAAATCAGGGCGCCGTCCGCTACATCACGCAGTGCAACGGACTGCTGCCGGTGGGCATGCTGATCGGTCCTTTCTCGCTGATGACCAAGCTGGTTGCGGACCCTATCGCCCCGGTTGCCATGGCCGGTAACGGGGTGACGGCCGAGGAAGATGACGGAGTGCGGCTGGTGGAGCGATGCCTGCAACTTGCCTTGCTCACGGTGCTGCGGTCCGCTCGTGCGCAAATTGAGGCTGGAGCCAAGGCGATGATCGTCTGTGAGCCGGCGGCGAACACCGTCTATCTCTCTCCGCGGCAACTGCGGGCTGGTTCGGGTCTGTTGGAGCGCTTTGTCCTGGAGCCAAATCGTCAGCTGAGTACTCTATTGAGGAAGCACGGCGTGGACCTGATCTTCCACAACTGCGGCACACTCACCACGGACCTGGTCCGGCAGTTTGCTGCCGAATTGAACCCCGCCATCCTCAGCCTGGGTAGCAGCCGCAGGTTATGGGAGGACGCGTTGGCGATTCCGAAGGAAGTCGTGCTCTTTGGCAATCTGCCCTCCAGGATGTTTTACTCGGATTCCGCCATGCCTGTGGAAGAGGTAACCCGCCTCACCCTGGAGTTGAAGCAAAAGATGGCGGAATGCGGCCATCCACACATCCTGGGTTCCGAATGCGACGTGCTTCATGTCCCCGCCGCGGCTGAGACGATCCGCAGGAAGGTGGACGTAATGCTGCACGCCGGGGCGTAGGATTCAGGAATCACCATCTGGACCCAGGCCAAAAGAGCGAGTTGGGCCGCTTTGGGAAACACGATAAGATGCTTTTGGCCGCACCAGCTTTCTCGCCGGCTTCAGGATGCCCGCATTGATCTCCACTTTCGCCCGCGTCACCTTAGGAGCCACGCTTCTGCTGGCGCTCACCGGTCAGGATCGCCCGGCGGCCAGGCCTGCCATCACCGTGGACTATCCGCTGAACGGCGCTGTGTTTCCACCGGAGTTCCCATCGCCCACCTTCGAATGGCGGGATGCTGCGCCGGAGGCGGCGAGTTGGACGATCGATGTCACCTTCAGCGGAGGACAGCCCGGCGTTCATGCCCGCTCGGCCGGGGAACGCTACACTCTGGGTAAGATCGATCCGCGCTGTATTTCCCCTACCAATAAGCCCCCTGCCTTGACGCCGGAGCAGGCCGTGGGCCATACGTGGAAACCCGATGCCGCCACATGGGCCCTGATCAAGAAGTATTCCAGCGGAGGCGACGCGACCATCACGCTCTCCGGCTTTACGGCCGCCGATCCAACCAAACCGGTCTCGCAGGGGCGTGTGACCATCAGTACTTCACGCGATCCGGTGGGAGCGCCCATCTTCTACCGCGATGTGCCGTTGATGCCTTCCGACGCCGAGAAGGGCGTCATCAAACCGTTGGCATCCACTGCCATCCCACTGATCGCCTGGCGCCTGAGGAATGTTGCCGAGACCAGCAGCCGGGTGGTGCTGGAGGGCATGCATTCCTGCGCAAACTGCCATTCGTTCTCCGGCGACGGCAAGACCATGGGGATGGATCTCGACGGGCCCCGCAATGACAAAGGGCTCTATGCGCTGTACCCAGTCAAACCTCAGACCACCATTACGAAAGAGAACGTCGTCGCCTGGAGCGCCTTCCGCGGGAAGCTCGGCGGCAAGCTTCGCGTCGGGTTCATGTCCCAGGTCTCGCCCAGTGGTGAGTTCGTCGTAACCACGATCAACGACCCCGGTAAGGCCGAGTCCGACTACCAGCGCCGGGTCTATCGCCGCGATTTCAATTCCAACTATTACGTCGCCAACTTCAAGGACTACCGCTTCCTGCAGGTCTTCTATCCCACACGCGGCATCCTGGCCTGGTACAGCCGCGCCACCGGCAGGTTGGAACCTCTACCTGGTGCGGACAATCCTCGATACGTGCATACGAATGCGGTCTGGAGCCCCGATGGCCGCTACCTCTACTTCGCTCGTGCCGAGGCCAGGGATCCCTATCCGCCCGGTGTCAAGCTGGCTGAGCGAGCAAACGATCCCAACGAAACGCAGATGAAGTTCGAAATCTACCGCATCCCGTTCAACGGCGGCAAAGGCGGGGTGGCGGAACCCGTGGCCGGCGCCTCGAACAACGGCATGAGCAACAGCTTTCCCAAGCTCTCTCCGGATGGCCGCTGGCTCATCTTCGTGAAATGCGGCAACGGGCTGCTGATGAGGCCGGATGGGAAGCTCTACATCGTCCCCGCTGCCGGGGGCGAGGCACGCCTGATGAATGCCAACACCAGGCTGATGAACTCCTGGCACAGCTTCTCGCCGAACAGCCGCTGGCTGGTCTTCTCCTCCAAGAGCCGCTCGCCCTATACGCAGCTCTTTCTTACTCACATCGACGAACAGGGCAACGACAGCCCGGCGATTCTGATCGACAACTCCACAGCCGCCAATCGGGCGGTGAACATCCCGGAGTTTGTGAACATCCCCCAGGACGGGTTGATGAAGATCAGCGCTCCGGTTACGGAGTACTACCGCCTGATCGATCTCGCGGAAGAGGACCTCAGGAAGGGCCAGTTTGAGCCGGCCATCGCCGGATTCCGCAAGGCGCTCGCGGAAGACGCGGACGACCCCATGGTCCACAACAGTCTTGGGGTGGCGCTCAGCCGCACCGGCCGGCCCGAGGAAGCGGTTGCGCAGTATCGCAGGGCCATCGCGTTGTCGCCTGATTTCCCCGATGCCTATAACAATCTGGGCGGGCTGCTGCTGAGCGCGGGACGGAGCGATGAGGCGATTGCCAATTTCGAGAAAGCGCTGCAATACAGTCCGGACTACGCCGAGGCTCATAGCAATCTGGGCGCGGCGCTCGCCCAACAGGGCCAGATCGAGCGCGCCCTGCCGCACATGCAGAAGAGCGTGGAATACAAGCCCAACGACGCCAATGGCCGCCGGAACCTCGCCCTCGCGCTGTATCGCATGGGCCGCGTGAAGGAGGCCGTGCCCCAGGCCGAACAGGCTGTGAAACTCGCCGGGGGCCGCGACCCGAACATGCTGGCTCTGCTGAGCCGGCTATACGCCGAATCCGGGCGCACCGCGGAGGCCGTCGAGGCGGCCCGGCGTGCGTTGGCACTGGTGCCCAATCCCAGCGGCTTCCAGTTCGCGGAAGAGCTTCGCCAGCGAATCGCACAGAATCCGGCGGCCACGCGCTAACGTTCCGCTTTGTTCGAATCCAGACTCCGCCGGATTGCGCATTCCGGCGCGAGCCGATAATATGACACTTCCGAAGCTGAAACTCCAGATTGGAAGGGTCCATCCATGGCCAGAATTTCCCGCCGCAGTCTGTTGCAGGCCACTGTTGGAGGAACCGGTGTGTTCTCGCTCAGCGGACTCGCATCCGCCATGCAGCAGAACACATCCCCCCACGGGCGCCCGAAGCTGAAGATTACCGACATCCGCACTGCGTACGTGACAGTGCACGGACCCCAGCTTCACGTACGCATCTATACCGACCAGGGACTCATTGGCCAGGGTGAGGCGACGGACGCAGCATTAGGCGGAGCCGCCATCATCGCCGGCTTCCGGCGCATTCTGATCGGGCAGGATCCGCTCAATGTCGAAGCCCTCTGGGAGCGCATCCGCACCGCGGGCGTCTTTGCCGGCGCCCAATCCGGGCAGTACATCACTGCCCTCAGCGGCATCGAAATCGCCCTTTGGGACCTGTGCGGCAAGGCGGTGGGCCTGCCCGTTTATCAGTTACTGGGCGGTAAGGTGCGTGACCGGGTCCGCATCTACTGCGATTCTGCGAACCACCACCCCGACGACCCACTGGCAAAGCAGAAACTCAACGACATCGAGAAGATGGGCTTCACCGCCGCCAAAATCGACATCGACGAGGCCCTGGATCCGAACCGGTTCGACCGTGTGAACTGGACGGCCAACAATGCGGAGATCGACCGCATGGTGAAGGAGGTCGCGTTCGTGCGCGAGACCCTGGGGAAGAAGGTTGAGCTCGCGGTCGATATGCACGGACGTTACGATGCAACCACGGGCAAGCGGGTCGCGATAGAGCTGGAACCCTTCCGTCTGCTCTGGCTGGAAGAGCCTGTGCCGGCCGAGAACATCGACGCGATGCGTGACATCCGCCAGTCAACGAAAACCCCCATCTGCTGCGGCGAGAATCTGTTCCTCCGCCACGGCTTCCGCGAGCTGCTGGAAAAGCGTGCCGCCGACATCATCATGCCCGACATCCAGAAATGTGGAGGTCTGCTGGAAGCACGCAAGATCGCTGACATGGCACACACCTATTACGTGCCCTTCGCCCCGCACTGCGTGGTGTCACCCATCGGGACGATGGCGTCGTGCCACGTCTGCGCCGCCGTGCCCAATTTCCTGGTGCTGGAATGGCACTGGATCAGCCGCCTGCAGCTCTGGCGCGACTTCGTCAAGGAAGGCGAAATCATCGACAAGGGCTATGTCACGGTCACAGACCGGCCGGGCCTCGGCGTTGAGATGAACGAAGAAGCGGCCAGAAAGTCGCAGATGCCTGGTTCCAAGTGGTTTGAGGCCTGACGCCGCTGGCCTGCCTACCAGGTGCGGGCCTTGAGGATCTCCTGGATCTGCTCCTTCGGAATCGGCAGTTTGTCCATGTGGTCGCGCAGCCACTGTGAGAAGTCGCGCTCAATCGCATCCGCCCAGCGGGTGTCGATCTGGCCCGAGGTGTATTTGCCTTCGCGCAGCCTCTGGTGGCCGAACAGATCCCGCAGCCGCACAACTTCTGAGGTCGTCACCACCTTTTCGGCCAGCTGTGGCGGGATGAAGACCACTCCGCCCTTCTTGCCCAGCACCACGTCGCCCGGCATCACCAGCACCTGTCCGATCCGCGTGGGCGCGTTGATGCCGACCAGCGTCGAGTTCAGGCCCGGTCCGATACTGCTGTTGTGATGAGAAGGGTGGTAGGAACGGACAAACGAGGTGAAGTTTTCCAGCTCTTCCAGCCCTTCGATATCGCGTACCGCACCGTCGTACACGATGCCGTTCCCGCTCTTCGCATAGATGGAATTGCCGACGTTGTCTCCAATCGAGGGGCCATTGATCTTCAGGCCAAAGTGGTCGCACACGTAGACGTCCCCCGGTTGCAGCATGTCCACCGGCCAGGCATTCTGGCCTCCAATGCGGCCATCCTTCTTGCCTTGCTCCGCGATGACCTTGTGGATGTCCGGGCGGCCCGGCATCCACGACGCGGTCAGAGCCCTGCCGACGAGAGTCTTTTCCGGATGAATGGAGAGCCAGTTGTCCTCGTATTGAAAGGTGAATCCTTCGTTGCGCAGCACCGCCCACGCCTCTTCCAGGCTCACATCCTTCATCCGCTTCAGAATCGAGTCCGGCACCCTGGGCCGGCCGTCGGCGAAGCGCTCGCCTTTCCATTCCGGAGTGTATTTGATCAACTCCGCCTTGGAGAAAACGCCCGGTTGCGCTACTGCCTGCGTGGCCCACAAAAGACCGACGACGGCGGCCATGCAGCCGGCGCGAGATACGAAGTGCAGACTCGTCATACGGAGTATCCTATCCGAAACCCCGGGAATTGGCACTTCGAATCTGCTGGGGCAGGTGCAGGGCAGTGGGACAGTCAGTCGATAGGAGCGTCTTGGAAGGGTCTGGCTAGATAGCGTTGGGACTCTTTCGCCACGCGGCTGTTCGGAGCCGAATCCACCACTTTTCTATAGGCCGCTACGGCCTGCGGACGGTCGCCTTTCAAATCGTGGATCATTCCGAGTTGCTCATAGGCCTGCAGTTGCACACTCCGGTCCGCCTGGACGGGGCCGGCTGCCACCCGGCTCATCGACTCCAACGCCTGGTCAAGGTGTCCAAAGCGACGTTGGATTACACCGCGCGTGTACTCAACCTTCGCCGCCTGGAGCGACGCATAGCCGGGAGCGCCGCTGCGATGGTTCTGCTCCAGCGCCCGCACGGCGGCGAAGGCGCCCCGCTCATCGCGCATCTCGGCCAGCGTGTAGATCTCACCCAGATGCAGAAGGTAGTTACGGGGGTAGTCGCGGCGCAGGCCATACAGGACTGACATAGCGGACCAGGGCCTCTTCTCGTGCCGGTACAGAGTAAACAGAAGCAGCCGTGCCTCCGTGGAACTGCAGGTGCCCTCCGCGGCCACCCGTTCCAAAGTGCGCAGGCCGGCGTCCTTGTCTCCACGTAGTCCGGCCACGGCCCCCAGCATCCGCAATGCCGCGGGCAGGCTGGCGATGGCGTATTGCTGGATGCCGTGCATCAGCAATGCATCCGCGTTGGAGGGCTCCAGTTCGGCGGCCCGGGTATGGAGCTTGCGCGCCGTGCTGCTTTCACGCAGCGATGCGAACCACGCTTTACGCACCAGGAAGTCGTAACTGGCTTTCAATCCATACGACACGCCCAGCGAGTACAGCGCGGCCGGGTTATTGGGATTTCGGGCCAGCAGCGCGTTGGCCCGGTCTGTCGCCGCGGCAATGTTCCGATGAAACTCGCGGTTGTCCTCCGGGGGTAGTACTAGGTTCGGCTGATGGATCAGGGACAGGACGATATCATCGCCGGTGGTCAGTGCATTCTCGAGTAGCCCGGACCGGTACATGCCGCGGTAAAGAATCAGCTGAGCCAGGTGATTGTAGCCGTCGGCCTCTTCCGGCTGGCACGCGACTTCCTGCTGAAATGCGGCAATTGCCTGGTCGAACTCGAGATTGTAGAAATGCTGGAAGCCCTGCTGTGCAAGAGGAGTCATCCCACTGGCAGGACCTCCCAGTAATGCGTGCAGAAGCACGAAGCAGGCCAGACGAGTCGGGAACCGCAATGCGAGTGGCATTGGAATTGGCTGTCTCCGGCTTGGTTTGTGCAATTGACCAGCCAGAAGGGGCAAGCCGGGGAAGCTGCAGATTCTGAAGGACTACGTCATTTCTGAACGAATAGCGAAGACACCGGACTGACTAGGTTTCGTCACGAAGCGCGGCGGCTTCGACAGGACTCACGAGGGATCGTCAGCGGGAGGCGCAGGTTTCTGTGGATGGCGGAGATTCGTGCATTCGACCATAGGGCCTTGAGGCGCGGATCCAACTTCATGAACGCGCGGCCGGACTTGGCCCGCTCATCGTCGTGCGGGCGGGGGCCCGCACGATGCCCTCGAACTTACCTCGGCTCAAGTCCCGTCAACGACACCGTAGCAGCGGCTGCCTTCTGTGGATCTTCCACCGACGTCGCGATGACCGTCACCTGGCTTCCGTCCGGATCCCTCGGTGCGCGATACAGCCCCGAACTGCTGATCGTTCCTGCACCCGCCGGGCGAACCGACCACGATACAGCACCCGAACCTCCCTCTACGGTTGCTTCGAACTGTTGCCACTCTCCCGGGGCAACACTGGCCGACTGCGGAGAAACCTGCACGCCGATGTCTGGCGGTGCCTGTTCCGAGATCCGCATCAGGAAGAACGCACTGCGCCCGCCAAACTCAGTCTGGGCCGCGCTCCCCGTCACGGGAAAGTCGTGCGACGCGGTGAAGCCCCCGATGTAGACGTGCCCGGCTCCGTCCACCGCCAGGCCCGAAGGCACCTCGTCGCTTGATCCGCCGAAGCAGCCGGAGTAAGCCAACCCGGTCCCGTCAGCCGTCAGCTTCGTCAAATAGGGGTGGAACGGAGACGCACCACCCAGCACGTACCGCCGCGGCGACGTCCCATCCGCCAGCAGCGCCGAAACCGGTCCTCCAGTGTTCCTCTCGTCCCAACTGGCACCGCCGTCCGTGGATTCCAGGACATGATCGACGAAGTCCTTGACAGCGACGGTCACGGAGCCTCCCAGCGGATGCGGTTCCACCGCGACAGCGGTCATATAACCCAGTGCCTTCACCTTGCTCCAGGACGCGCCGCTGTTCTCGCTCTTCCAGACTCCGCCATAAGCGGCCGCCCAAACGACGTGTGGATTCAGAGGCTCAAAGCGAATGTTGCTCACTGGAGTGGTGGGCAGGCTCCCTAGCGGAATCCATCCCATTCCCTCATCCCTGGAGAGGGCCACGTACCAGAAGATGTCTCCAATCGTATGGGCCGCATACAGGTTGGACCCTTCCAGCACAAGATCCAGAATGGTGCACAACAGGCGCTGGCAAGACTGGGGACGGGCGCTCCAGGTCGTTCCCCCATCACTGCTCCGATAGAGCGGGCTGCTGAGCTTGGAAGTCCCATAGGCGTACCGCACCATTGGATTCGACGGATCCTTCTTCATGCCTTTCAGCACGCTCAGAGGCAGGGCGGGGAATTCAGTCCAATTTGTGCCGCTGTCTCCGCTCCGCCAGATCCGGCCTCCGGCACTCGCCCACACCACCGGTCCGCCGTTGGGATCGGCAACCAGGCCGTCGGCGCTCGCCTCAAACGGAGCGGCCAGTGTCTCCCAGTTCATGCCGGCGTCGGTGCTCCTCAGAATCTGTCCGGGCAGCCCCGAAGTCGCGTACATGATCTTTGCATCCACCGGATCGACCGCCATCACCTCCACCCGCTGCGCCAGCCCGCTGCCCGCCCTGGCGTAGCTGCCGTCGCCGGAGCCGCTGAAAAACGCGGACACCGAGCCCAGCGGCAGGTCGGGCGAGCTACCATCCGTCTTCGTGGGGAATGCGATGCACTGGCTCTGGCCCGTCAGGTATGCCTGTCCCTGCGCATCCAAAGCCACGAACGTTCCCGCCTCCCGTCCCTGGCCGCCGAGATACGTCAGGGACTGCACCTCGGTACCGTCCGGCTTCACCTTCAGGACAAATCCATCGGACTCACCTCCGCCGTATGGAGCCTGCGGTGCGTCGGCCGTCACGGGAAGATCCGTCGCGTTCGTCCGCCCCGTTACCACCGCTGTTCCGTTCGAATCAACCGCAATGGACTCTCCTACCGTGAACAAAGGCGGGTCATCCGGAGCACGAGCGGATTGTGGAACCAACAAGCTGTAAACGAGGGAACCGCCGGCATCCAACTTGGTCACGTACAAACGCCGCCCATCCTGACCGGTCCAGGCCGGGCCGGCCGTCCTCGGAAAGTGGAAGCTTTGAGTGCTGCCCGTCGCGTAAGCATTGCCTTCCGGATCCACCGCCACAGCAATCAGTGCGTCGTCAGGCCCATTTCCCAAAGTCGTAGAGTAGATGGCTCCGCTGCCATCGGCTCGCACTCGGATCACCCGGCAATTCGGCGACGAGACGGCTATGACAACGGACTCATCCGAACCCAAGGCCATGTCGCTGGTAGGCGCCTCGCTGCCCGTGGGAAAGCGCCAGATGGCTTCGCTGCCGTCTGGAGTTAATTTCTCCAGGTAACCGGTTCCGCTGACATAGATCTGCCCTCGGCCATCCACTTTCAGCGCGCTGAGGTCCAGCCAGCCGAAGCTGCAGAATTCCACTTTGTCTCCGCTTGGGCTCACCTTGCACAGCATTCCAGTCTTGCCATCGGGCTCTGCGGGTAGGCCGTTGATCATCAAACCTACGGCATCGACCGTCCCTGCAATGTAGGAGTACCCGTTTGTGTCGATGGCTACGGCAGGGAACCTCTTCCGCCCTAGAAAGGACTGCCAATCGGTCGGCTCTGGCGCGAAAACGGAACCGGCGCTTGACTCGCCGCTGGGCCCCAGCAGCGTACTGAAGCTGATCACGGGATCGACGACCAGCGGCCGCCCCGTGTCATAGTCACCGGGCGCGAGATGGAAGCACCCGTCACTGCGCCGTTCATACCGCACTGCCACTCGAACCCGCGTACCGTGAGCATCCTCCTGATACGCCACAGGCCTGTGTTGCCGCATCCAGGACCCGGCTGCAGCGGCCCGGATCGACCCGTCCTGTTCCAGTTCGACCTTCTCCGCGCCGTCGACCCGAACCGCGGCCTGACGGAGATCGGCTCCGGGCCGCGCCACGAAGTCGTACTCGAGAACACCCTGGGTGGTGTGCACCACCACGTCAATGCCCGGGTACAGTTCGTGATACCGGATGGAGGCAAAGGTCTGGACGTTCTTCACGCCGCGGGAAGGGTAGTGGAATCGCGTAGGCAGCCGCTGTTCCCCGGTGATCCGGGACGGCGACGCGCCCGGGAAGGTCAGCGCGATCCGGGCGCCGGCACCGAGGAACTGCATACGGTCCGGCTGGAAAAGGATCGTGCGGCCTGCCCCTCGGGTGAGAAATTGCACCCCGCCCTCGGCTTGGCCGCGGTTCTCTTCAAAAATCATCGGAGGTGCAAATCCCTGCCGTTGAACCGCGCCATGACTGAGCCCATTGCTCCAAATAACAGCCAAAACTGCGAGAACCGCAAACCGGGATCCAAACCAGGAATTCCACATATAAAACTCTTCCATATTCAGTCTAAACCCTTCGATGATTGGAAGCGCCGCTACAAGGGCGACAGGGCGAGCTTCGGTCCGAAAGCAGGGACACACTCTGCGGGCGCGCCTTAGCCTTCCCTGACACAAAGACCGCGCTGACGCGGGTTCTACTACACAGGTTCAGACCGGATCGAGGAAGTTTTTGATCGAAGCGGCAGGCGGCAGGAGGATCATCCTGAATTTCAGGTCAGCTATCCGCAGGGGAAAGGCCCAAATTCGGCCTTCACGCGATCCGACTCCGAACTATTGTCCAGAATGATCACCCGGAACTCTCTGCCGCCCGGCGCCACGCGCACCAGAATATGTCCGTCGTCGCTCTTCAGATTTGCCAGGCCTTTGTTGGCGATCTTGTTCTCTGCTTTCAGCGCCGTTGCGTAGACATCCCGCGGGCCGGGGTAAAGATTCGTACTGAATATACGTTGCAGGCTGGAAATCGCCGGGTGCGCGGAATCCCAGGCCAGCAGGATGAACGCCCGCGGCCGCAGCGAGCGCACATATTCAGCCCCCGTCGTGTCCGTGTACCCGTGATGATTCAGGATCGCCACCTCCACCGGACCCGCCACTCGCGCCACCGGCGACTCGATATCCTTCCACACCGGCGATCCGTCGTTGATTCCGCTGGGCAGATCTCCGCCCGTGTAGTAGTCGAACTGCCCGTAGCTCATCCGCAATGCGAGGCAGCACATGTTCTCTGAGGGATAGTCCGCCGGTTTCAGCGTTTCCAGGGCGGGAAAGTGATGCCGGGTTGTCTCCCCAACGCCCGTCCAGACCTCCCCATTCACCGCCAGGTTGCGCACGGAAAAGTCGCTGAACTCCGCCGGTTTCCGCAACAGGCGAATCTGTTGCGCCGATCCGGCTCGGAACTTCTCTGCCACCGCGCCGTTCTTCTGCTGCGTCTTGACGAACTCGATGTAATTCAGCGCCGCCGCGCCTTCCTGCTTGGTTGGGTAGGAGTAGTCGGGATAACCGCGATCCAGGATACGCCGGATCGGAACAATCTCCGCCACGTCCGCGACTCCGGTCAGCTTATACCCGCCCAATCGCGCCGTCGGAGAATCCGGAAGCACATCGCCCATGTGGTCGCCATGCAGGTGCGTCAGGATGAAGTAGTCGATTTCGTTCCGCCCAGCCGCCTGCAGGTGACGCTTCGCATAGCGCCCCAGCCATTCGCCCGGTCGTCTGGAATCATCGGGCTTCGGAGCAATCGTGTACTTCAACCCGCCCGAGGTAGCGCCTGCGTCCACCATCATCGAGGTGCCGTCGGGGCAGAGGAACAGCGTGGAATTGCCGCGCCCCGTTGCGATGTGGTGGATGTCCAGCCCGCCGGGCTGCCAGGGCGGACAGACCGCGCCTGTCGCCTGGCCCAGCAGATTCGAAGCCGGCCACGCCGCGGAGAGCAGCGGGGCGGCGGAAAGTGATCTGAGAAAGTCTTTGCGGGTCATGGGGAAAGTTAGGTGGGATGCTTTGACGCGGCTCCGGTCCGGATGTAAGGGCTCGTCTGGCTCCGGCGGTGTTCCAACCACAAGAGTATACCTGGACGTGGACACGACGTCGGTCGTCTGGAAGTAACCTGGCCGTCGAGGGTGTGGCTCGCCGATGCGCCCAAGCGGCTCCGCTGCACCCCAGTCTTCTGTGGTCCGATGTCAAACGGCGGGGCTGTATTCGGCTCGCGTCCGCCTCACCCCAAAATGGCTCGCGCTCCGGCGCTCGCCCAAAGTCCTCAACAGGACCGCGGCGACCGCCGGAGCGCGCACTCCATCCTCCGACTCGATCTGGCGTCTAGAAGAAGAACCGCAGCGACAGCTGCAGGTTCCGCACATCCCCGGTCTTGCCCGTTACCTTGCCGAAAGAGGCACTCGTGGGGTCAAAGTTCGCTCCGGCCAGGTTGGGATGATTGAACGCGTTGAACGCCTCGGCCCGGAACTGGAAGCCGGTCTTCTCCGTGATGCTGAACCGTTTGAAGAGACCAATGTTCCAATTCTGCAGCCCAGGGCTGTGGATGATGTTCCGCACCTGCTGGGTCGTGTTGAACGTCCCGGCCGTGGGCGCGGTGAAGATCGGAGAGCCGTTGGAGTTGGTCACCGAGAACCACTGGTGAGGATCGCTCGATCCGTTCGCGGCAAACCCCCCGATCACGGAAGGCGAACCGTTCATGTTCCAGAACTGTCCGGCGCAGGACATGCTGCCGTCCTGGCCAACGCCCGCGTAATCGTTCCCCTTCGCCACGCTGCACGGGGTGCCCGTCTGGAACTGCGAGATGCCGCTGAGCTGCCAGCCGCCCAGCAGTTTGCCGCTCAGCTTCGACTGGTCGCGGAAGAACGGCAGTTCATACAGGTAGTTCACAATCAGGATGTGCGTCACGTCGAAGTCCGACAACCCCCACAGGTTGTGGGCATCGTAAGTGTCGGGAATGATATCCCGCTGCGCCGAACCGTCGTCCATGCTCTTGGAGTAGGTGTAGGCCGCCCCGAACGAGAAACCATTGGCGAACCGCCGGTTCCAGCTCAGTTGCAGCGAGTTGTACATCGAGCTCGCCACATTGTCCGTCTCACGGATCGAGTTGTAGCCCGCATACGGACGCAGCGCATCCAGATTCACACCCGGATTGGCCAGCACCGTTGCCAGCGTCGGTTGGTTGATGTTGGCCTCCCGCTGCAGGTGCAGGCCGCGGCGGCCGACATAGCCGACGGACACCAGCGACTTCCAGAAGAAATCCCGCTCCACGGTGAAGTTCCATTCCCAGGATTCGGGGTTCTTGAACGCCTTGCTCTGCGTCGTCACCGTCAGGGGCAGGGAATTTGCCTGCGTTCCGCCAGGGTTGTCCACGCTGCCGAAGGAAACATTGGCCGTGGGCTGAAATGGCGGGTTGCCCCCCAGGAAGATTGAATCGCTCACGCCGAGTTTCGTAAAGAACCGGCCCGCGCCGGCGCGCAGCACCGTCTTCGGGTTCAGCGCATAAGCGATGCCCACGCGCGGCTGCCACTGGTTCCAGCGGATGTCCGAGTAGTGGTCGGATGAAATGCCGTTGCGGAACAGGTACTGATATTGAGGATCGTTCGCTTCCGGGAATCGTCCGGCCGCCGAGTCGGGCCACCCGTTACCCGGGATGACCATGCCGTTGTAGCGGTCTCCGGAACCGGGCACGACCGCACCGGTCTTCGGATCCACCTTCACTGCCTGGGCTGGATCGTAGAGTGACGGATCAAACACGATCATGTTGCCCCATTGCGCATGGAAGGGCACCACCACCGTGTAGCGCATGCCCAGGTCCACGGTCAGTCTCTGATTCACCTTCCAGCGGTCCTGGGCAAAGCCCTCATACATATTCCCGCGGAAGATCGTGTAGGCCCGTTGCCCCAGTTCCGAATACGTGTCAAACAAACCCAATGCCGCATTCGCGGCGGCGTTGCCGGATGTGGGTTGGCCCGAGCGTGTGTCCGTGAAGCTGAACTGGCCGTTCTGATTGTTCGTACAGGTCGGACACGCGCTCACGTTGATCTCGTCGTTGTCGTTTTCGCCCGACCGTTCAAAGGAGAACCCGAATTTCAACGTGTGATTGCCTTTGACCCAGGTGAAGCTGTCGGACAGAGTGTAGATCGGGCCCGTGGAGTGCGAAGGATAAGGTCCGCCGCTCACTCCGCTGAAGCCGGTCATGTTCACCGTCGGTATGCGCGTCGGTATCAGTTTGCCCTGCGGGAAAATATAGGGGTAGTTGATGCCGATTGAGGTCCGGTCCAGGAAGTGGGCCGTATCCACCGGGATGTACACATCATCCAGGCTTACCGTTGCCAGAAACTCATTCACCATGGTCGGACTGAGGGTCCACACATGATTCAACGAATTGGTCTGGTTCGGCCGGTTGAAGTACTTCGGTGTAAATGGAGTCCCCCCGTCCAGCGGCTGATATTCATTGAAGGCGTAGTTCATCCGCCGGAACTGGATACGCTGCGTGTTGGTCAGGTTCATGTCGACCGCCAGGGTGTCCTTGCGCTGGTCCTGGGGATGCGGCAGCGCGTCGTACCAGAACTGGTTCGTGTTGATCGGGACCAGCAGGTTCGGCTTTGGGAACTCGTTCAGAATGCCCACGCCGCTCGGACTCAGTCTGTTCGTGGGAATTACATTGTTCGGAAATGGATTGCCTGTCGTCGGATCCTTGATCTGAACAACTTTTCCATAATAGACATTCGTGGGATTCAACAGTTCGCTGAAGTCGCCTTGCCTCATGGCCATGGAGGGCACCGTCATGGAATTCGTGTCCAGATAACGATTGCGAACCCACTCCTGACCCCAATACCAGAAAATCTTATTCTTGTCCGTGTTGAACTTGCCGGGGATATAGAACGGTCCGCCTACGTTGAAGCCGAATTGGTTATAGTGAAACGGTGGAACGAAGGCTTGGCCCAGGGTGTTGTTTCTGGTCCAGGTATTGGCATTGAATGCAGTATTGCGCAGATATTCATACGCTGCGCCGTGGAACTCATTGGTTCCGCTCTTTGTCAGAATGCGGATCTGGCCGCCGGAAGATCGTCCATATTCAGCGGCATAGTTGGAGGTCAGAATCTGAATCTCCGAAGTTGAGTCGACATCAGCCGACCCCAAACTGGTCCCGTTGGAACGCGTTCTCACGGCGGGCGCTCCATCGAATGTGATCAGGCTATCCTGCGTTCTCGCACCATTGATATTGTTCGGCCCCTGGCTGAAGGAAAACGACAGGGAGGAAAGATTACCGCCTCTGGTTCCGGGCACCAGATTGGCCATGAAGATGGGGTTGCGCCCGTTCAGTTCGAGGCTGTCGATCTGCTGGCGCGTAACCACCTTCTGTACCGCGGCCGATTCGGTCTGTAAGGCTGCGGAAGTCGCACTCACCACCACGGATTCGTTCGCCGCGCCAATGGTTAGGGAGACATCCAGCCCCAGGGCCGCGCTCGGATCCAGCTTGTTGCCACTGCTCTCGTACTTCTTGAACCCGGTCGCTGTCACCGACACCTTGTAATAGCCAGGCGGGATGTTGGTGATCACATAACGGCCCGACTCGTTCGTGGTCGATTGCCGTTCCAGGCCCGTCTCATTGTTTACCGTCACTTTCGCGTTCGGAATGGTAGCCCCGGAAGGGTCCCTCACATAGCCCTGGATGGAGCCCAGGTCGGATTGCCCATACATGGGCGCACACAAGAAGGCGGCAGCAGCCCACACGGCTGCGGCCCCCGCCACAAAGCGGAAACGGCTCATTGTTCGTCTTCTCCTGATGTTAGGGGTGAACCCCTATTAACAATTTAAACCCATAAACTCATTCTCCTGGTTGCATTAATTATGCTTCAATTACCAATCTCTCGATAACCAATATGGAGCTATGCCAAAGGATTGCTGTCCGGCGATATGCAGCGGAATGCCATCGAAGAAAGGAGAAGATCGCGAAAATATCGCTGTCTATTGTCGGAGAAGAATAACGAGAATATTATTCCTGATGTCAATAGTAGAATCGCGAGTCGAAGGAATAGCGTACCGTTGATCATCAAGAGATAGGGCTTCGGAGGGGTCCGGAAAAGGCAATTCGGGTAACCGGAAACGCGAAATACTACCCGAAGGGGATTGACGGATTCTCGCTATGGCGCTAGCTTCACGCTGCAGGTGCATCCGGAAAGCGGCCAGCGACCTTCGGCGAGCCTGACCCAGTCGACCTTTCCCCCTCGAAGGTGCGGCGAAACGGGATTGATAGCCGGAAGGGGAACTCTCTCTCAGGGCGCGATCATCGCAAGCGAAAGAAAGGCGTTTCCGGGGCGGAACTGCACCCGCCGCGCCCGCCGTGACAATGGGCCCGGACCTGGCCGGCTTCCATTGCCGCCAGTTGCGGTGGAAGCTTCGCTCACATGCCGCCTAGGGGATGCTCCACGTCCCCGTTTTCACCCAGCCGGAGTCCCGGTAGAGCGGGTCCAGAATCCGCATATACAGGTTCTTTGTCCCGGCCATTGGCGGCTTCAGGCTCACAGGGACGTTGACTGTGACAACCCCCGGCGGCCGGGCGACCGTCGTTTGCCCCGGATCCACTGAGCACGCACTGCTGTCCAGCGCATTGGAAGCAGTGCCCGGGCTCACCGGACCCAGGAAAAAGCCCACATCGCCGGAGTACATCCAGAGGCCATTCCCCGCGTGATCGTAGTGGACGAAGCAGAAGGGTTGCCCGCCCCCATCCGGAGCGGATGCGATGAGGAACTGCGACCATGGCGTGGCCAGCCCAGCGGCCCCCTGTGGTTCCGGGTAGACCAGCGTGAAGATGCCCTGCGTGCCTGCGCCCGTGGCCGGCTGAACACTCATGCTGCCGAGAGGAGTGGGCGCCGTGGTCCAAGTCCCGCGCGACACCCAGCCCGTATCAATCTGCCCCATCGTGTACGCACGCATGTATACGTTCAGGGTTGCCGAGGACTTGAATACCGCGCTGGCATTCAAAGTAAGCGTAGTCCCGCTGCCCAGGACACTCGAGACCTTGCTATTGATCGCGCACAGCGTGTTCTGGAGAATCGAACTTGTGACTCCCGGCTTCACGGGGCCAACGAAGAAGCCGCTGTCGCCGTAGAGCCAGAATCCGTCCCCTGGCACGTCGTAATGGAGGAAGCAGAAGGGCTGCCCGCCCCCATCAGCCGCCGCGGCCAGCAGGAATTGAACGTATCGGAGATCCGTATAGCCAAGACTTGCGGAGTAACTTGCCGCAAATGCCGCCGAGGCGCCAGAACCGGAGGAGGGCGAAACGCTGACCGCTTTCACGGAGGGCGGTGCGGCCGAGAATACTGCCTGGACCGCGCGAGGGGCGGACATAACCAGCGCCTGCGGGTTGCTGCTCCCAGCCAGGTCTCCGGTGAACCCGGTAAACGTATAGCCCGGAGCGGCCTCGGCAGTCACCTGGACGTGATAATTCGAATCCAGGTAGCCGGTGGCGGGCTGAATGCCCCCTCCCACGGACGCCGTCGTTGTTAGCAGATATTGCGTTTTGAAGGAAATCGCGTAGGTGTCGGAGTTCCAGAGAGTGAAGGTCCGCTGGGTGGCCGCCCCACCATCGGACCAGCCCTGTAGAACGTAGCGAATCCCCGGGGCGGAATCAGCCTGAATGGGGAGGACCTCGGCTGTATGCGTGCTGCCTGCTGTCCAGTTGAACGTCTGAGGAGTTGTGTAGGTTACGCCGTCGACCGTGTAAGCGAGGCCCGCCTGAACGGTGCTAAAAGAAACCGGGACTAGCGGCGCTACCACGGTCACGGCCGCGCTGAAAGCGGCCCCTCCGGCGACCGACGCCGCGTTTTTGAGAGAGGCCGGCACGCTGGTTTGCCCTTTGTCGTTGGCGCCCCAGGCTTTGAGCAACCCGTCCGATTTCAGCGCCAGCGCATGGGAGGCGCCCGCCGCCACCTGGCGCAGGTTCGTGAGCCCCGTTGGCAATCCGGACTGGATACTGGCCGGACTATCGCCCCACACCGCTATCGTGCCGTTCCTTCGCAGCGCAAGGCTGAATTGCGCACCGGCGGCGACAGACTCCACGTCGGTCAGGCCTCCGGGCACCGTGCTCTCGTTCGCTCCGTTGCTGCCCCAGGCGATCACAGTGCCGTCCCGCAACACGGCCAGCGAGTGATCTCCGCCCGCGGCAATGGCCACAGCGTCCTTCACATTCGCGGGCACGGTGGCTTGTCCACTCCCATTCGCGCCCCAGGCCACGACTGCTCCCATACTGGTGAGGGCGAGGCTGTGACGCGCTCCGGCTGCGATCGCGATGACGGCCGTGAGGTTGCCGGGCACTGTCGTCTGCCCGCTGGTCTGGTCGCCCCAGGCGGTCACCTGTCCAGTCTTGCTGAGCGCCAGCGTATGGTCGGATCCCGCGGCGATGGCGACGATATTGGCCAGCCCGCCCGGCACCTGGGTCTGCTGCCGGTCGTTGAGGCCCCACGCACTGACGGTTCCGTCGCCGCGCAATGCCACCATATGACTCGCGCCCGCCGAGATCGCGGCCACATTGGTCAATCCACCGGGGATCGACGTCTGGCCGTTGGAATTCTCGCCCCAGGCCACCACACTGTTGCCGGCTCCAGACATTTCGAACGGCGCGGCCGTCTCGCTGGAAGCACCGCTGGAGTGCTGGACTCGCATCACCGGCCTGACCGGATCCGTTGAATTGGAGGGCAGGGAAGCGATCACCTGAATCGCCGGGTAGGCCTGTCCTGCAGGGAGCGTATCGTTGCGGCTGCAGACCCCGTTGGCGCAGCTCCAACCGCTGCCCCAAAGATTCGTGATGGTGAGATTCGTAAAGCTGGCGGTTGCTCCGGTGATCGCGGTCGCACCTTCGTTGTGGACCCGGCCCACCAGGACCGCATTGCTCTGGCCCTGAACGAACGGCCCGGCAGGTTGCAGCGTCGCCCGAATCGCAACCCCTGCTTGGGGTACGAAGCTAGCGGTCAGGGTGTCCGGATTGCTCACCACGAAACGGGCCGGATTGTTGCCGCTGGTCCCGAGATAACCACTCTGGAAGGAGGAGAAGACATAGCCGGGCAACGGCGTGGCCTGGAACTGAACGCTGGTTCCAATATCGTAATAGGTGCCGGCCGGGCTGATGGTACCGCCCGCGCCCGCACTTGTGACCACCCGCACCCGCGGTTTGTAGTCGAGTGTATATGCGGCGTCGCTGGCTCCGAGCGTAATGGAATGCATGGCAGCGCCTCCATCGCTCCATGACGAGAAATTCCATTCCACCAGCTTTGAGGTCGAGTACTGCGTCGCCGCTGTGGAGAGTGTATGAGTGCCGCCCGGAGCCACCCGGATCGAACTGAAATAGGTCGCTGAAATCCCGTCGATGCTGAACTTCGGTGAATCAATGGCGTAGTTCTTCACATTGAACCGCTGGGCAGTCACCTGAACCGACAGCTTGACAGGGGGCGCCGAAAGGATCGTCAGGTAGAAATCGGCAGTGGCCGCCATCGCCCGGGCGGATGCCAGGGATCCTGCCATCAGCGCCACGTTCGGCCATTGGGCTTGAGGACTGGAAGAGGGACCCCAGGCCCGGACAGTCCCATCGTCCCGCAAGGCCATCACGTAGGCATCTCCGGCCAGCGCGATGACCCTGCTCAGGCCGGAGGGTACACCAAGCAGTTCGTTGGTGCCTGACTTGTCCCAAACCACCACCGTCCCGTCTGTCCGGATGCCCGCGGCCGTGTCCAGGTCGACGCGCTCCACTCGCACCAGTCGCCCGAGATTGGCGGGCGTCGGCGGAACGCGGCTGCCCCACGAGACCACATTCCCATCGGCAGTGAGAGCGAATGCTCCACTGGGGCCGGCTGAGAGCTGAACGGCATTGGCGAGGGTCGCCGGGACGATCGTTTCAGTCGGAGTGGACAGCGATACGGGCACGACCGTGCCGTCGGCGTTCAGCGCCAGGGCATAGTTCCAGGCCGAGACAATGGAGACGATATTCGACAGGCCTGCGGTGACAGGCACCTGATAGAAGGTGCTCCACGCAACCACGTTCCCGTCACTCTTCAACGCAAAGAACGCCGTGTCTCCCGCGGCAATCGCGACCACATCCTTCAACCCTTCGGGCGGCGCCCAGGAATTGGAGTTGTTGAGAACCCACTGCACCACAGTGCCGTCTTTCCGTAGCGCCAGGCCGCCCAGGCGCGAGACGGCGATCGCCACGGCGTCTGACACCGTTTGAGGAGCGAGCGAAGCAGCGGAAACCGAGGTGCCGTTCTGCTGCCCGAAGAGCCAGCCTTCCGCCGCGATACTCGCCACATCGGTTGCCACGTTGTCGCTGATATTGGAGTCACCCCCTCCGGAAACCGTCACCAGATTGTTGACAGACCCCGGAGCATCCGCATCCACCGAGGCTAGCACCGTGATGGTGGGCAGCATCCGGCCTGGAGGAACACTGTCGCTGCGGCTGCAGCTACTTGACGAGCAGGCCCATCCCGGGCCCGACATCGTCGTAATTCGAATGCCGGACGGCATGGATTCCTGCACCGTAATACTTCCGGAAGTGGCACTGCCCCCGCCATTCGCCACTCGAATCAGGTAAACCGCGTTCGTCTGGCCTCTCAGAAAACTGCTCGTGTGGGTGATTTGAATATTCAAATCCGGGCCGGAACTGGCTGCCGCCGCCTGTTGCCTGGGCGACCCGCTTTGCAGCGGAACCGCGGCGGCGGATTCCCGCAGTCCGCTTGGGACGCGGTCCGGTTGGGGAAAAGACTGGGCGGTGAGAATCAGGCACGAGACCAGGGCGGAAATCGAAACGGCAGCAGTACGCAAGACAACCTCATAACAAGAATGTCACATCGTATTGCGCGGAATAAACCGCAGCCCGGTGAAAACTCTACTGTTCAATCCGGAAAAGGTCCAGCCGGTAACGGCATTTTCGTGGATGACCGCTCCGATGGATGATGCAGTCTGCTGGAACATCGACAATCTCCACCAGGACCGCGCCGGCCAGTTCCGCGCTCCGCCGCGAACTCACATTCTCCGGATCGCACGTGATCCAGACCTCCGCCATATCGAGCAGGCGCGCCACCGCAACCAGCAGCCGGACACTCCGTGCTGCATACCGGCGTCCACGGTACCTGGGGAACACGGTATAGCCAAGGTGGCCCGCATACCGTTCGATGTGCGGAGTGGAACCAACGCGTAGATTGATCCCGCCCATCTCCGCTCCGGTCTCTCTGTGGACCATCTGGAAGAAACAGGTGGGCACCTGGTGCACCGGGTGCGCTTCCAGCTTGACGAACCGCAGCAGCAGTTCGGCATCTACCAGTTTCAGTCCTGCAATGTCGTGCATCTTGCGATCCATGATTGGGCGTAGACTCCGCAAGGCTTTCGATGCAAGTAGCAGAGGGAAGGGAATTGGCGGAAGAGGTAGAAAACTTAGGTTCGCCGCGAACCGCAGCGAGGCAAAACGTTGCGTCCCCGCTTCTGCCCACTTAGAGGATAGCAAGTTAAATGATTGAAAACAAGACTGGATTTTACGGTCGCATTCGCTTAGCATCGACATAACCAAACACCACTTCTATTCGGGAACAAACCCGGCGCCGGGGCAGTTGCTTTCGAACTGCGGCTGCGATCGAGTGCTGCCTCCGCGGCAGACGAGACTGGTGTCTTATCCACACAGAGTTTTCATCCAGAGCCTCAGGGAGGACTTCATGATTCCACACGAGAAACAGGATGCGGTCGCGCGCGGCCTGCAGGCGGCCTTCGGCGTATCCGGGTTCGAAGACATTTCGAACCTGACCGGCGGGCATACCGCTTCCCTTGTCCTGCGCATCACGGTGGGCGGAAAGCCCTACGTCTCTAAGCTCATCACCCGCAACGAGGATCCCACCCGCCACTACACCTGCATGCGGGCCGCGGCCGAAGCGGGCCTTGCCCCGCGGGTCTGGTACACCAGCACCGAGGACCGCATTTCCATCACGGATTTTGTCGAAGCTCAGCCCTTCCCCGTGGCGGAGGCATTGCTCCGCTTGCCTCAGGTTTTGCGGACCCTGCATGCCCTCCCGCCCTTTGCCCGCGCCCCTTTTAACACGACTTGCACCTTCCTATTCACAAAAGGCCCCATGTTCGACGGCTTTCTCCAAAGGTTTCAGGCCTCGGGAACCCTTTCGGAGGCCGGTCTTCAGGAGTGGAAAACGCGCTATGCGGAACTGACCGCAATCTACCCCTACGACGACAGCGAAATGGTGGCATGCCACAACGACCTGTTCAAACCCGACAACATTCTCTGTGACGGCGAGAACGTCTGGCTCATCGACTGGGAAGCCGCCTTCCTCAACGATCGCTATGCCGATCTGGCCGTCGTCGCCAATCAACTCGTCACGAATGACGAAGAGGAAGCAGCGTTCCTGGCGACCTACTTCGGCGCGAGGCCCAGCCTCTACCAACAAGCCCGGTTCCACCTCATGCAGCAGCTTTCTCATCTGTTCTACTCGATGGCGTTCCTCACCCTGGGCTCGTCGGGCCAGCCATTGCAGCAGGACGCCAGTTCACCCGGCTTTCGCGAAATTCAACGGCGCATGCGCGCTGGGGAGCTGGACATCGGGGAGAAAGACGCAAAGTTGGCCTTAGGCCGGGCTCACTGGGAGCAGCTTGTGGACACTGTCCGCCAGCCGCGGTATCGCGAGGCCCTTACGATCGTGTCCACAAACGAAGCCGTTCGCTGAGGAAAAGGCCGCCCGCGCCGCCCACGCTATCCTGATTCCAGATGGGAAAAATCGAGAATTACCCAAGCGTAGCGGTGGTCGGCGCGGGTGCCGTCGGCTGCTATTTCGGAGGGATGCTGGCTCGCTCCGGCGTGCGCGTCAAGCTGATCGGACGCGCCTCTCACGTCGAGGCCATCCGGCGCGAAGGACTCCTGCTCGATGGCCTGCACGTGCACGAACGTATCCCCATCCCCGCCACAACCAGCATGCAGGAAGGCCTTCGCGGCGCTGGAGTAGTCCTCTTCTGTGTGAAATCGGTCAGCACCGAATCGGCGGCTCGCGAGATGAAGCCCTTCCTGCCGCCGGACGCCGCGCTCTTCAGCTTCCAGAACGGTGTCGACAACCCCGACCGCATCCATGCCGCCATTCAGGCTTACTCCATCCCTACCGCCGTCTATGTCGCCGCCGAAATGACCGCGCCTCATTGTGTCACTCACACTGGACGGGGCGATCTCATCATCGGCCACCACGCAGGCTGGCCCAGGACACCCGATCTGGCGCCGCTGGCCGCCATGTTTGAGCAGGCCGGCATCCCCTGCAAACTCTCGGACAACATCGCGGCCGACCTGTGGGCCAAGATGGTCATGAACTGCGCCTACAACGCCCTCTCCGCCCTGACGCGTTCACAGTACGGCCGCATGGTCCGGTCTGAGCCCGTCCGAGCCTTCGGCGTTCGAGTCATTCAGGAAACAGTAGCCGTGGCCCGAGCCGAAGGCGCCGCTCTCGACGAACAGGCCATGGTGGATGCGGCGTTTCGCCTGGCGGAAAAGATGACCCTCGCCACCTCATCCATGGCCCAGGATCTCGCTCGCGGCCGGGCCACCGAAATCGATTCCCTCAACGGCTACGTGGTCAGACGCGGCCGGGCCCTGGGCATCGATACCCCGTCCAGCGAACTCCTCGTGGCCATGCTCCAACTGCTGGAGCAATCGGTCCTCAATCGCCCGGCGGATTGACCCGGAGCGCCTGCTCTGCCCGTGCCACGGCAGCGGAGGTGTGCCCGCCGGCACTGAGATACAATCGCCACGTATCCGAAGATCCTGGCGTCCTCCAGGCTGACCCAATACTGGAACCTGATCATGCGTCTTCCTCTCCGCTCGTGGCTTCTACTGGCCGCCCGTGCCGTCTTCGCCCTCTCCCCTCTGGCGATCTCCGCATTCGCCCAGGACGCGCCGCCAGCCGCCGGGCCCGATCCGCGCGAGATCCCGGTTCCGGCCATCCGGACTTCGCTCGGCACGCTGCCTGGAGTCGGGCAGCTCCCGGTCCGCAAAGATCTGCCGGACGTGCTCATCACGAACTCCGGATCGAAAATCACCACCCGCCGGCAATGGCAGCAGCGCCGCGAAGAGATGCGCCGCATCCTCGCCTACTACGCCGTCGGCCAGATGCCGCCGCCGCCCGGCAACGTGAAAGGGCAGGTCCTGAAGACGGAAAGCGTGCTCGACGGCACAGTGGGCTACCGTCTGGTCCGCCTCACCTTCGGTCCCGGGTCGAAGCTGGAACTGAACATCGGCATCTTCACCCCCGTGGAAGGTGGTCCCTTCCCGGCCATCATCCTGCAAGGCGGCACACCACCCGGAGCCACCCCTTTACCCCGCCTGCCGCAAGGCCCCAATCAGGGCCGTGGGGAAGACGTCCTGCTCCTGGTCGGACCCGCTCCCAGCACAGCAACCGCTCCGCCGTCGCCTCGCCCCTCCGCCCCCGGTCCACTGACGGCCGGCGCCCTCGCTGCCCAGCGCGCCGACCTCTTCCGCCGCGGCTACGCGCTCGTTCTCTTCAATCCCAATGACTGTGCGGAGGACACCACCTTGCGCAATCAGGACGGCAGTTGGGCCTTCCGCACAACCCGCTTCTACCCCGCCTATCCCGGCTACGACTGGGGGATCCTCGCCGGATGGGCCTGGGGCGCCGCCCGGGTCGCCGACTACCTCGAGACCGATCGCTCCATCGACAGCACGAAACTCATCATCACCGGAGCCTCGCGGAACGGGAAATCCGCCATGGTAGCCGCAGCTTTTGACGACCGCCTGATGGGCGCGCCCGTCGTGACGGGCGGCGGCGGCATCGGTGCTTACCGTTTTGCCGGGCCGCGCAAAAGCGAGACCCTCGACATCATGCAGAAGAAGTACCCGAACTGGTTCTCTCCCAATCTCCACCAGTTCTGGGGCCAACGCGACAAACTGCCCTTCGACGAACACTGGTTCCTGGCCTTGGCCGCGCCGCGCCCCTTCATCGCCCTGGAAGGCATCACCGACACCATCTCTCTGCCGGAGGCGGTCCGGCAATCGATCCTCGCGGCCCGCCCGGCCTACGCCCTGTTCGGAGCCGAGGACCGGTTGGGCGTCAACTACTCCAACCACGGCCATGCCTTCACCGCCGAGGATTGGACCGCAATGATGGACTTCTTCGATCATCACCTGCGAGGCCGTCAGGCCGAACGCCGCTTCGACCGGTTCCCGTCCGAGGCTGAACTGGATTCCGCCGCTGCCGCTGCTCCCGCTCGCGGTAAATAAGGAGACGCAGTCATGCGGAGCTTCGCTGTCTTTGTGGGAATCACGCTCGCCTCCTGGCTGTTGCCCCTCGCGCCTGCTCAGACGCAGGATCCCCAGGCAGAACGTGCCAGGGCCTGGGCTGCCTTGCGTGCCCGGCTTCCTGAAGCGAAGTACCAGCGGCACTCTGCCGCCGTGGAGGCAATCATGCGCGAATTGGCCTCACCTTCTACGGATAACGTGGAACAGTGGGGTCTCGCCGGCCTCCTGCACGACATCGATATCGGAGAAACTGCGGCGGACCTCAACCGCCACGGCATCATTGGCGCCCAGATCCTGCGGGACCTCCATTTCCCTGAAGCGGTTGTCCACGCCGTCAACGCCCACGACGACCGCGCCGGCGTCGCCCGCACCAGCCGGTTGGATCACGCCGTCTACTGCGCCGACCAGGTTTACTGGCTGGTCTCCGCCACCGGCTTCAGCGTCCCCTCTGAGAAGCTGAATTCCGCGCAGTCGGAGGCGCTTTGGGAACAGGCTCAGGCGGTACCGTCGAAGAAGCCTCTGCTCAGCCAGATCTCGAAGGAGTGCGCGGACGTCGGCCTCTCCATGCCCCGGGTCTTCGCGGCGGTCCAGTCCGCTTCCCGCAAGCTGCTGAACAGCCGTCCATAAACCGGCGGTGGGGATTCAAAATGGCAGCAGGCGCGGCCGCGAAATGCATCGCGGCGGCGCCTCCTGCCGGTATCGTCTTCGCAGTGAATCTAGGCGGAACGGGCCCCGCGCCGCGCGAAGGGCTGGGCGATAAACTCCAGGAATTTCCGCTCCTTGCGCGGGATTTCCACCGTCTCGTTCGTCAGCACGCCCGCCAGTTTGGCATAACTTCTGCCCAGCGGAGTCGCCGGATCCACCTCAGAACCCTTATCGGCGGAGACGCTGGCCAGCGCGTAGCTGTTCGGCACCGTCATCTCCACCGGCAGCCCGACCAGGTCCGCCACGGTCTCCTCGTTCATGACATGGTTCGTCAGGAACCGGTTCACCACAACCCGTGCTTCCCGGCTCAGGCCCAGACGCTTCAGCCGGTCCGCTTTGCGCATCGCAATGTGCACCGAAGCCAGTTCCTGCGTACACACCAGGATGATGTGTTTTGCCTCCATCAGGACTTCCACTGCGGCGGTGTCTGTCGGCCCCGGCAAGTCCACGCACGTGATGTCGTAGGTAGCCCGGCAGAAGCTCAACAACATCTGCATTTGCCCGTTGCCGGGATAGGACGATCCATCCGCATCAGCGGGCAGAATGTCCAACCGGTCGCGCTGCGAGATCAGCTGCAGCCAGAGGTCGTCGTCTAGTTTCTCGGTATTCGCCAGCGCTTCCTGCAGAAAATGATCGGGCCGCAATTTGTTCAGGAACGCCTGCATCGGCGCATCGCGGTCCATATCCATCAACAGGACCTTCGATTTGTTCGCCCTCGACACCGCCAGAGCCGTGTGGGCGGCAATCGTGGAAGCCCCGCTGCCCGGCTTGCTGGGCAGGAACGCCACAATCTCTCCGCGCGTCTCCGTCCTCTTCGGATTCGCGTTGAGCTTTTCAATCGTGGCCGAGAGAATCCAGCGCAAAGTGTCGATCGGCGTGTCGAAGACGACGTAGTCCCGGACGCCGGCTCTCATCAGGGATGAAAGCACTTTGACGTCTTCGTCGCACACAGCCAGTGTCTCCAGGAAAGGATTCTGTGCGCGAACGCCCTCCATCACAGCCAGTGCCGCCGTAAGGTCCCGGCAGTCGATCATCAGCAGATCGAAGCAATGGCGGCGCAGCACTCCGGCCAGCACCGTCTGTTCGGGGTAGCTGGACAAGGTGTAAGTAATGCCGATAGCGGAAGATTTGCCCAGCTCTTCGCCGTACGCCTTCGCGGCTTCAGGGTCGGGCGAAATAACAAGGCAGTTGAACTTGTGGTTTGACATAGGTCGTTTCTTGTCCGTGCGATCTACTCCTTCAATCTATTTGTCGCGGTTGAGTATTCCAATGGGACGGAGGGTGCAATTGAGTAGTACTTCGCTCGGGCCTGGATCTAGGACTGTAGTCCCTCTTCTGAAGACCTGGCCCGAAAATACTGGTCAGGCTCCCCCGTACCCGTACGAGCGGTCTGTGACACCACGGCTGTGACAGTCGCCCCGCATCGGCAGGCAGGTGCCCTGTGGGTCTGGCGGCCCTCGCGATTCCTTGCCTTTCTTTTGGATTCTCTGTTTATATTCCTTGACAGGTATATACGGAGGACGGTATATCAGAAGGGTGGAATCTGTTTTCGAAGTCATCGCGGAACCCAATCGCCGCGCCATCCTGAGCCTTCTGGTCTCCGCCCAGCAATCGGTGGGCGAGATTGAACGGCAGCTTCGCATGCCGCAGCCGACCGTCTCAAAGCACTTGCGCGTATTGCGGGACGCAGGCTTCGTCGAATCCACGGTGGATGCTCAACGCCGCCTCTACCGGTTGAAGCCGGAACCCCTCCAGGAGATCGATGCCTGGCTGGCTCCGTTCCGCCGGTTCTGGGCCCCCCACCTGGATGCTCTCGAACGCCACCTGGATCAGATGGAGGAACCAACACCGGAAAAAGGCAGGGCAGGGAGCAGGAAATGACGAAATCAGCCATCTCTACCCTGCCGCTGCCTTCGGGCAATCCGCCGCGGCGCCGCAGCCTGCCACAGCCCTTTCGTACCCCGGCCTGGTTCTGCCCCGCGTTCATCGGCGCGGCCGGAGCCAGTCCCGCTGAAATTGTCCCCCGGGCCGCGGACTGATTCCGCGCGCTCCAGGCTCTGGCGGTTGGATCCGGCTCTCTGCTCCGGAAAACACCAACCCGCTCAAGGAAGTCTCCAGGAATTCAAACCCGGCCCTGGGATTGGGCCGCCACCAACGAAACGGAAAACAAGGAGAAGAGAATGAACGATCGCCAGCAGTACACGCCTGGTCCAGCCAGCGGAGCGCAGATCCAGAAAGACGGAGATAAATGGACGCTCGTCCTCACCAGGGATCTCCGTCATTCGCCGGAGAAAGTCTGGCAGGCACTGACTGAGCCAAAGCATCTCCGCGAGTGGGCCCCGTTTGATTCCGACGGCAGCCTGGGCAACGCCGGAAACTCTGTGAAACTCACCACCGTCGGCGCGCCCACCCCCATGGTTTCCGAAACAAAGATCGTCCGGGCCGACGCGCCCAGGCTGCTGGAGTACAGCTGGGGCGGCCAGGACCTACGCTGGCAACTCGAAGCCCAGGGCGGCGGCACACGGCTCACGCTCTGGCACAACATCGATCGCCGTTTCATCGCTTGGGGCGCCGCCGGCTGGCACCTCTGCTTCGACGTCATGGACCGGTTCCTGTCTGGCGAACCGCTGGGCCGCACAGTGGGCCCCGACGCCATGAAGCTCGAGGGCTGGCAACGGTTGACCAAGGAATACGCGGTTCAGTTCGGAGTGGAGACCCCTGGTTGGTCCCCCATGGCCCCGAAGTCCTGAAGCTGGAGAGGAGAATCTTCATGGAATCGACACTGCACAACCCGGCCCTCACGCCCGGCCTCTCCACACCCGAAACGAGTTCCAATTCCCGGGCGCTCGCCATCGGCTACTGGACTGTCACGGGGCTTTTCTGCCTGCAGATGGGGTTCACCGCCTACGCGCAGTTGACCCTGCCGCAGGTGGCCCAGGCATTCACCCATCTCGGCTTCCCCTCCTACTTCCGCATCGAGCTCTCGTGCGCCAAACTCCTCGGAGTCCTGTTGCTGCTGGTCCCCGTGCCCGCCCGGCTCAAGGAGTGGGTCTATGCCGGTTTCGCCATCAACCTCGCCTCGGCCGTCATCGCTCACCTGGCGGTGGGCGACGGCCCGGAGGCGTGGGGCTGGGCCGTCGCCACCGCCCTGCTCTGGACCCTCTCTTACCTGCTGTGGCGCCGTCGTCAGGCATCCGGCACGCTGAAAGTTTGGGAGCTGAAATGAATAAGCAGCGCAAGGATCCCGCAGCGGCGGAATCGGCTTCCGCGCAGATCGACGCCCGCATCCGGTCATTGGGGGACTGGCGCGGCCTCATGCTCGCCAGGGTGCGTGCCCTCCTCCACGAAGCGGACCCCGAGGTGATCGAAGAGTGGAAGTGGATGGGCACTCCCATCTGGTCCCACGCCGGCATCATCTGCACGGGCGAAACCTACAAGAGCGTGGTGAAGCTGACATTTGCCAAGGGGGCCTCCCTGGAGGACCCCGCCGGCCTCTTCAACTCGAGCCTCGAAGGAAACGTCCGCCGCGCCATCGACATCCGCGAAGGCGAGGTAGTCAACGAGGCCGCCCTCAAGGACCTCATCCGGTCCGCCGTAGCCCTCAATCTCGAGAAACAGAAGAAGCCGAAACCCCGCCGCGCATCCTCCCATCGCGCCGGGTAGCGTGCCCGCTGTTTCCCTGATCGTGTTCCTGGCCAGGACAGAACTACCATCGCAGCTGCTGCGCTCCGGCGTATCGAATCCGAGGCCTGACTCCAAAACTAGGACTTGTGAGTACCGTCAAAGAATCACGTTCCGAAGGGCCACTGAAATTGGTGTACGTCCACTCGCGCGAGACCGCCCGAACACCCGCTTCCAAATAGCGATCTTTTGATCGCAAAAGATCTCTTGCCACCCCAGAGATCAGTCATTCAACTACTGACTCCTGGATGTGGTCAGGACACTGCCCGCCATACCTTGTGCCCATGCTCCCGGTAGCGCGGATATATCCTAAGCATCTCAATTGATGCAATATAGCGGATCTCCCGCCATCGCGGGAATGCCCGGATTTGCGTGCGCCCTGCTATCTTCCAGTTGTTTTGCCGCAGTAGTCTCCCAGGACCCGCGGCTGAAAAGTATTCTCTGCCCGTGAATTACTCTGGCGTCCCCCGGCCTTAATCTGCCACATAATTCTTGATCAAAAGTAGTCGGTGTTGTAAGCTCACGCGAGGCCTGGGTTCGCATGGTGTGTACGGTCTGTCGGGTCTGGGGCGCGGAGGAGGGGCAGCTGACAAAAAGTCCTGGGAATACTAGTTCACAATGTAGTTCGTCATTCATCCGCTGACTCCTTATTCAAAGAGAATGGGCCTTCGCTCATTTGTATGAAGGCGCCCCAAGGCTTAAGGTGCGTTCATACGTGCCGGTAGATGAGCGAAAGAAATTCAGGTATCAATCTGACTCGGATGATGTTCGGGTCACACAAGTCCGTAATAAGGATGCAACATGGTAGCTGCAAAAAGTGCAATGGAGTGTTTACTCCAGGCCGCTATAATTTCCCTTTGTCTTACAGCGGTTGCGCCGCGTGTCGGGGCTCAGGTCCTGCTGGGCGATCAGACAATTGAGCCCTCGGTGGACAGCAATGCCGTCGGCCAGGCCGAAGCCTTTCAGGTGACAGCCTCTCTCACTGGCTCCGTGGGCTCCTTGACGGTCTATCTGGATACCACCTCTGCGGCGACTACGCTCTACATCGGACTCTACGCCGACAACGGCGGCCACCCAGGCGCCCTCCTGACACAAGGCAGCAGCAGCACCCTCAACAAAGCAGCTTGGAACACAATCCAGGTGCCCGCCGCGAACGTCGTTGTGGGTACTCGATACTGGGTCGCCATCCTCGGCACGGCCGGCGGGAAGCCCGCGTTCCGCGACCGCATCTCCGGTTCCTGCAGCAGTGAAGGCAGTTCGCAATCGAACCTCCAGCAACTGCCAGCCTCCTGGACCACCGGCGCTCAGTACACAGACTGTCCGCTTTCGGCCTATGGCACCGCCAGCGTCGCTGCGACGCCAGTGCTTTCCGTCTCCCCTCTCTCCGTCTCCCTCACCGCGACGGTTGGAGGCTCAGATCCGCTGCCCTTCACGCTCGCGGTGAACAACACTGGCACCGGGACCCTCAATTTCACAGCCTCGAGTGACAGCTCATGGCTTCAGGTGTCCCCAGCCCAGGGCACAGCGCCCGCTACACTCCAGGCCTCCGCGACAGGCGCCGGACTGGGGCTCGGCTCGTATACCGGTCACATCACCCTCACGGCAAACGGAGCACAGGGCTCCCCCGCGGTCATCACCGTAAACCTGACCGTCGCCAAGGTGGCCGACTGGCTGATGGTGGACCACGACCCCAATCGCAGCGGCAATGCAGTCGACGAGACGACCATCACTACCTCCAATGTCGGCAGTCTCCAGCTCAGCTGGTCTGTCACCGTGGATGGCCCGGTCACCGCGCAACCTCTGTTCGTCGGAGGCGCCGGCGTTCAGAAGGATATGCTCGTTGTGGCCACCGGCGGCAACTCCATTTACGCCTTTGACGCCTCCACCGGAGCAATCCTGTGGAGGCGGAATTTCGGCACGCAGCCCAGCAATTGCGCGATCCCTGGCGGTTACGGAGTCACCGGAGCGCCCCTCATTGATCGCAACACGGGCAGAGTGTACACCGTCTCCAACGATGGCGCCTTCCGGACGTTGAATCTCACGGATGGCACCGATGCCGCACCCGCCCTCCCTCTGATTTCCAATCCCGCCACCAACAAGGTCTGGGGCGGCTTGAACAAAGTCGGCAACTACGTCTACGTGGCGACGGCCAGCGACGGCTGCGATACCGCGCCCTGGCGTGGGCAGGTCTATCGCGTCGATGTCTCCGCCAACCCCGTAGCCTCGGGTAGCTGGGTCGTCGTACCCGGCATCGCCGCGCCCAACGGTGGCGGCGGCATCTGGGGCTATGGCGGCGTCTCTGCCGATCCCGGCACGGGCATCATCTATGCGGCCAGCGGATCGGACTCTCAGAACCCCGAAGGCTACACGCCCTATGCCAACCGCATGATCGCTCTCGACGGGAACCTCAATCTCCTCGGCTCCTACGGACCCGCGCAACCGGCCAACTTCCCCTGCAACGGTGCGCCCTGTGACCTGGACTTTGGCTCCACGCCCCTTGTCTTCCAGCCGGCTGGTTGTCCCACCATGGTCACCACTGGAAACAAAAATGGCGTGCTCTATCTCTTCAAAGCAACTGACCTGGCCGCCAGCGCCATGCCGTTCCAATCCCTGACCCTGAACGCGGCGAACGACTGGCTGGGCAGCGGAGGAATCGGCGGCGTGCCCGCGTATTGGGCCTCTGGCAATATGCTGTTTGTGGTCACCGCCGGGTCGGGCACAGGCGGCATTGCCGGTGGGGTCATCGGCTTGAATGTGAACGCCAACTGCTCGCTTTCCGTGGCCTGGAGCGCGGCCCTCGGTGGCAGCACTCAACCCAACTCCACTCCGACCGTGGCCAACGGAATCGTCTTCGCCGGCGAAGGCGCCAATGGGACCATCCACGCCTATGACGCCAGAACAGGCGCCCCCCTGTGGACCAGCGGCAGCCAGTACGGCGCCGCCGCCACCTATGCCGCGCCCATCGTCGCCCAGGGGCACGTGTACGCGGGTTCCTGGAGCAATTTCTCAGGCGGTGGTATCGTCGGTGCCTTCTCCCTCAGCAGCCAGACTCCCGTACTCGCGGTCTCTCCTCTGTCCTTGAGCTTCAGCGCTCAACAGAATGGAACCAATCCAGCCGCCAAATCGGTGAGCGTCACCAACACCGGCATTGGGACGTTGAATATGACGGCCGTCAGTGACAGTCCCTGGCTCCAGGTAACGCCCTCCAGCGGAGCCGCCCCACAGACGTTGCAGGTCAGCGTGAATGTCGCCGGGCTCGCTGCGAACACCTATACCGGCCACATCACCATCAGTGCTGCCGGAGCGCAGGGTTCCCCTGCCAGCGTGACGGTGACCCTGACAGTCGCGCCCAACCAGCCTGCGCTCTCCATCACACCCACCACCATTTCGCTCAGCGCCGTCGCCGGCAGTTCCAACCCGGCGGCCGTACCCTTAGCCGTCACCAACTCCGGCACGGGCACCTTGACGTTCACCGCAGCCAGCGACAGTCCCTGGCTCACCGTCTCACCCGCCAGCGGAACAGCGCCGCAGACGCTGCAGGTTGCCGCCAACATCAGCGGCTTGACGGCCAATACTTATACAGGGCACATCACAGTCACCTCAGTCGGAGCTCTCAATTCGCCCGCCGTGACCACAGTCACCCTCACTGTTTCCGCACCTCCGCCGCCTCAGCCCATACTTTCCGTAGCGCCCGGAACCTTGAGCTTCAGCGCCACCCAGGGCGGGAGTAATCCGGCGGCCGCTACCGTGAATGTCACGAACACCGGCACCGGAACCCTGAACTTCACAGCCGCCAGCGACAGCAGTTGGCTCACCGTGACCCCCGCCAGCGGCACTGCGCCACTGGCGCTGCAAGTCTCTGCCAACATCTCCGGACTCACGGCCGGTACTTACACCGGTCACGTCACGGTGACTTCCGCCGGTGCCCAGAACTCGCCCGCAACTGTGAACGTGTCTCTGACAATCAGCGCAGCCGGAACCGTCCTCTTGGGCGACCAGGCAATCGAGCCCCAGGTGGACTCCAACGTCAACGGCCAGGCGGAGGCCTTCCAGACCACCGCCACCGTCAGCGGAGCGCTCACCTCCCTCTCGTTCTACCTGGACTCCAGTTCCACGGTGGGTAAGGTCTACCTGGGCGTCTACTCCAACGGCACCACCCATCCCCAGAACCTGCTCACCCAGGGCAGTTCAACACAACTCACCAAAGGCGCCTGGAATGTGATTACCGTGCCCTCCGCGAGCATCACAGCGGGCACCACTTACTGGATCGCCATCCTCGGCACCACCAGCGGGAAGGTGGCCTTCCGGGATCGAGCCCGGGGATCCTGCAAGAGCGAAGGCAGTTCCCAGACCAACCTGACTGCCTTGCCCGCCGTATGGACAAGCGGCCCTGGCTACACCGACTGTCCGATCTCCGCCTTTGGCCGCTGACGGCCAACGCGCCGCGGGCACCGGTCCAGTCCCCGATGCCCGCGGCGCCCCAATATCCGCCAGGACTTTCCCCTGTCCTCAGTTCCTCTCACGTCACTCAGCCGCCGTCCTGCCCTACACCACCGTCATCCCTCCATCCACCGTCAGCGCGTGACCCACCACATAACTCGCCCCGGGACTGCAAAGCCATAACACCGCCGCCGCGATCTCCTCCGGCCGGCCCGCTCGCCCAATCGGGACCCCCTTCGCAATGTTGGCATAAGCCTGTTCATTGCCCGCCACCACATCCCGCGCAAGCTGTGTATCGATCAGCCCCGGATTCACGGCATTCACCCGAATACCATGCCGGACATACTCCAGGGCCGCTGTCCGCGTCAGCCCGACCACGCCGTGTTTGGAAGCGATGTAGGATCCAATCCCCGGATTGCCGGTCAAAGCACCCACCGACGCGTTGTTCACAATCGCGCCGCTCCCTTGCCGTTCCATCTGCCGCAACTCGTACTTCATGGAACTCCACACCCCGCGCAGGTTGCCGCGGTGCCTGGCTCAAGGCCGTTTGTACTGGTCCTCGCTGACCTTCTCCATCCAGTCGACGGCTTTCCCCTCCAACTGCTCCTGCAGGGCGAGGTGCGTCATGCGGGTCGTGGCCGTCGCTCCATGCCAGTGCTTCACTCCGGGCGGAATCCTTATCACGTCTCCAACTCGCATCTCTTCGACCGGACCACCCCACTCCTGCACCCAGCCGGTGCCCTCGGTCACCAGCAGTGTCTGTCCCAACGGGTGGGTGTGCCAGGCCGTGCGGGCGCCTGGCTCGAAAGCCACTCGCGCTCCGGCTATCCGCGAAGGATCAGCCGCGGAGAACAGCATCTCTACGCGGACTGAGCCGGTGAAGTACTCGGCCGGACCTTCATTCGAAGGCCGCGAACCGTTTCTGGCAATCGTGATGTTTTGCATTGGTTTTCCTCCCGGTTGCAGGGTTTGCGGGCTTGCCTCACCGGACAGAAGCACCAAGCCCAGCATGGTAATCCACACTCTCATGCCCGTCTCATTGGAACAACGCCTCCTCAGCCGTAACACGGCCACAGGCTTTACATCCGGTAACCCGGCTTCTTGTAGAGCTTGCCGGGTGCGTTCACGATGTCAGGGCGGTATACCCTCTCCGCCCATTCCTGGGCGGGGATCTCCTCGAAGGCCACCGACACCGACTCATCGCCGTATCCGAGGATGGCCCGTACATCCTTCGTGATCTGCTCGGCGAGTTGCTGTTTCTTCTTCTCCGCCTGTCCGGGCCAGAGCTTCACAATCACATGGGGCATCGATTCTGCGCCTCCGCTTCTTCAGTTCCAGAGTAAGGCTCTCTGCCGGCTTTGAGTAGAGTGCAACAACGCAATGCCCTTATGAATACAATTCATGAATGGAGCCTGATGATCTGCGTGTGCTCTCGGTGCTGCTCGCCGCGGCGGAGGAAAGGAGCTTCACCCGTGCCGCCAGGCGTCTCGGAGTCTCTCCCTCTGCCGTGAGCCACGCCATTCGCGGCCTCGAAGAACGCCTGGGCGTTCGCCTTCTGGCCCGCACAACCCGCAGCGTGATGCCGACAGAAGCCGGTGAACAACTGCTCGCGAGGCTCCGGCCGGCGCTCAACGAAGTGCGTGCAGGCCTGGCCCAGATCTCCGGCTACCGCGACAAACCAGCCGGACGCCTGCGCCTGCTCCTGCCGCGCCTCGCCGTATCCTCCGTGCTGGCTCCGAAACTCGGACAGTTCGCCCGTGACTACCCGGAGATTCTTTTGGACGTCACCACCGACGACAATCGCATGGACCTCGTTGCAGGCGGCTTCGATGCCGGTATCCAGTTCGGGGAGTACATCGAGAAGGACATGATTGCCGTCCGGGTGTCGCCAGACCAGCGCCCGGCGATCGTCGGTGCGCCTTCCTATTTCGAGTCACACCCTAAACCCAAGTCGCCCCGGGATCTGGTCCGGCACCGTTGCATCAACTTCCGGCACGGCTCAGCCGGTGTCTACCGCTGGGAATTCGAGAATGGACGCAAGTCCCTGTCGGTCGGCGTGAACGGACCTCTCATTGTGGACGACGTGGATCTCGTGATCCGGGCCGCCCTCGATGGTGTGGGTCTGGCGTTCCTCGGCGAAGATCTCGCCGCGCCCCATCTCGCCGGTGGCGCCCTTATCCGGGTGCTGCAAACCTGGTGCCAACCCTTTCCCGGCTTCTTCCTCTACTACCCCAGTCGCCGCCAGCAACCGGCCGCCCTCTCGGCCTTGATCAAGGTACTCCGCCTCTGATCCCAGGCTACTTCTGCCGCAGAGCCGCCAGCACCGCCTGCGGGCGGATCGGCAGATCTCGCAGCCGTGCGTCCGTGGCCGCAAAGATGGCATTCCCGATCGCAGGTGCAACCGTCGTCCCCGCATTCCGGCCGGCGCCATCCTGCAGAGGTCTAGTGGGAACTCACGTTGTGGTGGAAGGGGATGCAGGCTGCGGCAGACAAAGCGGCAGCAGTGTCACAGTCCTCGCCGGCCCCGGCGGCGCTACCCGTCTGGGAAGTCCGGCTTCGCGAAGCCAGCGACAGACGCGCCTAGGCCGCCAGACTCACCACCAGGACCTTCATCAGTTCCCAGGCGGCCGTGGTCGACGAGGCTGGATTTTGTCCAGTCACCAGCCGGCCATCCACCACGGCGAAGCTCTCCCAGTCGGCGGCCTTTCTGTAGAGGCCGCCGATCCTCTTCAACTCATCCTCGACCAGGAACGGAACTACCTTTGTGAGCTGCACCGCCTCTTCCTCGCCGTTGGTAAACCCGGTAACCCGCTTGCCGTTCACTAGCGGTTCGCCGTTGTACATGACACGATGGAGCACAGCCGGAGCATGGCATACTGCCGCAACCGGCTTGCCGGAGGTGTAAAAGGCTTCGATCAGGGCGATGGAGTCCGCATTGTCGGCCAGGTCCCACAGGGGGCCGTGCCCGCCGACGTAGAAGATGGCGTCGAAATCCTCCGACCTCATCTCGGCCAGCCGCGCCGTGTGTTTCAGCGCCTGTCGCGCGATTCTGTCTCCCTTGAATCGGGTCATCGCCGTTGTCTGGTACCTGGGCAGATCGCTCCTTGGATCGATCGGGGGCTGCCCGCCTTTCGGCGAGGCCAGGGTCAATTCGGCGCCAGTATCCCGGAACACGTAATAGGGGGCCGCAAACTCCTCCAGCCAGAAGCCGGTCTTGCGGCCGGTATCACCCAATTGATCGTGGGAAGTGAGCACCATCAGAATCTTCATGTCGTTGCTCCCGGTTGCCTGCAACCGCAGTCGGTTTCTGGAACTGCCACAAAGAAGATGCAGACCGGGCATCGAACTTGGAGGGACTGCGCGTCATCAGACTTTTACGATCTCTGCCCGGAGAGTGCGGCCTGGCGCGTCCATATCGCGCCCACGGCACTAAGTGCACGCTGCCAGCCAAGGTCCGCCACTTCGGCCAGGACGTAGAAATGGCGTCATCTGAAGCACTTACCAGGACGAGTGCAGGCGGGAAGCAAACGCGCGGGAAACGAGTGTCGAATCATGGGCACTGCGGGTCGACGCGCCGGGGCGATTGGTCCAGCCCATCGAACAAGGGCAATCAAACGTCTCATCCGCGCCAGAGGAGATCGCCTGCCCAGCAAAGTCTGTTGTCGTCGCACGAGCCCGATCTCTCATCTGCGCGACTACGGCATCGAGGCTCGCTCCAACACCCCCACCTCTCCTTTGCTTCATGGCACTGGCTGGAACAATCCGGAAAAGAAAGTTGGGTATTTTCAGCGATGGGCTGCATGTTGGTCCGCCCAGTTTGAAATATTTCTAGCTCAATTTCTTCAATGACTTACCTATGGGCCCAGAGGAAACCCTTTTTTCGGCCCTGTAGCTTTTCACGCGGAGAAGGAGAAAGAAGATGAAGACACTGGAAATATCACAAGCAACCGTCGCCAACGTCGTCGACAGGGGCAGGGAAGACGCCATCGCCCCAACCAGGCCCAAGGCCCTGGATCAATTTCATTTGTTTTTGAGCGAACAAACCCATTTCGGCTATCCCCAGTCCATCCCTTGCGCGGCCGCTTCATCCCCACTCGATCTGGAATTGCGTGAGCTCGGATTCCAACCAGAACTGCCTCCGGCCGCTCAGCGCTCACAACAGGACTCCATCCTGGCGAAACGAAGCCAACCCAAAACGCTCCGCGATAGCCCCGCAATGAAATCCGCCGCCTGTACCGAGCCCCCATTTCCTCTCTCCGTGAGGCAACAAAGCCATTCTGGACCCCGGCGATCTGGCCGGATCCCAACCGTGCCCTCAGCGCCGGAATCCAGTCCAACCAGCCCGCAACTCCAGAATCCGTCTGCCGTGAGGGAACAAACCCATCCTGGCTGGACTGATCCCGCTGCATGTGGAGCAACTCCGTCAGCACCTGAGCACCAATTGCCCGCTCCACAAATCCGGCCAGAGCCGAATCCGGCGGCACCGCCCTCCCGGCCAGATTCATTCTTGGCGAAACGAAGCCATCCGACACCACGCCCCTGCATCCAGGAAGGACCGTTGGCCAATGGCCCCGAAGCGGTGTTTCCTCTCTCCCTGAGGGAACAAAGCCATTTGGGACCCGAACGATCGAGCCCAACTCCAACCGAGCCGGCTGCCTCCAACCCCAGTTCAGCCGCCCCGCAACTCCAGATTCCCTCTCCTATGAGGGAACAAACCCATTGCGCCGCCGCCCGCCCGTTACTCACACCCACCCCGGCAGTCCGCCCGGACCGCACATCCAACTCCACGGTCCGCCCGGTCCCACTGCCCGCTCCCGCTGTCCGCGCGTTCCTCACGTCCAGTCCTCGAGTCCGCCCGCTCCCCCTGTTCAGTCCCGGAGCGCTAGCGACGGGCTAACGCGTACCAATCTCGTCCGCCGCCTCCTCCCGCGACGAAACGAAGCCAATCAAGCTTCGCCAGTACCTCGTAACTTGCTCCGGCGCACAGCCCCGGCCTCGCCGGTCTGTTCTGTCAACTCCGATTGAAAATTCCCCAAAGTACCGGTCGAGAATTCCCCACCCCAATTCCTCTCAGAACCCGCTTTCGGGGGGGGCGGCTGGAGCGGAGCCCAGCGTCGCCTTTAGGCGGCGCGCTTTGGGCGTAGCGGAAGACGGGGCC
>JAFKEE010000015.1 GCA_017307505.1 Acidobacteriota bacterium | reverse complement strand
GAGCGCGGAAGCACATTTCAGTGGGCATGACCGGCGCCGCCTGCTAGACATGAACTTTTTCCGCTGCTCGGGCGGTGTCGAGAATTGGCAGCTGTTGTTTGGCATTCCAGTTTGCGAGGCGGAATGCTAGGCCCTGAGAAAGGCCACGTTCGCGGGACAACCCTTTGGAGATGAGTTATTTCGGGAAAGCATCGTGGTCAGCCGTCGGGCACGCAAAGACCCTGTGCGAGAGGACGTGGACAGCCGCCGTTCCAATGAGCGAGTCTTGGTAGCGGGTTGAGCTTCGCGCTTCGAGGTCGAGGAACGCGGGGAAGTGGATAGGAAACCGTACACACATGTCATGGCGCACGAGGGCACAAATGCCAGTGGGCAGGATCAGGCTGTCCCCGCTCCGTCTATGGGCCCATCGGCCCAAGGCACAACGTCCTGCAGGTTTTCAGTGGAGTGGTCCAAATCCATGTCAACAATGAGCCGCCTCGCATTGTCCTTCATTTGCGCCCTGCTGCTCGTTGCGTGTGTGCCGGCGAAAAGAGATATGGTTGGCACCTACGATTTGAAGACTGCTACACGCTCAGGGATTCTTGTTCTCACAGCGGGTGGTGGCAGCACTGAAGTTGTGACGAACAGAGAGGGTAAACGAATTGAGCTGACCGAAACCTGGAGGATAGACGGGCGCACTCTATATCGCGCGCCTTGCGTTCAATTCGAGGTTGACGAAGAAGAAGCAGGAGAAGGGATAAGCACTGCTAGCGCGTGTAGCCAAGGGATTAATAGGACGATTGCGGGCGTTACGATTGAGATCGCCGCAGATTTCGGCTTGGTTTATGAGAGGCGGTGAGGCGCACAAGACAGTGACGGCGCGGCGTGTGGGTGTGGCAAAGAACGGGACGCGGAGTCTGGGGTGGATCACTTCAGTGCCCGGTATTAGGTGAGAACGGGGAACGGGGACAGCCTGACCCGTCCCACCTCGGTTTTCCTTGAGATTTCGCAATCCCTAAAGCACTCTCTTTGCAAGATGCCTCGGATTGCTCGCTTCGTTGCGCCCGGCGTGGCGCACCACATCACACAACGTGGAACGGCTCGCCAACTCGTGTTCCGAACCCGTGCCGACCGCCTCGTCTACCTCGATCTACTCAGAGAGCAGGCTGCCTTCACCAACGTGCGGATTCTCGCTTACTGTTTGATGCCCAATCACATACATTTGATTGCAGTGCCACCCGAAACCGATTCCCTGGCTGTCCTGTTGCCCCGTGTGCACGGTCGCTTCGCTCAGTACTTCAATGCCCGGCGGAGGCGATGCGGCCACCTTTGGCAGAACCGGTTTTTCTCCTGTCCGATGGGCCAGTCTCACCTGTGGACGGCCGTCCACTATGTGGAGGCCAATCCGATCCGAGCCGGCCTGGTGCAGCAGCCAGTGGAGTACGAATGGTCGAGCGCGGAAGCACATTTCAGTGGGCATGACCGGCGCCGCCTGCTAGACATGGACTTTTTCCGCTGCTCGGGCGGTGTCTAGAATTGGCGGCTGTTGTTTGGCATTCCAGTTTGCGAGGCGGAATGCCAGGCCC
>JAFKEE010000012.1 GCA_017307505.1 Acidobacteriota bacterium | reverse complement strand
GTCCCTCGCCTGCCCACTCTGAAGGCATGTGCACGCGTGGACTTGAGATCTGGGCAAAGTGGCGGGAGCTGATCGCCGAGCAGGAGCGGAGCTGTCAAAGTGCAGCCGCGTTCTGCAGGGCACGCGACCTCTCTCCAACGCACCTCTTCGGTAAGCGTCCGGCCCCGACCGTCCCGTACGAAGTGTCCATTTAGGGTGAGCCTTAAGTAAACCCCACCTCCTTCGACCCGACAGCCTCTACTTAATCTGGCCGTGAGGCGGCGCTGTCTGCCGCCGCTTCCATTCATCCGGCAGCCACTCAGCCAGATCGCTGAGGCGCACCGGCGGCAGATTGGTCAGCAATTGTGTTTGGTACAGTTGCGGGTCGACCTCGTGGCGGCGGCAAGTGCTCGTCAGGCTCGCTAGAATCGCCGCCGTTCGGCCTCCCCTCCAGATCGCCGTTCCGGTGCGCAATTCTCAGAATCGGCAAAAAGTCAAAGAAGAGCAAAGTCACCGAATACTCAGGATCGACGATGTCATTCTCCAGCATCGAGAAGGACGGTGCCGCCTGTTCTCGCCAGCCTGATGCGTGATTGGACATCGCTGGACGCCATTGTAGCCGGATGGGCTTGTGGCGGGGCCGGTAGAGCGGACTGGAGTCCCGCGCAGGATGAATCCTGCCCCACAACACGGCTGTGGCGGTTGGCGGTTGACTGGGGTTGGGTTCGGGTGTTGGGGCTTTGCGGCATGCTTCGGCGTGGCGGGACTGAAGTCCCGCGCAGGATGAATCCTGCCCCACAACACGGCTGTTGCGGCTGGCAGTTGGCTGGGGTGGGTTCGGGTGTTGGGGCTTTGCTGGGTGCTTCGGCGTGGCGGGACTGAAGTCCCGCGCAGGGTGAATCCTGGCCCACAACACGGCTGTGGCGGTTGGTCGGCTTGTTCCTGGATTTTGGCCTTTCATGCCATGGCACGCAGCGGGACTGAAGTCCCGCGCAAGCTGAAGCTCACCCCACCAACAGATTGGGACCGCTGGACATCGGGGCGGGTTTGGTGCTGGTGTTGGGCTTGATTAGGTGCTGCGACGCGGCGGGACTGAAGTCCCGCGCAGGATGAATCTTGCCCCACAGGCAGATGAGCGCGGTTTTCGACAGGAATCTATGAAGTATGGCGGTTTTCGACATCGGTGGGCGGTCTTCGGCGGCTGAGCAGTATATAGGTCTTCGACGGATTGGCGTCGATTTAAGCCATTTCGCGCACAGTCGTGAGGCATAGGGAACACGGTTGCGGCCTCGCTTTCGCATGGACGCGCTTCGACGTCCGTTCCAGTTAAGAATCGCGGCGTTCCAGTCTTCTTAGGGCTAGCGTGAGCAGCAACAGGCCTCCGGCAGCGTTGGCGGCTATGGCCCACCAGGGCCAGCCCTTGGTCAGATGCCAGGCTGCGTCCATGTGCTGGCGGCCGGTGCAGAGGCCCCAAGTATGGCCGAGGGACACACACCCAGCCTGCGTTCCGGTTCGCACCCCGGGTGCCGCCCTGCGGCCTGGTTGCTGCGAGCGGACCCGAGGAGCGGTGCGGACGAACCTCGTCAAAAGACAATCTTCAAGGCCAATTGGCCGATGCGCGGATCGCCGGCGCCGCGGATGCTGCCGAACCCGCCGGAACTGACCGAGTTTGTGGGGTCGTTCAGATTGACACGATTGAACAGGTTGAAGAACTCACCGCGGAACTGGACCTTGAAACGTTCCCTGATGGGGAAGTTCTTGAAGAAGCCGACGTCAAAGTTCAACAGCCCGGGGCCGCGGAAACTACCTTTCCCCACGTTGCCGAAGGTTCCGATGTCGGGCAGCAGGAAGGAGTTGGGGTTCAGATAGTCGACGCAAGGCGCCGTGTTTTTGCAGGCGCCTGAGCCGAGCCCTGCTCCGCTGATTACGGCGCGATCGCGGGTGAGGCCGGTCTGCGACTGGTCTTTGCCGGCCAGGATGGTCAAGGGGCCGCCGGTTTGGGCCTGCATGACACCGCTGAGTTGCCAATCTCCCAGGATTCCGCGGGCCAGCGCGGGCATGGATTGGAAGTGGGGCAGTTGCCAGACCGAAGAGATCACGAGTCTCTGTGCGTGATCGAAGTCGGAGAGGCCGCGATCGAGGCCGTTGGCATTTGGAAAGTACCAGGGATAGGTGTAGGAGCCTCCATCGCCGGGGCCCGTGGCGTTCCAGTTCTGGGGCACGTTATCGAGCGATTTGCTCCAGGTGTAGTTCGCGGTGAGAGTGAAGCCCTGGGAAAAGCGCTTTTCGACGCCCAGTTGCAGGGAGTTGTAGGTCGAGTTCGCCGACTGGCTGCTGAGTGTAATGAACTGGTAGTTCTGGAACAGGCGGCGCTGATCGGTTGAGAGCTTGCTGCCTGGGGTGTAAACCGCCGGATTTAGTTCGATGTGCACCGCCAGGTGGGAGGTGTGCGATCCCACATACGCCGCCCGGGCCAGCCAGTTCTTTGCAAACTGCCGCTCCAGGGCGAGGTTGTAGTTGTAGATGGTCGGCGTGTTGTAGTGCCCATCCGGTTCGTAGGTGATGGCCAGGACCGGCAGCGGGAAGGTGGTGTTGCTGGGGGCGGGGAAGGGCGCCGGGAACGGGTTGGCGATGCCGACCAGGGGATTGCTGAACGGCCCGGCCGGGTCAGTGATGGTGATCTGCGGACTGAACGGCGTCACGTCGACGAAGCGGTTGTTCCAGATGCCCGACTGGCGCGTGTCGAAAAAGATGCCGCTGGCGCCGCGCAGGCTGGTTTTGCCGTCGCCGGTGAGATCGTAGGCGAAACCGATTCTAGGCGCGAAGTTCTTGAGAGAACTGGTGAGACCCCACTCCGGCACATTGGCGTCGCCGGGGAAGAACAGGCCCGGAGGGGCGTTGGGGTACATGGTGGAGCGATTGCCCGCCTGGTAGTCCTGGATGCGGAAGACTTCGACGCGGCCGCGGATTTCGCGCCAGGGGAAGAAGGGTTCGTAGCGCAGTCCCATGTTGACGGTCAGGCGGGAGTTTACGCGGAAGTCGTCCTGGACATAGAAGCCGATGAACTGGTTCCGATTGTTTTTGAACTCACCGTTGCCCTGGCGGAAAGTCCGCAGTTTTCCGAGGAGGAAACTGGCCATCGCATAGTTCGTGACGTCGGCGGTGAAGCCGAAGGTGCCGCCGCGCAGGAACTGGTTGTCGAGATCGACGCGGGTCAGTTCGCCATGGAAGCCCAGCGAGAGGCTGTGGCGGCCGACCGTCCAGCGCAGATCATCGGCCAGGGTGAAGTTGTTGCGCGTGAAGCGCGCGGGCGGGCTGTCCCCGATGGAGAAGAAACCTGAGACGCTGATGCTCTCAATGGCCTTATCGGGCGGCTGGTAGATGCCGCGCACACCCAGGTCGAGGAAGTTCGGTACGCCGGCGGCGGGTCCGCGGCCGGCGTTTTCGCGGGCGTAGTTGAGACGGGCGTCGTTCAGCAGATTCGGCCGGAAGATGTGCGTGTGCTGGATGAGTGCATTCTGCGACATGATGCCGGCACGATCTGTGTAGGAGAGGAAGTTCTCCGGGCTGAAGATACCCTGGTTCGCGAACTTTGCCAGGTAGTAGCGTCCCGAGATGCGATCGTTGGCCGAGATGGAATGGTCGACCTTGGCCACTACCTCGTGGAAGTCCTGAATGATGGGCTTGGCGAAGAAGATGGAACCGTTTCCGGCACCGGCAGGGAGCATCTTCACCACATTGAGAGCAGCCGGGTCGAAGCGGCTGACGGGCATGATGTTGCCCGGGAATGCCTGGCCGCTGAGGGGATCGATGATGGTGGTGGCCTTCTTCAACGGGTTTGCGGCGTTGTTGGCGTCCAGCTCCGCGGAGAAGTCGCCGGCGAGATTGGCCGGAGTTGGGACAAAGGCGCTCTGCGCGCCGCTGATATTGCGGAGCCGCGTGCCCTGATAGCCCGCGAAGAAGAACGTCTTGTCCCGGCCGTTGTAGACGCCGGGGATGACCATGGGCCCGCCGATGACACCGCCGTACTGGTTGCGCTTCAGTTGATCGCGCTTTGCCGCAAAGTAGTTGCGGGCATTGAAGACGGCGTTCCGGTTGAACTCGAAGACGTCTCCGTGCAGTTCATTGGTGCCCGACTTCGTGATGATGTTTACGACGCCGCCGGCGTTCTGACCGTATTCGGCGCTGTAGTTGCTGGTTTGCACGCTGAACTCCTGCAGCGCGTCGGGGAACGGAAAGGGCGCGTTGACGTTGGTGTACTCGTCGACGTTATTGCCTCCATCCAGCAGGTAGCTGATCTGGTTGCCGCGGGCTCCATTGGTGGAGACCGTCACGGCGCCGGGGAAAGTCTTCGTCTGGCCCTGGTCGGCTCCACCCGAAGGGGAACTCACGGCTCCGCCCACCAGGAGCGTCAACTGCGCCGCATTGCGCCCATTGAGCGGCAGTTCCACGATGCGCCGCTGGTCGACGACCTCCTTCATTGTGGCGGTGGTGGTATCCACCTGGGCGGCTTCCGACTGCACGGTCACCGACTCGCTGGCGACGCCCAGTTCCATGCGGACGTTGACGGTCACGCGCTGATCCGCGCCGAGCGTGATGTTCTGCTGTTTGTAGGCCCGGAAGCCCGCGGCCTCGACGGTGATGTCGTACACGGAGGGGCGCATCGACTGGAAGACAAAGGTGCCCTGTTCCGCAGTGGTGGCCGTGCGCGATTGCCGTGTGCCCACCTCAATGGCGGTGACCTTGGCCGAGGGCAGTGCACCGCCGGACGGGTCAGTGACGGTGCCGACGAACTCGCCTAAGCCCTGACCGTAGAGGGCGGGTAGTGCGATGAGGCAGAGAAGCGGTGCGACAAAGCGAGTGTTCACACGAACCCCTTTTGCGGCACCAGGGCCGCGATGGTTATTGGAATGCCAGTCTGCGACGTTGCTCGATGGAGTATAGCTTAATCCATCATTGACTGAAACAGGAAAATTAAGACGGGGTAATCCTACCTTTCGATGTGTTCGGAGGGGCGAAACGTGGGCTGGATGGAGGTTCTTAGGGGGATGGGGGTGACCGTTTGGGTGCACCCATCGAGGGGCGGATCCTGGCCCGGAAATATTAGAGTATTCGCAATATATGGCTATAAATACACGGGGGATAGTTTTTGAAAGGCGGGTGGGTGACTGTGTGCCCGGGGATGACGGCTGGGCGTTCTGCCGGGTGTGCCGCTGCGGGGTGCAGGGGGCGCGATCGAGGGGGCGGGTGCGGCAGCCGGTGGTCCGGGTCCGGCTCGCAATGGGGTGGAGCCGTGTGATTCCGGCCCGGTGCCCGAATGCTTTGCATTTTTTGACATATCAGTATCTGTGCGACGGAGGAACGATTCGCTGCCCGGTGATGGAGTGAAGGATGCAGGGCCCGGGCAGATCCTGACGGCGCCGATGCCGGATCGCGCTGATGACGCTAGCGGCGGGCCTGCCTCGGACTACGCCGGCGGGGCGTTCAGGCGAGAGGCTGCAGGACCAGCCGGCCGTAGGCGATGAACGCCATGAGGAGGCCCAGGACCGCGCTCATCACGATGGTGGGGATCTCACGGTATTTGACGTGCACCCAGACAAACACGAGGCATTCGAGCGAGAGAACGGCGGCGGCCCCGGCGGTGAGCTCCGGCCTCCAATGGAGAGCCGCGGGGAGGACGAGTCCGAGAGTGCAGATGAGTTCCAGGATGCCGAGAAAAGTCCAGATCCTGCGGGGCAGCGCTCCAAACGAAGGGACATCCGCGCTGATCCTGTCGAACAGGAAAACCTTCATGGTGCCTGAGGCTCCGTAGATTAGCGCGGCGAGGATCTGGAGAACCCACAACCCCATGTTCATTCGCGCTCCTCCGCTGGTTTTGGGGTGGGCATCGCCTGGGCGATGTTATCACTGTCCCGGGCTAAGGAGCGCGGGCAGTCGTGGCGGGCGGCCGGGTGCAGGGAAGAAGCCGTTGCCGTTCAGGAGCCGGGTGAAGAGGCAGAGGCGGCGGCACTTGTGGTGCATTGCAGCAGGCACCGGGCCGCGTGGTTCGGTCCGGGCGCCGACCCTGGGGCTGGGGCGATCGCTCCCTTGTGCGCCGTCGCGCAGACCTCCGTGTTTCGCGGCTTCCAGACTGATCTGGGGTCTATTCCGGCTTTTTCCAGATGAGCAAAATTTGCTCGTGACGTTCCGGTGTTGGCGGCAGATGGTGGCTGGATACCAGTTCCCACCCGCTCTTGCCGGCTTCGGACATGGAGGTTTCCAGGTTCTTGCCGTCTTTCCTGACCCATTCCGAGCTCTTGGGGCTGTATGAGAAGAACTGAGTAATGTGTGTCATGGTGCCTTCCGGTTTGGGGTGATTGGTTGTCTGACTCGTGAATTGGTTTCCTTTGCGGACTTGCTGCCTCGATGATACTCCCGGGGTGGGACGGGGGCACGGGCGGGTGGGGGCCGCGGGCGGTCGTATCGGGGCGATCGTTTCGGATCGGTTTCTCTCTGTGCCGGGAGAGGGGCGGAGACCGGTGGCGTTCCCAGGAAACTCTGTATTGCGTGGCGCTGTGCTCCACTTCAAAAGACCACACTCAGCAGAATCCTTGAGTCGATTCCCCGAGTTGCTGACGCGCGCCGCACCGGCCGATCTGCCAAGGGACCAGACCGTCCTTCCCATCCAGTGCAAGCGCCCTTCGCTCCACTTGTGGGAGGAGTGCGCTGCGCCCCGCGACATACGATGGGGCACGCATTCTTTTATCTGTCCGGACGTATTGGCTGAGAATGAAAAGATGGCGATGAGAGACCTGACGGTCGGCGAACAGACCATCCGCTACGATGCGGATGCGACGGCCGCGATCTATCGGGGATTGGGCAATGGCTGGGCTGAAGATTGCGGCTGCGTGGGGTGCAGGAATTTCCTGGCTCAGCGAAGTGAAATCTATCCGGCGGCGTTTAGAGACCTGCTCCTGCAGCTTGGCATTGATCCGAATAAAGAGAGTGAGGTGGTCGCGGACGGCCCGATGGAGAACGGATTACACCACTACGGCGGATGGTTCTTCTTTATCGGAGAGATGGTGTCCGATAGTGAGTGCCTGTCGATTGTGCGCGAAGCGCCATGCTTTGAGTGCTCCTTTGCCCGGTTTGGCCCTTGTCCGAAGGAGTTCCGCGATCGCCCCAGGCTGGCCGTTCAGTTCAACGCGCACTTCCGATGGGTTTTGAGCGATTCCTGGGACTCGGACCTGTGGCCCGCGGCCGTGCGTCCGCCCAAAGTGATTGACGGGCACAAGTCCGATCCTGCCTGATGGGGGAGCGCCGGAATCTCCACGTTGGCGGTCCGTGAGATGTCACGAAGTACGGCGGCCGTGTGAAGTGGATTCGAAGTGCTAAGGAAGACTAAGGAGCTTTGAAGCGGCGCCGGTGTCTTTCTCCTTATGGCGGACTGATTTAGTGCCTAGAATGCCGCAATCCGCGGCAGCCGATCGTGTCCTGTGGTCATAATGGAAAGAGAAAAACGGATCTGAAGGAATGATTAGAGTTCCAGTTCTTAGTCTATTCCTCTGCGCAATCCTGAGTGTGTGCCCGGCGATTTCCGGTCAGACGCAGGCGGGCTCCGATTTTATAGCTCCATGTCCGGCGTGCCCACAGTCCGGGCAGACTCCTGAGACAGCTTCCGGCACTGCTCCGCTGACGGAGTTCCTCGTAACGCCCGAGCCGCTCTCCCTGGAGAGGTTATTCGCCGAAGCGGGGTCTGGCGCACGGAGGAAGGCTGGGCCGGCTCCGAAGCCGCTGCGGTGGACTCAGGTTGTGCGCATCGTGCGCACCAATCCACTGGTGGTGGAGGTTCTACAGATGCTCGAAGGTCCCGAGACACCAGACCGAACGATCGCCTGCGGCCTGCAGACCATCGCTTTGGCGGATGAGAAGCTCAAGCCGGAGCTTTTGCAATTGAAGTTCAACCAGATTGTGAAAGCCGAGCTGACTTATGGCGGGAATCACGAATTCCCGCATTCCTTTTACCTGTCCGGGTTGTCGACCGTGAGTCCTGGGGAAGTCCAGAGCGGCAACTGCCCCAACCGCAGTGGCTTGTTGGTGTCGTATCGCGGGACGGTTGAATCGGTGAATGTCTACAACGATGGCACGATCCTGTACCGCGATGAGAAGGGCGATACCCATGGGGCGGAGCGACTCTCCGGCGAGGAACTGGCTGCGGTGCTGAAGACCTTCGGTGCGGTGCGCTTCGACCGGGTGGATTCTACGTTTCGCCCCATGGGCAGTGTGCCGGACCGCGACTCTCTGACGCTGATCTGCGCCCGCGACCAGTATGTCGCCCTCCCGGGAAAAGAGGCCATTCTGGCGCCGCTGCTGGAGCGAGTGCGGTGGCTGAAGAATCGAGCCACGCCGCGGACCTCCTATCTGTTGCTCTTCGAAGACAAGGGGCCGTTCACCGTCCTGGACTGGCCGTACCCTCAGTTGCCGCCGGACCGTCTTGGGCCAGGACGGAGCTACGGCGCGGACCTGGAGAAGCTGAAATTGCCGCAGGAGTTCCTCTCCCAGCTCAGCGTGGCGAGCCGGCAAGTGAACTCTCCCACGGTGAACGGCCGGGTTTTCTGGCGAAACGCAGGGCGGCTGTATCGCGTTTTCCGGGATCAGTGCCAGGGGTGCGGAGCGGCAGATTCCTTCCAGTTCCTCCACTCAGAAGCGGCGGTGCCCTTGGAGACGCTGCTGGCGGACCGTGCGAAGAACCGATATGGGGATTCGAGCGGAATGTTCCTGATCGCGCGCGGCGGAGTGTATTGGCCCGTGGAGTTGGGGCCGCGGCTGACGGGCGTGGGCGCGGGCGGGTTGATCCTCCCGCCGGAAGAATTCGCAAAACACGAGGCGTATTATTCCGAGCTCGTGAAACTGGGTAGTCACGGGACCGGTGTGGACGTGCTCGAGGATGGCGCGCTGTTTCGAGGCGTGCGGATCTGCCGTGTGGATCCGCGCGTCCCCAGGACGCGATGCACGGAGGCGTATGCGGATCAGCACTAGCGGATGGGTGGCCATGGTGCTCAGCAGTGCGCTGGGCGCGCAGGAGAAGCCTCCCGGCTGGCCGCTGGGCGCGCGCATCCCCGAGATCTCGGGCCAGGTGGTCGACGCGGTGACGGGCAAGCCGGTGCCGGGTGTCGACGTGACCCTGCGGGCCACGGCCGGGGTCGCTTCCTTTGGCTCCGGCGGCAGCGAGCAGTTGCGGTATGAGAACAGCCGCACCACCAGCCAGGGGCAGTTCGGCTTTCGTTCCACGCTGGAAGCTCAGTTGGAGAATCCGCTGAAGGAGTTGGAGTCCTACTGGCTGACGGTCAATGTTGCCTTCCTTCCACTCGCGAAGGGGCGGCGGGATGGGCCGTCCATCGATGACGGGATGATCCCGCTGGGCGAGGACTTGTCGTTCGAGGTCTCCAATGCTCCGATGCACCAGGGGGCATACCGGCGCCGGTTTCCTTCGGCGCAGGAGCGACCGTGGAACAACCGGGCGTATTTCCCTCTGTCGGTGCAGTTCGTGCATCCCTGTACGCAGGCATGGAATGCGAACTGCGTCCATTTCGGAGGGACGCGGGCGTTGCGCATTCCGCTGATTCCCGTGCTGCCGGATCCAGGCGGGTGTGACGGCATCGGCGACGCAGCGATCCGAGGGCAATGCCGCGAACTTAATCTCTACTGGGCCGCCTTTCGCCACACCGGAACGGTGGAGGAGGTCCAGGCGGGAAAGGAGGCGTGCGGGCAGATTGATAACGGCGCCGCTACGGAGACCTGCCTGAAGAACCTGCGCATGCTGGATCCGGAACTGTTCCAGGGGCAGTGGACCGCGCGGCATCAGCGCGAGGCGGCCCTGGTGATGTCACCAGCCGCTGGGCTGACGCCGGTGGGCGAAGGCACCATCACGGAGAAAGGGATGCCGGCGATGTACGTGGTTCGTTACCTGGGCAGCGACGGCCAGCGCGATGTGGAGTTGGCTCAGGCGCGTGTGTGGGTCGGCGTTGGGGAGCGGGAGCGGGCCGTCCTGGTGAGTGAGGTGCGGAGTTGGGAACCCCAGGGCGTTGAGCGGAAGGGCGAGGTTGGGGGGCAGGGTGTCGGGGTGATTGATTCGGCCGGAAGCTATATCGCGTACTGGCCGAGCGGCTCGACTTTTGTGGCGCTGGAGTTTGCGAAGCGCGGGCGTGGGCCGGGTGGGGTCGCGGTTGAGGCCACCGCTGCCGTCCGGCTGGAACTGATCCGGCAGTATCTGGCGAAGCATCCGGCGCTTCGCTAGGAGGGTGCGGCTGTCGTGAATGTTGGGCAGAACCCTGCCGTCGGGAAGTCGAGCACGTCAGGTTGATTCAGTAGACGATCTGCCGGTGTTTGGACGAACAGGCATGACAAGCGTCATCGGTCCTACTTTCTGGTGGGAACTCCTCTTTGCAGAAGGTACAGGGCTTGAACTCTGACTGCCGACACGCCAGGGCGGCTTCGATCGCACGCAGCAATTTCCCGCCTGCGCGGGAAGACTGTGGAAGCCGGATTCGCTTCCATGGACGGCTTGCCCTGCGCGGTCCATACGAGCCGCACGTCCATTCTATGGTGGGCAACCGGATATCCACTGTTTCCGCGGTGATCATGGCGACGCAGCCACGTTCTCCGGGGATCTCCATGTAGACCACGCCGAGTAGTGGCGTGACGGCCGCTGACGGGAATTGGCGGACGATTTCCATGGTGAGTTGTTCCGCCCGGGTAGGGGTGTCCGTGTAGATAGAGTCAGCGCCCATCGGAAAAGTGCACCTCGGTAATTGAATTCAGTACGTCGCTGCCATCTTGCCATAGGCGTAGGGGCGGGCCGTGGAGAAGGCTTGCAGCTGGTTTCACGCGCCGAAAGACTATGGGGCACTCCCTGGAAGATGTTCCCGCGGCCGTGGCCCGCTCCGCTGAAGACGCCCTGGCTAGCCCGTCGCTGGCGCTGTGGGACTGGTTAAGGATGGGCGGCTTTGTGCGCTTTCGCGGTCTGCGGGACTCCATTGAGAATCAAGCCGTTGAGCCACGGTGCGCCTCCGGGTGGCCGACCAGGGGGTCGTCCGCGGACCAGGGGGTCCGCCGTCCCAATTGTGCCGACCCGCTGTGGGTTTCGTTCGGTTTCGGGGCCTGCAGGGCTACGGGATACTCCTTTCAAGACACCCCCGCGCTGTGTCCCTTCGGGGACATAGGTGACACTCTATTCTGAGGACATGGGTGACACTTTGTTGGGTTTGGAGCTCATCGGTTGTGCCTTATTCTACCCACGGATTCGTGCCTGTGGGAATGTGGGAATCGCCAGGCGATTCCCAAG
>JAFKEE010000037.1 GCA_017307505.1 Acidobacteriota bacterium | reverse complement strand
AGTCGGCGCTCGGGTTGCGTCCCCGCAGAGCCCTATCCTCCGCTCAGCTGTTGTCAGAGTGGAGCAATTAAGACCTGCCGTACAATGATTTTTCAGCGAACGGCAACAACCCCCTTAACTTCGTGTCTCACCTGAGGGGTTCAGTCCAAGTCCCGGCGATAGTTCTGGCCCTGTGGTGGAAGGGACATTCTGTCGTCAACCCCCGTCTGGCCAAGCTCTCAGGTCGTGGAGTGGATCAGTTTGCTCCTACTGTATTGTCATGTTTTTTTGCTAAAAAACTTGACATTCTTTCTTCTCAAATCCATACTCTGACTATGGGAGAGTCCCCCACATCGCCGCAGTCGTATACCGCCTCCATCCGGCGACGGATCGAGAAGGGCGGTGAACGGGTCTGGCGACTGGAAGACTTCCGAGACTTGCCCTTTGCCGCCGCTGCGCAAGCGCTATCGCGCCTCACGCGGGCCGGAGCTTTGGAACGACTGAGCAAAGGAATCTACTACAAGACCAGACCAACGGTCTTCGGGAACAGCCGCCCCAACCCCACAGCAATTCAGAAACTCGCAGCCAAAGATAAGCCGGTTTTCCCATCGGGTCTTGCAGCAGCCAACCTGCTGGGGTTCAGTACGCAGACCGGCAGGCAGAGTGAAGTTTCCACCAGCGCAGGGAGCCTTCCCCGGAAGCTGGTTGGACAGGATACCGTCATTCATGCAAGGCGTCCAGCAGCATGGAACAGCGTGGCGCCGCAAGACGCAGCCCTTCTCGAATTCCTGAGGTGCGGAGGCAAGACCAGCGAAATGTCGCCAGAGAGGACCGTCCAGAAGACACTCGCATTGCTTCGCGAGAAAGGGCGCTTTGAGCGACTTCTTACGGTTGCCGACACCGAACCGCCGCGCGTTCGCGCGATGCTCGGCGCTATCGGCGAGCAACTCGGCAAGACGGCGAGCGCCTTGCAATGCCTTCACGATTCGCTGAATCCATTCTCCAGGTATGATTTTGGATTGCTGGCGGGATTGCAGCACGCGAAGAAGTGGCAATCGAAGCAGGCACGTGCGGCATGAAACTCTGCGAGCATCCTGACTTCGAGCAGGCCATCATCCAGGCGGTGGAGCACTTCCGTCCGGAGGGCTTACGAGCGGCCATCATCGAAAAGGACTACTACGTCACCGAGGCGCTGCGCTCCATCGCGACTGCAAGCGCTGCAAAGGCCGCGGCCGGAACTCGAGAGAACTCCACAGGCAACATCAGCAATACGATCATCTTCAAAGGCGGCACCAGTCTCTCCAAGGGTTGGAACCTCATCGCACGGTTTTCGGAAGATATTGACATCTTCCTTGATCCCCTCGCGTTCGATCCGCCGCTTGGCAAACGCGCCATAGACCGCGAGTTGAAGGTACTGCGTGATGCGGTCGCAGCGCATTCCGCGCTCGCATTCGTTGAAGGTGAGAGCCAGACGATTGGTGGATTCGGGCGCAATGACCGATTCGCCTACGATCAACGTTTCGGCGGCCCCGGCGAGGTCGCAGCTCGGGTGCTTCTCGAAGCTGGAACCGCAAGCGGGCGTGAGCCTACTACCGTGGTCGCAATCAGTTCGTACCTCAGCCAATTCCTGCGCGCCAGCAGAGTGTCGCTGGGAACGGACGATGAAGATTCGTTTTCGATGCGACTCTTGCACTTCCGGCGCACCTTCGTGGAGAAGATGTTCGCCATCCACGGGAAGGTTGAATTGCTGAAACGGGACGGACAGCCGCTCGGTGCCTACGCCCGTCATTACTATGACCTCTTCCAATTGGCGGCACAGAGCGAGGTCATCGACATGTTGCAGTCCGCGGAGTATGACGAAATCAAAAGCGACTATGACCGGATCAGCCGAGCACATTTCGACAGAAGCTATTTCTTCCCCAAAGATATGCGCTTCGCAGAGAGCGAGGCGCTATTCCCGCCGCCGGAGATCGAGCCCGCGCTGAAGTCCGGGTACGACGCTCAATGCAGGTTGCTGTGCCATGCATCGTTTCCGCCCTGGGCCAGTGTGAAGTCCAGGTTTCTCGAACTGCGGCATCTGCTGTAGCTGCAAGATCGTAGCAAAAGTAGCGCCTGTGCGATCGAAGGTTCGGGCGGTGCGCGGCGGTGGCTGTAAGGGCTTGTTTGGCGCGTGCGTCCCGCTGACTGGGCTATGGGATTATTCCGGAAGTGCTGATGAAGGATCAGGACTGCAACTGGCAGGGCGTCTGGACAAAGCCGTGGCCATCTATGGGATGTGTTTCGGGGAGCTAACGGCCGGAGCCAGTTCCTGTCGCGAGCGCCGTGGAACTGGCGGTGAGGGTGGGATTCGAACCCACGGAACCCTTACGAGTTCAACGGTTTTCGAGACCGCCCGATTCAACCACTCTCGCACCTCACCAGACACTAGACTAGCGGAATTCCGGGGGGTTTCGCAACGACGGGGAGGACTCGGTTGGGGAATGGGGGCGGTCAGGGGACCGCCTGCGGACCTGGGGGTCCGCCCTCCTCGTGGATGTGGGCTTGCCTCGTGACCGCTCGTCCTACTGCAATCTGGACTTCTCCATCAGTACTGTGGCTTCCGGATGGGTGGAGAAGGGCGGTCGGGGGACCGCCTGCGGACCTGGGGGTCCGCCCTCCTATCCATGTTTGAGGTTGTGGGGCGGTTAGTCTTTCTTTAATCCGAACTTCTCCATACGGTAGATCAGGACTTTGCGGCTGATGTCCAGATAGTCTGCCGCTTTGGTCTGGTTCCAGTTGCACTTCTGGAGAGCTCGGAGGACCAGTTCCTTTTCCACCGCCTCCAGGCTGATGCCTTGGGGTGGGAGTTCGAGCTGGATCGCTTCCAGCGGGTCGCGCTGGCGGCGGAGGTCCTCCGGCAGGTCGGCTATCGTGATTTCCGGGCCGGGGGAGAGGACTACCAGGCGTTCCACGATGTTCTCCAGTTCGCGGACGTTGCCGGGCCAGCGGTAGGCAGAAAAGTGAGGGAGCAGAGCTTGGGGCAGGACCAGGTCAGGCCGCTCCAGGCGCTGCTTGAACTTGTGGAAGAACATGGCCACCAGTTCCGGGACGTCTTCGGGGCGCTCGCGGAGCGGCGGGAGTTCGAGGGGGATGACGGCGAGGCGGTAGTAGAGGTCTTCGCGGAAGGTGCCGTTCTCGACCATCGCCTGCAGGTTGCGATGGGTGGCGGCGATGATGCGGACGTCGACTTTGACGGGCTGGGTGGCTCCAATCTTCTCGATCTCGCGCTCCTGGATGAGGCGCAGCAGCTTCACCTGGAGTTCCAGCGGCATCTCCCCGATCTCGTCGAGGAAGAGGGTGCCCTGGTCGGCCATTTCGATTTTGCCCTGCTTGGCGGCGACGGCTCCGGTGAAGGAGCCGCGGGTGTGGCCGAAGAGTTCGGATTCGAGGAGCTCCTTGGGGATTGCGCCGCAGTTGATGACGATCATGGGCCGGTCGCGGCGGGGGCTGTTGAAGTGGATCGCCTTGGCCAGGAGTTCCTTGCCTGTGCCGGTTTCGCCGCGGACCAGGACCGTCGAAGCGCTTTGGGCGGCGCGGGCGGCGTTTTCGAGGGTACTGAGCAGGGCTTTGGAGCGGCCGATGATGCTTTCGAAGCCGAACTTGCGGTCGATGGCGGTGCGCAGGGACTGCACTTCGCGGCGGAGTTCGTGGTGTTCCAGGGCCCGGGCGAGGATCATGCGAAGGGCGTCGGCGTTGACCGGCTTGATGATGTAGTCGAAGGCGCCGTGCTTCATGGCTTCGACGGCGGATTCGATGGTGCCAAAGGCCGTGACGACGATGACGATGATCTCGGGGTAGTCCTGGCGGATGCGCTTGAGGAGGTCGAGGCCGGACATGCCGGGCATGCGGAGGTCGGTCAGGACCAAGTCCTGCGGATGGCGCTGGAGGAAGGCAAGGGCCTCATCACCATCGGCGGCGGTGGAGGCTTCGTAGCCGGCCTGCTGGAGGCGGAGCTGGGTGACGCGCCGGAGGCTCTCCTCGTCGTCGACAATCAGGATGCGTTTGCCGGTCACAGTTGCACAGCCTGTTTCTGCGGGAACGAAAGGGTGAACATCAGTCCTCTATCGGGATTGCGGGCGACAGCCACTTTGCCGCCGTGCTGGGAGACGATCTGGTGGACGACCGACAGGCCGAGGCCGGTGCCGGTGTCCTTGGTAGTGAAGAAGGGATCGAAGATGCGATCGAGCAGCTCCTCGGAGACCCCTTCGCCCTGATCCTTGACGCGGATTTCGAGGCTTTCGCGGCTGGATTCGACGTCGACGCGGACTTCCCCGCCCTGCGGCATGGCCTGGGTGGCGTTCAGGATGAGATTGAGAAGGACCTGGGCCAACTGTTCCTCGTCGCAGACCAGGCGCGGTGGTCCGCCATGAAACTCTTTGGCAAACCGGATGCCATTCTTGGCGGAGTGGGCAACGAGGTCGAGGACTTTGTCGAGGACTCCGGCGACGTTCACTTCGCGCCATTCGGGACGGCGGGGGCGGGCGAAGTCGAGCAGGCTCGACAGCAGGCGATTGAGGCGGGCACATTCCTTGCGGATGATGCCGAGGGTCTCCTGGCGGACTTCTTCCGGTTCGGTGCCCACCTGAAGGACTTCGGCGGCTCCGTCGATGCTGGCGAGGGGGTTGCGGATTTCGTGGGCCAGGCCGGCGGCGAGCTGCCCGATGGCGGAGAGGCGGTCGGCGCGTTTCACCTGTTCAAAGGTGCTCTGGAGCTCCTGGTAGACGTGGCTGAGTTGTTGCGCCGTTTGTTGGAGTTGGAGGCGGCGATGGCGTTCCTTGTCGGCCAGGACACCGGTGACGGCGCCGACGGCGAAGAACATGATGATCTCGACGTACTGCTCGAGTTCGTAGTGGCGCATGCCGGTCCAGGCGGTCATGATGTGCGGGAGGTAGGCGAGTCCCGCAGTGGCCGCGGCGGCGAGTCCGCCGATCCAGCCGAAGGTGATGGCGGCGAAGACGACCGGCAGGTAGTAGGCGCGCTGGAAGACGCCGTGCCACATCAACTGGCTGGGCGGGGTGAAATAGTGGCCGGCGCTGATGGCGGCGATGGCGGCCGCGACCAGGGCGATAGCCACCCAATTGGTTTTCTGGCGTTCTGGCTCCACAGGGGTCCCGATGTAGGGAGTGTAACGTAGAAAACCGGTCCGGTCCGGCCCGCGGGGGGTGCCTCAAATTGGACAATCGCCGTCTGAAAGTCTCCAAGTCCGGGAGGCGGGGCGTGGCAGGGGGCAGCACAAAGCATTGACCCGGAAAGAGATAGACAAATCCGAGAGGTTGGCACCGGATTTGCCCTTGTCTGGACAGTGATGGATACACGCCCGCCCATCCTCGCAATCCGGCTCGGCCTGACGGTGCTGCTGGCACTGGGGTGGCTGCAGGCCGCCGAACCGCCCGGCAGCCTGAAAGCCCTGCTGGCCGAGGCGCTCAGCAACAACCCGGAGATCCTGGCCTCGCAGAAGCGCTATGAGGCGGCCCGGCAGCGGCCGAGCCAGGTGAGCAGCCTGCCGGATCCGATGTTCTCGCCGGGGTTCGCCAGCAATGGGCGGCCATGGCCGGGCGCCGGACTGGGGAAGGAACCGACGTCGAATATCGGCTTCATGGTGTCGCAGGAAGTGCCGTGGCCGGGCAAGCGGAAGCTGCAGGGCGATATGGCAGTGAAAGAGTATGAGGCCGAGTTCCAGAACTACACGCAGGCGCAGTTGGGCGTAGTTTCCAGGATCAAGCAGGCGTACTACCGGCGGGCTTATGCGTTCGAGGTGGTGGAGGTTCTGGACCGCAATATCGAGCTCTTGCAGAGACTGCTGAAGATCACCGAGGCGCGGTATGCGGTGGGGAAGGCGGCGCAGCAGGACATCTTCAAGGCCCAGACGCAGATCTCGATTCTGGCGACGAAGCGGATCCAGTTGGAACGCGAGAAGCGGGCGCGGGAAGCGGAGATCGTGAGCCTGTTGAACCGGGCTCCGGGATCGTCGCTGGAAAAGCCGGATGCGCTCTTGCCGCAGGAGATGAAGGTGGGGCTGGAGGAGTTGTACGAGGCGGCGAAGCAGAACTCACCGATGCTGCTGAAGGACGAGAAGATGATCCAGCGCGCGGAGCTGGCGGTAAACATGGCGCGCAAGGAATACTATCCCGACTACACGATCAAGGCGGGCTACTTCAACATGGGCTCGATGCCGCCAATGTACCAGCTCAGCGCCGACTTTAAGATCCCGCTGTACTTCTTCCGCAAGCAGCGCCCGGCGGTGACGGAGCAGTCGCAGACGCTGGCGGCGTCGCGGCGGGACTATGAAGCCAGCAACCAGTCGCTGCACTTCCGGATCAAGGATGACCAGTTGATGGCAGAGACATCGAACCAGCTGATCAAGCTGTACAGCCAGACGGTGATCCCGCAGTCGAGCCTGGCGCTGGAGTCGTCGCTGTCGTCCTACGAGACGGGTTCAGTGGATTTCCTCACCGTGCTGATGAACTACGTCACGGTGGTTGAGTACGAGATGAATTACTACGAAGAGCTGCAGAACTATTACCTCGCCGTGAGCCGGTTGGAAGAGATGACGGGGAGGAACCTGCTGCCATGAAAGTGTTGAAAGTCCTTCTGGCGGTAGTGCTGCTGGCGGTGGCGTTTGCAGGCGGCTTCGGGTATGGGCGGTGGTATGGTCCGCGGGAGGCGAAGGGTGTCCACCAAGCGGAGAAGCCGCATGGATACCACTGCCCGATGCATCCGAACTTCCGGTCGGACAAGCCGGGGGAGTGCGGGATCTGTGGGATGCGACTGGTGCCGGACGAGGCGGATTCAGCGGCTCCGAAGGCCGCGGGTGGAGACCTGGCGAGCATGCCGGCGGGCACGATCCACGTCTCGGCGGAAAAGCAGCAGTTGATTGGCGTCCGGTATGGCGTGGCGGAAGAGGCGGCAGGGTCGCACAGTTTCCGGGCCGTGGGCAAGGTGGCGATCGACGAGACGCGCCAGGCGAGGGTCCAGTCGAAGACAGAAGGCTGGATTGACCAGGTGTTCGTGAACTTCACGGGCAAGCTGGTGGAGAAGGGCCAGCCGCTGCTGACGTTGTATAGCCCGGAGTTGCTGGCCAGCCAGCACGAGTATCTGCTGGCGCTGAAGAGCCGCGAGATTCTGAAGAACAGCACGCTGGCCGGGACGGGTGCGCAGGGCGAGGCTCTGATCAACGCGGCGCGCAAGCGCCTGGAGCTGTGGGACCTGAGCGCGGAGCAGATCGCGGGCATCGAGAAGTCGCGGCTGCCGGTGACGAACATCACGCTGTATGCGCCGATCAGCGGGTATGTGATGACGCGGAATGCGTTTCCGAAGCAGCGTGTGATGCCGGACACGGAGCTCTACAGCATTGTGGACCTGAGCCGCGTGTGGGTGATGGCGGACGTGTTCGAGAACGAGATGAGCATGATCCGCGAAGGAATGGGCGCAACGCTGACGCTGAGCTATGCCGGCGGACGGAAGATCGCGGCGCGGGTGAACTATATCCAGCCCCAGGTGGATCCGATGACGCGCACGTTGAAGGTGCGGCTCGAAGCCGAGAACCCGGGGCTGCTGCTGAAGCCGGACATGTTCGTGGATGTCGATTTCAGCGTGTCGTCGCCGCGGCGCGTGAGTGTTCCGGCGGACGCAGTGCTGGATGCGGGTTTGCGGAAGACGGTCTTTGTGGATCGTGGTGACGGTTACCTGGAGCCGCGCACGGTGGAGACGGGCGACCGGATCGGCAACCGGATCGAGATCCTGAAGGGGTTGGCCGCAGGCGAGAAGGTGGTCACGTCGGGCAACTTCCTGATCGATAGCGAGAGCCAGATGCGGTCACCGGGCACCGGTGCGGCGGCGCATGATCACGGGCAGGCGGCGAAGCAATGATCGACCGGATTATTGAGTTCTCGGCCGCCAACAAGTTCCTGGTGTTCATCCTGGTGGGCTTCGCCGTGGTGGGTGGAATCTACTCCATGCGGACTGTGCCGCTGGACGCTATTCCCGACTTGAGCGACACGCAGGTGATCGTGTATTCGCGGTGGGACCGGAGTCCGGACATCATGGAGGACCAGGTCACCTACCCCATTGTCACCACGATGCTGGGCGCGCCGAAGGTGAAGGACGTGCGCGGGTTCTCGGACTTCGGGTATTCGTTCGTCTACATCATCTTCGAAGAAGGCACGGACATTTACTGGGCGCGGTCGCGCACGTTGGAATATCTGTCGTCGGTGCTGCCACGGCTGCCGCAGGGGGTGAAGACGGAACTGGGTCCGGATGCGACGGGCGTGGGCTGGGTGTTCCAGTACGCGTTGGTGGATACGACGGGCAAGCGCTCACTGGCGGAGCTGCGGTCGTTGCAGGACTGGTTCCTGAACTACCAGTTCAAGTCGGTGCCGGGTGTGGCGGAGGTGGCGCCGATCGGCGGGTTTGTCCGGCAGTATCAGGTGAACGTGGATCCGAACCGGCTGCAGGCTTACAACATCCCGATTATGCGGGTGGTGGAGGCGGTGCGGAAGGGCAATGACGACGTGGGCGGGCGGTTGATCGAGATGGCGGGCACCGAGTATATGGTGCGCGGGCGCGGGTATGCGAAGAGCGAGGACGACATCGGCAAGATCGCGCTGGGCGCCAGTGAGAACGGTGTGCCGATCCGTGTGAGCGATGTGGGCTCGGTGACGCTGGGTCCGGACATGCGGCGCGGCGTGGCGGATTTGAATGGGACCGGCGACGTGGTTTCGGGCATCATCGTGATGCGTCAGGGCGAGAATGCGCTGAACGTGATTGAGCGCGTGAAAACCAAGATCAAGGAAGTGGAACCGGGGCTGCCGGCGGGGCTCAAGATTGTGAGCACGTACGACCGGTCGGACCTGATCCTGCGGTCGGTGGAGAATCTGAAGGGCACGTTGACCGAGGAGATGATCATCGTCTCGCTGGTGATCCTGGTGTTCCTGTGGCACGTGCCCAGCGCGATCATTCCGGTTTTCACGATCCCGATTGCCATCATCATCTCGTTCATCCCGATGAAGATGATGGGGCTGACGTCGAACATCATGTCTCTGGGCGGAATCGCGATTGCGATTGGGGCCATGGTGGATGCGGCGATTGTGGTGGTCGAGCAGACCCACAAGAAGCTGGAGGAGTGGGAGCGCACGGGCCGTAAGGAGGATTACCACCGGGTGGTGGTCAATGCGGTGAAAGAGGTGGGCGGGCCCAGCTTCTTCGCGCTGCTGGTGATTGCGGTTTCGTTCCTGCCGGTATTGACGCTGGAGGCGCAGGAAGGGCGGCTGTTCAAGCCGCTGGCGTATACGAAGAACTTTTCGATGATCGTGGCGGCGCTGCTGGCGATTACGCTGGACCCGGCCATGCGGCTGCTGTTCACGCATATGCAGAAGTTCCAGTTCCGTCCGGCGTGGCTGGCACGGGTGGCGAACGCGGTGCTGGTGGGCACGATTCACTCGGAAGAGAACCACCCGATCAGCCGGATTCTGATCCGCCTTTATGATCCGGTGTGCCGGTGGGCGCTGCGCTGGAAGTATGTGGTGATTACCGCGGCCGTGGCGATGGTTCTGGTGACGATTCCGATCTTCGAGAAACTGGGGTCGGAGTTCATGCCGCCGTTGAATGAGGGCTCGCTGCTGTACATGCCTTCGACGCTGCCGGGCATTTCGGTGAACGACGCGCAGCGGCTGATGCAGGTGCAGGACCGGATCATCAAGAAATTTCCTGAAGTGGAATCGGTGATGGGCAAGGCGGGCCGGGCGGAGACGTCGACGGATCCGGCTCCGCTGTCGATGATGGAGACGGTGATCGTGCTGAAGCCCGAAGCCGAGTGGCGCAAGGTGAGCACGTGGTATTCGGACTGGGCTCCGGAGTGGTCGAAGGGCGTGTTCCGGCGATTGACTCCGGATCACATCAGCCAGGAGCAACTGGTGGAAGAGATGAACGCGGCGCTGAAGCTGCCGGGCGCCTCGAACGCCTGGACGATGCCGATCAAGGGCCGCATCGACATGCTGACGACGGGCGTGCGGACTCCGGTGGGGATCAAGATCTACGGGTCCGACCTGCGGCAGATCGAGCGGCTGGGCAGCGAAGTGGAAGCACTGTTGCCGCGGATCGAGGGGACTCGCAACGTCTTCGCGGAGCGGACGGGCGGCGGGTATTTCCTCGACTTCGACTGGAAGCGCGAGGAACTGGCGCGGTACGGGCTGACGATTGCCGAGGCGCAGGATGTGCTGATGAGCGCGATCGGCGGCGAGAACGTGACCACGACCATCGAAGGGCGCGAGCGGTATCCGGTGAATGTCCGGTACTTCCGGGATTTCCGCAGCGACGTGAATACGCTGGGCCGGGTGCTGGTGCCGACGATGGACGCGAAGAAGCAGGTGCCGATCTCGGAACTGGCGAGTATCAAGACCGTGACCGGTCCAGGGATGCTGCGCGATGAGAACGGGCTGCTGAACGGGTATGTGTACGTCGATGTGGCCGGCCGCGACGTGGGCAGTTACGTGGAAGAGGCGAAGAAGCTGGTCCGCGACAACATCAAGCTGCCGCCGGGGTACACGATTGCGTGGAGCGGGCAGTATGAGGCGATGCAGCGCGTGAAGGAGCGGTTGACGGTGATCCTGCCGGTGACGCTGTTCCTGGTGCTGATGCTGTTGTACCTGAATACGAAGTCGTTGACGAAGACGCTGATCATCATCCTGGCCGTGCCGTTCTCGGCGGTGGGCGCGATCTGGTTCCTGTATGCGCTGGGCTACAACATGAGCATCGGCGTGTGGGTGGGGTTGATTGCCCTGATGGGCGTCGATGCGGAGACGGCGGTCTTCATGCTGCTGTATCTGGACCTGGCCTATGAGAAGGCCAAGAAGGAAGGGCGGATGTCGACGCTTGGCGAACTGCAGGAGGCGATCCACGACGGTGCGGTGAAGCGGATCCGGCCGAAGTTTATGACCGTGGCCTGCATGTTCCTGGGCCTGGTGCCGATTATGTGGTCGGCCGGAACGGGCGGCGATGTGATGAAGCGCATCGCGGCGCCGATGATCGGCGGCATCTTTACGTCGTTTCTGTTGGAGCTGGTGGTGTATCCCGCAATTTACGAGGTTTGGAAATGGAACAGCGAAGTCAAAAAGCAATCGCACGCACAAGCCTAGCCGTGTTTGCGCTGGCGGCGGTTTCGGTGCAGGCGGCCGAGTTCCGGTTCCAGGCGCTGCACGACCATCTGCTGGTGCGGAAGGATCAGCCGGCGACGCTGGTGGTGGATGAGCACGGCATCACGTTCCAGGAGCAGAGCCGGAAGAAGAAGACTCCGGTCGGGCTGCATCATGGGCGGTGGGGCTACCAGGATATCGAGCAGTTGTACATATCTCCGGAGAAGATCCGGATCGTGACGTACCAGGATCGGAAGTGGGTGCTGGGGCTCGACCAGGAGTACGAGTTCAAGCTGCTGCCGGGCCAGGATGTGCGGCCTGTGTACGAGATGCTGAAGTCGCGGCTGGACCGCAGGTTTGTCGCGGCCGTGGCGGACGAGCAGGTGCAGGCCTTGTGGGAGCTGCCGGTGAAGCTGCTGGGCAAGCTGAACGGCTCCCAGGGCACGCTGCGATTCGCCGACGACCGGGTTGTCTATGTGACCGACCGCAAGGAGGCGTCGCGGACCTGGCGGTACCAGGACATCGAGAACATCAGCAGTTCCGATCCCTATCAACTCACCATTACGTCCTTCGAGCGGGCCACCACGCATTACGGCAGCCGCAAGGGCTTCAATTTTCAACTCAAGCAGCCGCTGGACGAAAAGCGGTTCAACCTCGTCTGGCGCAAGCTCAACGCCGTTCACGGCCTTGAGCTGCTGACTTCCATCCCTGAGAAAGGCAATTGATCATGAAGAGACTGATTTCCCTCACCCTGATGTATGCCGGGCTCCTGATGAGCGCGAGTGCTGCGCAGGTATTCACCGGCGTGATTACGGACACGATGTGCGGCGGCGACCACAAAGCCATGGGCGCCGCGAACGATGCGAAGTGCGTCCGCGACTGCGTGAAGATGGACAAGCGGTATAAGTACGCGCTGTATGACGGGAAGAACGTGTACACGCTGAGCGACCAGGCGACGCCGGAGAAGTTCGCGGCGGCGAAGGTGAAGGTGACGGGTACGCTGAGCGGGAAGACGATCCAGGTGGAGAAGATCGAGGCCGCGAAGTAGGACTACTCATCCTGGAAGATGAAAGTGGATTGGGATTGCGGGGTCAGGGGACCCCGCGCGGACATGGGGGTCCGCCGTCCCATCGTGGCTGAATCCGGCTGGGCCGCGGCGGCTTGACTAGCGGGCCAGGGTTGCGAAGTCGATCACCTGGCCGCCGTGCTGGCGGGCGAAGGCTTCCGCTTCGGATTTGCCGGCGAAGGCCAGTTCACCGGGGCTGCAGCGATCGAAGGTGGTCTGCATGGGCCGCTTGTCCGGACCAGGGGCGTGCGTGTGCTCGGTACAGGGATTCACGTCACTGTTGCGGACGACATAGGCTCCGGCGGTCGCGAGCGGCTTGCCGGTGTTGAAGTCTGTGAGTTCGACGATCTGGACCGTTTTGGCGGACTGCTCGTGCTCCGACCGCGCGCAGGCCGGGCAGCAGAAGACGGCCCGTTTTCCGTCGAGCAGCGCTACCGTACGGGAGTTCTTGTGGACGGGGCGCTGGCACGCTTTGCAGAGTTCGCCGGCCTGCCAGCCTACGGCGCTGCAGCCTGCGGTGATGGCGGCGGGCAAAAGACACACGGAGAGCCAGGCTCGTCTGGACAAAGTTCGAATCATGGGCGCCCGCTCCTTACCTCTATGGTAGCGGTGCGGGGGCTAGGGTAGGGAGAGCAGGCTATCGAGATAGTTCGTGGCAGCCGGGTCGCCTTCGGCCGGGGCCCAGGGCGCAAACTCTTTGTCTGTGGCCGGATCCCAGGGGCCGGGCTTCACCTCGTAGACGGTGGCCCAATCGCTCACGACGCAGACGGTGTGCCAGAGGCCGGGCGCTACGTCGATACCGCGTGCCGGGCCTTCCGCCGAAAGCAGCCAACTGCCGGCCACGACGCCCTGATCGTCGAAGGTGAAGAGGCGGACGCTACCGTTCAGCAGGACCCAGCTCTCGGCCTTGGCGGGTGTCTTGTGGCGGTGCGGCTGGACGTAGGTGCCACGCATCATTACGTTCAGGAAGCGATGCGGGTTGTCCTGCGGGCCAGTGTGAAAGTTGTGATTGATGCGCAGACGAGGGGCTGCAGCGGCACGGACGCGCAGGGCATCGATCAGTTCCGTGGTGATGAGCTGGACGTCAGCCACGGCGGGCGTACTCCTCGATAAGCTTCTCGGCGTGACGCAGGGCCTCGGCGCTGAGGTGCTGGCCGGACAGCATGCGGCCGATCTCGCGGACGCGTTCGCCGCCCAGCATCTCGTCGACTTTGGCTGAGGTGCGGCCGGCCGCCTCGCGCTTCGAGACGACGTAGTGATGATCCGCAAAGCCGGCGATCTGGGCGAGGTGGGTGACGCAGAGGACCTGATTCGATTCGGAGATCTTTTTGAGGCGGCGGCCGATGGTTTCCGCGGCCGCACCGCCGACGCCCGAGTCCACTTCGTCAAAGACCAGGGTCCGGGCAATGCGGCCGTTGGACTTCGGCACGATGCAGGTCTTCAAGGCCAAGGCGACACGGGACAGTTCACCGCCGCTGGCGACTTTGTCGAGGGGCCGCAGTTCCTCGCCCACGTTTGCAGAGACCAGGAACTCGACGGCGTCGATGCCGTGCGGGGCGGGGTCCGACGGCTTCATCGAAATCCGGAACGAGGTCCCTTTCATGGCCAGGCCGCCGAGTTCGCTTTCGACTGCTTTCTCAAGCTTCTTCGCCGCTTTGCTGCGCAGCGAGCGCAGGCGTTCGGCTTTGACCTTGTACTCGGCTTCGCGGGCCACGATGGCGGCTTCGAGCTCGGCGCGACGTTCGCCGGCGGATTCGACCGCGTTCAACTGTTCGCAGACCTGGGCATGAAAGGCCAGGATCTCGTCGATGGTGGAGCCGTATTTGCGCTTGAGCTTGTCGATCTGGGCGAGGCGGTTCTCGAGGTCCTCCAGGCGTTTAGGGTCGGCCTCGAGGTGGCCCAGATAATGGCTGAGCTCCATGGAGGCTTCCTTGACTGCGATCTGTGCGGGCCGCAGAGTTTCCAGGAGACCGGAGAGGCTCTCGTCGATCTTCGCCAGCTCTTCAACTTTTTTTAAGGCCAGTCCCAGGCCATTGGCGACGGCGTGTTCGGATTCGGAGAGGGCATCGTGAGCGACGGTAGCGGCTTCGCTAAGGCGGGCGACGTTTTTGAGGACGCGCTTTTCGTTCTCGAGCTGAGCGTCTTCGCCGGGACTGAGTTCCAGGGCCTCAATCTCCTTGCGCTGCATGCTCCAGAGGTCGGCCATGCGGAGCTTTTCCTGCTCGGTGCGATTCAACTCCTGCAGGGCGCGGACCAGCGAATGCCATTCGGCATAGGCGGCCTGCACCTCGGCGAGAGGCTCGGCCACACCGGCGGCCTCGTCGAGGAGTTCGCGCTGGGAGTCTCCGGAAAAGAGCTTCTGCTGATCGTGCTGGCCGTGAATATCCCCGAGGAAGGGCGCTATCTCCTTGAGAAATGAGGCAGCTACAGGACGGCTGGCGACGAACGCCCGTGATTTTCCGGAGGCCAGAATCTCACGCTCCAGCAGGATTTCGCCGTCCTCGGCTTCCAATCCGGCCCCTTCCAGGAGGCGGCTGAATTCGGGGTCGGCCGGTACTTCAAAACGGCCTGAAACGAAGGCGCGGGTCGAGCCTGTGCGAACCATTTCGGCCGAGGCGCGGCCACCCAGCAGCAGGCTTAAGGCGTCTACCATCAGGCTCTTACCGCTGCCTGTTTCGCCCGTCAGGGCGTTCAGCCCGGCGTGCAGAGGCAACCGGAGCCTTTCCACTACCGCGAAGTTCTCGACGACGAGTTCCACCAGCATTCAGACCAAGTATAAATTCATCCACCCGGCCGATTGTTGCCAACTTTCCCGGAGGCCGGGCGCGTCATACAGAAAGAGGCGAAATTGTTCCAGGAGTCCGCCCTCCGGGCCATCCTTGGATATCATGGAATTTGAAGGACATTGAAGGAGTCAATCGTTGACCATGCCATTCATTGGCGCGTTCCTGCAGGTTTCCATCGTTGAACTGGTTCTTGGCGCCTCCCTCATTTCAAAGATCGTCCTGGCGCTGCTGCTGATCGGCTCACTCCTGAGTTGGACGATCATCTTCGCCAAATGGAACCAGTTCAAGACGGCTGCCGCCGCGAACGCCACCTTCCTGCGAGCTTTCCGCAAGGCGCCCAACCTGGACGCCGTGGCGGTGGCCGCGGAGCAGTTTAACAAAGCGCCGCTGACCGGAGTGTTCGACTTCGGCTACGAGGAAGTGGTGCGGCAGATGAAGTCAAAGGGCCAGATCATTAACAAGACGGCTCTGGAGCGCACGCTGCAACTGGGGATCAGCGAAGAAATCACTCGCCTGGAGCGCAGCATGAGCTGGCTGGCCACGACGGCGACGGTATCCCCGTTCATCGGATTGTTTGGCACGGTGCTGGGCATCATCAATGCGTTTCAGGGTCTTGGCTCAGCCGGCAGTGCCAGCTTGAGGGCGGTTGCCCCCGGTATCGCGGACGCGCTGGTAGCCACGGCCGCCGGCCTGGCCGCGGCGATCCCGGCGGCCATTGCCTACAACGTGATGGGCCACTCGATTAAAGAGATTGGCGCGCGGATGGAAGACTTCGCGCTGGAATTCCTCAACCTGACTGAACGCCACTTCGAGGAGTAAACGCTGATGGCCTTCTCGATGAACAACGGTGGGTTCGGACGCCGGAACGGCAGGGGCAGCGGCACGCTGGCTGAAATCAACATTGTCCCGCTGGTGGACGTCGTGCTGGTGCTGCTGGTGATCTTCATGCTGACGGCGCATGTGATGGAGTTCGGCCTGGAAGTGGAAGTGCCGAAGGTGAAGCAGACCAAGGACAGTGCGCAAGAATTGCCTGTGGCCTCGCTCGACCGGTCGGGCAACCTTTTCCTAAATGAGAAGCAGGTGAATATCCACGAACTGGGCGCGGAGTTCAAACGCCGTTTTCCGAACGCCAAGGCAGTCTATCTTCGAGCCGACCGCAACACGATCTACGATCCCATTGCCCAGGTGGTGAGCGAACTGGGGCAGGCCGGACTGGATGTCCGGCTGGTCACACAACCCGACGATTCCGGACCCGCAAAGTAACCGGCACATGGACCAACACGTCGACGTCCTGGCAGAACGAGATTCGCTGAGGAGACCTCTCATCGGCTCGCTCGTGCTGCATGGAGCCGTCTTTGGGATGATCGGGTTGCTGACCGTGCTCAACATCGGGAAGACCATCACCTGGGGTGATCCGAATTCCATGGGTGGCGGAGCGGTTTCCGTGTCGCCGGTGCAGAAGATCCCCCTGCCGGGCCGCACTGGTCCGAAGAACCAGGTGGCCGAGGATACGAAGTCAGAAATTCCCGAGGAAGTGAAGCCCAAGCCGAAGACGAAGCAGGCCGTCAAGGACGATCCGGATGCGATCGCCCTGAAGTCCAAGAAGCGGCCGAAGGCAGACCGGACAGAGCGGGCCTCCAACCGGACAGACAAGCGGGAGTATTACGACAATCAGGTTTTCAGCAACTCCGGGCAGGCTGCCACTTCGCCGATATACGGCATGGCTCCGGGATCAGGCGGAGTCGGAGTGGGCACGAATTCGCCGTTTGGAACCCATTGTGGAGCGTATGCCACGCTGCTGCGGGACCGGGTAGGCCAGCGGTGGCGGACCGACCAGGTGGATTCACGCATTCATACTTTACCGCCGGCGATCATCAACTTCGACCTGGCCCGCTCAGGCCAGGTAACGGGCATCAGCGTATCCCAATCCAGCGGCAACCGGACGCTGGACTACTCGGCGCAACGCGCCATCACCGAAGCCTCGCCCTTCCCGCCCATCCCCCGGGAGTGTGAAGGGAACCCGGCGCACATTGAATTCTGGTTCCAACTGAAGCGATGAAAAAAACAATTTCACTCAGCCTGCTCGCCGTCGGGTTCCTGGCCGCGCTGGCATTCAGCCAGTCCCAGGACCGGATCGTCATTTCGATCATTGGTGGCGAGAAGAAGAAGATCGCGCTGCCGGACTTCCGGGGCGCTGGTGGAGCGACGCCTCTGGTGGACACATTCAACCAGACGGTGTTCGACGATATTCAACGTTCGGGCCTCTTTGACATGGCGTCGAAGAGTTTCTACCCGCTGAACCCGCCGCAGCAGGAGTCGGATCTACGGCCGACGCCTGCACCGCCACCCGCCCGGCGCGGTGAGCCGCCCGCCGCACCCAACTGTGGCGGCCGCTGCCTTTCCGACTGGAGCGGCGCGCCGGTGTCTGCCGGCTACCTGGGTTTCGGCTATGCCGCCGAGCAGGGAGGCCAGCTGGTCGTGTTCGGCCACCTTTACAACGTCGCGGTTCCGGACATCGCCGGCGCGAAGCTGTTCCGTAAGCTGTATAACGCTCCGCTGACGGCAGACGGAGCGCGCAAACTGGGGCACGACTACGCCGCCGATATCCTGGCCCAGTTTGGGGCGCCTTCGTTGGCTGGATCGAAGATCTACTTCATCTCGACGCGTTCGGGCTCGAAGGAGATCTGGTCGATGGATTTCGACGGGTCGAACCAGCAGCAGATCACTTCGTTCCGATCGATCACAACGTTCCCTGCCATCTCACCGGACGGCCGGCGACTCGCCTTCACCACGTATGCGAAGGGGCAGCCCCGCATCATGGTGTACTCGACAGAGACGAAGAGGTTCATTCCCTTCCTCAATCCTGAGGCGCCAATGAATGCGACCCCGTCGTTCACACCGGACGGTCAGCATATTCTCTTCTCGTCAAGCATCAGCGGCTTTGCTCAGATCTACATCGCCGATCTGGATGGGAGGAACCTGAGGCGGCTGTCCAACTCGCGTGCAATCGAGGTCGAAGCCAAGGTGAATCCGAAAACCGGGACGGACATGGTTTTCGTTTCCGGGCGCGGCGGGCTGCAACAAATATATAGAATGAATATGGACGGTGCGGACCCGATGCGTTTGACGACTGGGGAGGGCGAAGCTTCCAATCCAGCTTGGCACCCCGACGGAAAGGCCATCGCGTTCGCCTGGACCCGCGGCTTTGCTCCCGGCAACTGGAACATCTTCCTAATGGATGTGGCCTCCCGGGAGACCGTACAGCTGACTCATGGCCAGGGCAGGAACGAGAATCCGGGGTGGGGGCCTGACGGGCGTCACCTGGTGTTTTCGTCCAACCGGGCCGGGGGAAGCCAGATTTTTACGATGTTGGCTGATGGAACTGAAGTGAAACAGCTCACCACACAGGGCCAAAACGAGAAGCCGGTGTGGACCAAGTAATCCACCATGGAGTTCCAAGCCGGTTTGAGTAATCGAGCACAGGAGGCTCATCGGTCGTCATGAAACAACGTCACATCGCTGGCACGATGCTGGCCCTGTCTTTCTTTCTTTTCGCGGCCGGCTGTAAGAAGAAGCAGCCGGTCCAACCCCCACCACCTCCGCCGGAGGTGAAAGCAGCACCGAAGGTAGAGAAGGGCCCGGCCGCGGCAGTCAGCAGCTTCACAGCCGAGCCTTCCACGATCGTCCGGGGCGAGTCCTCCACACTGCGGTGGAGTGTAACCAACTCCACAGAAGTAACCATCGACAACGGGATTGGGGTCGTGGCCGGATCGGGCAGCCGTCAGGTGTTCCCATCGGCGACTACCACCTACCGGATGACCGCGAAGGGCGACGGCGGCGATGCGATCGCTACCGTCACCGTGACGGTCAACACGCCTCCTCCGCCGCCTCCTCCGGCGCCGAAGCAGACGGCTTCCCTCTCCGACAGACTGAGCAAAGAGGTTCAGGATGTGTTCTTCGACTATGACAAGAGCGAGGTCCGGGAAGACGGCCGCGCGACTCTGCAGCGCAATGCGGATGCACTGAAGGCGATCCTCAACGATTTCCCGTCAGCGGTCATCTCGCTGGAAGGGCACTGCGACGAACGCGGCTCGGCCGAGTACAACATTGGCCTCGGTGACCGCCGTGCGGCCGGTGTGAAGGAGTTCCTGACCCAGATGGGTGTACCGGCCGACCGGCTGAAGACCGTCAGCTACGGCAAGGAAAAGCCGTTCTGTACGGATTCGAATGAAGCTTGCTGGCAGAAAAACCGGCGGGCTCACTTCGTCGGCGTCCAGTAAGTTGTTTGTTTATCAATCCAGGGGGTGCGTCGTCCGGGCGCACCCCCGTTTTGCCCCTACTCACCGGTGGGGTGTCAAATGAGAAAGGATCGTCCATGAGAATCACCGCAATAGCTTCCGTGCTTGTCCTCGCATTGCCGTTTGCTTCGTTTGCCCAGAAAAAGGAGATCGTCGAATTGGGGCGGGATCTGGCTCTTCTGCAGGAAGAGGTCCGCACCAACGCGAAGGCGCAAAGCGACCGGCTCTCCAACATTGAAGCGACCTTGAAGGCGATTCAAGACCAACTCGCCGGGAATAGCCGTGCGCTCACGGTTCTCGATAGCGGACTGAAGGACCGGTTGCAGAAGGAGATGTCGGGCCCGCTGTCCGGCGTTAGCGGCAAGGTCGACAACCTCTCCAACGATTTTGGCTATATCCGGGAAACGGTGGCCGAGATCAATACGCGCATCGGGAAACTGGACCAGCGAATGGTGGATCTGGAGAATACGATCAAGACGATGCAGGCTCCGCCTCCGCCGCCGTCGGCTGGGGGCACCATGGCGCCTTCCGCTGCCGGGCCGCCGCCCGGAGTCTCCGCCCAGAGCCTGTACCAGGATGCCTTCCGGGACAAGACCGGCGGGAACTACGACCTGGCGCTGAAGGAGTTCAATGACTATCTGGCCTGGTTTGGCGACACGGAATTTGCCTCCAGCGCCCAGTTCCACATTGGCGAGATTCTGTACAACCAGAAGAAGTACGAAGAAGCCCTGCCGGCCTTCGACAAGGTGCTGGTGGCGTATTCGAAGAACGCCAAGACCAACGACGCGCACCTGATGAAGGGCCGCACGCTGCTGCGCCTGGGCAGCCGCTCCGACGCCGAGAAGGAATTCCGTGCCATCATCGCGGCCAACCCGAACTCCGATGCCGCCACACGGGCGCGCGCAGAACTGAAGGACCTTGGCCTGAGCACAACCCCGCGGAGTTCGGCCCGCAAGAAGTAGTCGTGACCTACGGGCGCGGACGCACCGGGAACCTCCTATGAACCCAGCTACCGAGACTTCCATCGGGCTAAAGACTTACGAAGACCTGGCGCAGCGTCTGGAGTATGCGGTGCTGCGGCCGGACTTTACCGACGAGGAAGTAGCCGGTGAGATTCAACGCGGGCAGTCGGCGGGGGTTGCCTGTGTGACGGTGCGGCCCTCAGATCTCGACTTCGCCGTGCGGATGCTCTCGGGTTCTCCGGTGCTGCCGGCGTCGACGGCGGGGTATCCCGAGGGTGGGCAGACGACGGGAGTAAAGCTATACGAGGCGCGCGACCTGCTGCGGCGCGGCGCGAAAGAGATCGAGACCGTCCCGAATCTGGGCAAACTGCTCTCCCGGCAGTTCCAGCATGTAGAGACGGAACTGCTGCAGATGGGCCGGTCCTGCCTGGAAGCAGGAGTCACCCTCAAGGTGATCCTGGATCATCCGCGCCTGACGGAAGACCTCAAGGTGATCGCGATGAAAATCTGCAAGCGCTGCGAGGTTGGGATTGTCAGCCTGCCGGCAGCCGATCTTCCGCTGGGCCGGCGAATCCTGAAAGAAGTTTGCCGGATGAAGGTATCGAGCGGGGTGACGACGCTCGAGGATGCGCTTGCGGCCTGCGCCGCGGGTGCGGATCGTTTGCAGGTGGAACACCCGGTGGCCCTTCTGGCATCGTGGCGGGCATGGCTGGAATCACAACCGGCCGCCCAGGATGCACCCCCTTTGCGCACGAACTAGCGCACAGCGGGGGCGGGCCAAGTGATATCCTCACTTCAATCGAAGTAAATCGTAACAATGCCTTCTCCTTCTTCTCTTCCGCGCATCTGCATAGCCTTGGGTCTGGCCGACCCTGAAAAGCTGCTGGATCATGCGCGCAAGGAGGCCGATGCCGGTGAACGCTTCCTTGAATTCAGGCTCGATTACCTGCCCCGCCCGCAGGACGGCATGGCCGTGATCCGGCAGTTCATGAACCTCTATCCCGATGCCTTCCTGCTGGCCACTTGCCGCAGGCACCAGAACCACGGACGGTTCAACGGCAGCATCGAAGAAGAATTCCGGATTCTGGCCGCGGCCGTGGATGCTGGCGCCAGGGCGGTGGATGTCGAGATTGAGAGCGCCGAGACCCCGATGGCGCGCATGAGCCTGCTGGAAGGCCGCGTCCAGGTGATTGTCAGCTACCACAATTTCGAAGGTACGCCGGCCATGGATCCGGTGATGAGGCGGATGCTGAAGGTGCCGGCAGCGGCTTACAAGATCGTCACGACCGCCAGGAAGCCGTCGGACAATCTGCGCGTCCTGTCGCTCGCCAAATCGTACCCAAAGGTACCGGTGATTCTGCTTGCCATGAGCGAGACCGGCTTCCCCACGCGCGTCCTGTCTCCCTTTATGGGGGGCGTCTATACCTACGCGGCACCATCCGCCGTCGAGGGGACCGCGGCCGGACAGGTTTCGGCGCGGACTCTGCGGAATCTGTACCGTGTGGACAAGACCCTCAAGGCGCCGAAGCTGTTTGGGGTGATCGCGGATCCGGTGCGGCACAGCATCTCTCCGGCGGTCCACAACCGTGCGCTGCAAGCGCGGCGGATTGCCGGACTGTACATGCCGTTCCTTGTCTCGCCGCTCCAACTGAAGGACTTCTTCGTGCTGGCCGACAAGCTGCCGTTGACCGGTTTCAGCGTGACGATCCCGCACAAGCAGCGCGTCATCCGTTACCTGGATGCCGTGGACCCGCTCTCCAAGCGGATTGGCGCCATCAATACGGTCTACCGGAAAGCAGGCAAGTGGCGCGGCACGAATACGGACGCCGAAGGAATCCGGGTCCCGCTGGAGAAACGGATCCGCGTGGCCAAGTCGTCGGTGCTCGTGGTGGGCAATGGCGGAACAGCGCGATCGGCTGCGTTCACTCTGTCGGATGCCGGCGCGAAGCTGGCCATCACGGGCCGGAATCCCGATCGGGTGCGGGCCCTGGCCAAGATCTGCGATGCGGAGCCGCTGCTGCCGGAGCAGGCCAAACAGAGGCACTTTGACGCGCTCATCCACGCTACCCCGCTGGGGATGTGGCCGCATACGGAATCGTGTTTCTTCGAAGACACTATCCCGGCTGACCTCGTCTTTGATCTGGTCTACACACCTCATGAGACCGAACTCCTGCGCCGCGCCGCCAGCCAGGGTAAGGCCGTGATTCACGGACTGGAAATGTTCCTGGAACAGGCGGCCCGGCAGTTCACCCTGTTTACGGGGGAAAGTGCGCCGAAGGCGGTCATGGAACGAGCCGCGATCGAAGCCCTGGCCGAGCAGCAGGCTATCAGCAACCACCAGAACCACAAGGCAACGCACTAATGCGTAAAGATTCACGGATTTCCCGTCGTTCGCTGGCGCTGATCCTTGGCTTACCGGCCTTGCCGGCGAGCGGGACGGCCCAACAACCAGGGCCCGTGGATCAACGGCAGATTCTGCGCCAGGACGCGATTGAACTGGCGAAGGTAAAGCTCCCGCGCGAGTGCGCGCCGGCCTTCCGTTTCCAACCGTGACGCCATGGCTTCGATTCCGCCGGAAGTCTTCCACGCTACCGCCGTTGAATTGAATCAGCGGCTTCTCAGAAAAGACTTCACGGCTGCAGAGCTGGCCCGGGCCTTTCTGGAACGGATGCAGTCGCAGGGCCGCCAGACGTGGGCTCTTCTCCTGAAGGACGAGTCCCGCCAGCGGGCACGGGACGTGGATCGGGAATTGAAGCGAGACCGGATCCGCGGCGCGTTGCAGGGCGTTCCCTTCTGCGTCGAAGACTCCCTGAGCGTGGCGAGGCACCCCACTTCCTGGGGGTCGCCGATTTTCGCGAAACAGGTGTTCGATACCAACGCGGCGGTCGTGGACCGGCTCAACAAGTCGGGTGCCGTGCTGACAGCCAAGATCAAGGCCCGCGAACTGGGTGGCGCTGGACGGCTTTCACCGCTCAGGACGTGCGCAGCCGTTGAGGCAGTGGCAAACGGGCTGACCCCCTATGCCCTGGGTGTCGAGGCCGGAGGCTCGCTGCTGGTGCCGGCCAGTGCGCACCGGTTGACGATCCTGAAGCCGACGTATGGCCTGGTCAGCCGGTTCGGCGCGGTGCCGGTCTCGTGGAGTCTGGACCGGATCGGGATCATTGCCCGGTCGGCCCATGATTGCGGCCATATCCTCCACGCCGTTGCCGGCGGAGACGACCGCGACGCCGGCTCGAGCGGAAAGTCGTTCCACTACGCACTTCAATATGTGGCGCCGTTGTCCACATTCCGGATTGGGTTCGCTCCGCCGGATTTTGAAGGGGCGGCCGCCGCGCCGTTGCGGGCAGTGCTCGACCTGCTGAAACGGGCTGGGGCGACGCTGGTCGAGGTGCGGCCGCCGGATTACCCGTTCGAATCTGCCGCGCGGACGATCCAGGCGGCGGAAAGCTCGGCCGCGTTCGCGGATTTGATCGCGTCGGGGGCCATCGATCAGCTTTCGGACCGCCGTCAGGCAGACGGATTGCGATCCGGCCTGGAACTCCCCGCCGTGCAATACCTGACTGCGTCCCGGGTGCGGAGGCAGATTCAGCAGGCCATGAATGAATTGATAGCACCGTTGGATCTGCTGATTGCGCCGGCGCATCCAGTGGAACAGGAGGACTCACCCGGGGGTGGGGGCTCCAGTACCTCTGGACGGACAAGACGTATGACGGCCCATGCAGCGGCGGCCGATCTTGCGGGGCTCCCGGTACTTGCCCTGCCGGGGCCGCATGGTGAGCATGCCATTCAGTGTATCTGCCTGATTGCAAAGGCAAACGGAGAAAATACGTTACTACAGGCCGCGCACTATGTCCAGTCCCAGGAGGACTGGCACAAGCCGCAACCACCCGCCTAGACCGGGTAGGATCTGTGGGACAAACGTCCTTCATTTAGTTCAATTTTTCTGTAGGAAAACTACTCAAATTGACTAAGAATAGTGCCATGCCCGCGAGAGCAGCAACACAGCAGGTGCAGAGGCCGGACCCGGTGGACCGCGACACCCTGACGGGTCTGATGCGGGGTGGGGCTCTGGAGACCGTGATGGCACGGACCATCCAGGCCCGGCCTGACGAGAGCCTGACAGTTTGCGTTCTGGGCATCGACCGGTTCCGGCACATCAACGACCTGCTGGGGTATGAAGCCGGCGATCGAATCCTGCGGGAAGTGGCCGGGCGGCTGTCCCGGTGGCTGCCGGGCAACGGGGCGATCGCCAGGCTGGGCGGCGATGAATTTGCGATTGTTTTGCCAGGGCTGAAAGAGCGGGATGCCATGCTGAGCGGCGCGGCCATCCTGAATATCCTGGAACCACCGATCGCGCTTGACGAGCGGGAGATCTTTGCGTCCGCCAGTGTGGGATTGAGCTTGTATCCGGAGGATGGCAGTTCCGCCCCAAAGCTCCTGAGTAAGGCGTCCCTGGCCGTGGCGCGGGCGAAGGCGCGCGGGGGGGGGGTGATGGAGCGGGCTACCAATCCGAATGGATTGCCGCCGGAAGAACGCTACCAGATGGAAGGGGCGCTGCGGCGGGCGTTGGAGCACAACGAGCTATCGCTGCGGTATCAACCCCAGGTGGACCGCGACGGGAAACTTCGCGGCCTGGAAGCGCTGCTCGTCTGGAACCATCCGGAATTGGGCCGGGTTCAGACGGAGACCTTCGTCCGGCTGGCCGAAGAGATTGGGGTGATTGCGCCCATCGGCGCATGGGTCCTGGAGTCGGCCTGCCGCCAGATGGCCGCGTGGCGCCGGGAGGGGCTGGCTGTACCCCGAGTCGCCGTGAATGTCTCGCCGCTACAGTTTTCCTGCCCGCAGTTCGTCGAGATGGTGAGCGGCGTGCTCCGCGAAACAGGCCTGGACGGGGATGCGCTGGAGCTGGAAGTCACGGAAGGCACCATCCTGCGCGACATTGAAGAATCGGCTGCCCGCATGCGCGATTTGCGCGCGGCGGGTGTGCGGATCGCGATCGACGACTTCGGCGTGGGCTATTCGCCGCTCACCTATCTGCACCGGTTGCCGCTGGATGTGGTCAAGGTCGACCGCACGTTTGTGAGCGAGATCACGAAACCCTCCGGCAGCCTGCCTGTGGTGCATACGATCACGGTACTGGCGCACCATCGCGGGTTGGAAGTAGTAGCCGAGGGCGTGGAGACCGAAGGGGAATTGGAACTGGTGCGTGCCGCGCGCTGCGACATGGTCCAGGGATACCTCATCGGCAACCCCTTAACCTCAGCGGGCATCGAGGAACTGATGCGGGAGCCTGAGCGCCTGACCGCCCATTTCCACGCGCCCTGGCCCAGCGGCTACTGAGCCGGTTTCGCCGGCTGTCCTATTCGCTTCTCCGTCCCGGTTGGAAAACGCGGTCCATCCAGGCTCTGACGGGCTTGGATGCCTTGAGCGGAAACCGGTGCCGGCCGGGTTCCAGGTGGAACGTGACGTCAGACGCGCGCCGCCGCAGGCGGGCTTCCACGGCCGGCGCTTCACTGGCGGGAAAGAACTCATCCTCTGTCCTGGCCAGGTGGAAGATTGCCGTTCCAATCGGAGCCTCTCCCTGCGAGTCCCAATTGCCGGGAATACCACCGCACAGGGCAATGAGCCCGCCGAACGCGCGCGGATTTCGGGCGACAAAGCGGTAATTCAGACCCACCGACTGGGAGTAGCCAAGCAGCAGCAACCGTTCCGGGCCCGCCGAGAATCGGTCCGAGAGCAGGGCCAGCATCCCCTGGACCATCTGGTGATGTACATCAACGTGGAAATCCGCTGTCTCTCGTGTGCCCCAGTGAAACCCTGAGCGGGTTGCACGCGGATCTTTACCAAGAAACACAGAATTGGGTCCTTCCAGGGAAGCAATCACGGGGGACGGGCCGAGCAAATCCCGCGTGAATCCCAGCATTTCCGAGGGGTTCATGGCGTAGCCGTGGAGAGCGACTACCAGTAAGGGCGCCTGGTTTGGCGCAGATTCCGGCACGTCCAGAAGATATCTGGCCGGCCGATGAATGGGAAATGCCCCACTTCCTGACGAAGAGAACATGATAGGTGTTGTAACATGGCCCATACTTGAAGTTCTCTGGTGGCGCTCGCGGTGAATTGGGGGAGGCATTCGATTGAGATTTGAAGATCCCGCGATCTTCCTAATCGTGACAACCGGCATCCTGGTTGGTTCCGGGATCGGCTGGCTTGTGTGGCGACGCTGGCAGCGTGAGCAGCGTGAGCGCACGGAGCTTGCGGTCCGGACGGAGCTTCAGCGCTTCCTGGATGCCCTGCCGCTGTGGGTGTTCGTAAAGGATCAGGCATCGCGGTTCGTCTTCGCCAATACGCAGGTGAGGCGCGGGGTGAATCGTCCGCTGGAAGGAATTATCGGCCGGACGGATCTGGATTTTGTGCCCAGCGACAAGGCAGCCGCGATCGAGACAGAAGACCGGCGGGTGTTCGAGGGCGGATTCGAATCGATGCAGGTGGAGACAGAGGTCGACGGCAGCGGATCCTCCACTGCCAGGACGCTGCTGCTGACAAAGACCCTGATGGATTCGCCGTACTGGGGCCGGGTATTGCTCGGCGTGGGGCAGGATATCTCCAGCCAGAAGCGGATCGAACTTGCGCTGGCCCGGGAGCGCGATTTCACCCGAGTGGTTCTGGACACCACCAGCGCGCTGATCGCAGTGCTGGATATGAAAGGCCGGCTGATCCGCTGGAACAGGGCCTGTGAGCGGCTGACGGGCTACCACGAGTCCGAGGTGAAGGCGGGCGAGACGCTGGCAAATCTGATTGCCCCCAACCAAAGCAAGAATGCCCGGGCCTGCCTGGAGCGTCTGGCCGCGGGCGGGAGTCCGCAACAGGGCCTGGCCACACTCCACCGCCGGCCGGGTGGAACCGTGGAGATCTCCTGGTCCGCCTCGCTGCTGCGCAATGAGGAGGGGACGCCGGAGTTCATTGTCGTCACAGCCACGGACCTGACCCGGCAACTGGAGGCCGAGCGGCGCCGCGCGGAAGCGGCGCTGGAGTTCCAGTTGATCTGGGAGAGTGCGGGCGATGCCATGGTGTTCGTGGAGGAATCCGGCAAGATCTTTGCGGCCAACCCCGCTTTCCGACGCCTGGCGGGGCTGCCGAAGGAGGAGTTGGAAGGGCGGCTGTTTACCCAGGCATGGCGGGAATGGCCCGGGCATGAGGACGAGGAACTGCTGAAGTTCCAGGAGGCCTTCCGCTCCCGTTCCCTGGGTCCGGCCATTGTGCGGGGATTCGAGTTGAACTCGGGACGCCGCCTGTGGCTGGAGATCACGAACTCCTTCCTGGATCGCACGGGCCAGCCCACCTTGCTGCTGATGGCACTGCGGGATATCACCGAGCGGGTGCGGGTGGAACAGGAATTGCGAGCCACGAACGAGTTCCTGGAAAGCACAACCCAGTGGGCGAAGGAAGTGGCCCACAGCGCCGAGACCGCCAGCGCGGCCAAGAGCACATTTCTGGCCAACATCAGCCACGAGATCCGGACCCCGATGAACGGCATTCTCGGCATGACGGAGCTGGCCCTGGCCACTGACCTCACCGCCGAGCAGAAGGAATACCTGCAACTGGTGCGGTTGTCCACCGAGTCGCTGCTGAGCCTGGTGGACGACCTGCTCGACCTGTCGAAAGCGGAGTCGGGCCGCATTGAGTTGCATCCGGACGTTTTCGAATTCCGCCGCGTGGTGGAGAACCTGATGCGGCCCCTTGTGCACCGGGGCGCATCCCGCGGGCTGGAAGTGGTTTGGCAGATCGCGGAGGACGTGCCGGAGCGGTTGATCGGCGACAGCGGACGCCTGCGCCAGGTTCTGATCAATCTGGTAGGCAATGCCGTCAAGTTCACCGATGGCGGCACGGTACGCCTGCGGATCGACCGGCTGCCCGGCCCGGCGAATCCCGCGCTGCTGCGTTTTGTCGTGGAAGACACCGGCATCGGTATCGACGAGTCCAATTGGGCGGCGATCTTCGAGGCCTTTGTGCAGAGCGATCCCTCGAGCACCCGCGTGCGCGGGGGCACAGGCCTGGGCCTCTCCATCTCCGACCAGCTGGTGAGCCTGATGGGCGGGCGGATCTTCGTCAGCGGCCGCGAGAGTGGCGGTAGTACCTTCGCCTTCACGGTGGGATTCCCACTGGCAGCCGATGCCGGCCCGACGAGCCAGCATCAGACGGGGTCCGCTTCGGATCCAAGCCTGCCGCGCGGCAGCCAGCCATTCCAGATTCTGGTGGCGGAAGACAACGCGGTGAACCAGCGGCTGGTCGTCAGGATGCTGGAGCAGGCGGGGTACCGCCCTGAGCTGGTCAGCACCGGGCGTCAGGCAGTGGAGGCGGCGCGGAGAGGGGCGTATGACGTGGCGCTGATGGACGTGCAAATGCCGGATCTGGATGGGCTGGAGGCAACGCGCTGGATTCGCAGCGAGGAGTCTCAAAATGGGACACATCTGCCGATCATCGCCATGACTGCACACGCCATGCCGGGCTATGCCGAGCTTTGCCTGGAAGCCGGGATGGATGCGTATCTGAGCAAACCAATCCGAATGCAGGAACTCATTCGCAAGATTGAGGCGCTTGCTCTTGGCAATCCGCCGTCAAAGCGCGAAAGTGAAAGAGAGCCCCCCACAGTGGAACGGGAGAGACAGATGAAAGAACTAGATCAGGAATCCGCCCTGGAGCGCGTTGGCGGCGACGCGGAGCTGCTGGCTGAGTTGGCCGGACTGTTTCTGGACGAGTACCCTCAGCTCATGGGTACTGTGCAGTCAGGATTCGACCAGGCGAAGGTAGAACTCATCCTTGGCGCCGCTCACCAGTTGAAGGGTCTGCTGGCCCAGTTTGGCGCGGAGCGGGCGAGAGCCTGTGCACTGCGCGTGGAACAGAATGCAAAGGCGGGTGATCTGGTGACCGCCGCCGCGGCGAATCAGGAACTTATAGAACTGATGAAACTGGTCCACCCGGAGCTCAAAGCGCTGTCCGGACAGTGATTGCTGATGTTTTGGTCTGAGTGAGAACTGCCCGGGGGGCCTCGTCTGGTATATTTAAGGTTTCTCCCTCTATGCAGCCTTCTTCTCCGCTGGAAATCGTTTGCGCGCACAGCCCGGACTCTGACGACGCGTTCATGTTCTACGCGCTGGCAACGCGCAAAATCCGCTCGCGCCTCGTTCAGTTCCGCCATGTGCTGGAAGATATTGAGTCGCTCAACCGGAAGGCGATGGAGGGGGTGTACGACCTGACGGCGATCTCTTATCACGCCTATCCGTACGTCGCCGATAAGTACATGTTGCTGGCGAGCGGCTCCTCCATCGGGGATGGCTACGGACCGATGCTCGTCTCGAACGCTCCGATGAGCATCGATGAGCTGAAGGGCAAGCGGATCGCGATCCCCGGCAAGCTGACCACCGCCTATTTGACGCTGAAGATCATGGAGCCCGATTTTGAGGCGGTCGTGGTCCCGTTCGATAAGGTGCTGGATGCGCTGCGGGAACGGACGGTGGATGTCGCGCTGGTGATCCACGAAGCGCAGCTGACCTACTCCAAGGGTGGGTTCCACAATATCACCGACCTGGGCAAGTGGTTCAAAGCGGCGTACGGCCTGCCGCTGCCGCTGGGCGCCAATGCCCTGCTCCGCAAACTGCCCGAGGACGTCCGCACGGAGTGCAGCCGGCTGATGCGGGACAGCATCACGTACGCGCTGGACAATCACGAAGAGTCGTTGAACTACGCCATGCAGTTTGCCCGTGACATGGAGCCGGCGCTGGCCGAGAAGTTTGTCGGAATGTACGTCAACCATTACACGGTCGACGCTGGCGAGGTTATCCCCAAGGCAGCCCAGAAGCTGCTGGACCTTGGATTCGAGGCGGGATTGATTCCCAACCGGGTCCAGGTTGAGTTCGTTCGCTAGTTGTTCTATTTGCCATGAAATTGCCGGTCAGTTCGTCCGTGAAACTGCTTGGCGCCGGGCTGGTTATGCTCTGCGCCCCTTCGTTCGGGTGGCAGGACAAGGACACGAACAAGCTCAAGATCAAGGGTCTTCGAGACTACGCGAAGCAGGGCTCGACGGCTATCCCGAAGATCACACCGTACTTCAAGGACATTGACGTTGAGGTCCGCCGTGAGGCGGTAAAGGCGGTGGTGGAGATCGGGACGCAACGCAGCCTGGAGCCGCTGACAGATGCGTGCGGAGACAATGACCCGGAAGTGCAGATTCGTGCCACGGATGGGCTCGTCAATTTCTACCTGCCCGGCTATGTGGCGCACGGCATTTCCGCCACGCTGCGCCGCGCCGGGGACATGGTAGCGGGCAAGTGGGTGGACGGCAACGACGACGCGATCGACCCGGACACGCCCATCCGGACGGAGATCACCGACGCGCTTTCGAAGCTGGTGTCGGGCGGATCGTCGATGGACTCGCGCGCCAATGCCGCGCGCGCACTGGGCATCCTGCGAGCCAAAGCGGGTCTGCCGGCACTGACGGGCGCCCTGCGGTCAAAGGACAGCCGGCTGATGTACGAGTCACTGGTCGCCATTCAGAAGATTCGTGACCGGTCCGCGGGACCCAACGTAGTGTTCCTGGTGAGGGATCTGGACGAGAAAGTCCAACTTGCGGCCATTGAAACGGCTGGAATTCTGGGGCCACGCGAAGCGATTCCGGAGCTGAAGCGAGTTCTTGACAACACGAAGAGCAAGAAGGTCCGGCGCGCGGCAGTCGTCGCCCTGGCACAGATTCCTGAACCAGCGAACCACGGTCTCTTCATGGAATTGCTTGGCGACAAGGACGACGATGTACGCGGGGGGGCGGCGGAAGGACTGGGCCGGTTGGCCACGCCCGAGGACCGGCCAGCTTTGGAAAAGGCCTGGTCCGGAGAGAAGAAGACCGCGCCCCGGCTCTCTGAGGCTTTCGCCCTGGCCATGCTGGGCGATACGGATACGAGCAGCCTGAATCCGCTGGGCTTCCTGATCAACAACCTGAATCAGCGGGCATGGCGCAACGTCGCTCTGCCGTTTCTGAGCGAACTCGCCTTGAAGCAGCCAGGAGCCCGGAAGGCCATTATCGGTGCGATCCAAGCGAATTCGACGCCGGACGAGAAGACCGGGATCGCGCAGGCTCTTTCCTCCACCCGATCGGCAGATGTAGTGCCCACCCTGGAAGCTCTGACGAAGGACGAAGACCCGGCCGTCGCCCGCGAGGCCCTGCGCAGCCTGCGAATCCTGAAGGCCAGTATCTAACGGCAGTTACGGGAAGCTCCGGTCAGGAGACTTTTCGCTTGGCCGCGCCGCGTCCGGCGGGCCCCGTGGAGCCGCGCAGCACGAGTTCCGGCTCAATCACTACTTCGCGCCCGGCCGGCATGACTGCTTCGTCATTTTGAATGAGGGCGGTGAACGCCAGTTCTCCGATTCTCGCGCGGGGAATGTGAGCGGTGGTGAGCGGCGGAGCGCTGTATTCAGAGAGCTTGATGTTGTCAAAACCGGTGACGGAGACATCGCCGGGCACGGAAAGGCCGCGCTCGCGCAATTCGCGCAGTACGCCCACGGCCATGAAATCGTTCACACAGATGATGGCGCTGGGCTGAAAACCGCCATCCAGAAGCTCCCGTGTCGCATTGCGGCCGCCATCCAGACCGTCACGGTCCACAACCGTACGCCATTCTACGTCGTTGCCATGGCGGGACACCGAGGCGACGAATGCCTTTTCGCGCTCGCTGGTGGGTCCCAGCCCGGAGTGGTGGCCGATGAAAGCAAGCCGGCGATGCCCGAGGTCGTAGAGGTACTCGACGATTCTTTCCACACCCTTGCGGTAGTCCACGCGAATGTTCGTGATATTGCGGCGGGCCGAACCGACGTCATAAAAGACACAGGGAATCTGCGATTGCGCCAACTCCTGGATGAGTTCCTGATCCATCTCGGAAACAACGACGGCGAGGCCGGCCACGCGCCGGCCGATCATGAGCCGGATGCTGCTGACGAGGTGCTCGGGGTCGTAATCGGTATTAGCCACCACCACTTCGTACCCGCCGGCCTGCGCCTGCGCTTCGAGCGCCTTGAACACATCGAAGAAGAAGGGGTTCTCCATGTTGGAGGCGATCATGCCGATGGTTCGGCTCTTGCCGCCCGCCAGGGTTCGTGCGTGGAGATTCGGGTGGTAATTGAGCTGGGCCACCGCCTTCAGCACACGTGTGCGCGTGGATGTTTTCACCACACTGACGTTGTTCAGTACGCGGGATACGGTGGAGGTGGAGACCCCTGCCAGTTTGGCAACTTCTTCAAGGTTTCTCGGCATGCAATGAGCTCAATTCGGGGAGGGCAACGCGTGTCTCGAATTGGAGGCGCACGGCCTTACTCCAACAATACAGCAATCGAGGTGAGGAACGTCGAAAACGGCGGGTCCGGGGCGTCCAAGCGAACCCATCAATCGACGGGTCCACCCCTGCAAACAGGCATAAAGAACAGCGTTCAGTGGGAGTACCAGCCAGAGCCAGGCATCGTTAAATTTGACTAAGGTGAGCGAAAAACTACCCCATTGGGGCATGCGCTCTGATAGAGTACCGTGAATAGTCCATTCCTCTTCCACGTAACGGGGTAGGGGATGTAGGGCAAGGGCAAGAGCCAAGCAGTCTGGCGATGCAACCAGAAATTGGGATGAACGGGACTGGCCAGCGCAGTCTCACAGAAACGGGCACGGCTAATGCCGCCCCAGCGATTTGGGGCGACTCGCTTGCGTCCATTCGTCCCAGCGAATGGCTGCTGGTTCTCTTCTTCCTATACACCGCCGTACTGGCCTTCCGGTTTGAACTGACGCCATCCCAGCGATTCGTTTCCTATGGAGCGCCCGTGGCCGTTTGGGCATTGGGTTGCGCCGCCTCCGCGAGCGGACGGAAGTCTCTGGACATCGCACGTGACTGGGCGCCGGCGCCGCTGGTTCTGCTGGCGTACTGGCAAATGGGCTGGTTCACCGCGCCGCACACGTTGATCGGGCTGGAGACAACCTGGCTCCAGTGGGATCGGGTCCTGCTGCACAACTGGTCGCTGCGGAGCGCGATCGAGAGCCAGGGCCGCCTGGTTCCGTCGATTCTGGAACTCGCCTACTCACTGCTGTATTCCATTCCGCCGCTCTCGATCGCCGCGCTGTACCTGTACCGGCGCCGCCGCAGGGTGGATGAGTTCCTCTTCCCCTACCTTCTGAGCACACTGCTGGTGTATGCGCTGTTGCCGGTCTTCCCGTCGGCATCGCCGCGCATTGAATTTCCGCAACTGGACCTGCCGTCGGTGGACACGGTCTTCAGGCGCTTCAATCTGTGGGTCCTGTCGTGGGGGGACATCCATACAGGCGTGTTTCCCAGCGGCCACGTGGCTACGGCCTTTTCCTGTGCCCTGAGCATGCGGTACGCACTGCCGGAGAAACCGTGGGTCGGCCGGTTGCTGCTGGCCATGGCGGTGCTGATCACCACTGCAACGGTCTATGGGCGCTATCACTATGCAGTGGACGGCGCCGCGAGTATCCTTGTGAGTTTTGTGGCAATCGGAATCAGCCGGAGAATCAGCCGTGGTTAGCTTTCTCATGGTTCTGGCCTGCAGGGCCGCCGCTGTTTGCGTTTGGGTTTTGCTGTTGGCACCGGAACTAGCAAACGCACGCGCATTCAATACTCTTCCGACAAGTTCAGGGACCGTGGTCACAGTCCGGCTGCTGTCGCCGCTCTCTACCTATTCCTCCAAGCCAGGTGATGAGTTCCAGGCGATTGTTGTCGCTCCGGTGGAGCAGGACGGCCGGATGCTGATGCCCCGCAACAGCATCGTTTACGGGCGAGTCGCAAAGACAACGAAAGTCGGACGGGGCTTCATCCATGAGCGGGCCTCCATGCAACTGGAATTCCTCCAGTGGCAGCCACCTGGCGGAGAGAAGCAGCCGTTTTCCGCCCGATTGACTGAGGTGGATAACGCGCGCGAGCAGGTACTGGAGAACGGGCGCATCAAGGGCATTCTGGCGACCAGCGGGCCGCCCGGGTTGCTGTTGGGCATGTGGCGCCGCCCGGATCTTTCCATGTTCGGCCGGGCCTCCATCGGATTTTCCGGCATAGCGCACTTCACCTGGCTTCAATCGAACTTCCACCCCGCCATGGCTCCGGCGATTGCAGGATTGCGGATGCTGCTGGTGCGGTTTCCTGAGCCGGAGATCCACCTGCCGGCGGGAGCCGACCTTGTCTTGACCACGAGGACCAGATTCCAGCCCCTACCCGCGGTTCCGCCATCCCTACTGCCTGCACCACCGGCTGAGCTCGTATCGCTGGCGGCGGCCCAGCCGCTGCTCACCACGCGCGGCACCAGCGGCAAGACGGCTGACATTACGAATCTGTTGTTTGTTGGTTCTCGTGAAGAACTGGAGCAAGCCTTCCAGAAATCAGGCTGGTACACGGCCGACACCATGGCGCCGCAAACGGTTCTGCGCGGCTACAGGGCCATGACCACCCAGGATGCGTACCCTACGGCGCCGGTCTCGCTGCTGCAACTGCAGGGACGTCCGCCAGACTTGGTTTTTCAGCGCTCGCTGAATACGATCGCCAAGCGGCACCATATCCGAGTCTGGAAGCAGCCCGACCAGTATGAAGGCCGCGAAGTTTGGGTGGCCGCGGCCACGCACGACACTGGAATCAAGGTTCGGGCCGCGGGCATGTCCTACACTCACCGCATTGATCCTTTCATCGACAAGGAGCGCCGCAAGGTGGTGGAGGATCTGAGTTTCGCCGGGTGCGTGGAGGATAGCGACCTGATCGACCGGCCGGATTTCTCCGACGAGCCCTATGGCCGGATCTCGACTGACGGGCGGATGGCGGTGGTCCGGATCAAGAGCTGCACGCCGACAGTAGACCTCGCGGCCGCATCGCAGATTCCGCCGGAGCGGATTCGGCCCTCTGCGCGGCTTCTGCGGCGATTTGTCCTCGAGAATCGCCACGCCATCATTCGCGGGAATCTCTACTATCTGGCCTACCAGGGAATCAGCCACTGGAAACGCCGCGAACAGCCTGTGCTGACGGCAAGCGCCAGCGAAGAGCTGGAGAGTCCGATCGAATAGAGCCGTTCCTCCCACCAAAGCCCACTGACTTGATGGAGAAGGCAGGTCAAAAGGATCCGATGAGGAATTGCAACGTCCTCCCATGTGAACGCGTCTAAATCTAAAGAACCATGGAAGCGTTGACGATCTACCAACACGACGAACGCGCCTGTTTCCGTTTTCAGCTCAGAGGACCTCTCGACGAGCGGTCCACGCGCCAACTGGAGTGCAGCTGGCAGACGGCGCAGTCCATTCTGGGCAAGAAGGAACTAGTCGTGGATATTACCGGTCTGACCGAAGTGGATGATGCCGGCCGCAAACTGTTGAACCGAATGAGGGAAAGCGGCGCACAAATCCAGGACAGCGAGATGGCCGGGCATGCGGTGAAAGCCAAGCGACTGCCCGTGGCTCGCCGCCTGTTGTGCCTGATATTCCCGGCCTCGTGCGGAACCGATTAGGCTGACACTCAGCGCGGTTTCGTCACCATCGTAAACTTCTTCAATCCGTATTCATCGTGCCCTGGGATGAGACTCTCGGGGACATAGAAGCCGAACTTGCCCGCTGCCAGATCCACTCCCTTCTCGCTGTAGGAATCCACAACTACCCAACGGTCGCCGTTGCGCAATTCGTGGACGATTCGATCGGAATCGACGGTGATCCGCACATCAAAGATGTTGGTATCCCGCAGATGGTGCTCGACTCTCGCCTGGTCGGTCGATTTGCCATTGGCCACCAGAACCCGCGAGAAGCTGGTTTTGTCCAGCCGGAACAGGACGTGGTTGCGGGCATCGGCATAGTGCAGGAACCATTGCAGACGCTTGCCTTTGCGCTGCTGGATCTGGAACTGGAACACACCCGCCGTGTTAGGCAGCCGGTAAGTGACAAATTTCCCGCCCTTCCGGACATTCCACTCGCCTTCGTTGGACCAACCGTTGGGATCGTCGAAGTCGCCGATGCCATGGGTCTCCGCTTTCTTCGTCAGACGATCATCCAAACCGCGCAATGCGAGGGTGAGCGTTTGGCTCACTCCACTCTGGACATTGAGGTTTACTACCGAGGAGGTGTGCTTGGGCGAAGAGGCGAAGACGATATAGGAGCCTTCGGGTAGGGATAGCGGGTTCTGGGTGACCGGCTTCGCCTGGGATTCGGGTTCGTTTGCGCGGCGGATAGTGAGCGCGGCGTCCGCCGGAGTGATTTCGAAACGAACTGAACCGTTCGCCTGCTGGGCCGGGAGGTCCACTACCACCTGGGCGGTTTCTCCGGGCTTGAATTCGCGGCTGACGGGCTTGGACTTTGCGGCTCCGCGGTGCAGTTCGAAGGTGTGAGTGCCTGGAGAAACGTCCACGGAGAAAGTACCATCGGGCGCCATGGAGCCGGCGGCCTGCCCGTCGATGAAGAGTTGAGCGCCAGGCGAGCCTTGGATTTTCACCGTGGCGAGTTTGGCAATCTGCTTCATCTTGAAGTCGACGACGGTTTCCGCGCCTTTCTTCACCTCTATGTCCTGCGGAGGCGGCACTTCAAACCCGTCCTTGGAGATTCCGATCTTGTAGTTGCCCGGTTTGATGCTCACCAGCCGGACCTGTCCCTGGCGGGTCTTCAGATAATGCGGGTAGCCATTGACGGTAACGCCCACGTTATCTTCACCGGTCTTGACCAGGATGGTACCCATGTCGGCTTCCGCCCTGCCAAGGACGAACGCCTGCACGATGGGGGTTTGGGCCATGGTGAACGTGAGCGTGCGGGTGGTGGTGCCGACCTCCACATTCACGGTGTGGGCTCCGGGTTTGACGCCAGCGATGGAGAGACCATCGAGAGGTACGGGCTGGGCGGGCTGGCCGTCCAGACTCACCTTGCTGGCCGGATCGCTGTAATAGATCACCACGCGGTCAAGATATTGGTTCACGAGCATCAGCCCCAGATTCTTCACCTGGATTGGACCGGAAAGCGTGGCAACCGCGCGGGGCGAAAGCTGAACTCCTGCGCTCACTTCGCCCTTGGGGGATACAATTCGCAACTGGTAGGCGCCTTCCCCCAGGGAATCAGCGGCGTATTCGCCGGGGGCGCCGGGGTTCATCGCCTGACCCGACAGGGTGGCCTGAGTTACCTCCGCCTCGCTGACGATGCGGACGGCGGGCTTCCACGGCTGGAGCGTCAGGTCGACAACGATGGGCGCACCGGGACGAACGGTAAACGTGCTGAACGTAGGCTGAAAGCCCTCCAACTCGGCGGCAGCGCGGTACTCGCCCGGCGGCAGATCCAGTTTGAGATTGGAGGTCCCGCGATCCTGGTCGCTGATGGAGATCTTCGCGCCCTGGGGTGTTGTGCGGACTTCGACCTTGACGAGTACGGGTCCTTCCGGCTGGGCTTTCTTGAAAATGGCGACAACGCTGGCAATGAGGATCAGGGCAGCGGCACCGACGAGGCCATAGCGGATGGTCCTGGAACTATTCACCAACGTCGCGAGCGAGGACGGCTTGGCGGGAGGGGGCGGCGGAGCCTGAGACGGCAGGCCCGAAGGCGGCACGGTGGGTGGTGCGGCGGGAGGGGGCGGGATGATGGTATGCCCGCCGGAAGGACGTTCCGTGGGCGGAGTGGAAGAAGGAGCCGCGGATCCGTGTAAGGGCGGAGGCGGCGGCGGGACCTTCACCGACGGAGGTGGAGGCGCAGGCGTACCGGGCGGAGGAGGAACGACCGTGTGCCCGGACGAGGGTCCGGCGGCAGGTGGCTGCGCCGTCGGGGCTTCGGTATGCATCTGCGGCGCCCATGTCGGGGGTTGAGGGACGCTGGGAGGATGAGAAGGTCCCGGAGGTGTGGCCGCAGAATCGGGCAACGGCGGCGGAGACGGGACTTTGCGGCTGCCGCCCTGGTTGCGATCCAGGGTGGTGTACAGCTGATTCAGGCGGGCGTCGTTCGGGTATTTCGACAAGCCCTCCTGGACAATGACGATGGCGCCGTCCAGATCGCCGGCCGACTGCAGCTTGCGAGCCTGCGCGGTACACCAGGCAATAAACTCTTCCTTCTTTTTGTCGGACCGCAAGGCGCGTAGGTTCAGACCGATCGTGTGGCCGGGGTCGATCTGAAGAATCTGACCGACGAGGTCATCGGCGGCACCGGGATCGGTCTCGGCAACGGTCTTGGCCTGGAGGGCGAGGGTGTTGACGAGGGCGGACCGGATCATCTGGTTGCCCGAGTCGGCCTGATAGGCCTTGCGAAGCAGCTCCAGCGCGGCATCCGCCTGCCCTTCCGTGGCGGCCGCCCGGGCCTGATCGAGGAGGGAAATCGCGAGACCAATCTGGGACTGTTTCTCGCCCGCCATTTTGCGGAGCTCGATGAGTTCCGGGTCGCCGGGAAACTCCGCCAGCGCCTGGGTGGCGGAGGCAGCCGCCTTGGCGTAATCGCGAGCTTCGATGTGAGTGTCGATCTGGCGGATCCAAGCCGAGCGGGCATCCGCCCGGGCCTGGGCGTCGCGGCGCTTCTGAACGCGGTCGATTTCGTATTCCAGACCGGGAAACGACGGGTGGATCGCCCGCAGGACGGACCACTGATCCAGCGCTTCGCCGAATCGGCCCTCGTCTTCGTGGAGGCGGGCCCGGGAAGCCACACTGGAAACGAGATCCCGTTTATCCCGGGTCAGCTTGAGGGCCCGCTCGAAGTGGCTCTCGCCAGGATGCTGGCGGAGCGCCTCCTCAAGAATGGCTACGCGACGGTCGAGATCGGGTTCGTTGTCGACACGACGGTCAGTTTCCGCGATGTAGGCGGAGAGGTTCTGGCGCTGCCGTTCGTCGACGTCGAATTTCAAAGCCTGGAAGAGGGCGTGGCCGGGATACTTCGCCAGATACTGGTTGCAGATGGCGAGGGATCCGGCGTGATCGCCTTCCGACAGCAATTGCCGGGCTTTGTCGTAGGAACTCTTGAGCGCTTCATGCTCACCGCGCACCTGCTTGTAGAAGCTTTGCAGGGAAAGCATGCGCTCGGCATCGGTTTCTGGCGCCTGGCCGTCGAGGTTTACCCATTTCTCCAGGTTGTTCAGGGCGCTGGTGACTTCACCGCGCTGCCAGGCGTCGCGGGCGCTGGCTACGAGGCGGCTCTTTTCCTGCCGGACCTTCTCGAACTCCTGTTCCTTACGCTGGATCTCCGCCAGCAAGGCAAGCGCGCTGGGCTCATTGGGCCGGAGTTCCAGCAGGCTTTGCAGGGCGGTGCGGGCATGGGCGAAGGCATTGTTTTCGAGATGCTTCTTCGCCAGCGCGGCCCATTCCTCCATTTTCTTCGCCCGGCGCTGCTTCTCCACTTCATTGCGCAGCGCCTGGGCGTCGGTATTCTCAGGGTCGAGATCGAGCGCTTCCTGCACTTTGCGCAGAGCGAGCGCAAACTCTTCCTCCTCAGTGAAGCGGCGGGCGCTATCGAGAAAACCACGGACCGTCAACTGGCGCTGGGTTTGCTCCACCTGCCGGCGTAGCAGCAGGATCTCCTGCTCGATGTGGCCTTCGCATTCAAGTTCGTTGAGGATCTCGGTGGCGACCTGATATTCGCCGCGCTCGAAGGCACGGGAGGCGCGCTCGACGCGGGGCAGGACCTTTGCGGAGTCGAAGAAATCGATGTGCTCACCGCGTTGGGCTTTAATCAGGGTTTCGCCGTATTCACGGGCGCTGGCGTAGCGGTGCCAGGGCTGTTTGGCCATCGCCTTGTGGATAGCGCGGGAGACATTCAATGGCACACCCTGCACAAGCTCCGAGATGGGCGCGGGGCTGTCGTACAACAGGGCGCGGGAGAGTTCCGCGTCGGTGTTTCCGTCGAAGGGCCGGCGGCGGGTGAGCGATTCGTAACTCAGGACACCGAGTGCGAAGATGTCGCTGGCCACGCTGGCCGGTTTCATCTGGAGCAACTCGGGCGCCATATAGGCGAGAGTGCCGCGGATGCTGGTCTGGGCAGAGGTTTCTACGTGAGCGATGCCGAAGTCGATGATGCGGACGGAGTCGTCCTCGAGGACGAAGACATTGCTCGGCTTCAGGTCGCGGTGAATCAGGCCGCGGTCGTGGGCGGCCTGGAGACCCCGGCAGACCTGGACGAGCATGCCCAGGGCGCGATCGATGGTGAGGCGTCCGCTGGAGGTCCGGATGAGTTCGGAGAGCGTAGTGCCCGGCAGGAGAGGCATCACGAAGTAGGGGCGAACCGCGCCTTCGTGCTGCATCTCACCAATGTCGTAAATCTCGGCGATGTTCGGATGCGTAATCGAGGCCTGAAGGCCCCACTCGCGGTAGAACAGGTCAAGAGCTGCTTTGCTCTGAACGTCGAGAATGGTTTTTAGGGCCACCTCGCGGTGCATGAGGGTGTCGTACGCCTTGTAGACCACGCCCATGCCGCCACGTCCGAGGACTTCCCGCAATTCATAACGGGAGCGGCCGGACTCCGGGGGATGCATCGCACCTCTCCTTCAGGTTACGGATTCGGTCAGAGTACCATAACAATCTACAGCGTAATCTCCAGTGTTTCCACCTCGCACACACGGCGCGGGGCAAGGGCCCCGGGTGACTGGCGGAGCCATTTGGTCGGACGGACAGCTGCCGGATGGGGTTGCGGAGCAGTGACGAATCTCCGCCCCTACGGTTTAGCGGATCTAGCGCACCGGGTCTTCACCCTCCTTCGAGGCAGACCTGGGCCGGGGATCGGGGCGGGCAACCGGCTGAGAAGCGGCAGGCAGAAAGACCTCGCCAGCAGGGGCCGTTCCGGACGGAGAGCCTGGCGTGCCGGCGGCGGCTGACCCGGTCGAGGGACTCGCGGGGGCGGTTGCCGCAGGGGCAGCGGTGGATCCGCCCGCGGGTCCGCTTCTGGCTCCCCCCAGTTGAGAAGGAGCCGACCCAGCCGAGGGAGAAGCCAGCCCGGCGACCCCACTCAGCGGGCCGCCCAGAGTTCCCGTTGCAGCACCGATCAGAGGGCCAGTGAGCCCGGTGAGGCCGCCCTGCATGAGATCTCCGGGTTTGATGGGCAGTTCGGGCATAGAGGGGATGCCGAGGCCCGCATTGGGCATTCCGCAATTAAGGTAGACCATCGGGCCCTGGATGACAATCCCGGCCGGTGTGACATCGATGTATGACGCGCCGCCCTGGCCCAGAAAGGTGATGCCTGCCCCCGCATCCAACACGATTCGGCCTTTCGCCTTGAGATGGATCTCGCCGCCGGATTCGAGAGTGTAGAGCTTGTCCGCCTTTTGATGCGCCTGCCCGCCCACGGTGAGAGAAAGATTCATCCCAACCTGCTCGCGGCGCTCGCCTTCCACGTGAGAGTGGAGGTCCTTTTTGACCTCCTCACTCTGAATGCCATCGACCGTGAGGAAGCGATTGTTCTCCACGTGTTCCTTCGTATCGTGTTCGACCGTGATGGTCATGTCACGCTCGGCATGAAGGAGGAACTCTTCCTTCCCTTTTGTGTCGTCGAAGCGGAGTTCGTTGTAGTTGTCGGCGGTGCCTTCGCGGGTGGAACGGGACTTAAAGCCGCTCCAGTTTTTGTTCCTGGGCAATTCCCATGGTGGCTTTTGGGTTGCGTTGTAGACGCGGCCGACGATGATGGGACGATCCGGATCGCCTTCCAGGAAGTCCACGAGCACCTCCTGGCCGACACGCGGGAGGAACATGCCGCCCCAGTTCTTTCCGGCCCAAGGCTGGGCGACCCGCATGAAACAGGAGCGGTCTTCGTCCTTCTTGTTTTGTTCACGATCCCAGTGGAACTGGACTTTCACCTGCCCGTGTTCATCGGTATGGATCTCTTCCGGCCTGGGCCCGACGACAATTGCCGTCTGGACGCCGCGCATGATGTGCTTGGGCGTTTTGCGTTTGGGGCGGTATTGGACGGTGGCCGGAATGCACTTGAAGGAATTGGTATAGCGGCCCGGCCCGTTGAGGTCCCCGGCAAAGAAGCTGCCTTCCTCGGCACTGTGCTTGATCTCCGTGATGACATACTGCCGGTTCTGATCCTTACGATCGTGTCCGAAGAGTTCGAACTTGAAGCCCGGCGTCAGGGCGCGGCTGTCTCCGGAACCCTTGCAGAACTCGTCGTCGACTTCCTGCTCTTCCATGCGCGTGGTGGCCCAACTGTCGCCTTCCGGACGCTCTTCGTACTCGCCGGGGTAGTCGTAGATCTCGTATTGCTTGACCGCGGCCTTCCTGGTCCTGGCGGGCACCTCGGAACTGAGGCTGATGTCGGGGGTCAGGAAATTCCACTCCGCGTGGGTATATTTTCCGGATTCGAACTGGCTGTGGAATTCCCAATGATAGATGGAGTCCTCGGCATGGAAGATGCCAGGCCCCCGATTGGTCTGAAACTTCATGCGCGACTGGTGCGGGCAGGGCTGATGCACGGCGTTGTCGTCCGTAAACACCATCGTGTGCTTGCCCTTCTCATGCTGGAAGAAATAGTAGATTCCTTCTTCCTCCATGAGCCGGCTGAGGAATGCAAAGTGCGTTTCCCGATATTGGGTGAGATAGGGCCACGGGGTGTGTGGCCGTTTGACCTGATCTGAGTACTGGCTGAAGCCGTAGCGGCGAAAGACGTCCTTGAGGACGTCTTTCACCTCAATCCGCTGGCGGATGAAGCAGTCGGTGGAACGGGTGAGGAACCAGAACCACGGCACGACCTCCGCGCCGTAGTGCACCAACCTGTCCTCATCAGGATAGTGCCAGGCCTTGCTGACGACCCCATTCCACCACCGGAACTCTTTCTTGTCCCGAAGCCGCACGCCGAAGCTGACCGGCTTGCCGACAAGTTGATCGAGATCCAGGTCATTCTCCTCGGAGACCATCTCGAGCTGATAGCGAAACAGCCCGGACATCTCTTCGGTACCCTCGAACGACTTGAGCAGCAGCCGGTCTTCCCCGAGAGGCGTATCCAGTTGAAGAAAGCGGTTCGCCTGCTTCAAATCCCCCATACACAATGCCTCCGACCACCCGGTTTGGTTTAGCTGGGCGTTGAAGTGTAGACGAACTGCCCACCCTCACCGACGGCGATCTGGAAGGAAGCGGGACGGCGGCCTTCCGCGAATTCGGTCAGCAGGACCCTCGAGATCTCGGGCAGTACGGTATTGCCGAGAATGTTGTCGATATTGCGGGCGCCGCTTTCCACTTCGGTACAGCGATTGGCGATCTCGTCCACTACGGCTTCGTCGTAGGAGAGCGGGATGCGATGGTTCTCGAGAATGCGCTTCTGCACCTTGCCGACCTTGAGCCGGATGATGGACTTCAGCGCCTCGTCGCGAACCGGGTAGTACGGGATGAGGCCCATGCGGCCGAGGAAGGCGGGTTTGAAGATCTTGTCGAGTTCCGGCTTCATCGCCTTAATCAGCCCGGTGGGGGAAGGCGCGGTTTCCGGATCGGCGACGAGCTTCATCAGCGTGTCGGTGCAGGCGTTGGACGTGAGCAGGATGATGGTGTTCTTGAAGTCGATTTCGCGACCTTCGCCATCTTCCATGTGCCCCTTGTCGAACACCTGATAGAAGAGTTCCAGCACGTCTGGGTGCGCCTTCTCCACTTCGTCGAGCAGGACGACGGAGTAAGGCCTGCGGCGCACGGCTTCCGTGAGGACGCCGCCCTCGCCGTAGCCCACATATCCGGGCGGCGAGCCCTTGAGGGTGGACACCGTATGCGATTCCTGGAACTCCGACATGTTGATGGTGATGAGGCTCTTCTCACCGCCATAGAACAGGTCGGCCAGGGCCAGCGCGGTTTCGGTCTTGCCGACGCCGCTGGGTCCGATCAGCATGAAGACGCCGATGGGGCGATTCGGATCGTCCATGGAGGCTTTGGACGTAAGCAGGCGCTGGGCGATGACATCGAGGGCGGTGTCCTGGCCGATGACGCGCTGGCCCATGAGGCTGGCGAGGTTCAGCGTGGTCTGGATCTCGTCCTTGAGCATCTTGCCGACAGGAATACCGGTCCAGGCGGCCAGCACTTCGCTGACGATCTGGGCGTCCACGCAGGCGCGGGTGAGCGGCGTCTCGCCCTGGAGTTCAGCGACTTCGGCCGAGAGTTTGTCGAGTTCGGCGCGCTGGGCGGAGACGTCGGAGCCGGGCGTGGCGGTTTCGATGGCCTGGCGCAGTTCCCGGACCTTCAGAACAAGCCCGCTCTCCTTGGTCCAGCGTTCCTGCAATCTGGCCAGTTCCGCTTCCACCTTCTGCTTGCGTTCGGCGATCTTGGCGAGGCGTTCCGAGTGATCGGCACCGACCGCAACTTCGCGATCGAGGACGCGCTGCTGGACGGCGAGATCGTCGAGCTCGCGGGTGGCGTCTTCGATGGCTGGAGGCGTGGAATTCTGCCCCAGGGCGAGACGGGCACAGGCGGTGTCGAGGATGCTGACGGCCTTATCGGGCAACTGGCGGCCGGCGAGGTAGCGGTGGGAGAGGCGGACGGCCGAGTTCACCGCTTCGTCGAGGATGCGTACGTTGTGGTGCTTTTCGAGGGAGGTCACGATCCCGCGCAGCATGGTGCAGCAGACGTCCTCTGTGGGTTCTTCCACCTTGACGACCTGGAAACGGCGAGCCAGGGCGGGGTCCTTCTCGAAGTATTTCTTGTACTCAGACCAGGTGGTGGCGGCAATGGTGCGGAGCTCGCCGCGGGCGAGGGCGGGTTTCAGCAGGTTGGCGGCATCGTTCTGGCCGGCCTGTCCACCGGCGCCGATCATGGTGTGGGCTTCGTCGATGAACAGGATGATGGGCGTCGCAGAGGACTTCACTTCCTCGATGAGACCCTTCAGCCGGTTTTCGAACTCGCCCTTGACACCCGCACCGGCCTGAAGAAGTGCGAGGTCGAGAGTACGGACCGTGACATTGCGCAGGGCCGGGGGCACATCGCCATTCGCTACACGAGTCGCAAATCCCTCCACAACAGCGGTCTTGCCGACGCCGGCTTCACCGGTGAGGATGGGGTTGTTCTGCCGGCGGCGCATCAGGATGTCGACCAACTGGCGGATTTCAGTGTCGCGGCCGAGGACCGTGTCGATCTTGCCGGCTTTGGCGTGTTCGGTCAGATTGACGGTGAACTGGTCGAGGTTGGGCGTCTTGCCGCCGATCTTGCGGGCGGGAGCGGGGGTACCACCTTCCTCGGCAGCCTCGGCACCGTCCGCGTCCTCAATGGAGCCGGCGATGATCCCCATGAGTTCGCTCTTCAACTGATCCGGCTGGATGCGGCCAAGTTCGCGGCTGGATTCACGGGCCATCCGCCACAACGCCTCGTTCTGCGTCAGCGCCAGGACAGTGAAACCGGTGCGGATCGAGGTAGCGCCGTAATCCAGGGAACCGAGTGTCCAGCCATCACTGAACATCTGGATGATCGACTCGCTGAAGGCAGGCGTACGCCCGTTGCCGCGTTTAAAGCGGTCCAGGGCTTTGTTCAACTCCGCGTCGAGGCGGGAAGGGTCGAGCCCGAAGTGGTGGAAGATGCGACTGCTGTCGCCATCTGAGTTATCGAGAAGCCGAAGCAGGAAGTGCTCGATTTCGACGTTGTAGTGAGTACGCGCCACGCAGAGTCCGGCGGCGGACTCCAGGGTCTGTCGGGCGGTGTCATTTAGCTTGCTGACAAGCGACTTAAGATTAGCGGCCATCTGTTAAGCAACCTCCCATAACCGGTAGACCGTGTCGTCAGGGTCCCGATCCATTGGCTTTGATTTGATCCAGCTCAGCCAACTAAGCTGGGGCGCGACCTCCCCCTCGGCTCCTAACTGGCAGCCCGGGGCCTCCTCGCGCTTTAGAACGAGCTGTACTTCGAAATCATACTCATCCCGGCTGATAAAACGGGAGAGGGCCCGGAGAGCGGGGAATGCCGCACCGTCGGGCAGGAATTCGCGATAGCGGTCGAGGGTAAGCGGACCAATGCGCAATCTCAGGGTGGATTGCTGGTCCCAGACGTCATCACCGGCCACGGCACCCTGGCCCAGGCGGGCAGCTGGCACCGCATCCGGGTCGTCGTCGAGCAGGCACAGACTGCCCGGATCCAGCTTGCGCCAGGAGCCGACGAACTGGACGACTTCGACGGGCACATCGAAGTAATCAGTCAGGATTTGCTGCATGGCGATAGCGGAGCGAGGCTGCTGGGAGAGCAGTCCGGCGTAATATTTTAGGGCCTCGTCCGGGATATCCTGGCGGTCCTGAAGCCTCGGGGTACCCAAACCGACGAAGTGGAGGAGGGTATCACTGAGACCGGACTCCTCTCCCCGTTCGTAGGGAACCTGGAAGCGGTACTTCTCCCAACCGCGGTAGAAGAGCGAAGTGAGGCGGTGGTTGAACAGGTCGAAGAACTCGGCGGCGGTCCGGTCGCCGGCGCGCAGGCGTTCGGTCACATAGGCGGTGTAGGTGACGGGCAATTCGCCGACGGGCCCTGTGACGCCCAGGAAGTTCACTGCCATTCTGGGCTGGCCGGACTCGGGCGCGTCGAGGGACTGGATCTCGCTGGCGGGATAGCCAAGCGTTTGATGGGCGGAGAACCGCACGGCTTCCGAGGACGGGTCTTCGAAGCGCCCGACGGGCGCGCGATCCGGCTGGAGCAACTGCAGAAGCCGCGCCGCCTGAAAGAACCGGTATTCCTGGGGATGGTCCAGGAGGCGCTGGGGCAAAGGCGGTGCAGGCTCCGGCTCACTACCGGCGACTGAATCCTGCGTCCGGACACACGGGGACGGCGGCACATTCGGCGCGCCCCCAGCCGCCCGCTGTTTTAGAGCAGGATTCCGTAGCCTGACCTTGCGGGCCATTGCTTCAGGATCTCCTTACGCTGCCGGCTCCACACTTCGAGCTGGCTGAACCCATTCATGTTGACATAAAGTCCGAGGAAACGATCGAGCACACTCGAAAAAAGATAGGCGCTCGCCCCGACGAAGCACTCTTCGTCGAGTTCGATCTGGACCTTCATGCCCCGGACGAAAGAGATACCATAGTCCCCCATCACCCGCGCAAAGTGGCGACGGCTTGTGAGTGTAGCAATTCCTTCGACCTGGCGCTCGCCAAATCCGGTAGGTGGCGTATAGAGCCGGAGGATCTCCTGAAGCGCGTCCCGTCCTTCCTCGATCAGCGAAAGATAGTTGAGCGAGAGCTGGGAGAGCAGCCGCCAGAGGACGGCACCGCCGAGCGAAGGGCGGATTGTCGGCGTTGGTTTGCGGAGGGCAGTCACACGGGTTACCGTAGACGCGACGTCGATCTCGAAGTCGCCATTCTCGTCGCCGAACGGCATGCGGGAGGGCAGTTCGCGATTGGTGCAGAGACAGCGGACCGTAAGGGTATCGATTTCGGGTCGCCCCGGCTGGCCGGCGAGATCGACGGTGGACAACCAAAGGTCAGTATTGTCGTCCATCCGCACGCTGGAGTCGCGGCGGGTAGCATGCCAGAAGAGTTCTCCCTGCCTGCTGGAGGGATTGTGCCGGACGGAGTAGAACGGGTCGAAGGTGAATACCTCGCTGGTTACGGGGTTGGTGCCGACGACAGACTCGATGGAAAACACCTCGTAGGAATCCGGGCGTCGTGCATCGGGGACTACCGGGTACTCGAAGCGCGTGCCGTCCAGGGTGACGGGATCGGCGGTGTGCGGGAAGAGATTGACCAGGGTGCAGCAGCCCAGCCGAATGGTCCGCTCGCTCACGCCGAGTTGCAGGATTGGCAGCCAGTCGGGCCGCTCACAATCTCCGCAAAGGAAGACAAGTTCGATGTTTTCGCCGAAACCAGCCTCGCGCAGGGCCTGCAGTCCTTTGAGTTCCAGGAACAGGAATTTCTCCGGGAACGCGAAGTACTCCTGCAGCAAGCGGTACCCGTCAAACGAGCGGCGCGGATAGGGGACCAGCGATTCCTCCTGCGAGAAGCCGCAAGGCTGGAGGCACGAGGCCGGCAGAATGACCGGCGGCTTGTGGGATTTGGGAGTCAGGTCTCTGGCGACGATGCGGAGGCAGCGGCCTGCCAGCATTTCATACAGCGGGTAGACAATGCTCGCCTCGGCGTTGAGGAAGACGCGAAGTGAATCGATGGGCAGGGTGGAGAAGGAGGCACCGTGGCCGCAATTCAGTTCCACGCGTAGGGCACCGGGTGCGTCAGCGCTCCGGATGGGCTGCGCCAGGCGCTCTGGAGTGACCCACTGGGCGGCGGACAAACGGATGGGCCAGAGTTCGAGATCGAACCCGGTGCGGAACTGGAGCCGGACTCCTCCCGTCGAGCGGGAGAATAACGCAGAACCACGGGGCAGGACGGTACGGGTAGTCAACCCCGAGCGTTCTGCATCGAGTGAGAACTCCGCCACCGTCATGGAGGGAAGCGGCCTGATGTAGTGCGGGAACAGGATGCCGAGCAGCGCTTGGGTAAGTTCCGGGAACTCATCGTCGAGCTTCAGGTGGAGACGAGCGGCGAGAAACGAAAAGGCCTCGATGAGGCGCTCGACGTGCGGGTCCTCGCAGCGGTTCGGCTCGAGCATCAGGCGCGAGGCAACCTTCGGGTACTTTACGGAAAACTCAGCCCCAAGTTGCCGCACGTAGGCGAGTTCGCGTTCGTAGTAGTTCAGCAGATCACTGCGCACCGGGGCCCCCCTCCACTTTGTAGGTTCCGCTGGCCAGTTCCAGTAGGGTATCGAATTGGATGCGCTCGGGGCCAGGGTCTACCCGCAAGATGCCTTCGATCTGGAATCGAATGATGCGGGCCGCGGCGGTAATGGGCTGCATGGTGACGATGACCGTCCGGAGACGGGGTTCGAAGGTGGCGATGACCTGCTCAATGAGACCCACCAGTTCGGACTGGTCCCGCTCCGTGTTGAGCGCGTAGCCGGTGAGGTCTGGCAAGCCGTAATTGAAGAGCGATTCCGGCAGTTGGACGGAACCGGCAGGAATCTCCGTGATGCGGCGGCGGGTATTGAGCAGCCACTCGATGTCGCGGCGCAGGCTGGCCTTCAGGTCCCGCATGGCCTGACCGCGGGAAACCTCGCCTTCCGACCGGTTACGCGGCTCCTCGTCGGTGAGACGGTCGAGTAAAGATGGAAGTATTTCCTGCCGGCTCCGCCGTTCCGTCATGATCCCCACGCTCCGCCTCAGGACAACTCAAACGCTTTGACAGGATCCAGCCGGCAGATGAGAGTGTAGATGGACTTTCGCTCGTCAGCAGCCTCCGGTTCGTGCTCGAGGCAGCGATGCAGCAGCACCAGCGGTTCGACAACGATCGCCGGCATCTCCCAATCGAACAATCCCCGCTGGCCGATTTCCGCCGACAGCTCGCGCAGGAGCGGCAGCGAGACCGCGTGGCGTCCGGACGCCACCAGGATTCTGGCCAGTTGTATCTTCCTCTGGAACCGGCCGCGGCCGCTGGTTTCCAGGGCCATTCGGCGCGACACCATTTCGAGTGCCACCTCGACGCGGCCCCTTCGGATGGCATCTTCGATCATTGTGTCGTCATTGCGCTCCGGCACCACTGGGGCGGGACGGAGGCACCCCTTGGAATCGGGAAGGCAGCCCTTGGCCCCCAGCATCTGGCGCGTCGCGGCGTTGGCCGTGGGGGTGTCATCGGTGAGCGTCGATTCCAGAAGGTCAGGGTACTCTTCCAACAACGATCGGAGAGCCCCGGCGATGGAGTGGCTGACCAACCCATACTCTTCACCCAGTTCGTCACAGGCCATCAGCGAGTAGCGCTGCAAGTCGAGCCATGCCCGGCCGTAAGGCTGGGCCATCGCGGCCTCGCCGGCCTCCAGAAGTTGCGCCCAATCCTCTTCCTGGGCGAGCCGGCGCATCTGCTGCCGGACGTCGGTGGGCGGCGCTTCCAGCCACTCTGGATCCAGTACCGGTCCAAGGGCACGAAGTTCACCCCAGCGGAAGCCGCGCAGGAGAAGATGGGCCGCCGGATTGCGTGGATTGGCCTTGCGCAGCCACTGGGCGATGGAGTTGAGGCGCGCGGCACAATCGACGGCACCGGAAGGCTCACGGCTCTGTAGCCCGAGGGAGTTGCCGTTGTCGTGGCTCCAGGGTTGCACCTGTGGTGTTTCGTCAAAGAGACTGGCGGGCTCGGGCAGCGTCGCGACCGAAGATTGCCAGAGCGGAGCTTCTTCCTGCGAAGCGGATGGCAGCGAATCCCCGGAGGTTCCTGAGTCGCTGGTCTGCCAGAGCGGCGTATCGTCGTCCGCGGCGGCTTGAGACCAAAGAGGCTTGTCGTCCTCCACCCAGACCTGAGCCTGCCGCTCGACACGCTGGGGCTGAGGCGCGGCCGATGATTCTGCAGGAGTGGCCCTGCGCTGCGAAAGAATACGGGTCGAGTTGATGAGCTGGTCGAGGCAGTCTTTCAGGCCGCCAAAACTGGGCGAGTATTCGCCGAAGCGTTCGTCTGCGAGCTGATTCAACTGCTCGACTGCTTCGCGGGCTGCTTCGAGCACCGCGGTGTTCTGTTCGAAGAAGACACTTTGTGTGGCGCGAAGCGCCTCATCCACTTCCTCCGGTGTGGTTCTGCCCTCGTTAATTGCCTCGCGCCGGGTATCCGCCTTGCCGGAGCTCTCCCCCGCCTCTTCCTCAGTGGGAATCTGCAGGGATTCCGCGAACTGGAGAGTGCTGATCCCGTGCGGCGTGAGCGGAACCTGGCGCAACGGGGTGTCTAGCTTGGAGGCGAGCCAGGCGAGGGGCACGGAACGCAATTCCGAATCGCCGTCTTCCAATTCCGGGTAAAGCGAATCCCAGAATTCAGTCAGCAGGGAGTTACAGAGATTCACGCCCTCCTGCAGTCCAGTGAAGCCGTCACGGCGCACCAGGGCTTCCACGAGCCATACGGCGAGCTGCAGATCCTTTGATTTTTTCGCCAGCGCATCAGAGATCAGGCGAATGACCAGCGGCCAATCGGCTGTTTTGAGCACGCGCTGCCAGACGCCCTGGGCCAGGGCCTCTTCTTCACGCCGGGCCTCCTTGATCTGCTCAAAGAGTGGCGTGTAGCGGATGTCCTGACCACTCGGGTTGTCGCCGGGAATAGGACTGAGGATGTCCTCACGTAACGGCATCTGCTTCTCCGGAAGGCGCGGCGATCTTCAGCGAACGGATCTCCAGGAACGGGAATTCCTCGCCATCCACGAGCAGCAGTTTCTGGCCGAACAGCATCTCCGTCGAACCGTCCGACTCCCAGGAGGAGGCGCGGCCCAGACGAACGAGATCATCCGAGTGACGGCTGGAGAGCGGTGAGAGAGCAGGAAGCATGACGTCACCGAGATCCTGGCCGCCGCCGAAGCTGGCGCCACAGCGCAGATGCGCCGGAGCCCAAAGCAGGTCTCTGAGCCTCTTAGGAGGCTCCATGTCGAGTTCAGCCAGATGCGCCATGGGTAGCATCAAATAGTTGCCGGCCGCGAAGACCTCGAGTCGGGGACCTACGCGCGGATCAGCATCCGAGATCGAATGGAACGGCTTGCCGTTCAGCGTTCCGGCAACAGGCGGCCCCTCGGGCGCGGGGGCAACCTCTCCATTGGCGAACATTTCATCGCGCGTCCGCGCGGTCTGGACGGCCGCGCGCATCAACATGGCGCCCATCTGACGATCGTGCGTTCCGCCGGCGAGGAGATCGAGGTGTTTATCCGCCCGGTCGTACTCTCCTGCAAAGCACAGCAACTCAAAAAGGAAGGTCCGCTGCTGCGCGTTGCCTGGGTTTTCCCGAAGCAGGCCGACCAGGGCGTTGATCGCCTCGGTCAGCCTGCCTTGATTGAACAGTTGGTGGGGGTTCATGGCGAGCTTGTCGCATTATGGCGCGAAATCGCTAAGTGCCGATGCTCTCAGTGATCTTGCGGATGTCGTAGCCCGCCATAACTCCACCGGTACGCTGGCCGTTCTTCATGACGAAGTAGTTCAATGAGACCGAAGCCGTGCTGAACGAGACGCTCTCGCTGGCCGAAGCCTGGTCGGAACCACCGTTCTGGTAGCTGCTGACCATGACGTCGCCGAACGTCCACTCGAAGAACTCCTCGAGGGCGGAGGGCTGGCCAGCCGTCACCGCCTTGCCCATGCGGCGGAAGACGACTTTCGCCGACTTGAAGTGCTGACCGCTGGAACAGGCGAGGAACAGCTTGGGACTGGCCTTATCGGTTGGTTTGGTGACGGTGAAAGAGGCGAAGTCCGGTACGCCGGCGCTGCGCGCGGTGCCTTTCGTGGTCACTTCGTTCGAAATGCCCCAGGAGAACGATTCGATGTTGATCCAGGCGAGGTACTTCGATTCCTTGCACTCGCCCTTGATGCCTTCGACTTGAAGTAGATGAGGAGTATCAGCCATGACTCATGTCCCCTATTGCGCCACGTTCTGCTGGATATCCCAGCCACCCAGAACCTGATCGGTCTTCTTCCCACCTTCGATCTGGAAGTATTGGAAGTCGACCTTGCCGAAGTTGAAACTGATGCTCTCCGAGGGCTGGTCGGAGCCGGCCGACCAGTTGATGGAGGAGATGATCAGGTCAGAGAAAACGTACTTGATGTACTCCTCGCGGCCGCCGGTTGTACCAGACCGGGTGCCGGTCAGCGTCGCGTCCTTGATGTGCTTACCGCTGGCGCAGTGCGCGAAGAGCTTCGGGCTGCCCGAGTCCACTTTCTTAGTGAACTGAAACTCCTGAATCTGGCTGCCGCCGTGGCTGCTGCCTGAACCGTAGACCCCGGCTGTGTTGCTGCCGCCCCAGCTGAAGCTCAGAACCTGGATCTGGTTGGTATAGCCCTGGATCTCGCTTTCGCCATCGATATTTGGAATCTTGAGATGCCAAACCGCAGACATAGTTCATTCCTCCTGTTTGAATCCCCGTTGTGCCCGGCGCGCTGGCTACTTGCGCGCCGATTGAGGCAGATCAGCCACCAGCCGGAGCGAAACACTCAGTTCGTCCAACTGGAAGTGCGGCCTCAGGAACGCCACCGCTTTATACGCACCCGCTTTGCCGGGCACTTCCGCCACTTCCACCCGCGCCTCACGGAGCGGATACTTGGACTTGACCGCTGCCGAGGCAGTGTCGTCCGAAGTGACATAGTTCGCGATCCAGTTGCCCAGGAACATCTCGCACTCGGCTCGCGAAGTAAAGCTTCCGATCTTGTCCCGCATCATCGATTTCAGATAATGCGCAAACCGGCTGACAGCCATCAGGTACGGCAACTGCGCGGAGAGCCGGGCATTGGCATTCGCTTCCGGCTTGTCGTACAGCTTCGGCTTCTGGCACGTCTGGACGCTGAAGAAGGCCGCGTAGTCGGTGCCTTTGCAGTGGACCAGCGGGGCAAACCCCAGATCCGCCAGTTCCTTCTCGCGCCGGTCGGTAATGATGGTCTCGGTGGGGCACTTCATCACGGTGTCGCCGTCATCCGTGGAGAAGGTGTGCACCGGAAGGCCTTCCACCAGACCGCCGCCTTCCACGCCGCGGATCGCCGCGCACCAGCCGTAGCGCGCGAACGCCTGCGTCATTTTGGAGCCCAGCGCATAGGCTGCGTTGCCCCAGAGGTAACGGTCATGCGTCAGCCCGTCGACGTTCTCCTCGTAGGCGAACTCATCCACAGGCTTGGTCTCGCGGCCATACGGGACGCGCATTAGCACCCGGGGCATGGTGAGGCAGACGTAGCGCGAGTCCTCATTCATGCGGAAGCCCTTCCAGCGGGCGTAATCCGTGGTGTCGAACACCTTGGCGAGATCACGCGGATTGTCGAGCTGGGTGAAATCTTCCAGGTTCAGCAGTTCCGGGGAAGCAGCCGAGATGAATGGCGCGTGAGCCGCCGCGGCTACCTGCGACATTCGTTCCAACAGTTCGACATCTTCCGGTCCGCGGCCAAAGTAGTAGTCGCCGATGAGGCCGCCGAACGGTTCGCCGCCGAACACGCCGAACTCCTGCTCGTAGACTTTCTTGAACGTCTGGCTCTGGTCGAACTCGGGCACTCGCTGAAGGTCACGCAGCAACTCCTTCTTGCCGACGTTGAGCACCTTGATCTTCAGCTGGGTTCCGGTTTCCGACTGATCGAGCAAATAGCGCAGACCGCGCCATGTCGATTCGAGCTGCTGAAACTTCTCGTGGTGGAGAATCTCATTCAACTGCAGTGACAGCAGGTGGTCGATCTGGGAGATGCGCTGGTTGATCATCGCTTCCAGATCGTGCGAAACGGTCATCTCGCCCTGGAGGATCTGGTTGACGAACTCGCTCACCAGGGACTTGCCCCACTGGCGCTGTGCGGGGTCGCGGGCCATGCGGCCCTGATCTACGATTTGGTCGAGCAAACCCGGCTGCCTGACCTTTTCCACGGTGACACCTTGCGCAGCGGAAGCTGCCGCCGGTTTGGTCTTAGCCATTGGATTCGCCTCCCTCCGCGCTCTCCATCTCATCCTTGATCTGCTGCATCTTCTCGGAATTGCCGAGAACGTCCTGGAGCAGTTTCTCCAGCTTCTCGTTGCCTTGCAGAGTGCCGCGCAGATCGCTGAGTTTGGTGCGCAGTTCGAGAAGTTCTCGAAGTGGGTTCACCTGGCGGGCGACCTTCTCCGGCTCGAAATCCTCGATGCTGGAGAACCGGAGATCGACACCGATCTTGCCGGCATTTGGATCGTCGCTCAGTTTGTTCTCAACCGTGAACGCCACACGGGGTTTCATGCTGGCCAGAACGCCGTCAAAATTGTCGGGCGTCACCTCAACAAAGCGCCTTTCGCGAATGCGCGGCAGCGGCTCTTCCGGTTGGCCGCTGAAGTCACCGAGTACCCCCATCACGAAGGGGATTTCTTTAATCTCGACAGCGTCACCGACCTCAACGTTGTATGTCACATGGACACGCGGCGGACGCACGCGTTCCAACTTCGCATGGACACTCTCTCTTGGCATGATGTTCCTCCGGCCAGGCGAGCCTTCCCTATAAGGCTCGCTGCTTACTGCGGCTTGACCTGAAGCTATTCCTGAAAGGAATCAGGAACCCCTCTGTGTCGCTTCAAATGATCAAGCGCAATTACTGGGCGGCTTGACTCACGCATTGGAACCCGGACAAATAATTCTTTTGGAAGATGGGCGCGGTGGTGCCCATATCCAGGAAGTAGCGCACTGTCAGCGGTTTACCGGTGGACAAGGTCATCGGCTGACCGGATTGGCCCTGGCGCGGCACCCACTCAAAGTTGTAACCGCTGCCCGAAGCCTGCCAGCGGTCGGCGTCTCCGAAGAAGCGGAAGACCGCCCAGAGGCCGTTGTAGCTGAGGAAGCCCAGGTCGGTCCCGCCAAGGCTTCCGGCCAAACGCGCCTCTCTCGTACGGAGTGCGGGCCACTGGAACGACGCCTGTTGTCCACCGGCACCGGTAGACTTCAGCGTCTGGCCATCGAGAGTGAGAGTGAGTCCCTGAATGCCCTCTGCCGGCAGGGCTTTCAGCGTGTAGCTGAGCTGCGGATCCTGGGAGCCGCCGCTGCGATACAGTGCGTCACTGAAGGCCGCCGCTCGGTTGAAGAAGCGAAGGAACTGCGGGGTCATGCGGATGCCGGAATCATTGCCGCTGGAGACAAACTGGGATCCCTGACGAACGAGATGCTTCTTCAGCGTCTGCTCGTAGAACATCCACAACGATCCGCTGCCCGGCTTGAAGACAGCATTGATCTCCTCCAGCGACGCGTCGTTCTGCGAAGCGGTGTTGAAGGGATACTTGTTGACCATGCCTTGGAAATCCGCACAGAAGCGGCGCGCCTCGACGTTGATCTGAGCCGGCCCCAGGCGGCCAAGCAGGGCTTCGACGTAGGTGATGGGATCTTCCATCAGCTTCTGCACCATCTGCTCGACGTGCCCCTCTTTGTCGATGCGGAAGCTCTGAGCCACCTGGCGGGCCGCCGTCTTGGCGCGTGACGCTTCCTGCAATGTGGCATTGACGGAAGGGTCGTTTGGATTCTTCGACCGCACCACCTGCTCGAGCGAGGACTGCAGGGCGACCAGACTGTTCATGTAGTTCTGGTTCGCAGCCTCAATGTAGCGGTCGGGACAGGCTGGCGGTGTCACATACTGCACTGGCTGGAAGGCGGATTTGATATCCCCATTGGTGGCCGCCGAGGTGTGCACGCTGGCCAGACAGAACAGTGCCAGCAGATAGGATGTGTTGTTCGACATCATCCCCAGCTTGCGCGCCGCATCTTCCACGCTGGCGTAGCGCAGCACGGTGGAATTCTTCAGGTACTCGCGCCAGTTGCCGGTAAAGTCCGCCTGATACCGGGCGAGCAGTTCCGGCTCGATCTTGGCTCGATCCAGCGCAGCGGAAGTCTGGGCGCCCAGGACCCATTCCTCTCCGGCGAAGAAGCGCTCGAAGTTCTTGATGGCGTCCTGCATGAAGACCCAGCCATCCTTCGTGAACGCGCCCGCCACGTCCTTGCTGTTGAGGATCACCTGGGCAGAACCGTTGAACTGGCGGTTGTAGTTGATGGCGGGATTCCGGCGGCTGGCCTCGGCCAGCATGAACTGATAGATCCGTTCAGTGGCCGCGAATTGAGCCAGGAACTTGCGAGCCCGCTCAATGGCAAGCGTGTCGTTCTCGGAGCTGAACGGATTGGCGAACTTCAGTTCTTCGCTGTAGAAATCGAACTGTTTCTGGGCCAGCAGCCGGCGATCGGGATCCACGGTGCGCTGGCCCGACCACCGTTTGAGCAGCAACGGGGACAGGAAGAGTTTCGTGCTCTTCTCATGATGCGAGGTGGTGATCAGGTACGCCTTGAGTGTGTCGTAAGTGACCGAGTACTCGTCCGACGGGCCGGGACTGGAGGGTAGTTTTCTGAGGTGATCCAGCAGGTCCGCCTGCGTCGCGCCGAACATCAGCTGATTGAAGCGGCTGAAATAGAGACGGCGCACTGTGGGCAGCAGGTCGTCACCGGTATAGAGGCCCCAGCGCAAGCTCCAGGGAGCACCTTCCCGGCTGTAGCGGGATAGAAGTTCCGCGTTCTCCCGCAACGAGTCCAGGCGCTTGAGGGCGTCCAGCGGAGCCAGATCCTGCCCGCCGCCAGAAAACGACCCAATGCCCGCAACCGCCTCGGAGACCTGTTTTTGCAGGTTTCGATTGGCGAAATACGAGGTGGTCCAGCCGATGCCCAATACCAGCGCCAACCCGGCCGCGGCGGCCAGCATCAGACGCCGGACGTTATCCGTTCCGGCGCCTTGGGCGCTGGCCTGAAAAGCGGCCTGATCGCGCAGAATCACTTCATTAAACAAACGGCTGAGGAAGACCCATTGCGGGACCCGCCGGGACTGGACGCTCTGGCGCGGCTGCTCAGCAGCCTCTCCCTTATCGCCATGCAAGGCGAAAATGCCTGTAGCGCCAGCGGACCTCGACGAACCCTCCTGCAGGCGGGGCGCCTGCACCACTTCGCGAACCTCCACCGGCCGGACCCCGGAAAAGTAGAAGCCGCGCAGGTAAGGGCTGGTTTGGAGCTGGCTGGGCCTGCAGAGGTCCACCATGAACTGGACGGCCAGTGCCCGGATCTTGCGGAATTCGCGCGGGAACTCATATACGCCGGGCAGCCGGGAAGCATTTGTTTCGCGGGCAAGCTGCACCGGGCGCTGATCGGCGAGGCCCAGGAAGACATCGTGAAAGGCGGAGGTGAGCCGGCTAATCTCTTCTTCGGCGTAGACACCCACCCGCGCGTTGAAAGCCATCGGCACGGTGGCGCCCACCACCTGCCGGGCCTCCTCCTCTGAGAAGTTGCCGACAAACTCGGCGAAGAAGGGAATCCTGTCGCAGCGGGTGAAGATCACGTACACCGGCAGTTGGACGCCCAGCGTCCGGCTCACTTCAGCCAGCCGGGCATTCAGCCGGCGGGCGACGACGGTCGCGTTTTCCTGTGCGCCGGGTTTTAGAAATGACTCGGCATCGAAGAACACAACGGCCGACCGCGGCGCTTGCGGTTTTCTGGAAAACAGCGAGTGCAGGCGCGCCGCACGCAGACGCTGCAGCAGCGCATTCCAGCGATTGGCGTCGGAGAAAACCTGCCCTCCGGCCTCCACCATCACGGCGTTGCGGGCAAACCAGAGGTTCACCGAGCGCGTGGGGATGATATAGCCTTCCTGGTAGACGTGGCCGCCAATTAACTCAGGTTCCGCGCCGCAGTTTACGAAAGTCGAGGTCTTGGCGGAACCGGGATCGCCGATGCCCAGGATGACCGGTAGCGTTCCGACCTTGGCGTCGTGGCCCAGTTTGGAGGCAGCGAGCCGCGACTCGGCATCCCGGAACAGAGGATCCATCTCCTCCGAGGCCGCAGGGAGAGGCACTGCGCTGCCGTCACTGGACACGACGCCCCGCCTGGCTTTCCACCACAGGATGAGCCCCCCGACCAGGAGGCCGAGAGCCGAGAGCACGATCCGGGCGATCCAGACCGTGGACGAAGGCAGCTTCAGGAGGTCGACCAGGAACCAGGTCAGAATCAGGTACGACACCATGCCGAATGCGGCAATGAAGTAATAAGAGGTCGGGAGCATCGTTGCCTCAGCGCGCCAGACCCTGGAGCGAAGTCAGCCCCGAGCCCAGGAAAAACTTGTACATCACGAACAACACAAGCGCCAGAATCCCGGCACCCAGCGCCACCCATTGCAGGCGCCTCACCCAAGGGTCACCGCCGCCCTGCGTGAACTTCTGCTCGGGCACCTGCCACGAGGGGGAGATCTCTCCGCGAGGCTTGCGAATACGCCGGATCTTGTCGTTCACCGCCTCGATAATCGCCCTCAGCTCGCCTCGGCCGCTGATGGAGTACTTCCCTACAAAGCCAAGCAGCAGGCAGAGCTGATAGACCTCCAACAAGTCGGCCAGTTCCGGAGTCTCGCGCCGCCCCAGCAGGTGCTGCAGTTGCTCGAAAAAGATCTCGCCCGCCGTGTGCCGGCCGAACAACTCCTCCTGCATCGGTTTCCGGACCCAATCGGCGAATACCGGATTTTGCAGGTTCAGGACGGACTCATCCAGGAAAGCCACCACGGCGAAAATGCCCAGCCGGATGTCATCTTCCGTGTAACCCAGCTTGCGGCCTTCCTGGTCAGCCAGCCGGATCGCCTGCCTGACCTGGTTTCGGAACGACTCGGCGTCGTTGACCCCCTGACGGTTGGACCGCAGGCGCACCACCGCCGTGATCATCTCCTGAAACGCCAACGCAAGGTTCTCGTTGCGGCGCTGTGCCGGGGATTGCGGTGAGGGGACTGCCGTGGGCGTTGCGTTCATAGACTTTTGACGGGGCTCCGGCTCCTTCTTTTATGACTCCAGTACAACCAACAGCTCAATCTCAGGATCGGGCAATTCGCCGGGAACGTAAACGCCCACCTGACGGGATTGGACGATATGCTCCCAACATGGTCCTGCCTTATCCACAGTAAAGTACTGGCAGTCTACGCGGGGATTGATGGCGGGCGGCGGGACGGGAATGTGCCTGAGGGTCATGCCGGGCAGGGCTCGAGCGACCAACTTCGGGACAAACTCCTTGGAGCAGACTTTCACCAGCCGCGGCGTACCGGTGATCAATTCAGCCTCACCGATCTTAGATCGAATGGCGAAAATCCAGCGCGAATGGACCAGCGTCCTTGAGTCGGCAATCTGGCCATCCCAGAAGTAATTGGCTGACTTCGCCAGGGGGATGCTGACGCAGTTGCTGGGCACCACCAGTTCCAGATGCGTCCGGATGTGGTGGTCCAGCGTCTCGAAGCATTCCGCCAGCCTGGCGTGGTTGTAGAGTGGCAGGCTGGCCGGATGGGAGTCCAGTCCAAACGTGCACAGCGAGCCGGCCAGTCGCGCCATCTCGGTGTAGAGTTCCTCGGGATGCCCCGACTTGCTGAAACAAAGGTGCCGCAGGGGTGTGAGTGAAGCATTGACGCAGTGCAGGAACCACGCATTGCTGATGCCCTGGGCTGAAAACCCAGCCGCCGTGCCAGCCGACAGATCCTTCGGCTTGGCGATCGCCCGGCTCTTTTCGTCCAGAATCTCCACCAGTCGCCGCAGCAGAACCATCAGCCGTTCACTGCCCTGGATGCGCAGCACCGGCGGGACAAAGTTCGCATCGTACACATACTGCCCGCCCGCATCGCGGCGGACACGCGCAATCGGGATGGCGAGTTCGCCCTGCAGTTCGGATTCCACCAGAATGCGCAGATTCTTGCGGGCCAGCCGCAGTTGCTTTGAGTCCATGCCCGTCAGTTCATCGGGCATGTCCACGGTCTGCGGCGCGTAGCGCAACCCCGGCTCAAGCTGCTCAGTGGACGAGCAGTTGGCGCTGACCTCCTGGAAAGGCGAAATGGCCAGGAACACGTCCACCGACTCACGCATGGGCGGGAAGACCTCCGCGATGGCCCGAGGCGCGGGAACAGGGTCTGGATCGGGGACGGCAAAGACGAGACCATCCGGGAAAAGACCGCTGGCGTGGACCAGCGTGACCAACCCATTGCGGATGGCGTCCCTGTCCAGCTGGAACGCGGCGAGCCCCCATGGCTCGTAGGCCAGATTCGCTGCTGTGAAGTGGACGAGGTTCTCGAAATAGCGGTTTTGAGCCTGGAAATGCTGGGGCCCGAGGTGCATTCCCTCCGACCAGACCACACGGCTCAGCGTCTTCATATGCACTCCATTTTCTGGCGAGCCGTCTCCTCCGCGAGCCTTATAATAGTACTCGATCGAGGCGGCGGGAACCATGAGCTTCTATAGCAGATATGAGTTGGTGAAGCTGGTCCGGAATGGGGAACCGAAGTCGTTCCAAGCCCGGGAAATCCAAACGGGAAGGAACGTGCTGCTCCACCTTTGGGGTATGGGAGACGAGAGCCGGCGGTCACCGCTCCTCCTTCACCTGAGGGACCAGATGCGGACAGATCCCTCCGCGTTGATGGGTGTAGTGGTGGAAGTCCAGGATTCGGCGGAGCCTCCTTTTGTAGTCACCGCGTTCGACGAGCACTTTACCGATCTCGAACAGTGGATCCAGGCAAAACAGGGAATCGGCCAGGAACCGCCGGTGGCAGCAGCCCCCGTCAATATGCCCCAGCCTCCCCCGCTCCCCACCACCCCACCGCCCATCCCGAATGTCCCCGTGCCGCCGGCCGCTCCGAAGGAGCCAGGTGAGTTCACCCGAATGTTTGCGAGCCCGAATGTGCAGCCTGCGGCGCAACCGCCGGCCGCGGGTCCGGTGGCGGGTGAGTTCACGCGGCTGTTCGAACCAACGCAACCGGCAGGACAGCCGCCCTCCACTCCGGCGATGCCCGAGCCTCCTACCGTCGCGCCACAAGCCGCCCCGCCGCACACACCCGGGGATTTCACGCGCATGTTCGGGGAGCCCGTGGCGCAGCCTGCCGCTCAACCGCCCTTTCAGCCGGATCCGTTTGCCCCCCCGGCGCAGCCGCAAGCTCAGTACCGGCCGCTCGTCAATGAGCCGCCCAGGCCGCCGGTCCCCCAACCGCCGCCCTACCGGGCCCCCATGGACCAGTCTCCTTTTCAGCCTGCCCCACCGCCCCCCAGTCAGGAGGAAGGAGAGTTCGCCAAGTTCTTCGGTTCGTCCTTCGGTTCCAGTTCCCTGCCCGTAGAGCAGATCGAACGCGGGTCCGTAGCGCCCCCGCCTGCCGATCCCGCCGGCCGCCCCTTCAGCGGACCGGGCGATTTCACAATCCAGTTTGGCAAGGACCAGCCGGGCATGCCCGCTCAAAGCCAGCATCCCGCGCCGCCGGCCCATTCTCCGCTGCCGGCAGGTGCGACCGGCCTCTTTTCCGGATCGGACCAGCCGGGTTCCATGCCGCTGGCTCAAACCACGCGGCCGGCCGGGCCCAGTGAATTTACACGCGTGCTGCAAGGTCCTCAACTCCAGCAATCGGGAGACATGGCCCCGGTTCCACCCTTGAATTCGACTCCTGTACCCGGCGCCGTCCCGCTTCCCCCGCCGCCCCCGAAGAGCAATCTGCTTGGAATCCTGGTCGCGGTGCTCAGCTTCCTGCTCATTCTCCTGTTGATCACTGTCGTGGTGCTGGTTCTTAAGAAGTAGGCAGGAGAACGATCAGTTCGAGCTTCGGATTCGGAAAGTCCCCAGGAACATAGACGGCGATGTTTCGCGCCCGCTCAATCGCTTCCCAGGCAAGGCCAGACTGACTCAGGCTGAAATACTGGTAGTTCAACTTCACGGGGATCGAACTGGGCGGGTTAACCTGATGCGAAATCGGTACCCCCGGCAATGCCTGCCGGATCAGGTGCTCAATGTGGGTGGCTGAACATACCTTGATCAGTTGCGGCCCCTTCACCATCAGTTCCGCCTCACCAATGTCAGCCGACACGGCCAGATACAGTTTCGTGTTCTGCAGGTACTTCTCGTCGCTCAGAGTCGCACCATAGATCGACGGTCGCACCAGCCGCAGAGGCAGGGAGACGAAGTTGCTGGGCACAACCGTCTCCAGCAGGTGCATCAGAACAGCCTCCAGCTCAGCCAGTCGCTCACCCAGATCATCATGATCGTAGGATGGGAGATCTCTGGATTGGACCTCCAGGGAGAAGGTGGTCAGCACCGAAGCCAGAGACTGCATCAGCGCGAACAACTCCTCAGGATGGCCGCCCCTCGTTTCATAGAGGTGCCGCAACCCGGGCAGATGCGAGTTCACGGAGTAAAGCAGCCAGAAGTTGGCGATGTCTCCCACGGTGAACTCGGCGAGACTCTGGTTCTTCTGCCGGCGCAGAGCGCTCAACATCGAACTTTTGGCCGAGAGGATCTCCAACAGACGGCGTGCGGATCCTATCACCGTTTCGCTGGCGCGGATGTCCAACAATGGGGGCACGAAGCGGGGATCGAACTCGAAAGTATCCGCGGGGGTTCGCCGGACGCGGGCAAGCTTCAGCAGAGAGTGTCCCTGCCGGTTTTCACCCTCAACAAGAATCCGTAAATTCTTCCGGGCCACCTGCACGGGCCGCTCGGTCTGACCATTGTTCTCGTCTCGAAATAGGGCGACCTCGGCCAGATAGCGAGTGTCGAGCCCACGGCCGGGAACCGAGACGTTCACCGTATTCTCGCGGTACTCAGGAATCGCCAGGAAGATGTCGAGTGACTCCTGGCCCGGCCGAAAGTACTCCGCCAGCGGCTTCGCGGGTGGCGCGGAGTCCGCTCCAGGGATCTCAAACGGAGAGCCATCCGGAAAAAGGCCACAGGCTTCGCGCAGTCCGGCGGCGCCGCCATTAAGGGCCTCGTGATCGAGCTTCAGCCTGGAAAAACCCCACGGCCGGTAGTGCAGGGCCTCGGCACGGAAGTGCAGCAGACTCTCGATAAACCGGTCCTGCGCCTGCAGGTGCTGAGGCGTCAGGAAGGTCCCTTTGGACCACAATACCGGTTGAAGGATCCGCATCGAATCACACGTTAGCACAGAGCTTGCGCCGCCAATAGAAACAGCGCCCAGGCGTCCTTACCCGGGCAAGCGGGCAGCCGAATCCGCCCTCTGGATGGTGTCCCGGCTTCGACCAGGCGCCGGAGAATCACCCCATCCTTCTAAGCGCGGAATCAAGCCGAGCCCCCTCACGCCACCCATGGCGATTCCGATCCTTGTTATGCTCGTACCCTAGCAGGAGTTCCTCGGCTCCTAAAAAACATGTCCTCTCCTGGGTCTCCACCGGACGATACGGTTCAACTGCTCAGGCGCTGGAGTGACGGCGACTTGAGCGCAAGAGATGTGCTGATGTCGCAGGTCTACGATGAGCTGCGCGCCTTGGCCCGCCGCGCCCTCTCCCGAGAACAAAACGCGAATACATTGCAACCCACGGCCCTCGTCCACGAACTCTATGTCCGCCTCATCGGGCAGAGCGCTGTGGACATCCGGGACCGCGGCCACTTCTTCGCAGTTTCGGCCACGGTGATGCGCCACATTCTGGTCGACCATGCCCGAGCCCGCCAGGCGCAACGCCGCGGCGGCGGAGCCATCCAGGTCGAGATGAAGGACGCGATCGCCTTCACGAATCCTGATATGGACATTCTGGCCATCGATCAGGCGCTGGCCCGTCTCGAAGCACTGGATGCCCGAAAAGCACGCGTCGTCGAGATGAAGTTCTTCGCGGGGCTCACCGAGCACGAAATCGCCGGCATTCTCAATGTGGGGCGGGCCACAGTGGAGAGAGATTGGGCATTTGCGAAGAGTTGGCTGCAAATACAGATGGAAACTCATAGCTCTGATCCGCTATAGAGGGTATGACGGATTCGCGCTGGCAACGCGTAGAGCAACTCTTCCACGAAGCCCGGGCACTCCCCAAAGACCAGCGCACCGCTTTTCTCAGCCAGGTCTGCGCCGGGGACAACGTGATGCTCAACGCCGTGCTGCGCATGATTGATGCCACCTCGGCGGCCGATGCCCTGTTCGAGAACCCTGCTGCACTCGCATCGCTCATCGATCCGCCGGTCCCCCCGGCCGTCGATCCGGTGCTCGGAACCCTGCTTGGCGTCTGGCGGATCGACCAACACCTCGCCTCCGGCGGAATGGGCGACGTCTATCTCGCGCACCGCGCCGACGACCAGTTCCAGAAGAAGGCGGCCGCCAAACTGCTGCGCCGCGGGTTCCACTCCGAACACTTGCGGCGGCGGTTCCTGGCGGAGCGCCAGATTCTCGCCGGCCTCGAGCACCCGAACATCGCACGCCTCCTCGACGGTGGTCTCTCGGCGGACGGAATGCCCTTCCTCATCATGGAGTTTGTCGAGGGGCAGCCCTTAGGGGCTTACTGCGAAACCCGGAATCTCGGCCTGTGGGCGCGTCTGGAAATCTTCCGGCACGTCTGCGCCGCCGTCAGCTACGCCCACCACAACATGGTGATCCATCGCGATCTGAAGCCGTCGAATGTGATGGTCACCGCAAATGGAGAGGTAAAGCTGCTGGACTTCGGGATCGCCAAACTGGTGGACGAACAGGATGACGGCGAACTGACATCCACCACCTCGGTGATGATGACCCCGAGATACGCCAGCCCTGAACAGGCCCAGGGGCGGCTGGTCAACGCTCAGTCCGACGTTTACTCCCTGGGTGTGATGCTCTTCGAGTTGCTCTGCGGCCGCAGCCCCTACAGCAACACACAGCGAACCGTGGCCGAGTGGTTTGTGGCCATCCAGAACGAAGAGTGCCCTCCCCCCAGCGAGGCAGTCCAGTCTCCGGCCCTTCGCAAGGAGCTGAGCGGAGATCTGGACCTCATCATAGCCAAGGCGCTGCGCAAGGATCCCCAGGAACGCTACGCCAGCGTCGAGCAGTTTGACACGGACCTGCAGTCGTTCCTGGACGGACGCCCCATTCTGGCTCGCCCCCAGACGCCTGCCTACCGTCTGGGGAAATTCGTCCGCCGTCACAGAATGGGCGTCCTGTCCGGCACGGCGGCCGTGGTGCTTCTGATCGCGGGCGTGGTCGCCACACTTTGGGAAGCGCATGTGGCAACAACAGAGCGGCAGAGGGCGGAAAAGCGATTCGTCCAGGTGCGGGACCTGGCCCGATTGAGCCTCTTCGATCTCTTCGACATCGTCAAGGACGTGCCCGGCTCGACGGCCGCCCAGAAGCTGCTCATCACGAAGTCGCTGACTCACTATGAGAATCTGGCCCGGGAAGCGACAGGCGATCCCCAGATTCTTGGAGAACTGGCGGAGGCATATGCCCGGCTCGGCAACCTCTACGGCAATCCGTATGAGACGAATGTCGGCGAAACCAGGAAGGCGCTGGAAACCTACCGGCGCGGCCTGGAATTGCTGAAGGGAATCCCTGAGGGCTCCGGACCCGTCCCCCTGGAGAAGTCGCGGGCGTTGCTCTATTCGAGTCTGGGGGAGGTCACCGCCTACTCCGGCGATACACCGAAAGGCGTGGAGTATCTGCGCCACTGCATCCGGCTGCTGGAGGTGCTTGACGCCAGGGTCCCGAACTCCGCGGAGATCCTGGTAGAGCTCTCCGGCGCGCGCGGCACATTGGGCGACCACCTGGCCGGAATCGGCACGGGGATTGTCCTCGACAAGGAAGGTTCAATCGCCGCCTTCCAGAGCCAGTTGGCTACGGTGGAGGCCCTGTCGAAGCGAACGGATATCGCTCCGGAAGTTCTCACTCGGGCGCGGCGCGGCGTCAGCATTGCCTGCATGAAGCTGGGCCAGTGCATGCAGGATTTTGGCCGGAATGAAGAGGCCCTGCCCTGGTATCGGCGCTCGCTCGAGGCACTCGATCGGATGGATGCCATGGAGAACTCGTCGTTGGCCAACATGCGTCTCCGCACGACTCTGGTTCGCGGCCAGGCCGCGGCACTCCTCACTCTGGGCCGTCCGAAGGAAGCCGTGGCGGTGCTCAATCCGGCCATCGACACACTCAGGAAACTCTACCAGACCGACCCCCAAAACAGGCAGTTTGGGTACGGCCTGGTAACGTTTCTGAAATCCCGCGGGGACATCTATCAGCAGGCTGGGGAAACCGCCGCGGCAATGGATGATTACCGGGAAGCAGAACGCCGGGCCACCCTGCAGGTGCAGGAGGACCCGGCGAATGCCGTGATCAAGGGCCGCCTCGACGACCTGCGCAAGCTGATCGCCGAGACGGTTGTTGTGAAGAACAGATAAACCAGCCAGCCTAGGGGAGTTCCCGCACCGCGATGTTGCGGAACTTCTGCTTGCCGCCCGCTTTCCAGATCTCCGTTCCGCCGTGCACCTGAACGGCGATCATCCCATCCTGGGCCCCGTCGACGGAATGGTTCGTCACATCCGACCACTGCGTGACCAGTGTGCCGTTCATCCAAACCGAAATGCGGGGAATCTCTCCTTCCATGCGAGCCCGGATCGTGTTCCACTCGCCGCGCTTGTAATACTTTTCCCAGTCCTGGACGCTGGAGCCCTTTACGTCCTTCAGCCGCTCCCCGTAGATGCCCCCGAGCGTGCCACCCTCCCGATAGTCAATCATCACCTGGTAAGCTTCCCCACGCTCACTGGAACGCAGGAACAGGCCGCCGTCGCAGCCCCAGTCGGGGTTCAGTTCCAGATAGACCTCGAAGTTCTTATACTTCTTGTCCGTCAGCAGAATCCCGCCCTTGCCGGCGGGCTTCTGCATGCCGACCAGGACTCCGTTCTCCACGTGCCAGTCCGGCGTTGTGCCGTGATGATTGGTGGTGCTGATATGCCACCCGGCCGTATCCTTCCCATTGAAGATGGGCGTAAACCCGGGTGGAACCCGAGCCTCGTCGGCCGTCACCGGCACCAGTTCATACTTCCGGGCAACCGGCCTGGCCGTGGCTTTCTGCTTCGCTTCCAACTCCGTATCCAGGGCGTCGAGTGCGTCCATAGCCGCCTTTGCTCCGGCCAGGTGATCGCCCTCCAACGGCACCTCAATCGTTCGCCAGCGCGTATTGTGAATACCCGTCCGCTTCAACGTGAGCGCATGAACCTCGCTGGCCTGTTTCATCATCGGCGTGGGCCACGCGGCCAGGTTCAGCCCTTCACCCAGTTGCTCGGCGGTAAACACAGCCACCTGCAGCCCGTCGATTCTCAGGGCGTAGTGGCCCGGCTTCAGACCGCTGACCTTGAGAGTCTCCTTGTCCATCTTCTCGAGGAAGTCGGCGGATTTGACCGCCAAGGCGGTGGCGGCGTCATTGAGATCCACGGGCATCGGCAGCGCGCTGTCCATCTGGCTCCAGCTCAAGCCGTTCGACCCCGTCAGGCCGGTAACGGCAGTGTTCTTGCCGGACACCAGCTTTGCAGCCTTGGCATCAATCTCAACCTCACTGACAACGCCCGGCGCGCCCCACGAATCCAGCAGCGCAGCCGCCATAATCAAGTGTCCGGCCGGGCCTGGATGCACACGGTCGGGAATGATGCGCGCGGCCAGTTCCGCATTGGTGGACTGCGCCCGCTCCAGCATCTTGACGACGGGCGCGTTCAGATCCGCCACCTGCATGCTCTGCTTGGACCCCATCTCCTGCAGCAGATCACCAAACTTCACCAGCACGGGATTATATCCGCCGCCTGCCATCGCCGGTCGCGTCACTTCGTCATAGGGCGACGGCCGGATGAGCGTGATCCGGGCTCCCGGCGCCAGCGTCTTCAGATCCTGCACCATCAGCTCGAAGCCCGTTTTGTACCAGTCGAACACCGCCGGGTCGAAGGGCCGGTAACGGCCATCGTTCATGCCGAGCATAATGGTGACCACCGTCGGCTTGTAGGCCGCCACGTCCCGGCGCAACCGCAGCGCAATGGGCCCGCCGCCGCCACCCGTGACACGATCGCCCCCCCAGCCTGAATGGACAAAGTCGACGTTCAGCTCAGGGAACCGTGTCCGGACAAAGGTCTCGACAAAGGTGGTATACAGCCGCTGGTCCGTGATGCTGTCGCCATAGAAGACCACACGATCGCCGGATTTCAGATAGAACGCCGGCTGCGCCATGGCGGCGCACGCCAGCATCGTCAGGACAACCAGCGCTCTGCCGGTAGTTCGCGTCAAATGCATGAATTGGGCTCCTGTCAGATCCTCGATTTGAAATGAATATCGCTAAGTTCACGCAACCGCAACGCCGCGGCCTCCGGAGTGATGTCCCGTTGCGGGAACGCCAGCAGCTCATAGCCGACCAGGAACTTGCGCACCGTGGCGGACCTGAGCAACGGCGGGTAGTAATGGGCGTGCAGGTGCCAGGCTTCCCGGTTGCCTGCGGCCGGCCTCTGGTGGAAACCGCCGGAATAGGGAAAGGAAACTTCGAAAAGATTGTCGTAACGCGTGGTGAGTTGCTTCAGGATGTCGGCCAGGCCGCTGCGCTCGGGTCCTGTCAACTCATCCAGACCGGAGACGGCGCGCCTGCTGACGACCATCGTTTCAAACGGCCACACGGCCCACCAGGGAACCAGCGCAACGAAATGCTCATTCACGCAAACCAGCCGCTCACCGGCGGAGAGCTCGAACTCCAGATAGTCGCCCAGCAGGGTGCGCCCGTTCTTCTCGAAATACGCCTGCTGCATCGCCGACTCTCTGGCGACCTCGTCCGGAACGGCGGAGCTGGCCCAGATCTGGCAGTGAGGATGCGGATTCGAGCACCCCATCATTTCGCCGCGGTTTTCGAAGATCTGAACATAGCCGATGCCCGGCGTGGCATTCAGTTCAATGTATTGATCAGTCCAGGTATTCACAACCTGGACGATCTCGTCGACGGACAGCTCCGCCAGCGTGAGATCGTGCCGTGGTGAGAAACAGATCACGCGGCAGACGCCGGACACGCCATCGGCCTGGAGCAAAGGGTGTGGCGCCACCTGGCCCAGCGGACTACCGGGAATGAGGGCGGCAAAGTCGTTATCGAATGAGAAGGTCCCCGTGTATACCGGGTTGCGGTGCCCACCCGCTCGTTCATTGCCAGGGCAGAGGTAGCACTTCGGATCGTACGACTGCCTCGTTTCAGCTGGTACCTTTTCCATCTGCCCCTGCCAGGGGCGTTTCGTGCGGTGCGGCGAGACCAGGACCCATTCTCCGGTCAGCGGATTCAATCGGCGGTGGGGATGTTCCTTGAGATCAATCATTCAGACTCAGCTCTCCCGAATATCCTATCGCGATACGGCAGACTGCTAGACTCTCCTATTCGGAGCTGCCACTTCCTTGAGTCCTGTTTTCCTCAGCCGCCTGATGGTTCTGGGCGCCGCCCTGCTCTTCTCCACAGGGGGCGCGGCGATCAAAGCCACCACTCTGGGTGGCTGGCAAACCGCGGGATTGCGCAGCATCGTCGCGGCCGCCGCGCTGCTGGCACTAGTGCCTGAGGCGAGAAAGGGCTGGACCTGGCGCGTCTGGCCAGTGGGCCTTGCCTATGCGGCGACGCTGGTGAGCTATGTGCTTGCCATCAAACTGACGACTTCGGCCAACGCCATCTTCCTGCAATCCACCGCGCCGGCTTACCTTCTGCTCATCGGGCCGATGTTCCTGAAAGAGCGTATCCACGCGCGCGACATCGTCTTTACCATCGCGCTGGTCGCCGGCATGACCCTGTTCTTCACCGGTGTGGAGAATCCCATTGTGACGGCGCCCAATCCGGCCCTTGGCAATACCTATGCCGCGATTTCCGGTGCCGCCTATGCCTTCACTCTGGCGGGCCTCCGCTGGATGGCGCACACGCCCGGCAATCAGGGCGGAGCGCTCGCCACGGTTGCGGCCGGGAATGCCCTGGCTTTCGCGATCTCCATGCCGATGGCCCTGCCCATCCACTCCATCACGGCGACAGACACGGCCGTACTTCTCTACCTGGGCATCCTGCAGATTGGTCTGGCCTACCTGTTACTGACGCGAGGAATGAAACAGGTACAGGCCTTCGAGGCCTCCACCCTGCTGCTGCTGGAACCTGTCTGCAATCCCATCTTCACGTGGTTCTTCCACGGGGAACGCCCGGCCGCACGCGCGCTGGCCGGCGGAGGTGTCATCCTCGTCAGTACATTCCTGAAGCTCTGGCACGAGCGGCGCGAAGCTTGAACACCTACTCCAGCCCCATCTGGGACAGGCGGTAGCGCAACGCATTGCGGGATAAGCCCAGCAACCGCGCGGCCTGGCTCTTGTTGCCCGCCGCCCTGCGCAATGCCTCGCGGATCAGTTGTTGCTCGTGCTCCTCCAGGGAGACGCCCTCCGGCAGAAAATCATTGACGACGGCCGCGCCGTTGCCATTTCCGCCGTTTCCGGGTACCGCCCGCCTGGGCGCGTGATCCAGACGGATGTCCTCGGGCTGCAGCAGGATACCGGTGGCATACAACAGACTGCGCTCGATCGCGTTCTCGAGCTCACGCACGTTGCCCGGCCAGTGATAGGCCATCAGCTTCTGGCTGGCCGCTTCTGAGATACCTTCCACCTGAGAGCCCAGCTCCCGCGCAAATTTGCGCACGAAGCTTTCCGCCAGCACCGGAATGTCTTCTGCGCGCTCACGCAGCGGCGGGATTGTCAGCGGAAAGACATTCAGCCGGTAGTAGAGGTCCTCACGGAAGTTGCCCTCTTCCAGCGCACGGCGCAAATCGACGTTCGTTGCCGCAATCACGCGGACATCGATCTGCCGGGTCTTATTGCTTCCCAGGCGCTCGAACTCGCGCTCCTGCAGGATGCGCAGCAGTTTCACCTGAACCGCGGTGGGCACATCCCCGATCTCATCCAGAAACACCGTGCCACCCTCTGCCTGCTCAAACTTACCAGGCTTGCTGGTCGCCGCCCCCGTAAACGCGCCCTTCTCATAGCCGAAGAGTTCGCTTTCCATCAGATTTTCGGGGATGGCAGTGCAGTTGATCTTGACGAAAGGGTGCGCACTGCGCGGCGAGTGGTGGTGGATGGCGCGCGCAATGAGGTCTTTGCCGACCCCGCTCTCTCCGCAAAGCAGGACCGTCGTGCGCATTGGGCCCACGCGCAGCACCGACGCCAGAATCTCCTGCATCTTCGGGCCGGATCCGATGATGTTCTCGAAACGGTAGCGGTGGCCCAGTTCCTCTTTGAGGCGGGTATTCTCCTCCCGGAGGGACTGGACTTCCAGCGCCTTCCGGACAACAGCCATCAAGTGGTCCATTGAGAACGGTTTCGGCAGGAAGTCGGCCGCACCTTTCTTCATGGCCTCCACGGCGATCTCCACCGTACCGAAGGCGGTCATCACAACCACAGGAAGGCGGGCGTTCTGCCTCTGAATGGCCTCCAGCAGAGACAGACCGTCCATGGCGGGCAGACGCAGATCGGTCAACACAAGGTTGGCCCGGTCGCTCATGCGCAATGCCGCCTCGGCCGAGCCCGCAGTCTCGACCTCATATCCGGCCGACTCCAGCTGCAGGCTCAGTACGCGGCGTAGTTTCTCTTCGTCTTCAACAATTAGGATGCGCGCCATCATGCCCGCCCTTATCATCTCTCAAGCGATTCGTCTCGACAAATGAGACGTCGCCGGGCGGGTGCGCGGTTCCGCAGGATCGCGGGGAGGGTGCTACCAGACTGGCGTCGGACGGCTGATTACTTCGGGTTCAGGAAACCAGCAATAACCCAGGCGAACAATGGTTTTGATGGCTGCGGCTTCACGCCCCAGCTTCCGCCTCAGTCGCTGCACGTGCACGTCAACAGTTCGTGTGCGAGCCCCGTCCGAATATTTCCAGACCGTTCGAAGCAACGTCTCCCGGCTGATACACCGGCCCGGATTCTGCATCAGAGTGGTGAGCAGTTCGCGCTCCTTTCGGGTCAGCCGCGTGGAAGACACGGCCGTAGGTGCCGCAACGGCCACTGCCGTCGCGCCGATTGTCAGCCCATTCATAGTTGCAAGCGAACTCATGGTCATTCGACTCCTCAAGTGAGGTTCCCAGGGCTCCCGTCATTGGTCAGTGCCAAAGGCGTCATGGCCCTATGCATTCAATAGACGGACCGCGTCGAAAATTGTTCGCAGAAAGTTTCGGCACACTGAAGAAATATCTTCATCACCGGCCGAGTTTACATACATTAACCCGCAGCGCCCGCCGGCGCCTTGCGGTCTTTCGGCGGCACCAGCGGCAGCGTCACCAGGAACAGCGCCCCCCGTTCGGGCTGGCTCTCCACCGTGATGCGCCCTCCATGCTCGTCCACGATCTTCGCGCTGATCGCCAGACCCAGGCCCACTCCGCTTGGTTTGGTGGTAAAGAAGGGGTTAAAGATCTGTTCCCTGTGTTCCGGCTGGATTCCGTGTCCGCGATCGATCACCGCGATCTCGACAATCCCCGGTCCGCCCCGGGTCTTTACCGTCACCGTCAGGCCGGGCTCCGAAGCCTGCACCGCATTGCGGATTAGATTAAGGATCACCCGTTCCAGAAGCTCCGCATCCGCCTCAATCAGTGGAATTCCGGGGTCGTAGTTCTTATGGATTAGCGGGGGCGAATCAGGCGTCATTCGGCCCAGTTGATCGATGACCATGTCGATCAGCGCATTCAGGTCTGTGGGAGCCAGGCGCAGCTTCACGGGACGCGCAAACTCGAGAAACCGGGTGATCAGCGAATTGGTGCGGTCTACTTCCGAAGAGATGTAGCCGGCCAGCTCATGCCCCAGCTCGTTCCCGGGTTCAATCTTCTCCATCAGGATCTCCGCGGAAGCTTTCATGGTGCCCAGCGGATTCCGCAACTCATGAGCCAGGCCGGCCGTCAGTTGCCCCAAGGCCGCCAGCCTTTCGCTGCGCCGGACCGACGCCTCCGCCTCGCGCAACCGGCGATTCGCCTCCTCCAGTTCCGCCGCCGCGCCCTGCGCCCGCCGCGCTTCATTTCGATTCGCTTCCACCAAGCCGTAGGTGAGATAGGCCACCACAGGCAGGAAGATGACGCGAAGACTCAGATCGCGCAGGTACACCCAATCCATCATGTAATCCAGACTGTAGGCCAAGGGTATGAAGGCGAGGTAGGCAATGCAGGCAACCGCCGTTACCGCCGTGGTACCCAAAGCTCCGAGAGTGGTGGCCGCCGAAACCACGGGCAACAGCAGAATCAGGTAATAGCTGGAGGCGATGCCACCTGTGACGCCAATGAGAAGGAAGCCCAGCACCAGCTTGAAAGCGGTGACCCCCAGATTGCCCCTGCGGGAACTCAAGGCCGGTATGCGCGGGGCAAACACCTGCACGACGGCAAGTGCGGTCAGCATCTCCAGCTCCGCTGTGCCCCGAGTGGGGCTCACCCAGGCCAGCGCGGAGAACAGCAGGAGCCAAACCAGATCCTGGGGGTACAGAATCCGTTTCCACCGGGGCGTGGGCGATTCATCCTGCAAGCCGTCATCTTAGCGCAGCTGGGTGTGGGCGTCCCGTGCCAACCTGTTGCCGTCTTGTGGCACAATAGGTATCGTCTCGCGAGTTTGTCCATGAATTCCCTCGAATCCCCACAGAACATCGACGCCACTAATCCGGTTGAACCGTCGGCCGCTACACCCGAAGAAACCAGCTTCGGGGACGTGTTACGGCAGTTCGAAGCCGAGCATCACGGCGCAGAAGGCCACGACGCGGCCATGGAAGGCACCATCGTATCGGTGTCCGAAGAAGCAATCGTCGTCAATGTCGGCCGTAAGATGGAGGGGATCCTTAAGCCCGATACCCCCGGTTTGCCCGCGAATCTGGCCCCCGGCGACGTCCTCCTGGTAAACATCAGCGGCCGCACCGATGACGGGTACTACACCCTGTCCACAATTCGTGTCGAGCAGCCCAAGGATTTCACGGGCCTCCAGGCAGCGTTCGAAGCCAAGGATGTCATCGCGGGCATGGTCAGCGAGCTCGTCAAAGGTGGCCTCCGCGTACAGGTGGCGGATGGTGTACACGCCTTCCTTCCCGCCTCGCGCAGCGGAATCCGTGAAATGAGCGATCTGGCCCGCCTGGTGGGCCAGCAGATCGAGTGCCGCATCACGAAGCTGGACGTTACCAACCCGGATCGTCCCGATGTGGTGGTGGATCGCCGCTCCGTCCTTGAGGAGCAGTCGGCCATTGCCAAGCAGGCCGCTCTGTCGGGCCTGAAAGAAGGCATGGTGGTCCAGGGCCGCATCCGCAGCCTGACGGACTTTGGTGCCTTCGTGGAAATCGCGCCGGGCATCGATGGGTTGCTGCATGTCACAGACATGAGCTGGCATCGCGTCGAGAAGCCCTCTTCGCTGTTTACCCCCGGTCAATCCATTGAGACCAAGATTCTCAAGATTAACCGCGAAGCAAAGAAGATCTCCCTGGGCCTCAAGCAGTTGACGCCGGATCCGTGGTCGCAGACAATCGCCACGTTGAAGGCGGGTGACCGGGTGAAGGGCAAGGTGGTCCGGCTCGCCGATTTCGGCGCTTTCATCGAGATCGCCCCTGGCGTTGACGGCCTCATCCATCTCTCTGAGATGTCCTGGACCAAGCGAATCCGCAAGCCCAGCGACGTGCTGCAGATCGGGGAAGAGGTCGAAGCCGTGGTCATCGAGATCAAGGCCGCCGACAAGCGTATCTCCCTCGGGCTCAAGCAGGCTCTCGGCAACCCCTGGGATCAGGTGGAGACCAAGTTCCCGGCCGGCACTGTGGTGGAAGCCGCTGTAACCAATCTGGCCCAGTTTGGCGCGTTTGTAGACCTCGGTGATGGAATCGAAGGCATGATCCATGTCGGCGACATCACCCGCGAAAAGCGCATTCAGCACCCGAAAGAGATGCTCAACGCCGGTCAGAAGGTGAAGGCCGTTGTCCTCGAAGTCGACAAGGAAAAGAAGCGCATCCGGTTGGGCATGAAGCAGTTGGAGCCCACCTCCGCCGACACCTTCATCGCTGAGCACCAGATTGCTGAACTGCTCACCGGCCGCGTGGTCGAAGTTCATAGCTCGCACGCCAAGATCGAACTCGGCGAGGGGGTCCATGCCCGCTGCAAGACCCGCGAGGACGTGGCAGCGGCTCAGTCGGCCGGTCCTTCGGCCGCCGACGTGGACGATCTGGCCGCCATGCTGGCCTCCCGCTGGAAGGGCGGAGCTTCTTCGTCCGCCGCCAGTTCCAAAGACACCCTGCGCATCGGCCAGATTCGCCGCTTCCGCATCACTGCGATGGAAGCAGCACACCGCCGGATCGAGGTCGAACTGGCGGATTGACGGAACTTAACGAGACCTTTTCTCGTCTATCCCGTCTAGACTCTTCGGGGAATGCCCCGCAAGAGGTTACGGTGAAAAGTGGAGCTTCTTTGGCGATCGAGGTCGGCATGGCCCGAACCGCCGAGTCGACATCAAGGATGGACGAGGCCGCGCTGATCCGTGCCGCTCAGGCGGGCGACCAGGATGCATTCGAGCATTTGGTACGGAACTACGATCAGAACGTGCTTCGCCTGGCAATGAATCTGCTGCGGTCCCCGGAAGACGCCTACGACGTCTATCAGGAGGCGTTTCTCCGGGTTTACCGCAACTTGCAGAGTTTCCGCTTCGATTGCAGCTTTCACACCTGGCTTTACCGCATCGTCACCAATCTCTGCCTTGACCATCTCCGCAAGAAAAAAGTACGCAAGACAGAATCCACGATCATGGAGACCGAGGATGGGCCCCTGGACCGTCTGGATTCCGTCCCCGAACAGCGTGCGCACGGCGACCCCCAGCGTTCACTCCTGAGTAGAGAATTGCGCGGCAAGATTGAAGAGGCGCTGACGGGCATGACCGCCCGCGAGCGGATGGTCTTCGAGATGAGGCATTACCAGGGCATGCGTTTGCGCGCCATCGGCGAGGCCTTAGGCACCACCGAGGAAGCGGCCAAAAACTGCCTGTTCCGCGCCACCCAGAAGATGCGTTCGGCATTGGGAGAATTCGTATGACCTGCGAGACTGCCCGGCAGCAACTTGTGCTCTTCGTCTACGGCGAACTGTCCTTTGACGAAGAGGAATTGGTTGAGAAGCATCTGGAGTCCTGTACCGAGTGCCAGATCGAGCGTGTCCGGCTGGAAGCGATGAACGCCATGCTGGATCCGGGCGAAGCCGAGATCCCCGCCGGATTGCTGGCCCGTTGCCGCCGCGATCTTGCCGCCAAAGTACAGGAAGAGCGAAGCGCTCCACGCAAACGAATCGCCCTTGCAAACATCTGGCGAAACTGGGTAGTTGCACCGCCCATGTGGCTTCGACCCATCGGTGCCGTCGCCATGCTGGCCATCGGATTCTTCGCTGCCCGCCTCGTCCCCTCTGACTCCCCCGTCCTTTCCCACATGGGTGCCTCCAACGAAAACGCTCCGATGGTGAGCCGTGTGCGGTATGTCGACCCGGATGAATCCGGACGAGTTCGTGTGATGTTCGACGAAACCCATCAACGCGAAGTGAGTGGAGATGTGAAGGACGCCAACATCCGGCGCCTGCTGCTCGCGGCCGCGGCGGATCCCGGCGATCCCGGCCTCCGCGTCGAGTCCATCGACATCCTGAAACGGCAATGCTCGGACGATGAAGTCCGGCGCGCTCTGCTCAATGCGCTGCGCGGTGATCCCAATGCCGGAGTCCGCTTAAAGGCGCTGGAGGGACTGAAGGCCTACGCGCAGGATCCGGAGACGCGCAAAGTCCTCGCCCAGGTTCTGCTTTCCGACGAGAACCCGGGCGTGCGCACTCAGGCGATCGACCTGCTGGTGCAGAACAAAGAGCCGGAAGTGGCCGGGGTGTTGCAGGAACTCCTTCGCCGTGAAGACAATAGCTACGTCCGGTCCAGAAGCCAGAAGGCTCTGACCGAGATGAGGGCTTCCGTCGGTACCTTCTAGCCATGCGGCATATGCTTCCGATCCTGGTGCTAGCCGGCCTATCCGGTCATGCACAGGAATCGGCCTGGCATTCCGACCCTTCGGGTTGGAGTCGCACCAGCATGGGCTCGGCCTGCAAGCAGACCTCTAAACTCAAGGTCATCACCCAGGGCCGGCTAACCGTCCTGACAGACGATCGCCATGACGTAGGCTACAAGTGGACCTGCAAGACCGCAGGCAATTCCCAGTCAGAAGCGGAACACAAGATCCAGGCCGCCCGGCTGCGGGCCCACCAGCAGGGGAATGTCTGTGTCCTTGTCGCTACGGCCCCGGATGGACCAACCGTTGCCTCCGAGTTGGTCGTGACCATCCCTCGCACCACCCGCCAGGTCTATATGGAAAGCCGCAACGGATCTCTCAACGGCAAATACCTGAAAGGCGAGATTGAGGCGGTCACCGCCGCCGGCAACGTCGATATGGACGACATCGACGGCAGCATCATCGCCCGTACAGGGGGAGGATGCCTGACATTTTCGTCCGTTACCGGCAGCATTCGCGGCCTTTCCGGCGGCGGTTGCATCAAGGTAGGCAAAGTCGGCAAAGAGGCAGTCCTGGAGTCGGCCGGCGGCGAGATCCTGGTGGAAGAGGCCGCGAGTTGGCTGCGGCTTTCTACGGCTGGAAACATCCACGTGGGGAAAGCGGCTCAATCCGTCTTCGCTCATACCTCGGCGGGTCTGATCGAAGTGGAGCAAGCCGGGGGCGTCGTCACCGCCGAGACCGGTAGCGGCACAATCCAGATCGGCAGCGCCCGCGGGGTTCGATGCGAATCCGGCGGCGGTACTATCCGCTTAAAGAGCGTTTCCGGAGCGCTGCGGGCCGCAACCGCCAGCGGCAACATCTATGCCACGCTCGCCCCAGGCCTGATGATTGAGAACTCGTTTCTCGCGACCTCCAGGGGTGACATTACTGTTTCGGTTCCGTCTAAAATGCCAGTGACGGTCAAAGCGCTGAATGAGTCATCGACCTGGCTTGGACGCGTGGTTTCCGACTTTCCGGAAATCCAAATCCAGCCCTCCCAGGTGGGACGCAACCGCACGGTACTGGCGCAAGGTTCGCTGAATGGCGGCGGCCCGGTTCTGATGCTCTCCGCGACAAACGGGGCGATCTTTCTTCGGCGTATGAAATAGTGGGATTGGTGGTAGCCGGCGCGACGCTGATTCCAATACAACCGCGCACTTGCCGTTCCGGTTTCGGCCGGGACGAAGAACTCCGGGATAGCCCGGAAGCAAGAAGGGAATAGTAACATGCAGTGGGATTTTCAAATTGCTTCAAAGTTCACCAGGATCGTCCTTCTTTCGACATCCGCGGTGATCCTCTCCGGTCAGACGCCCGCGCCGGCGTCCTCGAACGGACCTGAAATCGTCAAGATCTACGGAATGAGTGGAAGTTTCCTGGGCGTGGGGGTCCAGGAGATCAACGCCGAACGCAGTAAGGCTCTGAAGTTGAAAGAAGAGTACGGCGTCGAAATCACGCGTGTGGATGACGACAGCCCAGCGGCCAAAGCCGGACTGAAAGTCCACGATGTGGTGCTGGAGTACAACGGCCAGCGCGTGGAGGGCACAGAACAGTTTGTGCGGTTCGTTCGCGAAACACCGGCCGGACGCACCGTAAAACTGACAATCAACCGGGCGGGCGCCAACCAGACTCTGGCTGCCGTCATCGGCTCGCGAAAATCCGCTGTTTCCAGCGTGTCCCCACTGGAGAGCTTCCGGGTGGAAATCCCAAAGGAAATGTCGATGCCGGACATTCCCAAGGCCATGATGTCCTGGCGAAGCTCCATGCTCGGTGTCGAAGCGGAGTCGCTGGGTGAGTCGCAACTGGCCACGTATTTTGGTGTCAAGGAAGGCGTCCTGGTGCGATCTGTCATGAAGAGCACCGCCGCGGAGAAGGCTGGGATTAAGGCCGGCGATGTCCTCATGAAGGTCAACGAGACCCGCGTCACGTCACCGCGTGACGTCACCAATGCCATCCGTGCAGCTCGCGCAAACTCGCGGCAATCCTACCCGGTGGTTTTGATGCGGGAAAAGAAAGAGCTCACCATCACCGTACTCATGGACGACGAGAGCACGGACCGGATGGGCAATCGCGGTCAGGCGATCAGCGTCCGATAACCGGGACCAACGCCCGGCTCGGGCTCGTCTCCGGCATTCGCCCCAATGACGATGGCGTGGGGCTCAGGCTTGATCGATGACCGCCCTGTGAACTTTGAGCAGGAGCTCGACCTCGCTCCGTGGGACTTGCAAGGTCGCCGCGATCTGCTCGAGCGACTCTCCACGGCGGTGCATCCGAAGGGCCTGGCCCCGCTTATTGATGTTCATTGATGCGGTCGGCGGTGGCGGGAGCATCACCGGGACTTCGGGACTTTCGCCGGCTTCCTGCAGCGCGGTTTCGAGCCGGCTTAAGGACGTCTGAAATGCAATCATGGCGGCGTCTCTCTCGCGCCTCTCCGCAGCCAGTTCCTGGCGCAGACCGGCATTCTCTTTCTTGACGGAAATGAACAGAAAGAGGGACAGCGACAGGCCCACGGCGAGCAGGAGGTAATAGCTAATCGGGTGAACGATCCAGTCCATGGCCAACCCCTTTCGTATAACGGCTGTTGAAGTTCAAATCTTTAGACTTTGAGACGGAAACCCTCAGAACAAAGTGCGTAAACGCTCATCCCGGCTGATGATCTCCTTGATCCGCACACCATAGTTACCCTCCACAACAACAACCTCGCCCCTCGCGATAACACAGTTGTTCACAATGATTTCGACTGGCTCGGCCACCGACCGGTTCAGCTCGACAATGCTGCCGGTTGTGAGCTTGATCGCATCCTTCAGGCGCATCTGGGCGCGGCCGAACGATACACCAACCGGCAACTCCACCTCCATTAGAAGGTCGAGCGTACGAGAGGTCCGCCCCGGCACGGGCCTGGCGGCAAGTCTCGACGGCGGCTCCGGCTCGGCTTCCGGGGCCGGGGCGGCGGGAGTCAGACACCGGATCAGTTCGTGGTTGGCCGCGATCCAGGCACAGCCCAGGTCCCCCTGGTCGGATCGGACCGTCACAGCCTGCCACTCCAACCCCGCTGGAACAGCCTCACGCTGCTCGCCGGCCAGCAGGCGGACCTCGCGGCCCAAGCGTCCGCCGGCGCCCCTGCCAATCGGGGCCAACGACTGTTGGAGCACTTCCAGGAAAGTGCCCCGCGCTTCTGCCGTGTCGACGGCTGCTCCTCCGTCCCCGGACAGACCTGCCGATTCCAAAACCTGACGGCCAACAGTCAGCCAGATCGACTCAGGCAACCAAAGCCAAACCGCGGCTTCGTCGCTGACATCCAGCAATTGCCGCCAGATCAGTGCGGTGGACGGCAACTCCTGCAGTTGCTCGCGCTTGACGCCAAAAGCCTGGGCCGTCGACCCGGTCATGGCGCTGATCGCCGGACCGACTCCCTGTGCCCATTCCCTGGCAAGCCATTCGGAGATCTCGGACATATTGGCCCTTCTCAGACGCCCCTCTCAGTGGGCCACTTCTTTCGAAGAAACGTCCGCAGCCGGACGATGGCCTGAGTCTTCAACTGCGACACCCGGGATTCGTGCAGGTTGACCACACGTGAGATCTCCCTCAAGGTGAGTTCCTCGTGATAGTACAGGCTGATCACGGTCCGTTCGATATAGGGCATGCGCGAGATTGCCTGGGCAAGGATCTTCCGCAGTTCGGTCCGCTCCAGCACCCTCGAAGGCCATTCCGCCTCTCTGTCAGAGACGAAACGCAGGAGATCACGGCTGTCCTCCTCGCCGGCATGGCCTTCCAGGCTGCCAATGTTCAACCCGCGAATCTCCACCAGCCACGCGTGATACTGCTCCAGTTCAAGGCCCATCGCCGCTGCAATCTCTTCCTCAGTGGGCGCCCGTTGCAGCTCCTGCTCCAATTCGGCGATCGCCAGTTCGATCTGCTTGCTGCGCCGCCTCTGCTGGCGCGGTGCCCAATCCAGACCGCGCAGACTGTCCAGGATCGCGCCGCGAATCTTGTACTCGGCGTAGGTCTTGAGTTTGACGTTGTGGTTGGGATCAAAGCGGTCTATGGCCGAAATCAGGCCGACGATACCGGTCGAGACGAGGTCGTCCAGGCTAACACTCTCCGGAAGCCTCTCGTGAATCCTCCTGGCAATCAACCTGACCTGCGGCAGATGCTCAAGAATGAGTTGCTCACGGTCTTCGCCGGATACGACAGCGGCCTTAGTATAGGGGTTCATCTCAGATCACCTCGTCTCAGGCGGATGCGGCCCTGGCGGCGCCGCCGAAGAGCATTTGCATCAAAAGCGGCTTCGAAGCCATCTCCAGGTCCTCGGGCACGCGCTGGCCGAAGCTCAATGACGAGACCGGCACACCTGTCGAGGCGGCAAATCCAAGCCAACCTCCATGGAACCTGGTCGCGTCGATGTGCGTGAAGACCAGCTTGACTGGATGGAACTGGCTCCAGCGCCGCCAGGCATGCATCAGGTCTTCGTAGCGGGCGATAGCCGGCAGCACCAATTGGATCTCGATCTCTGGATGTGCGGCGAAGGCCAGACTCCACTCCTCGAAGCACTCCTGGTCGTTCGGACCGCAACCCGGAGTGTCGATCAGGACCACCTCTTTGTGCCGATGCTCCGCGAGCAGCCGCGAGAGAGAGCCTGGAGTTTCCGCCAGGACAAAGGGAAGCCCCAGGATGGCCGCGTAGGCACGCATCTGGTCTGCCGCGGCGACCCGGTAGCAATCTGTGCTGAGAATGACGGAAGGGGCCCGGCTCGAGACTCCGTACCGCATCGCGAGCTTCGCCAGGGTGGTTGTTTTGCCAGCTCCAGGCGGCCCAACCAGCGCAATCAAGCGACGCGTGCCATCTGAGGCTCGGGGATCTGGGCTCACTGCCAGCATGCTTTCCAGTTCGGAGGCGATCCCCCGGCGGATCTGCGCATCTCCCGCCTGAACAGGGCTCTGACGCAGATTCAGCCGGCGCTCGACACGCTCCAGGACCTCACTCACAAGCGCCTGAGGTAGGCCGGACGCTTCCAATTGCGCCGCTGCGGTTTGGAGCTCCGGCACGTATGAGAAAGTAGGCAAGTGCGCGGCCAGGCTGCGCACCAGCACGGACAACCGGCCAACCTCGGACTCGAGGGCCTTCAATCCTCCAATGCTCTGCTCCGGGCTCGGCACATCCATCGTGAACGGGGATTCCGGCACTGGCTCCGGGAAGACAGCGTCGGTCTCCACGGTCACGGCGTAGGGTCCCAGATGGCGATTCCCCCCGGTGTTCAGGCCGGTTTCCACAAGCAGGGTCTCTTCCCCCAGCTCCTGGCGGGCCTGGGCAACTGCCGACTCAACACTACTTCCGTAATACGTTCTGCGGCTTGACATTATTTGGCGCCTTTCAGCACGCCCAGTGAAACGACTTTGGTTCCAGGCGGGACCTCACCGTGCGACAGAACGGTGATCTGTGGATGGTTCGCCTCCAGCATCTGCCTTACAAACGACCGAGCCCCGGCACTGGCTAGCAAAACCCACCCTGACTGGCCGGAGTTCATGGCTGAGCGCGCAGCCTCCAGCAACTCCCCCACTTTCTGCGGCGGCAGGTTCAGGTGCGAAGTGCTTTCCCCGTGCTCGACTGCCTGCTCGATCGTGCGTTCGAGTTCCGGATCCAGGAAGAAAACGGGCAGCTCAGCGTTGGCATTCAAGTGCGGTTTGACGAGGGACCGTCTCAGGGATTGCCGGACGTACTCAGTCAACAGCAGCGGATTGCGCGTCACACCGGCAGCCTCGCCGAGGCTCTCCAGGACGGTGTTGGCGTCCTTGATCGAAACCCTCTCGCGCAGGAGGTTCTGAAATACACGCTGCACCGTTGGCAGAGGCAACAGTTTGGGCACAAGATCGTCCACCACGCGCGGGTTCTCTTCGGAGACACGGTCAAGGACCTTTTTCGCGTCCTGCCGGGAGAAAATCTCATGGCAATGCCGCCTCACCAGCTCTGACAGGTGAGTTGTCATCACACTCAGCGGATCCACGACGGTGCATCCTGCGGAACGGGCACGCTCCGCCAGCTCCGCCCCGATCCAGACCGCTGGGATCCCGAAGGCGGGATCCTTCGTCGGCATCCCGCTCACGGGCACCGACCCCGTAGGCGGTGGTATCGCCAGGTCACATCCCTGCGGCAGTTCACATCTCGCAATCTCCGCGCCCTTCAGCAGGACGACATACTCGCGCACCTTCAGCGAAAGATTGTCGGTGACTCGCACGGGTGGCAGGACGTAGCCCAGTTCCGAAGCCAGCTGGCGCCGCAACCCGGCGATCCGGCGCAACAGCGGTGAATTCTCGGCGCCTTCCACCATCTTCACCAGGCCAAGCCCCACCTCCACGGACAGTGGTTCCACTTTCATCAGGGACTCGAGGCTGTCCTTGGCGGCCTGCGGATGCGGTGCAGGTGGTGCCTGGACCGCAGTCAATTGCTTTCTTCGGATCTGATATCCGGCATAGCCGACTCCGCTCGCCAGAACAACAAACGGGATTTTCGGCAACCCGGGAAAGAGCGCCATCGCGAACAGGACACCGGCAGCCAGCAACAATGGCTGGTACGAACCAAACATCTGCTTCTCAAAATCGGCGCCCATCTCCTGTTCCGAACTGGCCCGAGTGACGATCAGGCCGCCGGAAATCGAGATCATGAGCGCCGGGATCACGGTCACCAGACCGTCGCCGATCGTCAGCACTGTATAGGTCTCCAGCGCCTGTGCCATGCGCATGTTGTGCTGCAGGACTCCGATCAGGAAACCGGCAACAATGTTGATGGCAGTGATCAGAATGCTGGCCACGGCGTCACGCTGGGTGAATCGCGTCGCACCGTCCATCGCGCCGTAGAACTCTGCTTCCGCGGACAGCGATTTGCGCCGGGCCTTGGCCTCGGCTTCGTTGATCAGCCCGCCATTCAGGTCAGCGTCGATGGACATCTGTTTTCCAGGCAGTGCATCCAAAGTGAATCGGGCCGTCACTTCCGAAATGCGGACCGCTCCATGGTTGATGACCACATACTGGATCGCAATCAGCACGAGAAAAATGACTACCCCGATGACGAAATTGCCGCCGACCACGAAGTTGCCAAACGACTCAATCACCTCGCCCGCGGCCGAGGTTCCTTTGCTGCCGTTCAACAGGATCAGCCTGGAACTTGACACATTCAGGGCGAGACGGAAGAGAGTCATCAGCAGAAGAGTCGTCGGGAAAACGCTGAAGTCTGCCGGCCGCCGGATGTACATCGAAACCAGCAGCACGATCGTCGAGAGAGTAATGTTCGCGCTGATCAGAATGTCCAGCAGGAAAGCAGGCAATGGGGTGATCATCGCCAGCAGGATTCCGAGCACGGCGATGGGAACCGCGACTTCAGCCCGCACCAGTTCTCGCCAGTTCAGACCCAGCCCGGTTTGTGGCCCTTGCGCCGTGTCGGGCTTGTAGCCCTGCTGCCGCTGCCGGGCCGGAGAGGGTAACGGCGGATGGGCGACACTGCCGGCAGATGTAGGCACTACGGGTGCTGTCATAATTCCTCGTCACTCTTTCGCCGGAGATCCCGGCCGTGCAGGCGTCTACGCGCCTGGCCGCCGTCCGCCCATCAGGCGGAAAACGTAAGCCAGAACCTCGGCCACCGCACGGTACAGGTGCGCTGGGATCTCCTGGCCGACCTCCACGTGCTTATACAGTGCCTGCGCGAGCGGAGGATTCTCAATCACCGGCACCTTGCAGGCCAGCGCTTTTTCCCTGATCCGGAGAGCCAGGTAGTTCTTGCCCTTCGCAACCACCTTCGGCGTGGCCATGCCCTGTAATTCGTACCGCAGCGCCACGGCGAAATGCGTCGGATTGACGATCACGGCCGTAGCGGTCGGCACTTCGGACATCATCCGCCGGCGGAGCAGTTCACGCCGCATTCGACGGATCTTCATTTTGACTTCGGGATTCCCTTCGTTCTGCTTGAACTCCTCTTTGATCTCCTGCTTGGTCATCCTGAGATCACGATGAAACCGCCGCCGTTGCCGGAAGAGATCAATCGCCCCCCACACAAGAAATGCGCCCGATGCCTTCCACAACAGGTCCGCAAGGGAACTGCCGACAATACCGATACCGCTGCTGAGACTCATCAACGGCAATCTCAGGAACTCCTCCAGGCAACCGGCCACAACCAGCCACAACACGGTCAGCATGACCGGAAGCAGAATGACAGCTTCGACCAGCGCACGTTGGTTGCGGCCCGGCAGTTCGCGGAGATTGTTGATCGGATTCAGCCGGCTCAGGTCCGGCGCCAGCTTCGACGGAGCGAAACCGAAACTGGTGCTGGCCAGTTGAGTCATTAAACTCACGGCCATCAGGGCTGCGCCCACCCCGAGCACCAGGAATCCCAAAGGGGCAATCTGATTCTGAACTTCCGCGACGACCACTTGCCTGTTAAGTTCCCAATTGCACGATCCGGCCAAGACGGTCCGCATTCCACTCTGTGCAGAGGGCCACCAGCTTTCGATCAGTCCGGTCGTCAGCGCCGTGAAGACCGCAAACTGCACCGCGGCCACGAACTCCCGGCTGACAGGGAATCGTCCCTCATTGCGCGACTTCTTCAGCCGCTGAGCCGTTGGTTTCTCTGTGCGCTGGTCGCGATCCGACATCGAATTTCCTTATCGGGTCAGAGCTCCGAGCAGGGTGTGAACCCGGTCCAGTGCTGACTGGAACAACAATGGAGCCAGCGACCCCAGGAAGGCCAAGGCAGCCAGAGACCCCAGCATCTTCACGGGAAATGCCAGGGATAAGAGTTGGAGTTGTGCCTGGATCCGCCCCAATAGCGCCAGCGTAATGTCCGCGAGAAGCAGCAGTGCCGCGATGGGCAGCGCCAGCCGCAGTCCGAGCTCCATCATCGTGGATCCCGCACCGACCACCATCCTGGCCGCGGACCAGCCCAGTTCGACCTGCCCGGGCGGCCACACTCGCAGACTATTCGCAAATGCCTGCAGTACCACTCGATCGCCGCCGGCACTGAAAAACAGCAGATTGGTCATGAGTTGCGCAAGGATCTGGAGCACGCTACTGTCGGCTTCACTATTGGGATCAATCGAAGAGGCATAAGAGAAGCCGGCCTGCACGGAGACGGCCTGCACCGTAAAAACGAGCAAGTCAGAGAGAAACGCCACAAGGAGTCCCGTGGCCAGGCCGAACACCATCTCCGCTATCAACCACAGCACATAGGTGCCCAGGTGGAATTCCGCGGCATCGTACCGGGGCCACAAGGGAAAGAGGGACGCGCAGATCGCGCAGATCAGGAACACTCTCGTGAGTTCCGGAGCAGCCTTGACGCCCGGAATCGGGACGAACAGCAAGGCTGAACCAAGCCGCGCCACCATCAGGAGAAAGCCCAGGACCGTTGAGATTTCGAAGCGGAATTCAACGGGCATACCGGCTAAAGTCCCCAAACAGACCGATCGTGTAGCTGCACAGACGCATCAGCATCCACGGCAGGAAGAGGACGATCCCAGCCAGAAAGGCGATGAGCCTCGGCACGCTGCCGAATGCAGGGTCCTGGACCGAGGTCACAATCTGCAGCAGGCTGATGACAATGCCCGCCACGAACCCGATGGCCAGCAGGGGCAGGCTCAACCAGAACGCCGTCATCAGCGCCTGCCGGATTACATCGACTACGACTTGTGAGTTCATGTCTCCTCAATTGAAACTGCGCATCAAGGAACCGATAACGAGGTTCCATCCGTCCACCAGGACGAAGAGCAGAATCTTGAAGGGCGCCGAAACCATCACCGGCGGAAGCTGAACCATGCCGATGGAAAGCGTTACGGACGCGATGATGATGTCAATAATCAGGAACGGCAGGAACAGAACGGCGCCGATCTGAAACCCTGTTTTCAACTCCGATAGAACATACGCGGGAGCCAGGATCCCCAGGTCCAATTCGCTGGCTGAGCGCGGCGGCGGCGTCTTTGTGATTTCCAGCATGAGTGCGATGTCTTTCTCCCGGACAAACTTCAGCAGGAACTTCTTCAGAGGCTTGGTCCCGTTCTCCCACGCCTCAGCCCGTGTCAGCTGCCCCTGCTCCAGGGGAAGCCAGCCGGTCTGGTATGCCTCCACCAGCACCGGCCGCATCAGAAGCAGCGAGAGGAAAAGCGCCAAGCCGACAACCACCTGGTTCGACGGCGTCGTCTGCGTGCCAAGCGCCTGTCTGAGGAAGTGCAGCACCACCGTGATTCTCAGGAATGGAGTGATCGAGACGAGGAGAGCCGGCAGCACGGTCAGCGCCGTCAACATCAGCAGAATCTGAAGCGGGACCGTCAAAGTCTCGCCGCCCTTGATGCCGCCTCGAAGAGCGCTTTCGGCCGCGGAGGGCGATGCGTTGAGCGGGATGGCCAGCAGGCCCGGAATCAAGACCCTCATTCGGCGCCTCCCTGACATTCCTGGTCGCGGGAAGCAAGCGTCAGCACATCCCGAAAGCTAGTCCCAGCCGTCTCTTCAAAGGCCAGCCCCGTTGGATGCGTGCCAACCAGCACAATCCTATTGCCGATCTGTACCAGGTGCAGGGTGTGCTGTCCGGTCAGCGGGAGACGCTCCAGAGCGCACAGTCTTCGTGGATCGCTCTTCCGTGCCGGTGGCCATCTGAATTGCCAGCCCTGTTTTCGCCGGATCGCCCATGCGGCGGCCAGAGAGATACACAGCACGAATCCGACGGCAAGCAATTGATCCATCAGCGGCACGTCTATTCCTCCACGTTAAAATCCGTGATCCGGACGCCCATCGTGTCTTCGATGATGACGATCTCGCCAAAACCTACAAGGGCGCCGCAGATCACAATGTCGATGTTTTCGCCGGCGGACCGGGGCATGCGGATGACACTGCCCACCTCCAGGTCCAGCACTTCCCGCAACGTCATCATCCGCCGGGCGAGTTCCACTTCAACATCCAGTGGGACATTGGACAACGACCTGATCTGTTGCACGCTGGTCATGGGGGAAGCCTGGACGCGGGGTTACCTCTTGAGGTTGATGGTGTCCTGGCTGATCTCGTCTACGGCTGTCACCACCTTTGCGTTCGCCTGATACCCGCGCTGCAGCACGATCAGGTTCGTAAACTCCTTCGCGATATCGACAGTCGAATACTCCACCGCGCCACCCATGATCTTGCCGCGGCCGCCGGTGTCGGGCAGACCCACGGCCGGCAGGGCGGTCCGTGCCGCGAGCTGATAGTTGTTGTTGCCGACCGCAATCATCGACTCCGGATTGCGGATGGACGCCATCGCCAGTTGACCCACCGCCACCTGCTGGCCATTCGAGTACTGCGCCAGTACCCGCCCGCCATCACCAATGCCAACCCGCACCAATTGGGCCGCCGCAAAGCCGTCCTGGGAATTTGCCGATACCGCTGACGCCTCGGAAAACTGCGTGAGGCGCGGCGTCGATCCATTGAACAGACTCCAGGCTATGGACAGATCCGCGGCGCCATTGCTGAGGCCCGTCACTACCATTCCAGGCTTTGGGTCGGTTGCCAGCGGCGCGCTCATCCGGCCGAGCGAATCGAACTGAATAGTCCCGGTCACGGCCGTGAAGGGCGGCGTGGTCAGATCGGCGTCGGGCACGGACATTCCATACGTCCATTCCCCGGGGTTTGAGGTCTTGGTGAAAGTGACCGATACGGTATGCGAGCCGCCCAGGGAATCGAACACTTCGATGGAGGTGGAGAATGTGGTCGCCGGCGGGCCTGCGGTGGCGGACGCATCCAGGTTCAAATCGAACGAGATCCCCGTGGTCGCCACCGGAGCGCGCAGGGTGCCCACCGGAACGCTCACGTCCGTCGGCGGCTGTGTCGTATCCAGCACCCCGTTCACTTCGTTCCAACCCTGCAATCGGAACCCGGTCGCGGTGACCAGGCTGCCCGCCTTGTTCACCTGAAGGTTCCCGCCTCGCGTATACAGCACGCTGTCGGAGTTCGGATCGCGCACCACCAGGAATCCGTCGCCCTGGATGGCCACATCGAGCGGCCCTGAACTGGCTTGTATCGCCCCCTGCGAAAACTGCCGGATCGTCGTGGGCCGGGCAACGCCGAAACCCACCTGCGTCTCTCCCAGTCCAGCGCCCAGCGACTGTGTGACGAGGTCGCTGAAGGCCACTACGCTGGCCTTGTAGCCCGGTGTGTTCAGATTCGCGAGGTTGTTGCCGACCACGTCGATCGCCGTAGTATGCGCACCCAGGGCGCTGAGCGCCGTCGAAAATGAGGTAAACATCTTTCTCCTCTCTGGAACTTTCCCGTCCTACGGCTGCTCTGTGCTCTGCCCTGCCGCCTCGGCGGCAGGCACCAGAGCCGCACGAATCGCCGACAGATCCTGGCTCATCGAAAGCGACTGCTCCAGCTGCGTGAATTGCGCCAACTGCGCGACAAACTCCACTCCGTCGGCGGGACTCATCGGGTTCTGATTCTTCAGTTGGGCGACCAGGAGTTGCAGGAACACCTCCTTGCTGGCCAATGCATCCTTCCCCGAAGCCGCCGCCTTGGCCGGCGAATCGGTCTTATCCGGGCTGTTGATGTCGGCCCACTGTTGCGGACCATAGGTATTGGTAACTGAACTCATGCCATGACTCCTTTGTTCGCCAGCCGCCTGAGTGCGATCGCATTCAAGAGGTCTTCATTCCGGTCGGCCCAGGTGGAGCGCCGTTCTCCGGAGGAATCACCTGCCCCGGCGCTGAACTCCATCTGCGCGCCTCGAGCTACCGCGGTCACCGGCTCGCTCCGTACGCCGTTCTGCTGGTTTGGGCCGACATCTGGCGCAGGATGTTCAGTGAGGGCTGGTACCGATTCAGTCGCTGGACGAAACTCGCTGCTCCATCCTGCCGCCTGCAGCCGGCCCTCGAGCGCCTGGCTGTTGGCGTTGAGCGCATTGGCCAGGGCAGTGTCCTGCGTGCGCACAGAGACGCGCACTCCGCCGCCGGATTCCACGAAGCGCAGGTTCACCCCAGCCCCGGACTCGTCTTCCAGGTGGATCTGAACACTGTGCAGCACAGGAGTCTCAAGCTCTGCTGGCAGTGAGGTGCCCACGGGCTTCGCCACTACTGAGTGCGGCTCGGGCTTATCAACTGGGCTCAGCGCCTCGGGCATCCTGCCTGGAGGACTTCCGTTCGCATTCAGGAGCGAACCGGGGCGCGAATGAACTGGCTCGCTCAATTGCAGCGGGTCCGCACTCTCCCGCGCCTTCCGTCGAGCCTCCGAGGGCACTGACCCGCCTTCTTCCTGATGATCGTTACCCGGATTCGAGCCGGGGCGTGAGGAGTCCTTACTTTCCCCCGGATCGCAGAACATTGACGACGCCTGCCCTGCGACCCTTGCCTCTGCACGTGGACCCGTGCGCTCAGCAACACGAGCTGAATCACTGGTATCGCCGATGGCTGCCCGGCCACTGCCGGGGTGCCCTGTGGCCGGGGCCGCAAGCCAGGCGGAAGCGAACGCACCATCCGTGCTGGCCGCAGCATCGGGCAATGGTGTCGGTGCGAAAGGCTTTTCACCGGACCGCGCAACCCGAGGATGCATTTCACCGCGCATCACCTCCGGAAGCGCTGCCCTCCCATTCGAAAGCGCAGTCCGATCCCTCACCGGCCGTTCTTTTTGCTCGGGAATCCCGCTGCCGGTGGCGGCAACTGAGTCGGCTTGTGGGAGGACCGTGTTGCTATCGGTAGCCATCGGAGCAGGCGCGGCATGCCCTTCGGGTGTGGGTAACTCAGAAGCCCATGGCGTGCCCCGCGCAGTCTGCACTGAGATCTCAGACAGAGGCGGATCTCCTGGTCCCGAGCGCGGATCTAACTCTGGAGGAACATCATCCAATTCATCCAGGCCGGGTGACTCGAGCTGACGGAAGCTCCTCAGCGCGGCCGCATCATTGGGCAATTCCGGCCTCTGCGGCAACGCGAAACATAAAGGGTGTTCGACAGGTGGAAGGAAGACCATGGATGGAAGCGGCTCGATGGTGGAGTCGGCGCTTGCGTCATGGGATCCGCGGGACTGACCCAATGGTTCACCCGAGGTTGGCTCCTCATCCTCCTGCACCCGGCGGAACGAGATCCCGCCTTCTGCGGCACCGCCGGCACCCTGTTCACCGCAATTACTTACCTTTTGAGACCCAAAACTCTCTATTAAGAATGAGAAAAACACTCCGAGATCTTCTTGGGCTGTGGAAGAGAACGCCGGGGACCCGGGAGCATTCCGGATGCCATGCATCGCTGCCGTTTCAGAGGGGAGGGCAATTGCGTTCACGAAAGGCAACCTTGCATGCCGAAGGCCATCCGCAAGAGCCCTCCGCATCAACAGGTTGCGTTTTCCCTAATTGGAACTCCATCCCGAATTGGCATCGGTCCACATGCGCGCATGTTCCGCTTTGGATCTCGTATCGGCATTTACAGGCAAATTGGCCTGCTTTTTCTGGACCCACGATTGCTTATCTGTCTGCGGAGTCTCCAATGGACCCACTCACCACCACAGCAGCCGCAGGCATGCGATCGCGCCTGGAAACGCTCGACCTTCTGTCGAACAACCTCGCGAATGTTTCAACGCCAGGATTCAAAGCCGACCGGGAAGCCTACAGCCTCTACATGGCCGAAGAGAGCAGGCTCGCGCCGGAAGAAGGTGGCATATCGCAAGTCACCGCTCCTGTGATTGAGAGGAATCGGACGGACTACTCCCAGGGACTCCTCACGTCGACAGGCAACAGCACAGACCTGGCCCTGTCGGGGGCAGGATTCTTCCAGGTGGATGGTCCCAACGGCGCGCTGCTTACTCGGAACGGCCGCCTCCAGGTAACCCGTGACGGCCGCCTGACAACGATGGACGGGTACGAACTCTCCACGGTGGAACCCCGCCGCATCCGGCTGAACCCTGAGACGGCATTCTCGGTCGACGCCGACGGCACTGTACGCCAGGATGGCGCGGCGATGGGCCGCCTCAGGCTAGTGAATCTCAGCCCACAGGCTCAAACTGCGCGCCGCGAAGGTCTTTACTTCTCCCTCGACTCGCGCGATCTGCAGGGGCTGACTCCGGCCGGAGCGGAAGTCCGGCAGGGCAGCCTCGAGACGTCCAACTACTCCGCCGCCGAAGCGGCAGTAAAACTCGTCGGTGTGCTCAGGCAGTTTGAGGCGCTTCAGCGGGCCAGCCAGCTCGGCGCCGAGATGGGCCGCCGCGCCGTCGAAGAAGTGGCCCGCGTCAGTTCATAACCGGTAAGGAGTCGACTCTTGATACGAGCATTGTTCAGCGCAGCCAGCGGCATGGAAGCCCAGCAGACCAACGTCGACAACATCGCGCACAACCTGGCAAATGCGAATACGGTCGGTTACAAAATGCGACGCGCCCAGTTCCAGGACCTGCTCTACCAGACTATGGTGCAGCCTGGCGCCGCGGCCGGCTCCCAGTCCACTGTACCCAGCGGACTCCAACTCGGTCTCGGTACACGCGTCTCCGCCAACGAAATCTCCTTCGCGCAGGGCAGCTTCTCCTCCACCGGAAACCCCCTGGATCTGGTAATCCAGGGCAGGGGCTTCTTCCAGATCCGCCGGCCGAACGGAGAAATCGCCTACTCACGGGCCGGACAGTTTCAGACAGACAGTGACGGGAACCTCGTCACTGGAGATGGCGACGCTCTTGAGCCGCAGATCACGGTGCCATCCGAGGCACAGAGCATCACCATCGGATCAGACGGGACTGTCAGCTATACCCTGCCCGGCCAGACGGCCGCTCAACTGGGGGGACAGATCCAACTCGCCAATTTCACAAACCCTGCGGGCCTGAACAGCATTGGGAAGAACCTCTACGCCCCCACTGACGCCTCGGGAGAGCCGACGCTTGGCACCCCCGGCGGACAGGAAGGGCTCGGCTCATTGCTCCAAGGCTACGTCGAACAGTCCAACGTCTCCGTGGTGGAGGCATTCGTCGACCTGATTGTCAGCCAGCGCGCGTACGAGGCCAACTCCAAGGTCGTAAAAGCGGCCGACGAGATGTATCAGCAAGTGAACAGCATGACTCGATGACACGTACCCTGACACTGTTGATTCTCTCCCCTGCTGCGCTCGTCGCGGATTGCATCCAGGTCGACCGGCTTCAAGTCCACGCGTCCGACCTCGCCGCAGTTCTTCCGGCCTTCGGCAGCCTGCCGGCTGGAACCGTGCTTGGCTATACCCCCGCGCCCGGGCTGAGGCGATTCTGGACGCTCCACCAGCTGAACACAATCCTGGAGCGTCACGGACTTCCTGTCCTGGCCGCGACGAATCAGCCAGATGCTACGATCTGTGTGGAACGGCCCGCCCGCACTTACTCAGCGCAAGAGGTTGAGAAGGCATTGCGCACCGCGCTGCCCCAGGACGCACACCTCGAACTGATCGATTACTGCCGCCTGCCTATGCCATCAGGCGATCTGCGCTTTGAGCTGAAGTCGCTGTCCTCGCATCCGGGTAGCGCAGACACTGCGCCGCTGCTTTGGCGAGGAGGCGTCCAGTACGATGCCCGCCGCAGCGCGCCTTTCTGGGCTCACGTCCGTGTTTCCGTTCCCCAGGAAGGCTTCTACGCCGCAAAGGATCTCACCGCGGGCCACGTCATCACGCCGGCGGACATTGTGCACGATATCCGGCTCGTCTCACCATTGAGCCCAAAACCTGTGGTGACAGAGTCTGTCCTGATCGGGTTCGAATGCAGACGAGCCATCCGCGCGGGTACTCCGATGCAAGCCGAACTCCTGACCCGGCCTCGAGCAGTGAGTCAGGGGGACTCCGTCCAGGTCATCGTCGAATCCGGCTCCGCACAGGTGGAGTTCGAAGGCCGCGCCCTGGCCGCGGGCCGGCAAGGCGATTCGATTCTCGTCGAGAACACGCAAAACGGCAAACGGCTCAAGGCCCTGGTCAAGGCTCCGGGCCAAGCCATTGTTCAAGTATCCGATTCCAATGACAATCAGAATTCCGCTCGCGTTGGCACTCGTGCTGGCAATCTCCGCCGACCCGCTTTGGCCGGCGGTGCGAAGGTCAAAGAAACAGGAATTGAGTTCGCTCGACCGGTATCTACAGGACGCTGAGCGGCAAGCCCCGCCGTCAGTCACGTCGCCCGGATCTCTCTACGATCAGTCGGGCCGGATGGCCGATCTCGCCCGCGACGCCCGGGCCGTTCAGCTCAACGACCTCGTCACCATCGTCATCCTCGACAAGGCCTCCGCTGTCTCCAAAGGATCCACCAGCACAAGCCGCAACTCGAATGCCACCGCGTCCATCTCGGCAATGGGCGGTCCGGTAAGGACGCCTGGGCCGCTCTCTTCCCTCGCCGGACTCGGAGGCAGCAACAAGCTCGAAGGCCAGGCCGCGACCTCCCGGGAGACGGAACTCAGGACCACCGTCTCGGCGCGGGTCACCCGTGTATTGCCAAACGGCAACATGGTCGTCGAAGGCACCAAAGATGTCCTGATCAACTCCGAACGGCAGAAAGTCTCGATTCGGGGAATCCTTCGCGGCAGGGATCTCCTGATGGACAACACCGTCTCCTCGGACCGTCTGGCCAACCTGGAAGTGCGGGTAGATGGGCGGGGTGTAGTCAACGACGCCATCCGCCGTCCGAACTTCCTCTACCGCCTGATGCTCGGTCTTCTGCCGTTCTGACTGGGAGCCTCCGATGCCAGCTTTCCTCACTGCTGCCGCCCTCCTATCCCTGATGGCCGTTGCGCCCGCCGCCACATCCGGCACCAGAATCAAGGAGATCGCCTCCATCGAAGGGGTGAGGGATAATCAACTGCTGGGCTACGGGCTTGTCGTGGGCCTGAACGGCACCGGCGACAAGCGGCAGACGTTCTTCTCCGCCCAGTCGCTGGCGAACATGCTCGAACGCATGGGGGTCCAGGTCTCGCCGTCCGCCATGCAGGTCCGCAACATGGCCGCCGTCATGTTGACCGCCAATCTGCCGCCCTACGCCCAACCCGGCACCCGAATCGACGTGCAGGCCTCCGCCATCGGCGACGCCTCCAACTTACAGGGAGGAACCCTCATCCTCACACCCCTCAAAGCAGCCAACGGCGAAGTCTTCGCCGTCGCACAGGGCGCGGTCGTAACCGGAGGTTTCGTCGCCGGACGCGGCGGCAACTCCACGACGGTCAATCACCCCACCGCTGGACGGATCCCCAGCGGCGCCATCGTCGAACGAGCACCGCCCTCGGCACTGAAGCCCGGCGCACGCATCAACCTGCAACTCCGCATGGCGGATTTCACGACGTCCGCCCGTCTCTCCGCCGCAGTCAATCAGCGCTTCGGAGACGGCACCGCTCGCTGCGAGAGTGCTGGCCTGGTCTCCGTAGCCATCCCGTCCGGGTGGACGGATAAGCCCGTAGAGTTCATAGCCGAAATCGAAGGCCTCACCCTGGACGCCGACCGCCCCGCGCGCATCATCATCAATGAGCGCACGGGAACCATCACCGCCGGTTCCGGTATCCGCATCCGGCCAGCCGCCATCCTTCATGGCAATCTCCATATCGCAGTGGAGACTACGCTCAATGTCTCGCAACCGGCCCCATTGTCATCCGGTCAAACTGTCACTACGCCGACGGTAAACGTCGCAGCCAAAGAGGAGCAGGCTAAAAACATCCACCTCAGAGAAGGAGCCACCATCGAGGACCTGGTCCGCGCGCTGACGACCGTCGGCTCCACTCCCCGCGACATCATCGCCATCCTCCAAAACCTGAAGGCCGCCGGCGCACTCGACGCTGAAATCGAAGTCCTATGATCAACCCAATCGCTCAAACCAACACACTCATCGGCCCGGACCCAACCCTGCTCACCAAAGGGGAGGTTCCCGACAAACGCCGGCTCAAGGAAACAGCCCAGCAGTTCGAATCTCTCCTCATCGGCCAGATCATGCACGCCATGCGTGAATCATCCGGCGGAGGCTGGATGGGCACCGGCGAAGACCAGGCTGGCTCAACCATGGGCGACTTCGCTGAGCAGCATCTGGCGCAGATCATGACGCAACAGGGTGGCTTCGGCCTGGCATCACTCATCGAACAGGGGCTCACCCGCGCCAGCGAACCAGCAACGATGCCGGCACAGCAGACGCCCTCGCGATAAGCCAATGGCCCTCGCAGGATCCTGCGGACGCGCTACTAACAGTGCCGTCTACCCGCTCAGCCCCTCCGCCAGGCGCAGCACGTATTCCGGCGGTACCTGCCGGATCACCTCTTTGGTTTCTTTGTCCACAATCCGCATCACCGGCCCTTTTGTGTACCGATCGAAGGCGAATGTCAGTTCCGTGCCTTCACCGAATATCTGCGCCCCATTCACAGCCTGCACCGCCTGCACCAACTGCCGCTGCTCTGTTCGCTGCTGAGGTGTCAGTGGGGAGGCCGTTGAGACGGTAGGCAATTCGCCAACCGCATCGACTCGTCCAATTTCCATAGCCTGCCTCCATCCGGGAAATGTCTTCCCGACAGGCGTATCGGCAGCCGGCGCTGTGGTGTGAGCAAAAGAAAACGCCGGCGTTTCGGCCGGCGCTCTCTCTCAAAATCAATCGGGCTCAGTCTGGACTAGGACAGATTGAGGACGTCCTTCACCACGCCCGTCTGCTTCTGGATCTTCTCCTGCAGCATCATGATCGCGTAGATCAACTGCTCCGGACGCGGCGGGCACCCCGGCACATATACGTCCACGGGAATCACCTGATTCACCGGGATCAACGCGTAATTGCTGAATACACCCGTCGAGGTGGCACACGCACCCATGGAAATTACCCAGCGCGGTTCCGGCATCTGTTGGTACAGCTGACGGATCACCGGAGCCATCTTGTTTGAGACGCGGCCCGCAATGATCATCAGGTCCGATTGCCGCGGGCTGCCGCGGAAAACCTCGGCGCCAAATCGTGCAATATCAAACCGTGACGCGCTCATGGCCATCATCTCGATGGCACAGCAGGCCAGCCCGAAGGTCATCGGCCAGATGGAGTTCTTCCGCCCCCAGTTGATGACGCTGTCCACCGTAGTCATCAGGATCCCTTCACTCGGGCTGACCACGGCATCCGTGTCAATCCGGCTGAAGAGGTCGGCTGGCGGCTCGCCCAGCGTGATCTGGTTTTCGCGGATCTTGTTTTCCATATCCCCTCTGTTAGATTATCCCACGCCGGGCGGGCTGGATAGAATGGTAGAAGTCCATGCCTTCCCCCTTCGCGGAACTCATTCACGCCCTGTGTCGGGACTTCGGGGTCGACACAGAATATTGGGATATCTGGGGTCACCATCACGTGGTGGAGGAATCCACCCTGCTCTCCATCCTCGGCTCCTTCGGTCTCGATACCAGTTCGCCCGAGAACCTCGCCGAATCCGCCCGGCAGCGGGCAGAGAACATCGCGGGACGGCCACTCGATCCGGTCGCGGTCCTCAGCATCGCCGAATCGGACCCCGTCGTGCCCATCCGCATCCCTCCCGCCTATCAGGGTGAAGGCACGGGCGTCATGGCGCTCCACGGCGAGGATGGCTGCGTCGAGCGCCGCGACTTTGAAATTTCTTCTTTGGCATCAACAGCTTCCGGCGTCTATTCCCTGCCCCTGCCGGCGCCGCTTCGCCTCGGCTACCACGACCTCGAAGCGGTCATCAAGGCCCCTGGCCAGCCGGATCTTAGCTCCACCCAGCGCATCATCGTGGCGCCGGAAAAAGCCTGGCTGCCCGAGCAACTCAAGCATGGCGGTCGCGCGGCCGGCCTCGCCGTCAGCCTCTATGGGCTCCGCTCGGCGCGTAACTGGGGCGCAGGCGACTTTACTGATCTCGCCACTCTCACTGAGTGGGTCGCCCACTCCCTCGGCGCCGGCTTCGTCGCCCTGAACCCGCTCCACGCCCTCCACAACCGGCAGCCCTACAACACAAGCCCCTATCTTCCGCTCTCCTCCTTCCACCGCAACTACCTCTATTTGGATGTAGAGAAGGTACCCGACTTCCAGCTTTGTCCCGCGGCATCGTCCATCTTCCAGGGCGCAAAGTTCCAGGGCGAGCTCACCGCGGTACGCGAAGCCGAGTTCGTCGAGTATGAGCGCGTCGCCCGGCTCAAACTTGGTCTCCTCCGCCTGCTGTTCCGCCGGTTCCTCCGGGAGGAGTGGGCAAAGGACACCTCTCGGGCCCAGACTTTTCGGACGTGGATTGCCGGCCAGGGCGACCTGCTCGATCGCTTCTCCACTTACTGCGCTCTCGACGAGACGCTGCACAAGCAGAACCGCGACCTATGGATCTGGCCCGACTGGCCCGAGCCTTACCGCGACCCCGAATCCGCCGAGGTGCGCGCATACGCCCAATCCCACTGGCGCCGCGTGCTGTTCCACAAGTACGTTCAGTGGCAGATCGATCTGCAGCTCGACGCCGTCCAGACCCGCGCCCGCGAACTGGGCATGCCCATCGGGCTCTATCACGATGTCGCCCTCGCAACCGATCGTTGCGGCTGCGACCTCTGGGCCTACCGCCCCTTCTTTGTCACCGGCGCGCGCGTCGGCTCTCCGCCCGACGACTTCGCGCCCGATGGACAGGATTGGGCCTTCCCCCCGCCGAATGCCGAAACCCACCGCGAAAACGGCTACCGGCTCTTCGTCGAATCCATCCGGCGCAACGCCCGTCACGGCGGAGCCCTGCGCATCGACCACGTCATGCGCTTCTTCCGGCTCTTCTGGATCCCGGATGGCGTCACCGCCGCCCACGGGACTTATGTGAATGAACGTTGGCGTGACCTCCTCCGGATTCTTGCCCTCGAAAGCGTCCGCGGCCAGTTCCTGGTCGTCGGCGAAGACCTCGGCACCGTCCCACCGGTCCTGCGCGAGGCCATGGAGGAGTTCTCCATGCTGCGCTACAAGCTTTTCTACTTCGAAAAAGGCAGCGACGGACTCCCGCTGCCGCCCCATCAGTACCCCAGGAACGCCCTCGTTTCCTCCACCACCCACGACCTGCCCACCATCTCAGGCTTCTGGGCGGGACGCGATATCGAGGCACGTCACAAGTCAGGCATCCTCAATGACGAGGAAATGTACGCCCGCCAGAAACGCGAGCGCCGCGAGGAAAAACACCGCATGATCGAGGCCCTCGTCCGCGAAGGCTTCCTCCCCGGCAACTTCCCGCGCGAAGCGGCCGACTGGCCCGAACTCACCGGCGAGCTGCACAATGCCGTCATCGGCTATCTTGTGAGCACTCCCTCCCGGCTCATGCTCCTCAATCAGGAGGACCTGACCAAGGAACTCGACCAGCAGAACCTGCCGGGCACCACCTGGCAGTACCCCAACTGGCGCCGCAAGACTCTCTTCAGCGTGGAAGATCTGGCCGGCTCCCAGAAGGCGGCCGACTACGCGCTCATGTTCCGCTCCTGGCTGGAGCGCAGCGGCCGCATCAGCGTCCCTGCCGTGGAATCGCCTCGAAATTGACGTTCGCCACACGGTACCGGCGCCAGTCTTTGTAATCGAAGTGCCACCATTCGTACTCGTATACCTGGAAGCCCTCTTTTTCCATGGCGTCCCGCAACAAGCCGCGAAGTTTCCTCTGCGCGGCGGTGCCGCCCGGATAATCCGGATAGGCACGCTCCGACATCTCGTCGTACAGGCTCGGCATCTCCACCGCTGCACCCGACTTCAAATCGTATAGCGTAATGTCCGCCGCACAGCCCCGGTTGTGCCGCGACCCCTTGGCCGGATCGGCCACAAAATCGTGTTGCGCCGGCGGCGTCGCCTCCCAGAACACCCAGGTCACCCACCACGGACGGTAGCCGTCGTGGACCAGAATCCCATACCCCTCGTGGTTCAACCGCCGGTGCGCCCGCACCAGGGCCTCCGCCGCCGGCCGCTGTAAAAAGGCCCGCGCCTGCGTGTATACCGGCGTGCCCAGAAAATTCCGGGTGCTGGCATAACGGATGTCCAGGTGGATGGTAGGGTCCAGCGTCGTCAGTTCCGCCAGGTCCGCCTCGAGAAACTCACCCTTCTCCGCCCGGGGCTGCAACTGCAATGCCTGCGCCCGCAGTTCCGCCACTGGACGCACCGGCTCTATTTGAAAAAACGCCGCCTGCAGCAGCGCAACCCAGATCAGCACACTACCCATAGACTGAATGTTACGACGGCCGGGCCGGTCACCCGTTTACAATCGACCATTGGAGGTCACCACCTTGAGATCGATTGCTCTTTTGTCCACTCTCCTCTCCTGCGCTGCCTGGGCACAGCAACCGCTGCTGCTCCAGAAGCCGGCCATGAACAAGACACACATCGTCTTCACTTATGCGGGAGACTTGTGGAAAGTTGCCCGTGCGGGCGGCGAGGCGACCCGCCTCACCACCGCGCCCGGTTTCGAGTCCAACGCGATCCTCTCACCTGATGGCCAGACCGTCGCCTTCTCCGGCCAGTACGACGGCAACACCGACATCTTCCTCGTTTCCATCAACGGAGGAGTGCCGCGACGCCTCACCTGGCACCCCGGCTCAGACGTACCGCTCGCCTTCAACGCTGACGGCAAACGGTTGCTCTTCCGCTCTGACCGCGCAACCGCCCTGGTCGCCAATCACTTCTACACCATGAGCATCGAGGGTGGCCCGGCTGACATTGAACCCATCCCCATGGGCAATCAGGCGGCCTACTCGCCCGATGGCAAACGCCTCGCTTACACTCCGCTGGCCCCGGCCTTCGCGTCGTGGAAACGGTACGCCGGCGGCCGCACCAGCCCCATCTGGCTGGCGGATCTGGCCGACTCCAAAATCGAGAAGATCCCCCGCGAGAACTCCAACGACTATTACCCCATGTGGGCCGGCGATAAGGTCTACTTCCTGTCCGACCGTTTCGGCACCATGACGATCTGCTCCTTCGACACCAAATCGAAGAAGGTCACCGAGGCGATCAAAAACACAGGCTACGAGTACAAGAGCGCTTCCCTCGGACCCGATGCCATTGTCCTCGAGCACTTCGGCGCCATCGAACTCTACGACCTGAAGAGCGGCAAAGTCACTCCGGTCAACATCACTTTAAACGGGGACCTCCCCGAAGTACGGCCCTACTATGCCAAGGCCGCCTCCACCATCGAGTCCGCCGCTCTCTCGCCAACCGGCGCCCGTGCCGTCTTCGGGGCCCGCGGCGAAATCCTCACTGTCCCCGCTGAGAAGGGCGACATCCGGAACATCACCAACACCCCAGGAGCCGCGGAACGCTACCCTTCCTGGTCGCCCGACGGCCAGAGCATCGCTTACTTCTCGGACGAGAGCGGCGAGTACCAGCTCCACATCGAACCGCAGAACGGCCGCGGTGAAGTCAAAAAGTACGACATCGGCTGGAAATCGTTCTTCTACGACCCCACTTGGTCGCCCGACGGCAAGAAGATCCTCTTCCGCGACGCCAATGTCACCACCTGCTTCATCGACCTCGACTCGAAGAAGGTGACCAAGGTCGACACCGACTACTACGACGTGCCCGACCGCGAGGATATGAGTCCGCGCTGGTCGCCCGACTCCAAGTGGATCGTTTACAACAAACTGCAGCGCAACTTCCTGCGCGCCGTGCATGTCTACTCGCTCGAGAGCGGCAAATCCACCCAGGTCTCCGACGGCCTCAGCGACCAGCGCCACGCCGCGTTCGATGCCAACGGCCGCTTTATCTACTTCACCGCCAGCACCAACACCGGCCTCTCCACCGGCTGGCTGGACATGTCCTCCATCGACCGCATCTCCAATCGCAACGTCTATATCGCGGTCCTGCGCAAGGACGATCCCTCCCCCCTCGCGCCGGAAAGCGACGAGGAGAAGACGGAGGCCGCCAAAAAGGACGATGCGAAAAAGGAGGAGGCAAAGAAGGACGAAGCCAGGAAAGAGGAGCCTAAGAAGGAGGAGAAGGCCGACGTCCGCATCGACTTCGACGGCATCTCCCAGCGCATCCTCTCCCTGCCCATCCCGGCTCGCAACTACTCCAAGCTTGCTGTCGGCAAAACCGGCATCGTCTTCCTTCGGGAAGATCCCGTGGTCGCCCAGCAAGGTCCCCCTGCGCGGACCATCCACAAGTTCGACCTCAAAACCCGGAAGACTGACCAGTTCCTCGCCGGCATCACCGACTTTGACCTGAGCTCCAACGGCGAGAAGATCCTCTACGCTCAACCCGGAAGCAATTGGTTCATCGCCGGCACCGCCGCCGCCCCGAAACCCGGCGACGGCGCCCTCAAACTCGATCAGATGGAAGTGCGCGTCGAACCGGCCGCCGAGTGGGCCCAGATCTACAACGAAGTCTGGCGCATCGAGCGCGACTTCTTCTACGATCCCAATCTCCATGGCGTCAACCTGGCCGACTACAAAGCCAAATACCAGAAGTTCCTGCCAGGAATCGCCCACCGCGAGGACCTCAACTACCTGTTCCGCGACATGCTGGGCGAACTCTCCGTCGGCCACCTCTATGTCGGCGGCGGCGAAACCCAGAACAACCCCAAGAATGTCCCCGGTGGGCTGCTGGGCGCCGACTACAGCGTGGAAAACGGCCGCTACAAGTTCGCCAAGGTCTTCAATGGGGAGAACTGGAACCCCAGCCTTCGGGCACCGCTCACAGCGCCGGGCGTCAACGTGAAGGCAGGCGAGTTCCTGCTGGCGGTCAATGGCCGTGAGGTGAAGGCAACCGACGATGTCTACAGCTTCTTTGAGGCAACTTCAGGCAAGAGCGTGATCCTCAAGGTCGGACCCAACGCCAACGGAGATGGCAGCCGCGAAGTCACCGTCGTCCCCACCGGCAACGAAACCGGCCTCCGGTATATGGATTGGATCGAAGGCAACCGCCGCAAAGTGGAACAACTCTCGGGCGGACGCCTCGGCTATGTCCACCTGCCCAACACCTCGAACCAGGGCTACACCAATTTCAATCGTTGGTTCTTCTCACAAGTGGGCAAGGAAGGCATGGTGCTGGACGAGCGCTTCAACGGCGGCGGCTATGTCGCCGACTACATCATCGACTACCTCCGCCGGCCGATGCTGAACTTCTTCATCACCCGCGCGGGCCATGAGTTCACCACCCCCATGAATGGCATCTATGGTCCCAAGGCCATGATCGTGAACGAGTACGCGGGCTCCGGCGGCGACGCCATGCCCTGGATGTTCCATAAACTCAAGATCGGTCCGCTCATCGGCAAGCGCACCTGGGGCGGCCTGGTGGGCATCTTCGGCTTCCCGCCGCTCATCGACAACGGTGGAGTCACGGCGCCCAACCTCGCCTTCTACAACACGGAAAAACAGTGGGATGTCGAGAACCACGGAGTGAATCCGGATATTGAAGTCGAGTACGACCCGGCACTCGTCCGCCAGGGCCGCGACCCCCAACTCGAGAAGGCGGTCGAGGTACTGATGGAGAGCCTGAAGAAGACCCCTCTGCCCAAATACGAGAAACCGGAGTACCCCAACTACCACAGAGCGAAGTAGGAGCAAAGTAAACTCTAAAAACGACGCCTGAAAATTAGCTACAGATCCGATACTCTGTAGTTGCAGTTACTTGTCATGTCGTCTTTGCTCTCGCCACTTCAAAAGCCCCAGCCTGGACTGGAACCGGAGGCGCCACCCACTCCCGGACGGTCCTGGTCCTGGCTCCTTCTGTTGATTCTGACGGTCGGTGGAGTCAGCGGGTACAACTACTTTACCGCACGTCAGGCGGACGCCCGTCGCGCCGACGCCAGCAAGTTCCAGCACTTCGCCCGCGTCCGGCGCGGAGACCTGCTGATGCGGGTCCGGGTGACCGGATCCACGTCGGCTCGCAACTTTTCCAATATCGTGGTGCCCAAGCTCACCATGCCGGAATCCGACCATCCGCTGACGCTGATGGCCCTGGCGCCGTCCGGATCGCTGGTCCGCAAGGGGCAGGTCGTCGCATCCTTCGACCCCCAGGCTGCCCGGGACCATCTCGACGACACCAGGGACGGCTTGCATGCCCGCGAGAACGCCCTCAAACGCCTGCGCGCCCAACTCGAAGTGGAAAGCGAGGCGTGGGTCCAGGAACTCCGCAAAGCGAAAGCGACGCTCGACCGCGCCCGGCTCGACCTCAAAACGCTGGAAGTGCGCTCCGCCATCCAGCAACAACTGTTCCAACTCGCCGTGGAAGAAGCGCAAGCCTCCTATGAGGCCCTGGAGCGGGATTTCGCCATTAAGCTGCAGTCGCAGACCGCGGCCTTCCGCATCAATGAACTCACCAAAGACATTGAGGTTCTGCATGTCCAGCGCCATCAGCGCGACATCGAACGCATGACCATTGAAGCCCCGGTCGACGGAATGGCCATTATCCAGGACATCGTCCGGCCCGGTGGCGACCGCGTCGCCCTGGCAGTCGGCGACCGTGTCACGCCAGGCACCCTGATGATGCGGGTCATCGACCGCAACAGCATGCAGGTGGAAGGCTTCATCAATCAGGCGCAGAACACCCAGTTCCGGATCGGCCAGGAAGCGACCGTTCGTCTTGAGGCCTATCCCGAGGCGGTCTACAAGGCCAAGGTTTATGCCATCGGGGCTCTAGCCACCACCCCGGGACGCGCCCAGTACTATCTGCGCAACATCCCCATTCGCATGGAAATCCTCGACGCCGACGAAAAGGTCCTGCCCGACCTCTCTGCTTCGGCCGACGTCGTCATCGATCACGAGAAGGATGTCCTGCTCGCCCCCGCCGAAGCCATCCAGCAGGCCAACGGTGAGACCTTCGTTTACGTCCGCAAAGGCGAGTCGCTCGAGAAACGCCCGGTCACCCGTGGACGCATCTACGGTCCCGATGCCGTCCTCACCGGCGGCGTCCAGGAAGGGGAGGAGATTGTCGTCCAGCAGCCTTAACGGCTGCCCGCACTCTTCGGTATCACTTTGATTTCAAATACCTTCGGCCAGTACTTCCCAGTCACGAACAACCGGTCGCCCATCGCATCGTAGGCGATCCCGTTCATTACGTCCACGTGGTGGTGCTCATCCCACGGCAGGATCCCGGTCAGGTCCACCCAGCCCAGCACCCGCCCGTCCCTCGGGGAGATCCGGACGATCTTCTCGGTCCTCCAGACATTCGCCCAGATCTCGCCCCGGACAAATTCCAACTCATTGACATACGGGATCTTGGTGGTCCCGTCATGCACCTGGATCCGCCGCTGCTCCTTCAGCGTCAGAGGATCCAGGCAGCGGATCTCGCTCGTCCCGTCCGTCATGTAGATGGTGCTGCCGTCGTTCGTCAGGCCCCAGCCCTCCCCCTCATACCGGAACGTGCGCTGCACCCGGAAGTCAGGCTGCGCGTAGACGAATCCTAGGCCGCCCCGGTAGGTAAGCTGCACGATCTGCTGGTTGAGGACGGTCAGCCCCTCTCCAAACAGGCTCGGCGACAACGGTAACCGCTGCACAACCCGCCCGGTCTCCACCTCCACCTTGCGCAGGCTCGAGCTTCCGTACTCTCCTGTACTTTCATAGAAGTAGCCGGCACGGAACTCGATGCCTTCTGTAAATGCAGAAGGATCGTGAGGAAATGTTTTGACAATCCGGTACCCATACTCAGGAGCCGCGCCGGCCGCACCAGCCGGTAGCAGCGTGAAAACAAGCGGCATCCATGCCGCGATCCCGAAGGCTCTCATCCGCCCCATCATAGCGGACCGTCGAGTCTGGTAAGATGCAAGCCGTGCAGCGGTTGAATCCGATACCTGAGTCTTATATAGTGATTCTTGGGTCTTTTACAAGTTCTCATTTAAGGTCTGATACTCCTCAAAGAGCCGACCCAACTCATACGAGGACCAAAAATCCGACGGACCGGGAGGATTGATCGATGTTATCCACTGAAGCCGTGTCCGCCCAAGGGCGGAAGGCATCCTCAAGCCACACAGGAGGCGCCGCGCGGGGTTTCTCACGAACTTCCCTGCGGGCGATCCTACCACTGCTCCTCATGGCACTTCTTGCCATGGCGGGCTCCATGCCGTTGCTGGCCCAGCCGGCTGAGCACCACGGCGGTGAAGCCAATCTCGTCCTGCCCGATCTGAATTCCGCAAACTTCCTCGGCGGCATCGGCGGCCGTACGCTTCTCATGGGTGGCCTCGTTGTCTGCGTCTTCGGCCTGCTCTTCGGCCTCATGTTCTACACCAAGCTCAGGAACATGCCGGTCCACAAGTCCATGCTGGAAGTCTCTGAGTTGATCTACGAAACCTGCAAAACCTACCTCTCCACGCAGGGCAAGTTCCTCATGATCCTCGAGTGCTTCATCGGCGTGATCATCCTGTTCTACTTTGGCTACCTGCAGGCGATGCCGATCTACAAAGTCGTCATCATCCTCCTGTTCTCCCTCATCGGCATCGGCGGCAGCTACGGCGTAGCGGCGTTCGGCATCCGCGTGAATACCTTCGCCAACTCCCGCACCTCGTTTGCCAGCCTGCGCGGCAAGCCCTTCCCCTGCTATGACATCCCCCTGCAGGCCGGCATGAGCATCGGCATGATGCTGATCTCCGTCGAACTGCTCCTGATGCTCTTCATCCTGCTGTTTGTCCCTGGCGAACTGGCCGGCTCCTGCTTCATCGGCTTCGCCATCGGCGAATCCCTCGGCGCGGCCGCCCTTCGCGTGGCCGGCGGCATCTTCACCAAGATCGCCGACATCGGCGCCGACCTGATGAAGATCGTCTTCAAAATCAAGGAAGACGACGTCCGCAACCCCGGCGTCATCGCCGACTGCACGGGCGACAACGCGGGCGACTCGGTTGGACCGTCGGCTGACGGCTTCGAAACCTACGGCGTCACCGGCGTCGCGCTCATCAGCTTCATCCTCCTCGGCATCAACGAAAAGGTCGCGGGCCCCACATACGCCACCATCCAGGTTCAGCTTCTGGTCTGGATCTTCGTCATGCGCGTCATGATGATGATCGCCTCCGGTGTCAGCTACTTCATCAACCACGGCATCGCCAAGGCCAAGTACGGCAACTCCGACAAGATGAACTACGAGCAGCCGCTCACCACTCTGGTGTGGCTCACCTCCATCCTGTCCATCGTCCTCACCTATATCGTCAGCGCCATGATGATCCCCGACCTCAAGGGCGACACCTCGCTCTGGTGGAAACTCGCCACGGTCATCAGCTGCGGTACGCTGGCCGGCGCACTCATCCCCGAATTCGTGAAGGTCTTCACCTCCACAGAATCCCGCCACGTCCGCGAAGTCGTCATCTCCTCCAAGGAAGGCGGCGCTTCCCTGAACATCCTCTCCGGTCTCATCGCCGGCAATTTCTCCGGCTACTGGCTCGGCTTCGCCATGCTCGCCCTGATGGGCATCGCCTACGGCGTCTCCCTCCTCGGCCTGGCCAGCCTGATGATGGCCCCCGCCGTCTTCGCTCTCGGCCTCGTCGCCTTCGGCTTCCTCGGCATGGGCCCGGTCACCATCGCCGTCGACTCCTACGGCCCGGTCACCGACAACGCCCAGTCCGTCTATGAGCTCTCCATGATCGAAGCCATCCCTGGCATCGAGAAGGAGATCGAGAAGGACTTCGGCTTCAAGCCGAACTTCGACGTCGCCAAGGACAACCTGGAAGAGAACGACGGCGCCGGCAACACCTTCAAGGCAACTGCCAAGCCCGTGCTCATCGGTACCGCCGTCGTCGGCGCCACCACCATGATCTTCTCCATCATCGTGGCGCTCACCAACGGTCTCGATCCCAGCCTCGTCGGCAACCTCTCCATCCTCCACACCCCGTTCTTCTTCGGTCTGATCGCGGGCGGCGCGGTGATCTACTGGTTCACCGGCGCATCCTGCCAGGCCGTCTCCACCGGCGCCTATCGCGCGGTTGAGTTCATCAAGGACAACATCAAACTCGAAAGCACCGAAAAGGCCTCCGTGGAAGATTCGAAGAAAGTCGTCGAGATCTGTACGAAGTATGCCCAGAAGGGCATGTTCAACATCTTCCTCGTCGTCTTCTTCTCCACCCTCGCCTTCGCGTTCATCGAAGAGTACTTCTTCATCGGCTACCTGATCTCCATCGCCATCTTCGGGTTGTATCAGGCCATCTTCATGGCCAACGCCGGCGGCGCCTGGGACAATGCCAAGAAGATCGTCGAAACCGAGATGAAGGCCAAAGGCACCGAACTCCACGCCGCCTGCGTCGTGGGCGACACGGTCGGCGACCCCTTCAAGGACACCTCTTCGGTGGCCCTCAACCCGATCATCAAGTTCACCACCCTCTTCGGCCTGCTGGCCGTCGAACTGGCCGTCTCCATGCGGAAGGCCGATCCGACGTCCCCAATGTCGATGATCCTCGCGGTGATCTTCTTCCTGATCTCGACGGTCTTCGTCTACCGCTCCTTCTACGGGATGCGCATCGAAGGCAAGTAACTCAATCCCACCCTCCCAACAAAAAGAGCGCCGGCCCACCGCCGGCGCTCTTTCTCATTCCGGTCTACCTCTCCTTACCACCACGCCGGCACAATCGACAGCGGTGTGGCCTGCATCCTCTCACCGGCCGACATAGCCAGCGCGCACAGCCGCCCATCCGGGCAGATCACCACCTGATACAACGGCAGGTCCTCCGGCTTGGCCACATACTCGCCGCGCTGCGCACCCGCAGCCGCCCGGGGATCATTCATCACCATGCCATTCGGCCCGGTGGACCGCACTCGGAACGCATGCGACCCCGGCTCGTAGTTCTGGTAGCTGTAGCAGCGTCCAATGCACGGGCGATCCAGCGCGTGATTCCAGAGCAGCCCCCGGGTGGTCGGATCGTTCAGCGCGGACACGACCCGGACCCCTCGGGGCAGCGGAGCCAGCGCCTGCACCACCTGGTCTTCCCACCAGTTCAGAGACCGGGCATCCGCATAGAGAAAGGAGAACTGGAGGGCGGCCACACCCGCGAACGCCCAGGCCAGCCACCGCGCCGGACGAACCTGGCTCAGCATGACGCAGATCAGCACCGCCAGCGGCAGGGTCATCCGTTCCGTAATCATCGTCAGCGGCATCCGGTACCCCTGCAGGTCGATCCGCGTCGGAGCCGCCACCATGCCAATCGCCATCACCAGGCAGAACTGAAGCAGCACGTTCTCCGCCACCGGACGCCCCGGCAGGAACTTCACCACCCGGATCAACTGCGCGCCCCACAACAGTCCAATCAACGCCACCGGCAGCGCGTACTTGGCCCCATAGACCCAGAACTGATCGATCCCCCACATCTCGAACACCTGGTGCCCGCCCGTAGCCGTCCGGTAGTGCGCCAGCAGGTACAACCGGCCCGCCAGGACTGCGGCAACCACCGGCAGCGGGAGCCACGGCTTCCACCGCACCGGCAGCCGCTGGGCCACCCACGCATACGCCAGCAATCCACCCCCCCACAGCACCGGCAGCGCATGCGCCGTGTAGGCCACTGCCAGCAGAAGCCCCGCCGCCATCACCCGTCTCCACGCCAGGCTCCAGCCCAGGGCCAGGGCCCAGAACACCAGCCCGCAGGAAAGATAGAAGTTGAACAGCCCGACGTGAAACACCCAGCCGTACGCCAGCATCGCCAGGCATGGCATAACGAACCGGGGATCCCTGCCCGTGGCCGCCCGCACCCAGGCCACCGCCCCCCAGAACAGGATCAGCACCACCGTCGCGACACTCACCCGCTCCGCCACAACCGGCCCGCCCAGCCGCATCAACCCCAGCAGCAGGTGGTCGAACAGGACATTGGTGGACGGACTCGCCACCGTCAGTTCACCGCCCCGCCCGGCCTCGATTTCAGTCCCCAGCCAGGCGTTATATAAATGGCTGGATAGATCGCCCGCCTGGATCCGGCTTTGCCAGAAACAGGGGACCAGAAGCACCAGGGAGATGAGCAGAGCGCCGGGCCACTTCAAAACCACCTGCCTATATTAGCCAGTTTGTCCGCACCGCGCCCCTACCAGAGCGCCGGCAGCAGCGACAGTTCCGCCTGCGGCACCCGCTCACCCTGCTCCATGCCCTTCACGCACAGCCGACCGTCCGGACACTGCGCCAGCAGGTACAACGGCAGGTCCGCCGGACGAACCACATAGGTCCCGCTATCCACCCTGTTGGCGTCCGCCGGATCATGCATCACGATCCCATTCGGCCGCGTCGCCCGGATCCGGAACTGCAGCGAACCCGGCTCGTAGTTCTGGTAGCTGTAACAACGGCCGATGCAAGCGCGGTCCAAGGCATGGCCCCACAGCAGCGACCGGCTCGTCCAATCGTGCAGCGAACTCACCACCCGTGAGCCCTCCGGCAACGGACGGATCGCCGCCGACACCTGCTCCTCCCACCGGTTCAGGGCGCCCGTGTCCACATAGAGAAACGAGAACTGCAGCGCGGCCGCCACCCCCAGCCCCGCCTTCTGCCAGGACAACGCCGGCATCTGGCTCAGCATCACGCAGATCAGCACCGCGAACGGCAACGTCAGCCGTTCTGTAATGAACGCCAGCGCCATCCGGTATCCGCCCAGCTCAACCCTCGTCGGAGCCACCAGGATCACCACCACCATCACCGCGCACAACTGCACCAGCACGTTCCCCAGAAACTCCTTGATCGGCCGCGAGTACAGCAACCGCAGCAGCAGGAACCCCCACACCATCCCCAGCAGCACCGCGGGCGCAATGTACTTCGGCCCGAACACCCACACCTGGTCGAGACTCGACATCTCCAGAATCTGGTGAAATGTCGACAGCGTCCGGTACCGCAGCTCGATCACGACCCGCCCCGCCAGCACGAGGACCATCGCCGCCAGCGGCAGCCACAGCACAAACCGCTTCGGCACCCTCCGGGCCGCCCAGGCGTAGGCCACGACGCCGCAGCACCACACCACCGGAATCGCATGCGCGGTATATGCCAGCAACAGCAATCCCGCCGCGCCCGCCAGTCGCCTCGGACTTGGCTGCCACGCCAGCGCCAGAACCCACAGGCAGAGCCCGCATGACAGGTAGTAGTTGAAAAGTCCGTTGTGAAACACCCAGCCGTAAGCCAGCATGGCCAGGCACGGCAGAATCGTCCACGGCTCGCACCCCGTCGCGGCCCGCATCCAGGCCACAGCCCCCCAAAAGAGGATCAGAACAGCCAGCGCCACGCTCACATGCTCGGCCAGCCAGGGCCCGCCGGCCTTCATCAGAACCAGCAGCATCCCATCGAACAGGACGTTCGTCGTGGGAGTCGCCACTTCCAACCCCTCACCCCTGCCAGCGGAGATCTCCGTCGCCAGCCACGCGTTGTACAGATGACTCGAAAGGTCCCCCGCCTGAATGTTCTTGTGCCAGAAACACGGGATCAGCAGCGCCACGGAAATCAACAGCACTTGGATTCGTTTGCGGAGCACCTGTTCATCTTAGCCACTTTGCTCGCGCGCCCGGCCTCCGTTGACTCCCTTCAGCCCATCTCCCATACTCAACAGCAGCAGGCCCAGGAGCCGCTTTACTTTTCGGAGGATGCTCAATGAAGAAGCAGGAGGGCAATCGGATCGACGGTTTCATCGATCGGATGATCGTCCCGCCCGGGCGGAAGAGACTCTCGATCCCCAAGGATTTCGACGCAGCCTGGAAACCGAAATCCATGGACAAAAAGCAGGCCACGGCCGCCCTCGAGGAGGGCATCCAACTGCTGGCGGAGTTCCAGGACAAGCTCTACGCCCAGGACAACTACGCGCTCCTCGTCATCTTTCAGGCCATGGACGCCGCCGGCAAGGACGGCACCATCAAGCATGTCATGGGCGGTCTGAACCCGCAGGGCTGCCAGGTGTACAGCTTCAAGGCGCCCTCCAACGAGGAACTGGATCACGACTACCTCTGGCGCTGCTTCAAGGCACTGCCCGAACGCGGCCGCATCGGCATCTTCAATCGCTCCTATTACGAGGAAGTCCTCATCACCAGGGTCCACCCCTCCATCATCGAGGGCCAGAAACTCCCGCCTCATTTGAAGGACAAAAAGATCTTCCAGCGCCGCTACCGCGAGATCAACAACTTCGAGGAGTACCTGCACAACAACGGCATCCACGTCCTCAAGTTCTTCCTGAATGTCTCGCGCGACGAGCAGAAGAAGCGCTTCCTCGAACGCATCGACCGCGAGGAAAAGAACTGGAAGTTCTCCGCCGCGGACGCGAAAGAACGCGGTCACTGGGACGAATACATGGAGGCCTACGAAGAGTGTCTGCGCGCCACCAGCACCAAGGAAGCCCCCTGGTACGTCATTCCGGCCGACAACAAATGGGTCACCCGGCTCGCCGTATCACGCATCATCTACCAGACCCTGAAAGGCCTGAAACTGCACTACCCGACGGTCTCCGAACCGCAAAAACAGGCGCTGGCCGAAGCCAAACGCCTGCTGGAGTCCGAGAAGTAGGCTTCTACTTCAGGCGATCGTTCATCTCTTTCAGCTTCTTTACGTCGAACTTGGGCTTGCGGTCGTAGGTCATCAGGCCATTGATCTCCTGCTCCACATCGGTGATCTGCGTGTAGCAGATCCCGATGATGGGGCTCTGCGCAATCGCGTCATACTGCCCGCTCAGCCGGTTCAAAGCGGCCTCCGGAGTCTTCTCGACCCCCGAGTACCCCCACGCCTCCTCCGGCACCTTGGAGCCTGGCAGGATGTACGCAATCCCGCCAAATTCGCTCAGGTACAGCGGCGAGCCGTTGTACACATTTCCGGGGGCCAGATAGTTCACCCCATGCGGAGGCAGCGCCGCGCCCGGCTTCACTTCCACCTTCGCCCAGCGCGCCTTCAGCCCTTCAAAGTTCGCCGTGTAGTCGTGGACCGCGAACAAATCCGTGGCCTCGGTATGCTGCCACCCCTCGTTGTCGATCACCAGCCGCGACGGATCCATCGACTTCGTCATGTGGTACAGCGCGCGCAGATGGCTCTGCTGCCGCGGGTCCGTCACATCCGGCACACCCCAGCTCTCGTTCAGCGGAGCCCAGATGATGATCGACGGGTGATTGATGTCCCGCTCCACCGCCTCCAGCCACTCCTTTTGGAAGCGCTGCACATACTGCTCATCGAACAGATACGCGTTCGCCATCTCATCCGAAACCAGGAAACCCATCTTGTCCGCCCAATACAGGAACCGCGGATCCTCCAGCTTCTGGTGCTTCCTGGCCCCGTTGAAGCCCATCTCCTTGGTCATCCGGATGTCGTACTGGATCGCCTCATCCGATGGCGGCGTCAGCAGGCTCTCCGGCCAGTAGCCCTGGTCCAGCACAAACTTCAGATACACCGGCCGCCCGTTGATCGTCACCCGCCCGTTCTCCAGCGCGACCTTCCGGAACCCGAAGTAGCTCTGCACCGTGTCCACCACCGTGTCGCCCTTCTTCAGTTGCAGCGTCACGTCATAGAGGTTCGGCCGCTCCACAGACCACAACCGCGGGCTCCGCACGAACGCCCCTGCCGCGGCATACTTCCCGTCCGACGGCGCGCCCGTACCGGTTGCCACCACCGTCTCGCCGCTCTTCACCGTATACGCCAGCGTCAGGCCGGCTTCCGGATTCGCAATCCGCGTCTGGAACTCCACCGCGCCCGAAATCGACGCATCGATCTTCAACGAGCCGATCCGGCTCGCCCCCGCCGCCTCCAGCCACACGCTCTGCCAGATCCCCGACGTCCGCGTATAGAAGATGCCGCGCGACTTCGGCTCCCAATACTGCTTGCCGCGCGGAATCGCTCGGTCCGTCGGCGGATCCCACGCCCGCACCGTCACCGTATTCGCACCCGTCTTCAACAACGGAGTGATGTCGAACTGGAATGGCGTATTCCCGCCCTCGTGCGAGCCGGCGCTGCGCCCGTTCACCCACACCTCGGCCTGGTAATCCACGGCTCCGAAGTTCAACAGGACACTCCGCCCCTTCCACTCGGCGGGCACCGTGAAACTCCGCTGATACCAAACCACGGGATGAAACGACGTGTCGCCAATCCCGCTCCGGCTGCTCTCAAAGCAGAACGGCACGACAATCGACTTCGAGAACTTCCTGCCCGCCGCGGCCCAGTCCTCCTGCAACCCTTTGCCCGCATCATCGAACTCAAACGCCCACTGGCCGTTCAGACTCAGCCAGGCGCTACGCATAAACTGGGGTTGGGGGTGTTCCGGTCGGGGGATCTGCTGAGCAAATGCAATCGAGACGATAGAGACTAGTATTAGAGCCAAACGCATCCCATGATTCTATTTCTAATCGTGTTCCTGTGCCTGCCGCTTGCCGGCCAGGATACCCCCAGGCGCAGCGTCGCCTTCACCTACGACGACCTGCCCAACGGCGGTGCGCAAATGCCGCTCGACCAGCTCACGGCCATGACCACGAAACTGGTCGACGGCCTGAAGCAGGCCAAAATCCCGGCCATCGGCTTCGTCAACGAAAGCAAGCTCGACGTCGAAGGCGAACGCCCCCAACGCATCGCTCTACTTCAGCAGTGGCTCAATGCCGGCTTCCCTCTGGGCAACCATACTTACTCCCACCCCGACATCAACAAGGTGCCCATGCTCAGCTACCAGGAGGACATCCTGAAAGGGGAACAGGTCATCGGCGGGCTCATGAAGGAACACGGCCAGACGCTCTCCTGGTTCCGTCACCCCTTCACGCACACCGGCAACACAGAACAGGCCCGGGAAACCCTGGAAGGCTTCCTCCAGCGCAAGGGCTATCGCATCGCGCCCTTCACCGTCGAAACCTCCGATTACATGTTCGCGCTCATCTACCGCACTGCCCTGGAGAAACGCGACAAAGCGGCCGCCGACAGGATCCAGAAAGCCTACGTCGACTACTCCGAGCGCATGTTCACCTGGTTCGAGCGCCTCTCCCAGGACACCCTCGGCTACGAACTGCCCCAGATCCTCCTCATCCATGCCAACCAGCTCAACGCCGATGCCCTGCCCGCCCTCACCGCCATGCTCATGCGCCGCGGCTACTCCTTCATCAGTCTCGACAAGGCGATGAAGGACGAAGCCTATCGCCGGCGCGATGCCTACGTCGGTGACAACGGACCCTCCTGGCTCCACCGCTGGGCCATCGCCGTCAACAAACCCAATCGCCTCCGCGACGAACCCGACCCGCCTTCCTGGGTCATCGAACTCTACCGGGAGCAGTCCAGGTGACCACCGCTGCCCCTCGGCCTCCACGCCGCACGTTCCATCGATGAGCCTTATCAACCATCCTGCGAAGGCAGCCGCCTGCATCACGCTCGCCTTGAGCGTCGTCTATCTTCTCGCAGCCCTTGTCCTCGTCCCGACCTTCAGTGCGACACCCCAGCGCATCGCCATGAATGCCTCTCTGGCCGAGCATGTCGAGCCGCCTTCCACCACCCCTGCCTACTTGTTATGGGGCGTCTGGCAGCGCTTTGACACGCTCTGGTACCGGCGTGTAGCCGAACATGGCTACGACCTGCAGGCCGCAACCGTCTTCTACCCTGCCTATCCCCTCGCCATCCGGGCGCTATCCACCGTAGGCATCCCGACAGACCTCGGAGCCGTGCTCTCCGCCCGCATCGCCACGTTCTTCCTTCTGTGGGGCCTGATCCTGCTCCTCAAGCTGGATCTCGGTGCGGCAGAGGTCAATCGCGCCCTCGCTCTCCTGCTGGTCTGGCCCATGAGCTTCGTCCTCTTTGGCGGCTACGCGGAATCCATGCTGATGTGCTTCACCATCTGGTCCATCTGGTTCGCGCGGAACGACCGCTGGTGGCTCGCTGCCCTTTGCGCTCTGCTCGCCTGCCTCGCCCGCGCCGCCGGCATGGTCGTCATCGCGCCTTTGGTCTGGATCGCCTGGCGGCAGCGCCCGCTGCGCTACCTGCCCTTACTGGTGGCGTTCCTCGGCCCGTTTCTGTTCCCCGCGTGGCTCCGGTGGAACGGCTTCGCTCTGTCCTCGGTCACTTACCCCAAGTACTGGCAAACGAGCCTGGCCTTGCCTTGGGTCACTCTGCGGGATGCGTTGCACTTCACCACCAACGACAACGTCTGGTTCCTGGGCTTGAACATGGCGGCGATTCTCCTCGCCTTCGGCGTATCGCTGGCTAAGCCGGTGCGCTGGGAGTACTTCTGGTATGCCCTCGGCACCCTCTGCCTCTCCCTGACCTCCAATTCGAGGCCGCCGCTGCACAGCTTCTTCCGCTATGCCCTGCCCGTCTTCCCGGCCTTCGCCTCCGCGGGCCGGCTGCTCCGCATACCAGCCGCCATGGCCTTCCTGTGGAGCATCCTCCTGCTCGGGAACGCCCTGCTTCTCTATGCCTTCTGGGATTGGTTCTTCCTGGTCTGACCGGTCCGCCTATCGGGCCATCACCACCAGCGGAGCCCGTGAGTAGGAAAACTTCTGGCCCGCCTGGTCTACCAGGTTGAGCTGCGCCGTATACTCACCGGGCGCCAGGTTGGCCAGCGGAACCTCCAGCAGTACGCCCGCCGTGTTCACGCGATTGGCGCGCAATGCCGTCACCTGCACCGGCTGCGACTGCATCACCAGCTTCTTCTCCTGGTAGATCGTCACCGCCGCCGTCACGGCCGGTTTGTTGGCCGGTTCCGGGACAGCCGGTTCGTACATCTCCGCATACACATACAGGTTCTGGCCTTTGCGGAAGACGTGCGTAACGCTCGGCAGCAGCTTCTGGTTGTTCTCCACCAGCGGATGCGTGTCCTGCTTCTTCAGCTTCTTGTCGGCCAGGCCCACCGCCTCGGTCACCGGAATCCTCTGGCCGCTCCAGACCACCGTCGACATCTTGACCCCGGCCTTCACCGACGACAGGTCAGGGATCTGGAACTTCGTCTCGAAAGTGCCCATCTTGCCGGTCTGGTTCTCCCGCACCAGCATCTTGATCGTGTAGTCGCCCGGCAGCAGCGTGAAGCCCGTGTCGTACATCAGGCTGCGATTCGCCAGTTGCCCTGCGTTCTGGTCCCGCAGTTGGATCTTGATCGCGTCCCGCACATTGCCCATGATCGAGCCCTTGGCGTTCGTGATCTGGCCAATGAAGTCGAAGGTCGTCGTCTCGGCGCTGCCCTGCTTCTTCAACGGAATGGCCGATCCGGGAATCTTCACCGCCACCGGCACAAAGTACCGCTCCTTGCCGATCCGGAACCAGTTCACCTCCAGCGCAAGCCGCAACTCGGTTACCGGATCGCCCAGCAGCAGCGCATCGGAAAGCTGCTTCTCTTTGTCGTAGGTGCCGAAGTTTTTGAACTCCTTCTCGGCAAAGTAACCCTTCCGGTAGTCCAGTTTCGCCTGCTGCCGCATCGGCGAGTTCGGAGCGATTTTGACGTCCACCTTGCGGAACTGGCCATCCTTCCGCTCGTCGCTGGAGTAGTAGCCCAGGATGTAGTAGCTCTGCAGGTCTTCCTGGGCCTGCTGGATTCCCATCACCAGCTCGTTGTTGTCCAGCAGCGCCTTGCCGCCGGTATCCGAGGCCAGCATGGTGAGCGTGTCCTGCGAGTCGAACATCGACTGCCGCTGGCCGCTCTGCGTCTGGCCAGTGTACAACCCCGTGCCACGTGCGCCGCCGCCGCTCGAGGCCGTGCCGCCGGGAGGGTCCGCAGTCAGGCCCCGCACGTCGATCGGGTAGAAGCTCACATTGGCACGCACCGCGGAATTCACGGTCGCCCGCAACTGCGCCTGGTTGTCGTCGCCCGTCCTGCTGATGCCGCTCGAGAAGTAAACCACCGCCTTCTTCTCCGGTAAGGCTGAAAGCGTCCGGGCCAGGTCATCCAGTGCCGCCAGCTTGCGGTCGGTGTTGAAGATATTGAACTCGGTGTCATCCGCCGTATAGGCGGCCGTATCGTCGCTGTTGTCGACGTCCGTGGCGCCCACCGCGGCCAACTCACTCATCGAGCCCGTCTGGAACCGCTGGATCACCCGCATCAGATCGTCCTTGTCGTCGGTGAACTCCTGCTCCACTTTCAACTTGGATCCGAAGCTCACAATCTCGACCAGGTCAGCCGGGGTCATCTGCTCCCGCAGGAACTTCTCCGCCGCTGCCTTGGCCCGCACCTGGTCTGCCTCCGGCAGCGAACTCCAGTCAAAGAAGAGGATCAGCAGGCGGCGATCGCGAAAACGCTGGCTGCCCGCCGGCGCCGCCACCGGTGCGGCCGGCTTCGCGGCGGGCGTCTCCGGCCGCGCTTCCACCACTGTTTGTGCCTCTCTGGGAGGACCGGTCAACTCCTGGAAATCGAAGACGCTGATCGTCTGCGGCTTGCCGTTCTCTGTGACGGCAAAATCCTCCCGCTTCATGTTCTTGAGCGGTTTGCCGTCCTTGTCTCTTACAAAGACCGTCACAATCACGAGGTTCGACGACGTCCGGAAGACCGGCGTCTCGTCTTGTTTCTGCGCCAGCAGCGCGGTGCAGGTCAGCAGGCTGAGTAGTGTGCGCTTCATGGCTAGAACCGGAGCCTCACTGTGAACTGAAGACTGCGCATCGCGCCGGCCGCCGTCGCCAGGCCGTAGTTGGCCGCATTGACCGTCGTCCCATAACTCGTGATATTCACGTGGTTGAACAGGTTCGTTGTCTCGATCCGCCCTTCCAGACGGTGCCTTGAGTTCTCACCCACCTGCCACGACCGCCCAAACGACGCGTTCAGGCTGAACGAACCCGGCCCCGGGATTGTGTTCCTGGACGCATTGCCATACCGGTCGCCCGGCGGAGTAGTGAAGGCAGCGGTGTTGAAATACCCCGTGCCCGAATCGATCGCCAGGCCGGTGGCGTCGGCCCTCGCGCTGCCCGTCGCACCGCTGCCGGCCGCATCGGCAACCGAACCCGAGACCTTCGCCGTCAGCGGGTTCCCCGAACTCACCATCACATTGGAGCTCAGCGTCCAGTCCTTCAGCACGTTCGAGAACAGGTTCCGCTGCTTCATCCACATGCCATTCGGCCCGAAGGGAGAAGAGGCCTGCAGGTTAAACGAAAGCTGATGCCGCTTGTCGAAAGCCGACAGCCCGCGTTCTGCGCGCAGGTTGTTCTCGTCCTGCACCGTCGTGCTGCCCGAGCCGCCAATCGTCGACGCATCGTCAATCGACTTGGAATAGGTGTACAGCGCCGTCCAGCCAATGCTGTGACGCATTCTGCGCACCACCCGGATCTGGCCTGAATGGAAGATCGAGTTCCCCTCGGGGCTGTCATACGTGAAGCCCACGGCATAGGGAATCGGCCGCCGGTCTTCTGAAGTCAACGGCGATCCTGGCGCCGCCCGGTTCGGCAGGCGTGAAATCACCAGTCCATTGCCTTTGGTCCCGACATAGCCCAGTTCCACCACAAAGCCGTGAATGTCGTGCTGCACCGATCCGCTCCACGTCTGCGCATACGGCAGGCTGAAGTTCGGATTCACCGCATAGGAGTTCTTGATGGTCGTATCCGCCGGACCGACGAACGGGTTCGTGATCAACAAAGGATTGTCGGTGCTGGTATTGAACGTCGAACTCACCGCGAAGGGCGGCTGCGCCACCAGCCGCGAGGAGATCCGGCTGATCACCGAACTGTCGTAGAACACGCTATACCCTGCGCGCAGGATGGTCCGCCGCTTCTTGAAGGGCCGGTAAGAGAGGCCCACCCGCGGAGCGAAGTTGTTCCGGTCCGGCCGCACCATGCCGCTCGATATCGTCCCATTGCCGAAACTGCTGCTGCTGCCGGGCGTGACCACCGCCGCGGCCGTATAGCCGGCCGCGAGATCCAGGTTCGAAAGGCGGTTGTACTTCTCTGTGTTCGGTTCCCAATCCTCCCACCGGAGCCCGAGGTTCAGCGTGAGATTGGGCTTGGCGCGCCATTCGTCCTGGAAATAAACGCCATACTGCGACGAACGCAGGTAGGTGTCCGGAGTGCCGTACCGGATGGTGCTCTGCTGCGCATAGCCCAGCAGGAAATCCGCAAAATCGTTGCCCGTATTGGAGACCGGCAACCCGGCCGGTGTCAGGCCGCTGGTCGCCAGGCCGCCGAAGAAAAGCGTGCCGCGCGCATTCAAGTCAGCCAGGCTGTTCTGCTGGGTCCGGGTAAAGTCGAATCCGGCGGAAAGCGTATGGCTCTTCCGGACAAAGGTCCACCCGTCGCCAAAGACAAAGGTGTTGACTGCCCGGCGGGAACGGCTGCCCTCGGTGAGATCCCCGTAGTTCGTGAAACTCAGGTTGGGCGGGCCAAAGTTGGCGGGGTCACGGGAGGTTCCGGCAATCCCCAGTTGAGAGGCCACGTCCGTGCCGTTGGCGAAGTACGGAATCAGGTCGTTGTAGTTGCGGTTGTACCGCATATGCAGGTTCTGGATCAGTGTGGGCGAGAACGACCGCGACCAGCTCAGGTTGTTGTTCAGTCCCTGGCCGCTCGTGGCGTCGCGCCATCCGAAGAGCTGCACGTTCTCACCGGACCGCCGCTGCCAGTTCGTATCAAAGGCCAGCCTGTCTTTCTTGGTCAGTGTTCGATTCAGCCGGAAGCTCAGCGTGTCGCTCGACTGCGGCTGCGTCGTCGTGTAGTGGTAGTTCTGCAGCGATCCGGTATCGGTCGGCGCGGGGATGTAGGAGAGCAAGCCGTTCGACACTGAGCTGATTCGGGTGACAGGGATCTTATTCCCCGGGAACGGCGAGCCCGTCAGCGGATCGTAGATCGTGGATGCCAGGCTGCTGAAGTCCCCGGTCCGGTAAGCCGGAAGCGGTTGGACCGAGTAACTGTTGTAGGCATTGTCGCCGCGCGAAGCAGAGTAGTTCAGGAAGAAGAACGTCTTCTCGGGCGTGAAGATCTTGCCCAGCTTCAGCGGACCGCCCAGGGAGACCCCAAACCGTTCCTGCGAGTAGCCGGGCTTCTCCACCGTCCTGCCGTTCAAAGCGTAGGGAGTCGCATCCAGCGCCGCGTTGCGGAACGTGAAGAAGGCTCCTCCCCGGATCTGGTCCCGGGTCCGGCGCGACCGGTTGCCGAAGCCCTCCGCATTGACCTGCCGCATCCGGTCCTGGAACTGCTTGCGCAGCTTCTCGCGCTCCTCCGGAGTCATGCTGGCAAAGTCGGGCCGTCCGCCGGCCATCCCGCCGGGCCGGCCTGGTCCGCCGGGACCGCCGCGGCCGCCGCCGAACCCGCCCGGGCCACCTCCGCCACCGGGGAATCCGCCTCCTCCACGGCCGCCGAAGCCCCCGCCGCCGCCCATGCCGCCGCCCATGGCGGCTCCTCCTCCGCCAAATCCGCCCGCCGGGGCGCCTTCCATCCCTCCGGGCCCCATCATCCCGCCCGGACCGCCCTCGCCCATCATGCCGCCCGGACCGAAGGCCATCATATTCGGGTTGTCCTGCTGTTGCAGGCCGCGGCTGAGTGAACCTTGCACCAGGAACGACTCGGAAGCGGCATCACCGCCTTCCGCGCCAGTTGCCGCCTGAGCCACCACCGAGCTCTGCTCCATCGCCTGCGCTACCTGGGTTTCCGCCGTATTGTCAGCGGCTTGCGTACGCTGTCCCGCCCCCCCGGCTGCCGCCGCCCCGCGGCCCATCCCTGCGGGCCGGTAAGGCCGCAGAGTCAGCGCCATTTCCAGCGGAGCACCCCGCTCCTCGGCTTTCACTTCGCGGCGCAGCGGTTGAAAACCGAACTGCTGAACCTCGACGTTCAGGGCGCCGGCGGGCAGATTTTCGAGAGTAAATCGGCCGGATTCGTCGGTAACCGTGCTCCAGGTTTGGGTGCCTTGTTTGGCCGTGACGACTGCGCCCGGCAGGGGCGCGCCGCCGGACACAATGCGGCCGCTCCAGGAGGTTTGCGCGTTGGCTAAGCAGCCTATGCCAAGCAGCATGGCCCATAAAATCAACCTGGAAATGGCGTGCACGCCTGAGAAGACGCCATCCACTGAGGCGAAGATTACAGCCGCGGCCGGAAGGTATGTAAATGAATGTAAACCGTAATGTTCTTCCAGCAGCAACCGATATTCTCGTTGTGAGGCGAGTTTTTGCCACTTGCGCATTCGTGTGTCTGGCCGTCGCGCCAGGCCGGGCGCAGACCCCGCAGGAGGCGGCCATCGCACGCCAGCGCGCCGCCATCGAGAAACAGAAGGAAGCCCTTGCCGGCGCCTCCGGCTCTCTGACGAATCAGCGGGCATCCATCGAGAAACAAAAGGTCTCGGTCGCCCGGCAGCCGGCATCGAAGTGGGAGCCTACGACGGCTCCGGCGCTTGAAAGCTCGCCGGTCGCATCGGCCGATTGCGCCCCCATGGAAGAGAGCCAGCTAGGCCCCATCGTGACTAGAGCGGCCGAACAAAACTCGATCATGCCGGCTCTGTTGCGGGCCGTAATTTCCCAGGAATCCGGCGCCAAACCCTGCGCGGTCAGCCGCGCCGGCGCGCAGGGCCTGATGCAACTGATGCCGGACACCGCGGCCGGTTTCAACGTCGGAAACCCCTTCGATCCGCAGGAGAATGTGTTTGCCGGCAGCAAGTTCCTCCGCCTGCTGCTCGACAAGTACAACGGCGACGTGCCCATGGCGCTGGGCGCCTATAACGCCGGCCCTGCCCGCGTCGACGCCGCCGGCGGCATCCCGCCCATTCGAGAGACCCAGAACTACGTCAACAGCATCATGCGCAAGATCCAGTAGACGGGGGTACACTCGCCCTGAATGCTGATTCCGATCCTTGCCTTTCAGCTGGTCCAGGCGCCTTCGCCCATGGTGGAAAACACGCGGGCCCACGAACGCCTCCAGCGCCACGACCTCGCCGGGCAGCGAATCCAGACGAAGTTAGGCTCGCTCCTGCTGCCCGAACACCCCGGCAGCCACAAACTACCGCTGGTCATTCATTTCCACGGGGAGTCCTGGATCGCTGAACAGTCCGTGCGCCAGTCGATGCCCAAAGCGGCCATTCTGGCCGTGCAACTCGGTTCGGGGTCCCGAGTCTATGGGGAGGGCGTACAGGATCCGCAAGTTCTCCAGTCCGTCCTGGCCTCCGCCGCCGGGCGTCAGTTCGGACCTGTTTACCTTTCGGGCTTCAGCGCGGGCTACGGCGCAATCCGCCAGATCCTGCGCCAACCCGGGAACGCAGGCTGGGTGGACGGCGTCATCCTGCTGGACGGCATCCACTCCGACTACGAGCCACCGGCCGAGGCCAGGCACCCGCTACCCGCCGATCTCGATGTATTTCTTGAGTTTGCCAGGCAGGCGGCGGCGGGCAGGAAGCGGATGCTTGTGCTGCACTCCGAGATCTTTCCAGGGTCCTTTGCCAGTACGACCGAGACGACGGATTGGCTGATCGCGCAGTTGGGCCTGAAGCGCAAAGCCATCCTCCACTGGGGCCCCCTGGGCATGCAGATCCTCAGCGAAACCCACACGGGCCGGCTGCGGGTGCTGGGCTTCGCCGGCAACTCGGCGCCGGATCACGTGGACTTCCTGCACGCCCTCGGCTGGGCTCTTAAACAGTTGAAATAGAAGGCTTACTTCTTGGGGAAGGCCGGATTGGCGATGACTTCCTTCATCTGGTTCACATGGCGTTCCGTATGGGCCGCCATCATGATGTACCACTGCAGCCCGTCGAGGTCGCCAACTGCAGGCTGGTTGATGAAGTGGTCGCGCAGATCATCCTTTGTTTCACGAATATAGGTGATGTTCCGGTCGCGCGCGGTGCGGAACGCTTTCTCGAGGTCAGCGATCTTCGTGAAGCGGCCCTTCGGCTGGAGGTTCTCCGGAGCCTGGAACTTCTGATCGCGCAGCGGCACGCTCTTCATAAGCGCGTAATCGGTCTGGCGGGGATCGGCTTTCTTTTTCTCCGGAGTCGCCGGGCCCTTCATGGCGGCCGCAACCATCTGCGGCATGCTCTCTTCCATGGCTTCGATGTGCTCGGCTATCTCCATGACAGACCAGGCGTTAGGAGCGGGCTTCCACTTGAGCTGGTTCTCGCTGAGGCCTGAAACCGTGTCCAGCATGAGCTTGCGGGAAGCGTGCAAAGCGCTGAGCGCGTAGTCTCTCTCACCTTGGGCGAGCGACTGGGCGACAAGGGGCGTGACGGCAAGAGTGAGCAGGCTGAGCAGATAGCGACTCATGTTATTGAAGGTAGCATTCCTCCTGTACACATACACCTAAAGGACCTTACTCATTCGTCCGATGAATCACTTGGACGTAAGAAGGATGGACTTGCAAAACGGCGCGCTCCCGCAGGTTGAAGTAGAAGCCCCTCCGGCGACGCCGGAAGCGGCCCGGCTGTTTCTACCGGCGAATGCGCTGGTGAGCGAGACGCTGGGGCGGGCGACAATCCTGCTCGTCGACAGCGTGGACATCAACCGCCAGTTGATCAAGGGAATCCTCAAGGCGGGGCCGTATCGCCTGCTGGATGCCCGCAATCCGGCGGATGCATTCCACATCCTGCAACGGGAACCCGTGGACTTGATCATCGCCGATATGATGATGCCGGCCCAGGGCCACCCGATGTACGGGGGCTTTGAGTTCTGCAGGCAGGTGAAGGCGAATCGGCGCACCCGCCTGATCCCCATCCTGATCCTCACCAGCGTTCAGGGTATCGATAATGAGGTGGCCGGCCTGGAGTCAGGAGCGGACGAATTCCTGATCAAGCCCTTGCAGCCAGCGGTCGTCCGGACCCGCATCCGGACGATGCTGCGCAACAAGCGCACCATCGACTCGCTGGAAGAAGCCGAAACCATCCTGTTCGCCCTCGCCCAGACCGTGGAGCAGAGGGACAAGGAAACCGGAAACCACTGCCAGCGCCTGGCCGCGCTGAGTGTGGCGCTGGGCACTGCCCTGGGGCTGCCGGAAGAAGACCTCGTGGCGCTCTACCGCGGCGGCTTCCTGCACGACATCGGCAAGATCGCCATCCCCGATTCGATTCTCTTCAAGCGAGGCGTGTTAACCGAGGCCGAGTGGACGATCATGCGGTCACACACCTGGAAAGGCGAGGAGATCTGCCGCCGCATGCGGTCGCTGTCGCCCGTGCTGCCGATCATCCGCAACCACCACGAAAAGTGGGATGGCACGGGTTATCCGGACGGCCTGGGTGGGGAGCAGATCCCGCTGCTGGCCCGCATTCTGCAGTTGGCTGACATCTACGACGCGCTCACTTCCCGCCGCAGCTACAAGTCGGCGTTTGCGCCGGAAGAGGCGATGAAGATCCTGGGCAAGGAGTCCGAGATGGGCTGGCGCGATCCGGAACTGGTTTCGGTTTTCGTCGAGATGGTCAGGCAGCCCAATTTCGTGGCCCGGTCGGCGGCGCTGTTTGCCCCGGAATCGGACGGCTCGGAGGAGGGCATGGAGTTGCAGTCCATGCGCGACTCGCTGGCCCGCATGTCGCGCGAAGTTCTGAAGTAGCGGGGATCTAGCCCCAGATCCGATTGACCACGAAGCTGCAGATATAGGCCATCACACCCATGTAGGTGAACTGGATGGCGGGCCATTTCCATCCACCGGTTTCGCGGCGGACCACAGCCAGCGTCGACATGCACTGCATGGAGAAGGCGAAGAAGACCAGCAGGGCCAGCGCGCCGCCAAACGTCAGATCGCGGTGGAGCGCGGCCTGCAGACCCGCGGCATCCCGATCCGGTTCCATGCCATAGATCGTGCCCAGCGTACCGACGATCACTTCCCGGGCAGCCAGCGAGGTGATGAGACCGATGCCGATCTTCCAGTTGAAGCCAAGCGGCTTGATGAGCGGCTCGATCGTGCGGCCCAGGGTACCAGCGAGGCTCTGCTCGATGGGCGGAGCGTGGCCGTCCACCATCGGGACGCTGCACAAAACCCAGAGGATGACCGAGACTCCGAGGATGACGGTGCCGGCGCGCTTGAGGAAGGCCTTGGTGCGGTCCAGCAGGCGCAGGCCGATGGAGTTCCAGGTGGGCATCCGGTAGGCCGGCATCTCCAGCACGAACGGAGTCCGCTCGCTCTTGAGGATGGAGGACTTGAGGACGCGGGCGGTGAAGACAGCGGCGGCGAAGCCCAGGACATACAGGCCCATCATGGCGGCGGCGCGGGTGTAGACGAACGGACCGATGAACGGCTTATCGGGGACGAACGCGGCAATGATCAGCGTGTAGACCGGCAGGCGCGCCGAACAGGTCATGAACGGGGCCACGAGGATGGTGGCGATGCGGTCGCGTTTGCTCTCGATGGTGCGCGTCGCCATGATGGCGGGGACGGCGCAGGCATAGGCCGAGAGCAGCGGAATGAAGCTCTTGCCCTGAAGTCCGGCGCGAGCCATGGTGCGGTCGGCGATCAGGGCGGCGCGGGCCAGATAACCGGAGTCTTCCAGCACGGCAATGAACAGGAAGAGCAGGAGGATCTGGGGCAGGAAGACAATGACAGCGCCGACACCGCTCCAGATGCCGTCGATGAGCAACGAGCGCAGGACGTTATCGGGCATCACGCCGCGCAGCCACTGGCCGGAGTTCCCGATGCCGGCCTGGACGGCCTCCATGAGCGGGCGCGCTCCGGTGAAGATGGTCTGGAAGACGGCCCCAACGACGAGGAGGAAGACCAGCGGGCCCCAGACGGGGTGGAGGAAGATCCCATCCAGGCGGCGCGTCCAGACGGGCGGCGCGGGACGGTTGTAGCCGGATTCATCCGAAACGCGGCGTGCCCACTGGCGGCAGGCCGGAAGATCGTTCAGGACGGGCAGCTCAACGGGTTTCGGGATGGCGATGCCGCCGGTGAGAAAGCGCAGGACCGAACTGACGCCTTCGCCGGTATTGGCGCTGATGAGGGCCACGGGTACACCCAGCTCGTTGGCCAGGGACTCGACGTCGACACTGCCACCGCGCTGGCGCAGGTCGTCCGCCATATTCAGGACGACAAAGGTCGGCAGGCGGAGGCTGAGAATGGAAGCAACCAGGGGCAGGTGCCGGCTGAGGTTGGTGGAGTCCAGCACAACCACAACGGCATCGGGGGCGCGAAGCCCAGCCTTTTTGCCGTTGAGGACGTCGAAGGTGACGCGTTCATCCTCGGAGCGGGGCTGGAGGCTGTAGACGCCGGGCAGGTCGATGAGATCGACGTCGTGGTGGCCGGGCAGGTGCGCCTTGCCCAGATGATGCTCGACCGTGACGCCGGGGAAGTTGGCGACCTTCTGACGGAGCCCCGTAAGTCTATTAAAAAGTGTTGATTTACCCGAATTGGGTGGACCGACGATGGCCACCAGGCGCTGGACGGTGGCCTTGGGCGGAGGTACTACACCGAGAGCAGGAGCGGTTTTTGCGATCCCACAGTCGTGGCAGTCGCTCATGGAATCAATGCTTTCTCAGGAAGATATGCCTGGCAGTTTCACGACGAAGCGCGATCTCGCCGCCGTCCACACGGAAAACCCGAGGATCTCCGCCGGGCGCGGTATGCGCGGCGGCGACGGCATGACCGGGAAGGAACCCGAGTTCCATCAAACGGAGCGCGAAGTCGCTGGGGAGCTCGATGTGATCGAGCATGGCTTCTTCGTTATCGCGAAGGTCGGCCAAGGTCCGGGCGCTCAATCCTGCAGCGCCATCTTTGACACTGAGTTGCATTTCGATTCCAGTATACTCCCGTTCGGTACGCCGCACCTAATGATCGTTGCGCCGATGCTACAATGGCGCTCGTGTCCGATCCAGCGCCTAAACGCACATACTCCCGGGACGAGGTTTGCCGTCTGCTGGGCGTACAGGAGCGGGTGCTGGCCGATTGGGAGTCCCACGGCTTTGTTCAACCGCTGGATCCGTATCAGTTTCAAGACCTTGTCGCACTAAAGACGCTGCGCCAACTGCGCAGCAAGCGACTGCGTCCGGAGCGCATCCGGCTGATCCTGGATTCGCTGCGGGAGAAACTGGCGCATGTGCGGGATCCGCTGAGCGAATTAAAAATCTTTACTGACGGGCGCCGGCTGTCGGTCCAGGTGGATGGGCGGCGGATGGAGCCGTTGACCGGGCAACTGCTGCTGGATTTCGACCAGGCTGAAATCCGGCGGCTTCTGCAATTCCCTGGCAACAGAGCGGAGCAGACGCTGGCGGAGAACCTCGCGTCGAAGCAGCGCGAGGCGGAGAAGTGGTTCGAAAAGGCGATTGAGCTGGAGCAGACGGGCGGCCCGCCGGATCACATCGTGGCCGCGTATCTAAAGGCCATTGAGTGCAATCCGGAGGCTCCGGGACCCCACGCAAACCTGGGCACGGTGTACTTTCACATGAAGAAGTGGCAGGACGCCGAACGGGAGTATCGCAAGGCCATTGAGTTGCAGCCGCAGTACGCGCTGGCGCACTTCAATCTCGGCAACCTCCACGATGAGCTGAATCAGTGGCAATCGGCCCTGGAGTGCTATAAAAAGGCCCTCGAGATCCAACCGGACTATGCGGACGCCCACTACAACATCGCGCTTCTCTACCAGGGCCGGGGCGATCTTTTGCAGGCGGTTCGCCACTGGCGGACTTATTTGAAGATCGATCCGGCCGGCTACTGGGCAGGCATCGCGCGGCGCGAACTGAGCCGGTTGCGGCAGGAAGCGGTTGTGGGCGGCGTGCAGGCCTGAGTCCGCGCGGTTCCGGTATTCAGACAAAGTCACCTGATATGATGGCTGCGCCATGCCCGGCCCCATCCTACGGCCCGTCTCCGTACCCCGCCCAGCGACCCAAGTAAACCTGGTTTACGTCTACCTGGCCTCCCTGGTGGCGGCGACGTCCGGACTGCTGTTCGGGTTTGACATTGCGGTGATCAATGGAGCGCTGTTGTTCCTGAAACAGCAGTTCGCGCTGTCGGAACTGCAGACGGAGGTCGCGGCGTCGAGCCTGCTGGTGGGTTGTGTAGTGGGCGCGGCGTGCGGCGGCGGGTGGAGCGACCGGTTGGGCCGCAAGAAGGTGCTGATCTTCTGTGCGGTGCTATTCGCCCTCTCCTCGATTGGCGCCGCGCTGCCGCGGAACCTGAGCGAGTTCATCATGGCGCGCGTGGCGGGCGGCATCGCGATTGGAATGGCCTCGCTGCTGGCTCCGTTGTACATCGCGGAAGTCGCTCCGGCCCATATGCGCGGGCGGTTGGTATCGCTGAACCAGATGGCGATTGTGACGGGCATCCTGCTGGCCTACCTGGTGAACTGGCTGCTCTCGTCGGTGGGCGCGGATGCGTGGCGCTGGATGTTCGCGGTGGCAGCGATCCCGTCGCTGTTTTTCCTGCTGGCCCTGTTTTTCGTTCCGGAGAGTCCGCGCTGGCTGTGTGAGCAGGGGCGGGAGGACGAGGCGCACTCGGTCCTGGCCAAGGTGAGCGGCCGGGCACAGGCGGATCTCGAACTGGCAGCGATTCGCGAAGCGATCCAGGAGGAGAGCGGAACGCTGGCGGAGTTGTTTGCTCCGGGGTACCGGCGGGCGCTGGTACTGGCGATCGGCCTGGCGGTGCTGCAGCAATGGACGGGCGTGAACACGGTGTTGTTCTACGGGTCAGTGATTCTGAAGGAGCAGGTGGGCGGGCATTCGCAGTCGGCTGCGATTGGGGCGAATGTGTTCATCGGGCTGGTGAACTGCCTGTCGACGATTGTGGCCTTGTGGCTGATCGATAAACTGGGCCGGCGGCCCCTGCTGATGTACTCGGCCGGAGGTATGGTGATCGCCCATGCCGGATTGGCGTTTGCGTTCCTGCAGAGTCCGCCGAACGCGGTTCTGGTGATGGCGCTGATGGTTCTCTGTACGGCTTCGTTTGCGGTGGGGTTGGGGCCGGGTGTCTGGGTGGTGTTGAGCGAGATCTTCCCGACGCGGATCCGGGGCCGGGCGATGTCGATCGCTACGGTGGCGCTGTGGGTGGCTTGCGTGATCCTCACCTTTACTTACTTGTCGATCGCCTCGGCTGTGGGACCGACGGGCGCCTTCCTGATCTATGGAGGAATGTGCCTTTTGACCATCTGGGTGGTGGCCCGGTTTACCCCCGAGACGAAAGGGCACACGCTGGAAGAGATTGAGAAGGTGTGGCGGCCGTGAGGGACCTAAACGGGCTTTCCGAAACTCCACTTCATTGATTCTGAAGAGCCTGTTCCATTGAAGATACCCTAAGAACCGGCCCGAGGCGAATAAAAGGCGGTCACTGCGGCTTTCCCAATTCCTGCCCCAGTGCTTTCAATAACATCCCAGCAATCTGTTCGAAACACCTTGTGAGCCCATGGCAAACTCTGGATCCAGCCGATTTGTCCTGCAATCCCGGCTTTAGCTTTGGGAGGACAGAACCGCTCAGGCCGGCCCGGTTCGCCGGGGCAGATCTTTGACAGACAAACCGCCGTATCGCCCCCGGGCCGCGCGCTCACGTCCCGGGCATGCCGACCCTGACGAAACGAAGCCAATACCGCCCAGTGCGCTCTGGCAACGTAGCCCGTTGCGCCCACCTCGCACTCCGCGAATCCTTCGTGTGTGAGGAAACAAACCCATTGGAAGGAGGACTCTCCAACACCGAGACTACCGGCCCTCGGGAGAACAAATCCCGCGCCTATGAGCGAACAAAGCCATTCGGGAACCATGCTCCAGCGGCAAACCGGAGTCACCCCCGCAGCATCAGCAAATCCACCCGCTGTGAGCGAACAAAGCCATTCGGGACCATGCTCCAGCAACAAACCGGAGTCGCTCCCACAGAATCAGCAAATCCACCCGCGTTGAGGGAACAAAGCCATTCCAAAAACGACGGGAACACGACAGCCCGGTTAGCCCCTCGCTGGCGCCCCGTGTGTTTGATGGGCGGCTTCGTCCGCTTTGATGGGCCGCAGGGTCGTCGGACAGGCACTTTTCTTGCCCCGTCTGGGGTGGGGCTCGGCGGGTGCGCTGGGCTATACTTGTCGGCACTGGGCCCCTCATGGAAATCCTCGTTCCGAGATTCTCGCTGGCGGGACCACGCCATTTCCCCCACCATCGCAGCGGCTGGAGCTACGCGATGGATGCGCTGGCGCCGCTTCTGACGGCGAGCGGTGTCCTGCTGGACAGTTTCGTGGAAGACACCTTCTGCTGGAACCTGGCGCGCTGCAGGAACCGCGAGATCGTGCCTTACCGCCAGCCGTGGTCCGGCTTCGTGCATAATCCGCCAGGGATTCCGGAGTGGCACGAGACGGCCTCTTCTCCGCAGCACATTCTGGCGTTGCCGGAATGGCAGGAAAGCCTGCCGCAATGCCGTGGATTGTTCACGTTCTCCGTCGCCATGCGGGACTGGCTGACGGCGCGGCTGGCGGTCCCGGTGGAAGCGCTGATCCATCCGACGGAATGTCCGGCCCGCGTGTTTGACGTGGAGCGGTTCTTCTCGCTGGAACGCCCCCGGATCGTGCAGGTCGGGGCGTGGTTGCGGCGCATCCACTCCATCGCCCTGCTGAACGTGACGAGGCTGAGGAAGTCGTGCCTGATCCCCAGGCAGGATGGCGGAGCGTACCTGCAGACGCTGATACAGAAAGAACGCGAACACGAACCGGGGGCCAGTACCGCGGACTGGTCGACGGTGGATGTGCTGCCGTATCACGATGCCGCCGCCTTCGATGACCTGCTGAGCGAGAGTGTGGTGTTCCTGGACCTGTACGATACGGTGGTCAACAACACGGTGGTCGAGTGCATCGTGCGGGGTACGCCAATTGTCTGCAACAGGCTGCCTGCGTTGGAGGAGCTGTTGGGCGAAGAGTATCCATTGTTCTTCTCCAGCCTGGATGAAGCGGCGAAGAAGGCGGATGATTTCCGGCTGATCCGCGCCGCGGCTGAACACCTGCGGGCGATCCCGAAGGAGCAGTTCACGGGGGCGGCTTTTGCGCGTTCGGTGGCGGACAGCGCGATCTACCGGAGCCTGGCGTAAGGTTGTGGCGCCATCGCCGGTGCGACGATGAGTTGGGTGCTGCGAGCCTGTGCCTTGGCGCGGTTTCGTGATTGATAGAATTTGGCATGAACGCCATACCCCGGCTGGCAACGCGGCGCCTGGAACTGCGCCCCCTCACGCTGGAGGATGCCGGGCCGGTGCAGGTCCTCTTCCCGAACTGGGCAATTGTGCGCTATCTGGCGAATGTTGTGCCTTGGCCGTACCCCGCGGATGGAGCACTGAGTTATTACCGGGATCACGCGTTGCCGGCGATGGAGCGCGGCGAAGAGTGGCACTGGACCTTGCGGCTGAAGACGGAGCCCGGGCAACTCATTGGGTGCATCTGCCTCATGCGCGGAGAGAACAACAATCGAGGGTTCTGGCTGGGCCTGCCGTGGCAGGGGCAGGGCCTGATGACGGAAGCGGTGGAGGCAGTGACGGACTATTGGTTCTTCGAGCTGGGGTTCCCCGTGCTGCGAGCGCCGAAGGCCATTGAGAATACGGCGTCGCGGAGGATTTCGGAGAAGCAGGGGATGCGGGTGGTAGCCCTGGAGGAACGGGATTTCGTGGGCGGCCGGCTGCCGAGCGAGATTTGGGAGATCCGGGCGGAGGAGTGGCGGGCACGGCGGAGCGCTGGCCGATAGGCAGAGGTGGCTCTGCCGAAGCCTGTTCCGTTGACGGGGCGGTCGTGGCCGGGGCTGTTGAAGACGCGGGGAAACGGGCGCCCGCTTACTGACGTGCGCGGTTCGCAGCGCGATTCGAACCTACCTCGTGAGGACGTTCCGGGAGCCCGGCGCTTGCGCTTCGGGACTGGGGTCGGGGAGGGCTTCCTCCGGTTTGGCGGCGCTCAGAAAGACGTGGGGCCTCCTTTGAGCGCCGGGCCCTTGGGGGGATGGTGCGGCCCCGGGTGGCCGACTAGCGGGGGCCGCCTTAGGAGGTGTTGAAGTGGCCCTTTGGGTCAGGAACGCCGCTCCACAGGATCCGCCATCGGAGGTAGTTGTTGCGCCGGCCTTAAACAGAGGCCGCGCGTTTCAGCCAGGTGTTGCCGAAGTAGCTGAGGCCGGAGAAGTCGACGGGTTCTCCGAAGGCAGGGACGAAGCGTTCGCGGCGAAATTCCGGGTGATCCACGAGGAATTCATCCACAGCGGCGCCGGGATTGTCGAACGTCCAGGATTTCTCCCCGTCAGGAAGATGAGCCAGCTCAGGCAGGTTGCTGTCCGCGACGACGAGAAAGGATCCGCCGGTGACCAACGGAGCGTAATTCCGCAATTCGGCCGCTACGTGGTGTTTGCGGTGAGCGCTGTCGAGGAAGACAAATACCGACTCTCCGGGCGACACCAGCGACCGCACCGCGACGGCGGTCCCGGTGGAACTGGAATCGCCCTCCACTAAAGTGACAAGCCCGGGGGACTGCTGTTCGATCGCCTCGCGCACTTGCGGCCGGATCTCGGATTCCACGGAGATCACACGGCCATGCCCCATCAATCGGCAGAGGGAGGCGAACCAAAGCGTGCTGCCGCCCTCATAGACGCCTGTCTCGAGGATCACCGCGGGCCGGAGCCGCCAGATCGCCTCCGCCAGGCGCAGCATGTCGTCCGGCAATTGCAGGAACTGCCGCCCCATCCAGGAGAATGTCGTCCAATGACCGAGATTCCAGCCGAGTTTGAGCCACTCGCGCGACAATAGCTGAAAGGCATCCGGGCTGTACAAGGGGTGCGTGGCCTGATGCCCGTTTTCAGTGACGGTGAGCAGAGCGGCTTCTGAGTCAATTGTGATGAGCATGCATTCTTCCCCGTGGAGCCGTGATGAGATGGAACGGCACGACGCCGAGGCGGCGGAACGATTTCCCGGACCGGATTATCGCCAGGCATTGGAGTGGCTTCACGAGGTTGTGAAACCGCAGGTGTATGTGGAGCTGGGAGTGCATTGCGGAGATTCGCTGCGGCTGGCTTCGGACGCACAGATCGCAATCGGGGTTGACCCTGCCGCCGCGATCACGCAGACAGTGCCCGGCAACGCGCGCGTCTTCCCGATGACCAGCGATGATTTCTTTCAGAGGGAGGTTCTGACGGGTCTCTGCGGGAGCCGTCCCATTGACCTTGCGTTTATCGATGGCCTGCATCTGTTTGAACAGGTGATGAGGGATATTCACGGACTGGAGCGGCACGCGGGCCCGGACACCATCCTTGCCGTGCACGACACGATTCCGTTGAACGCAGAGACGTCCGAGCGGGTGCGGCGCACGGAGTTTCATACGGGCGACGTGTGGAAGGCTGTGGCCTGTCTGCACGCCCACCGGCCCGAGTTGCGGATGCTGACGCTGACAGCCGCGCCGACCGGCCTCACCTTGATCCGCGGATTCGGCGCCAGCCCGCTCACTCCGAAACCGGACGAGCGGGTGCTGCGCGCATTTATCGATATGGACTGGGCTCATTTCCAGACGCACAGCGGGCAGTTCCTCCAGCTCGCACCGAATCGACGTTCCACGATTCAATCCTTCTGCCAATAGATGCCCGTCCAATCGATTGTGTGCAGTTTCGGGCGGAGCTGATGCCGGGCCAGGTACTCCTCGACAGCCAGCCGGCAGCCCGGGATGCAGCCGTAATCATCGACGATGACGAAGCCGCCGGGCGCGACTTTCGGATAGAGGAACGAGAGGACGTCGCGCGTGGATTCGTAGAGATCGGCGTCGATGCGGAGCAGCGCGAGCGTATTGATGGGCGCCATGGGCAGCGTGTCGCTGAAGAGTCCCTGGAGGAAGTGAACCTGCCCGTCCAGGAGGCCGTAGCGGGCGAAGTGATCCTTCACGCGGTCGAGCGAGATGGCCAGGTTGGGAAAGCGGTCCGCGTTGAGATCCTCTACTGCGTCCTGCGGCAGGCGGGAAGCGGGCACTCCGGCAAAGGAATCGGCAGCCCAGACGTGGCGGTTGGTAATGCCATGGGCACGAAGGAAGCCGCGCAGGAAGATGGGAACGCCGCCCTGCCAGACGCCGCACTCCATGAGGTCGCCTGGTGTCTGATTCTGGAGGATCTGATCCAGGCACTTTTCGACGTTGGACAGGCGCAGGCGGCCCACCATGGTGTGCTGATAGCCGAGGTTCTCCACACGATCGTCCACAAAGCGTCCGACCGAGGCCAGTTCGCGGAAGGTGCGGCAGAACTCCGGTAAGCGCTCTTCGATGCGGAGTTCGGTGTGCCATTCGTAGGGGCGCAAGTCCTGCGCGCACGCCCGCAGATAGAGGATGCGAGCCTCATTCTCCCAGTACAGTTCGCCCAGGAGACTCTTCTTCAGCAGGTCGAGATATAGCGTCTCCATGAACCCAGAACCTCCTCGTCGGAAAGCGCGGTGCGGTGGCTCCACCATCTGCCGCGGGCAATCCGCCACTTCATGCGCGGACTGGTGAACGCTTGCACAACGTCTTCGGGAGCGCGCGCCAGCAGGTCCAAAACGCCTTCGAGAGTGCCCGCGGTCACCCAGTTGCGCAACTGGAACATCGCCTGGTTGCGCAGCCACATCGCTTCGATCTGGTCCCTGGTGAAGTAGCGTTTCACGGTGGCACCCTGCTCGTGATGGACGATGGAATCGGGGCAGAACAGGATGCGGTAGCCGAGTTTGCGTGCCCGCCAACCCCATTCGACGTCTTCCCAATAGAAGTCCGGATAGGATTTAAAGTCGATCAGATCGAGCAGCACGCATCGCTGGAAAAGCGAAGAGCCTCCGCCGGCGTAGAACCCTTCTACCGTAGCGGCGGAGTGCGGGATGCGGTCGGCCACAGTCACCAGACCGTTGTCGGCGCTGATGTCGCACCAGTTGGTCTCTTCGCGGAACCGGGTGGTGTCGCCGAGGAAAATCTGGGAAGCGATGGCGAAAGTGCTGGCATCGCGGTGCGCGACCGCGGCGGTGAGCGCCTCGGGTTCCAGGATCGCATCGCTGTTGAGGAGGTAAACCCAGTCGTGCCGGGCGGCTCTCAAGCCGGAGAACACGGCTTGCGAGAAGCCCAGGGGCCGGGCATGAAACAGCCAGTGCGCCTCCGGAGCCAGAGCCCGAAGCGGCACATAAGACTCGGGCGGCGTGCCGTTCACTACGACTACGATCTGCACGGGTTCACGGAGAAGAGAGGCGGCAACTGCGACGCTGCGCAAGCATTCAGCGAGCCCACCGGGATTCCCTCGTTCCGGGATGAGAACAGTCATGCCGGGCTGCGAATCCAAATGCGGGGAAGCTCTGCGTACCGGGAGCACGGGGCCAACCGTCTGCGCAAACCGGTCCACCCGATGGACCCACGCTTCCAGCGGGACCAGTGATTGCCGGGCCGTGCGGTAGAGGGCGGGGTCGAGATGCGGCTTGGAAGCGAGCAGGACCATGGCAAATCCGAGGTCGCGCTGGTCGCTGCCCATTCCGCGCTCGCTGGGCCGGTAGATTTGAGTGGTCCGGAAATCGAGCACCCAGGGACCGGGGCCGGCCGGCAGTGGGGAGAAGTCCAGGCCAAACGGCATCATCTCCGCATAGGGATTGGAGACAACACCCACCGGTTGGCCGTTGCAGTGGATCGCGAGTTCATTCGGCTCGCCATCGCGGCCCGGTGGAAGCAGACCGGACACGTGGAAAGAACGTGAGGACCGGAGCGGTGCGAGAACGGCCGAGGCGCGCTGGGTGGACCAGATATGCTCCTGGCCCTCCGGAGCGTGCCAACCATGGACGAGTTGCGCGCTGCCGCCGCGTTCGGCGTGAATCACGGACTGCAGTTCGGAAGGACGGTATGCCGTCTTCCAGGCGCAATTCCGGCACTCCGCTGATTCGCCGCGTTGGTAGCGGCCGCGGAACTCACGGTAGAGAGGGCCATTCCAGATCGCTTCGATGTCCTGAGTGAGCAGATTGCCCAGGGGTTTGCGGTCCAGAACCTCGCAGGCCACCACGTCTCCATTGGAGAGCACATGGGCGGTGTCCCAGGGATTCTGCTCGCAGCCATGAATCGCGCCGCCGGCGGGCAACGGCCAGGGATAGGAGATCGGGACCTGTCCAAGGCGCGGCGGTTCGCTACCGGGGAGCGGATTGCAAAGAGTCAGGCGGATGTCAGGCCGCGCCCTTTGCGTGGCCTCGAACTGCTGGCCGAGGCGAGTGCGGAAGTCCGGCCGCGGGATGCCGGAGGGATCCAATTCCATGGAGAAGGTCTCCGGAATGGGATCGCGGCGCATGATGGGGAAGACCATGACGTCCCGCAGACCCAAGTCCTGGGCCAGTCCGGCGACGGCGGTGAGTTCGGCGAGGTTGCGATCCATGGCGACGAAGGCCAGGTCGACGATGGGCGGATTGGGCACTCCCTTGCAAATAGCAAGGAGGAGCTCCAGCCGGGAGCGCAAGGCGGCAAAGGAGCCGTAACGGTAGATCTCGGCGTAGAGGAGGGGATCCGTCGAGTGGACGGAGACGGTCAACCGATTCAGGCCGCTGGCTGCCAGCCGAGGCAGCATTTCCTCAGAAAGCGGGGTGAGGACTGAAACCAATTCGACATACGCGCCGAGGGAACGGGCCAGTTGAATTGCTGGAATCAGATCCGGGTAATAGGTGGATTCTCCGGAATAATTGAGGATCAGCCGGCGTGGATCCACAAGGGACCGCAGCAGCTTTTCGAACACGGGAAACGGCAGGTGCTGGCCGCCGCCGCGGCGCAGTTTCCGGGAGCAGAAGACGCAATCGAAGGCACACTTGGACGTGAGCTCGATCCACAACGACCTCGGAGCCGGAGCTGCTTGAGCCGGCAGAATCTGCAGGTCCATCATGCCTGGCCTCAGTGTAGCGCGAGGGCCATGAGGTATCACGGGTTCTTGCCTGAATCCGGAATAAATCCAACAGGAAAACCCGACAGTCCCAGTGCAGAATGGCGGGAATTACGAGGGTGCAGCTTGACCACAGATAACCATGATGTTCAAAGAGTGCAGTGGCTGCGAGGGGGGGTGATGGCGTTTCCGGCTGTGATTGCGATGAGCGCGCGAATCCCGCTGGGTCCCGCAGGCGTTGGATCACAAAGGGGCTGGCGGTCTGAGGAGCTTCCGTGAATCCAAAGAGGCCCACACCCAAGTGAGAGGTCTTAGCCTAATTTTTCTGCGGAATACTGCAATAAACGGGACCCGGATCCGTCCTGATGACTTGACGGAGGATGCACCATGACCTTACCTGAGACGGTGATCCACGACGTTCGATATGGCCTGAGGATGCTGCGCCGATCGCCCGGCACCACGATCGTTACCGTTCTTGTGCTGGCCGCGGGTATTGGGGTCAGTACGGCTGTCTTCACCGGGTACAAGGCGATGGTGGCGCGGCCTCTGGACGCCCGCGCGCCCGAAGAGATGGTGAACCTGGGCTTGAAGCGCGATTCCTCGGCTCCGCAATATTCCTTCAGCTACCTGGATTACGAGGCCTTTCGCGACTCGTTGCACTCTTTCAGCGGGCTGATCGCGTTCCGGCCGGCGCAACTTGTCTATTCGGCAGTGAGCGGCGCGCAGAAGGAGCGGACGGCCAATCCGGGGGGTGCGTTGGGGCAACTCGGACTCCTGCGGCAAGGTATAGGCAGCGCGGAGACGGCGACGGTTTTCATGGTTTCGGAGAACTACTTCCGCGTCCTGGGAGTCAGCATGATCCAGGGGCGAGGGTTTGAAGCAATGAGGCCGACTGAACTGGCTGCTGCTCCCCCGGTTCTGTTGAGCGGGAACTATTGGCAGAGACGGTTCGGCGGGGACGTGGGGGTCCTCGGCCGGACGGTCTTCCTGAATGGCGCGGCCTTCACGATCACCGGCATTACCCCGCATAATTTCGTGGGCACTGGCGTGGGAGCGCCCGCCTTCTGGCTGCCACTGAGCGCAGAACCGCTGGTGCATGGCGACCCGCAATGGCTACGCAACCGGGAAGAGCAGCCTTACCGGCTCTTCGGACGCCTGGCGCCAGGTGTCAGTGCAGCCGGAGCGCGAGCCGAAGTGAACGCCGTAGCCGAACACCTTCGCTCGCTGCATGCCCAGCGCTCGGCGTGGTCGAAGCCGGCCACCGCGCTGGTCTGGCCGGGCTCTCCGTTTCCGCTCCCGCTGACAGAGTATGGCGGGCTGATGCTGGCTACCATCCTGGTGCTGGCCGCGGCCGGCATGGTGCTGGTGGTCGCGAGCGCGAATGTGGGCAGCCTGCAACTGGCCCGGTCACGGGCGCGGGAGAGCGAGATGCGGACGCGACTGTCGCTGGGCGCCAGCCGGTCGCGGCTGGTCCGCCAATTGATCACGGAGAGCGCGGTGATCGGAGTGCTGGCGGGAGGCCTGGCGTTGCTATTGACGCAGGTGATGCTCCGCCAGGCTGCGTCGATGATGGCCAACGTGGTACCTGGCGAGTACGGCGGGCTGGTGTTCGATGTCGCCCCTGACCTGCAGATCTTTGCCTTTGTTTGTGCGGTTTCGCTGATGGCAGGGATGCTGGCGGGATTGGCTCCGGCGATGGAGGGTTCGCGATTCGGTCTCAGCTCCAGTTCCCGCGGGGGGACAGCCTCGTCGCGCAGCCGCCGCCTGCAGGATGCGCTGGTCATTGCCCAGGTTGCGTTATCGCTGGTTCTGGTGGCCGCCGCCAACACGGCGATCCGCAGTTCCGTCCGCTCCGTCTCTATCGACACCGGCTATGAGAGCCGGCAGGTTCTCGCACTGTCGGTGCAATTTCCCGAGACGTTGAAGTATTCCGCGCCGCAGAAGCGAAACCTCATCGAAGAGCTGCGCACGCGGCTGGCCGCCCTGCCCGGGGTAACGGGGATCACCAGTGCGCGGCCGCCAGTCGACGCGGGCTACCGGACAGTGGCCTCGACGCTGGAGACCACCGCGACGCAGTCTGTTCTTCATTACACGCGTGTGGAGCCGAACTACTTTGCCACGCTGGGGATCCCTTTCCAGCGCGGCAGCAGTTTCCCGCAGAACGGGTCGCGCGGAGTGGTGCTGAGCGAGTCCGCCGCAGCAGCGCTTTGGCCGGGGCAGAATCCGGTGGGCCGCAGCCTGCGCCCGGGGCCCATCGACGACCGCCGGCACGATCTGAACGACATGGTGGCGGATGGCGCGGCTTACACAGTGCTCGGTGTGGTACGCGATACGCGGGCGGTGGAGTTCCATCCGACCGACTCGCAGCGCATCTACATTTCGCTGCCAAACGAAGAGATCAAAAACTATCCGATTCTGGTGCGGACCCGGACTGACCCGGAGCAACTGATCCGCGCGATCGATGGACTGCTGGCTTCGGTGGATCCGAACCTGATGGCAGACTGCTCCACTCTGGAGGAGATGCAGCACCAGACAGCGCCGTTCATTGTGGCCGCCCTGACCGCGCTGGTCGCCTCTTCCATTGGGCTGGTCGCACTGCTGCTGGCGCTGCTGGGGATCTGGAGCACGGTGAGTTACATCGTCGTGCTGCGCACGCGGGAGGTGGGGATCCGGATGGCGATGGGCGCCCAGCGGGGCGACGTGCTGCGATTGATCCTGAGGGAAAGCGTGAGGCCCATCGTGGGCGGGCTGGTGGCGGGTGGTTTGCTAGCAGCGGGCGGCTCTTATTCGGCGCGCGGACTGCTGTATGGGATGAACGGCATCGATTGGCTGGGCCTGGCGGTGGACTCGCTGGGGTTCCTGATCATCGGGCTGCTGGCGTGCTACCCGCCGGCATGGCGAGCGACACGAGTGGATCCGCAGGTGGCGCTGCGGCATGAGTGAGGGCCGGCCGGCGTGGATCAATAGTGCGGACGGCCGAGAAGGTCCCGTTCCATGGAGCCGGTAGCAGGCTCACAGGTGGTGTCCTTCTGGCGCTCCGCACGGAGCCGGTGGGGCCCATAGCACAGGAGACCCAGCACAGCGCCGGGCCGTAGATACCAACTGGCCCAGGAGAGTGGGGAATCCCCGTTGGCGTCCAAGGCGTCGACACGGGCCCCGGCGGCGAGCAGGCTGCGGATGTCCTCCTCGTTGCCGAACGCGGCTGCGCGGTGCAGGGCGGTTTCGCCTTTGGTCCGGCAATCCCGCATGAAGCCGCCGGTTTCGCGTCCCGGGATGGTGGCGCGATTCGGATCGGCACCGCGCGCCAGGAGGAGTTTCACCACGGGCGTGTACTTCCAGCGGTTGGCTTTCGAGAGGGCGGCATGCAGCGGAGTTTCGCCGGTGTCGGGCAGTGCCTGATTGACGTCAGCTCCGTTCTCGATGAGGTATTCGCAGAGCCGCCAATGGCCATGGTAGCTTGCGCCGTTCAAGTCGAAGTTGTCGCCCAGAGACGCGAGTGATTCGCCCTTTGCGATCAGGAAGCGGATGGCGCTGACGTCGCCATAGTAGGCACACCACTGGATCAGGGAAAGCCCGTCCGCGAGGGAGGCGGCGGAGTTGCCCGCGGCGATGTAGTCGAAGACGAGATCTGTGCGGCCGTCGACGATGCGCTGCAGCATGGGGACAGGATAGCGGACTGCGCGGGATCGCCGGAGGGCGATTCGGGGCGCTGGACTGCGAGCCGCCGGCTTCGGAGGGGCGAGTTTCGCCGGAGCTGCCCATCGAATGCTCGGCTCTCAAGGCGCAGGATGCCCTGGTTTCCTGGCTGCGCTAGAATCCGGGGCATATGCTTCAGACCTGGTTGCTCGCACTTGGGAATGTTGCACTGCTGCTGTTTGGTGAGTGCACTTTCGTAGAGACCCGCTACAGCGATGTGGAGATTATCGCGACCGACCTGGAAGGCAACCAGTTGCCCAATGTCCGGGTTGAGTTTTATGCGCCGGAGTCTGGCGCCCTTCGGCAGAAAGCGGACTCCGCCAAGGCTCGAGTGCTGTATGGCGAGTACTGGATGCGCATTTATGTGGGCGGGTTCCATGCCGCCTGGCGCGATGTGAACATCAATCAGCAGACTCTGCTGGTGCGGGCGGATCTCGAGTTTCGGGGTGAAGGGTGTCCGACTGAACATGCGGACATTGGCGGCCGCATCGTGGACACCGCCGGAAGAGGAGAGCTGTGGGTGAAAGCAGTGCCTTTGCGCGGGGTGGGCGGAGGAGAAGCACGAGTCGCGAATACGGGCCACTTCCTGATTTCCGGATTGAATCACACGACCTACCTGCTGACCGTGCTGGAGGATGAAAAGGTCCTGCACCAACAGGTGGTCAAGACGTTTCCGATCGGACCTTCCGGGGTGAAAAGGCTAGTCATCGCTCTCGATAATCCAGCCGGACAGAAATAGGGTGGCGGCCGTGGCTTGACTTACAGCGGATTGCGAAGCATTGTGTCGAGTCACTGGAGTGCGCTCTGGGAAATGGTGTTTCTGCAACGTCAGTCCAGACGGATGAAGGCGACACAGGCGGATGAAGGGATTCCCCGGTACGACACCTTGGGATATAGTGTGCCTGACATTCCAACCCCTTCCTGAGGTGCATCACCCATGAAACGACTCCACGGTGCGGCTGTACTTGCCCTGGCAGCGGCAGCCCTTCTCTCTCCTGGCGATGCGATGCTCGCCCAGAACCAGGCTGATCCGCTACAACAGGGGTTCAAGACACCACCGGAGTCCGCCAGGCCGCGTGTCTGGTGGCATTGGATGAACGGCAATATCACCAAAGAGGGCATTCAGGCGGACCTGGAGTGGATGAAGCGGGTCGGCATTGGCGGCTTCCAGAACTTTGACGGCAATATGATGGTTCCGCGGTTTGTGGAAAAGCCGATGATCTACATGACACCGGAGTGGAAGGATGCCTTCCGCTTCACGGCCGGCCTAGCCGACAAGCTGGGGCTGGAAATGGCCGTGGCCGCGTCGCCAGGCTGGTCGGAAACCGGCGGCCCCTGGGTGAAGCCAGAAGAAGCCATTAAGAAGTACGTCTGGACGGAGACCTGGGTGGAGGGCGGCCGGCCCTTCACCGGCAAACTCGAACGTCCTTCGGACGCCCCTGGCTCGTTCCAGGACAAGGTCGCACCGCCGGGCCGGGGCGGTGGTGCGCCGCCACCTCGGTGGTATGCGGATGCACGTGTATTTGCGTATCGAGTTCCGGAGGGCGCACGCAGCCAGATGGAGCTGGCTCCGCGCGTGACGGCAAGCGGATTGGGCGGCACGACCGGAGGATTCGGAAGTCCGGTCCCGCTGGACCTTGCACTGCTGAGCGACGGGAAGGTGGGGGCGACCGTGCTGCTGGCGCCAACCAGTACCGAGCATCCGACCTGGGTCCTGTTCGAGTATGCACAGCCGGTTCAAGTCGCGGCGCTCACCACGAGCGTAGCGGATGCCTTTCCGGGATTCGGCGAACCGGATAGCGGGTCGCGCCTGCGTCTTGAGGCCAGCGACGACGGCCGGGCATTCCGGCCAGTGGCTGAAGTGTTCTGCAATGCGCTGCAGCGAACGGACTCCATCCCCGCGACCAGAGCCAGGTACTTTCGTGTCGTATTCCTGAACTACACGCGGGCGCGCACCGGTTTTGGGCCACCGCCCGCCAACCAGCCGGCGGCGCCCACCGGCATTCCGGTGGCCGAACTCCAGTTGCGCACGCTGCCCACAGTGAACCGCTTCGAGGTCAAGGCGAACTTCGGACTGGTGAACGATTACTATTCAGTACCCCCGCCGAAGGAGTCCGGACCGGTGGTGCACGCCAGCGACGTCATCAACCTGACCGGCCGGATGCGGACGGACGGCACGCTGGACTGGACGCCCCCGGCGGGCCGGTGGATTGTGATCCGTCTCGGGTACAGCCTGACGGGGCACCAGAACGGGCCTGCATCGGCGGAGGCGACGGGCCTCGAAGTGGACAAACTCAGCCAGAAGTACGTCAGCCGGTACATCAACACTTACCTCGACATGATGGCTGCGGCGGCGGGTAAGGAACTCGTGGGCGCGCGCGGGTTGAAGTACCTGCTGAACGACAGCTATGAGGGCGGCCAGCAGAACTGGACGGATGACATCCTGGAGCAGTTCAAGAAGCGGCGTGGATATGATCCGGAGCCCTGGCTGCCGGTGCTGGTGGGCACGGTGGTGGAGAGCTCCGCGTCGAGCGACCGTTTCACCTGGGATTTCCGGCGGACGATCAACGAACTCTTCGCGGAGGCGCACTATGCCACGGTGACGGCGGAGGCCCATAAGCGCGGACTCAAGACGTACGGCGAAGCCCTGGAAGACCGCCGGGCGTACTTTGGCGACGACATGGAGATGCGGCAGTACACCGACGTGCCGATGGCCGCGATGTGGCCCGGCGGCAGCCGCGGTCCGGGGATTCGCCCCACGTTTATCGGCGACGACCGCGGCGCCGCATCGGTCGCGCATATTTATGGCCGTCCATTCGTGGCGGCGGAATCTTTCACGGGTTCCGGGCGGGACGTGACGCCGAAGGCTTTGAAAGAGGCAGCGGATGTGGAGTTGATCCTGGGGATCAATCGCTTTGTCATCCACACTTCGGTGCACCAACCGAACAGCAAAGGGCCCGGCGTGGGGCTCGGGCCGATCGGGGCGCATTTCACACGAAATGAGGCATGGGCCGAACTGGCGGGCGGATGGCTCGACTATCTGTCGCGCGGGTCGTACCTGCTGCAGCAAGGGCGTTTCGTGGCAGATGTTGCCTATTTCTATGGCCAGGAAGCGCCCATCACGGGCATCTGGTCGTTCAACACGCCGACGGACACTCCGGAAGGCTACAACTTCGATTTCGTGAATGCAGACGTGATTCTGAACCGCCTCAAGGTGAGCGGCGGAGCGCTGACGACGGCCACCGGGATGAACTACCGCGTCCTTTATATGGGTGAACGGACGAGCCAGATCACGCTTCCTGTGCTGCGCAAGCTGCGCGACTTTGTGAACGAGGGGGCTGTGATCGTGGGCAGCAAGCCCGCGGGCTCACCCAGCCTGGCCGATGACCAGGCGGAGTTCCAGCGAATCGCTACTACCCTATGGGGCGACGGCAGCGACGGCGAACATGCCTCGGGCAAGGGCAAGGTTTTCGTCAACCGGACCGTGAATCTGGTGCTGGAGACGATCGGCCTGGGCAAGGACTTCGATTACTCCAAGCCGCAGGCCGACACGCTGATCTGGAACCACCATCGCAAGCTGGCTGACGGAGACGTCTATTACGTGGTCAACCGCAACAGGCGGGCAGAGACCTTCGATGCCAGCTTCCGCGTCCACGGCAAGGCGGTGGAGTTGTGGGACCCCGTCACGGGGCGCACCTCGGCGGGCACTTACCGGACTGAGAATGGCCGGACTGTCGTTCCGCTCAGCCTGGATCCGCTAGGCTCAGTCTTCGTGGTGATGCGAAAGGCGGGACCGGCCTCGCGGGTGGCGCCGGGCATCGAGGAGAAGCCCCTGGGCGAGATCGGCGGTTCGTGGACGGTGGCGTTCCGGCCTGATCGCGGGGCACCGGCCAGCATCACCATGGCTAGTCTGGGATCCTGGACCGACCAAGCCGATCCGGGTGTGAAGTATTACTCGGGCACGGGCAGCTACACCAAACAGTTCGAAGCGCCGGCAGCGTGGTTTGAGTCCAAAGGCCAGCTTTGGCTCGATCTAGGTGACGTTCGTGAACTGGCTGATGTACGCGTGAACGGCAGGAATCTGGGCAATGTCTGGCGAGCGCCCTATCGGGTGGAGGTCACCGGAGTTCTCAAGGCCGGCAGCAACACAGTGGAGATCAAGGTGGCCAACACCTGGATCAACCGGCTGGTGGGCGACCAGCAGGCGGGTGCGACAAAAATTGCGTTCGCGCCCAATCCCGGGGCAATCCCAGCGGCGCCTATCGCCTCGGGGCTCTTGGGACCTGTCCGGGTGCTGGCGGTGCGGACACGATAGGATCCGACCAGCGTGCTGCGCATTCAGACTTGCAGCCAAATGCCCGGCCCGGGCAGCGATCGCGTGTGATTGAAGGTGTATTCCCCCAGCAGGCGCTCGGCACCGCCTTCGTCCAGGGCAACCAGACGCGCGATGAGCCGGCTGGAGGGCGAGGCCTTGGCGTAGGTCATGGACTCCTGATAGAGCACGCCGCCCGCGTCCGGGTGAATGGGGATGTCGGGCATCCGGAACTGTTCCACGCCTCGCTCATCGCAGAAGCAGAGGTCGACTCGCCTGGCGCCTACGAGGTTGGCGGCGAGGCGTCCGATGAGAAGGTCGTCTTCGGCGGTCACCGTGCATTCGACGCTGCCGCCAGGGGGCGGCGCATACTGGCGGACGCGCAGCCCGTCGCGCTCCGCGCGTTGGACAAATTCGTCAGAGACTACCATCCGGACCGAGCCCTCGCGGGCGAGGAAGCGAACGCCTTCGGCCAGGGCAATGATTTCCTGCAGGCGCGCTCCGCAGGAATCACAAGCGAACAGGTGCTCCTCGACGGTCTCCTCCTCGATGCCGGCGAGGGCGGCAAGCCAGTAGTCGGCGAGCACGGCCGAGTCGATCGGTTTGGCGCACCGTGGGCCTTCGGATGTGCTGTCGTGGTTCATGCCGGCACCCCCATGCATTCGCGGAGTTGATGGACCGCACGATGGCGAATCACTCGGACATTGGCCTCGGAGAGCCCGAGCGACCGGGCCACTTCGGGACCGTCGCGATCGTCGTAGAACGTCATCACGACCACGGAGCGTTCCCGCTCTTTCAGCTTGCGCACGCAGCGCGCTAGTTGTTCGCGATCGATGTGCGGAAGGGCCGTGGGGGCCGGCATGCGCAGGCCGGCGGCATATTGTTCGAGCAGCCTCTCCTTTCTCTGCGCGCCGCGGCGGAGGTCGAGCACCGTCATACGGCAGGTGCCCAGGACGAAGGACGCGAGCTTCTCCGGCTCGCGAAGGCGGCCGGCCCGGAGGTTCTGCAGTGTGGTGATGAGGACCTGCTGCATGAGATCGTCCGCGGCGTGTTCCTCCCGCAGGTGGCGCAAGCCGTACAGGCGGATGCGTGGACCCATGCGGCGGACGAATTCGGTTTCTGCTTCGCGATCGGTTCCCGCACCGATTCGCAACACCAGTTCAGTATCAGTCTGCCCCGTGACCATTGATCCACATTTTACGTGTAACGGGGGCGCGTGTTCGTTACACATCCCGAAGCGAATACGGATTGAGGCCGCCAGCTGGCCCGATCGAGAAAAAGGAGACTGTCAAATGCTCGCAGATCAGCTCACAGGCACCCAGGTCGACGAGGTCGCGGCCGGGATTTATCGCATTTCGACCCGCATGGACGTCATTCCGGGAGGATTCACCTTCAACTCATACCTCGTGGACGACGAGGAACCGCTGTTGTTCCACACGGGGTATCGGAAGCTGTTTCCGATGACATTGGCCGCCATTCAAAAAGTGATGCCTGTCACGAAACTGCGTTGGGCCGGGGGATCGCACTTTGAAAGTGATGAGTTCGGTGCGCTGAACGATCTACTGGAAGCAGCGCCGGAGGCCACTGCGTTTGGAGCGGAGGTCGGCGTGATGACTTCGCTGAATGACTTTGCGATACGAACTCCGCGGGGGTTGGGCGATGGGGAGGAGTTCTCGATTGGAACGCGGCGCATGAAGTGGATTTACACCCCGCATGTGCCGCATGGCTGGGATTGTGGGATTCTGTTCGACCTTTCGACCAAAACGCTGCTCTGCGGAGACCTGTTCACACAACCGGGCGCAGACCTGCCGCCCGTGACGGAGTCAGAGGTTCTCAGCGCCAGCGAAGGGATGCGCGGAATGATGGACTACTACGCCCAGGCACTCACGACGAAAGGGATCCTCCATCGGCTGGCGGACCTGAATCCGTCGACGCTGGCGTGCCAGCACGGCAGCGCTTATCGCGGAGACGGAGCGGTGCTGCTGCGGGAACTGGCTTCGATCCTCGAGGGAGAGCGGTGCAGGACTGTCGAGCCGTCCGGGTCGCGATAGCTGGGAGCGGCGCGGGACTCGCGGCGGAAACGGTGGTCTGCCGTTGCGCACGAATCCCGCCCTGCCTGATCGACCACCGGAGCGGCGGCCGGTTCTTTAGACCTGGGCCGTGCCGCCGTCCACGAAGAGTTCGATGCCGTTGACGAAGCTCGATTCGCTGGAGCCGAGAAAGACGGCCGTTGCCGCGATCTCTTCCGGGCGTCCCATTTCACCACGCGGGATTTGGGTCTTGAAGAACGCCTTCGCATCGGCGCCGAGCGGATCCAAGGCTGGCGTGTCGATCGTGCCGGGGCTGATGACATTTACGCGGATTCCACGGTCCTTCAACTCGAGGAGCCAGGTCCGCGCGAAGGAGCGGACCGCCGCCTTGCTGGCACTGTATACGCCGAAGGAGGGGAAGCCCTTGATGCTGGCGATGGAGCCGTTCAGGATGATGGAGCCATTGTCGTTGAAGAGCCGCAAGGCCTTCTGGACAGTGAAGAGCGTGCCGCGGACGTTGAGGTTGAAGGTCTTGTCGAAGTGCTCCTCGGTGACCTCGTTGATCTTTGCGAACTCACCCTGCCCGGCGCTGGCGAAGAGGATGTCGATCTTCCCCTTCTCCCGCTGGACGGTCGCGTAGAGACGATCCAGGTCGGCCAGATTCGCGGCGTCGCCCTGGACGCCGGTAACGTTCTTTCCGATGAGCTTCACGGCTTCATCGAGCTTGTCCTGCCGGCGTCCCGTGATGAAGACATAGGCGCCTTCTTCGACGAACCGTTTGGCGGTGGCGAGTGCCATACCGGAGGTGGCGGCGGTGATGACTGCTACTTTTCCTTCAAGCTTTCCCATGACGGTTCCTTTTTTGTTCTGACCCTTATTGATGCGAATCCGGGCCCGCGGCCGGCCTGCCGCCGGCAGCGAGCGATTGGCTGCGGAGTTTAGCGGATGCCGCCGCCGGCGCGGACAATTTCACCGGTGACCCACTTCGAATCGTTGGAGGCGAGGAAGGTGGCGACGGTGTCGATGTCGTCCACCTGGCCGATGCGGCCGAGCGGCGT
>JAFKEE010000036.1 GCA_017307505.1 Acidobacteriota bacterium | reverse complement strand
GGGAACCTTGCCGCGCCAACGGCAGGGTTCCTTCCTCTCACGCCTCCAGACACAATACCCGACCCAGGATGATGAGCGCCTCCGGCGCGATGATGTCATTGCCTCCGGCTGGGTTCAGAAAACTACGTTTTCAGATGATCGCCGACATCTCCGGAATGATGCCAGCAACCATGGACCTTGAAGCGATTGGCTCTTATCGGTTTCACCGGCAAGGAACACGCATCGGGACACGTGTCGAAAGCACCGCAAACTTCGGCGTCATCGTACCCGGACCTCAACGGCCAGCAGGGATGATGGGTGATCTCAGACGAGCACCCGGAATCTATACAGCCGTTGCCACTGGTCTAGCTTCTCGAAGCCATTATCTTTGGGGAGGCGTCGGGAACGTCCACTTCGCAAAACGCCAAGGCGACCAGCGCTCAAACGTTGTGACCTACAGCGCTGTCTGGGGATACCGCCCGCCAGCATGGCAGAAGGAGTATCCGAGTTGGGACTGGCGCTTCTTTGCCGAGATGACAGGCGATGACGCAGGGCCAATGCGCCGCCGAGGCCAGGTGATGACCGGCACCGGAGGACACCAGGTGTTTCTCGGGCCGTCCGTGCTCGGGATTCGAAAAAACTACGCCATAGAAGGCGGCGTTCAGTGGCCCGTATACCGAAACATTGGGCCAATGATGCAACAGGAGCGCTTTCGCTTCTCCGTTAATCTCAGCTATTTTTTTTAGGAGTTCAAATGACCAGCAAAATTCTCTCGGTTGCCACAGCACTGCTTTTCGCATCATCGCTCAAGGCGGAATTTCGGCAGATCGACCTGACGATCTTCGGCATGGATTGAGGAATCTGTGCCCACGCCGTGAGCGTGGCAATGAAGAAGATCTCTGGAATCGAGAATGTTGAGCCAAGGCTCAACGAAGGAAAGACCATCATCAAACTCAAGGCCGGAAACCAGGTGCGCTTTGATGATCTTGTTAAGGTCGTCCGCGACAAGGCTTTCACACCGAAAGAGGCGCGGATCACGGTGCAAGGAGAGTTTCTCTCGGGAGGCGCAAAGCCTCAACTAAAGCTCAGCGGAACGAACGAAGTTTATGACCTAACGGGACCAGCTGTAGCGGAACTAAAGAAGTTTGCAGGAAAGACTGTTCTCATCGACGGAGTCATTCCAGCGCCGAAGGACAAGGCGTATCTAAAGGTGATCCAGCTAAAAAGCGTTAGACCAACACCATGAAACTGGCCACACAGGAAAGCCCGTTCCTCAGCTATCTTTCGCTGTTTACGTCCCTCGGAACGCTTCTCTGTTGCGCCCTTCCATCTCTTCTCGTGCTCTTCGGACTTGGAGCAACCGTTGCCACGGTGCTTTATTCAGCGCCTTGGCTCGTCGGTCTCTCGCGGCATAAACAATGGGTGTTTCTCATATCCGGACTGCTTATCGGAGCCAACTTCGTTTACCTCTACAAGATCGCTCCCAAGCTTCGGCCCGACGGCGCAGCCTGTTTGCCCGAAGCACCCGAGGCCTGCGACGCAGCCAATCGGTTCAGTCGGGTAGCCCTATGGATCTCAGCAAGCATTTATGCCGTTGGCCTTTTTACGGCGTACTTCCTTGGCCCGATTCTAATGAGACTTGATTCTTAGTCGAAGTGCTGCGCTGCACCGGACATCTTGACCCGCGATCGCCAGCGCATTGAGAGAGCGGACGCCAAGAATTGGTGCTTTCAAATTCTCGGATAGCCTTTGCCAAAGCTTCGGCTTCCTTCTTCGGCCAGATGTTCCCACGGCCCGCATTGTAGGCCAGCGTGAAGCTGTCCATAGCGCGGCCTAGTGCTTCGTACTTCTCTGCGAACTGTCTCTTTTCGGCGAGCGCCCGTTTATTTAATGATTCTTCGTGAGCCCGTATTTCGCTCAATAATGCCTTCTCAGCGAATTCCGCCGCCCGCAAGCGGTCGAACTGTTGTTGAAAAAGAAGTCCAAGAAAAAGTCCCAGCATCATGAGTGCTCCAAAGCGAACTCTCGCAAGTACGAGCGAATCTGATCTCTTATCAGCCGGAACGCGGTAAGGCGGTCCTCGTCCGCCCCTTGGACGGCAGCAGGATCTTCAAAACTATGGTGAAGCCGATTCCCGTGTCCAGGAAATATCGGGCAGCTCTCCTTTGCGTTGTCGCAAACCGTCAGCACGTAAGCGAAGGTCTGCTGCGCAAATTCATCAACGACCTTCGACCGATGGCCAGAGATGTCGATCCCAATCTCTTTCATGACGGCAACCGCCTCGGGCCGAACCGATGTTGCTTTGGTGCCCGCGCTTTCCACCTCGAATCTTTCGCCGTGGTCGTGGCGCATAAGCCCTTCGGCCATTTGGGATCGCGCCGAATTGGCCGTGCAGAGAATCAATACTCGTTTCTTATTCATGTGTTTTCCTCGACAGTGCTCAGACCTGTAAAGCTTGCTTAGGGAACCAGTGTTTCGTGCGGTTACACGCCGCACAAACGGAGAGCATCACGGGAACTTCAACGAGTACGCCGACAACGGTTGCCAGCGCCGCGCCCGAGTCGGGGCCAAAGAGCGCAATCGCCGTTGCCACGGCAAGCTCAAAGAAGTTTGAAGCTCCGATTAGCGCTCCGGGTGCGGCGATGGAGTAATCAACTTTGAGAAGCTTCATCAGCCCGTACGTCAGCGAAGCATTGAAGTAGACCTGAAGAAGAATCGGAACCGCGATCAGCGCCACGTGAAGCGGCCTGCCGGTGATGTTCTCGGCCTGAAAGGCAAAGATCAGAGTCAGGGTTGCAAGGAGAGCAGCAATCGTTAAGGGGGCAAAGCGGGGCAGCAATTCCCGCTCAAACCACTCCTTCCCCCGGCTCCGTATGAAGTAGAGACGAAAGAGCGTTCCAGCAACGAGCGGCACGACGATGAAAACCCCCACGGAAACAACCAGCACCTGAAATGGAACGGTCAGATCGGAAGCACCACTGACGAGGAATTGCACTATTGGAACGAACAGCACAAGCATGATCAGATCGTTGACTGAAACCTGAACGAGCGTGTAAGCGGGGTCGCCGTCTGTTAGATGACTCCATACAAATACCATCGCAGTGCAGGGAGCAGCCGCGAGAATGATGCAGCCAGCAATATACTGATCAGCTTCACTCGGGCTTAGAAACGTTGCAAAGATGACCTTAAAAAAGAGCCAGGCTAAAGCCGCCATCGAAAACGGTTTCACGATCCAGTTCACGATCAGCGTAACGATGAGTCCACCCGGTCGCTTTCCAACATTGCGAATCGAGCCGAAATCCACCTTCATCATCATTGGCGTGATCATCAGCCAGATCAGCACTGCAATCGGGCCGTTTACCTGACTGCCCTCGCCAAGCTCTAGGCTTCTTACGGCAGCCGTAAGCCCTGGAAGGAGCTTTCCGAGAAGAACTCCCGCAACCATGCAGAGTGCTACCCAGATGGTCAGATAGCGCTCGAAGAAGTCGAGGCGCTTAACCGTGGTCTCGTTTTCTGCTGGGCCCATTCAACTTCCCTTGGTTTGCAAACGATGCTCGGAGACGCTCTTACGAGCGCTTCCGGATTTCGTTCTCGTATAGTTCTTTAAACTTCGTCTTGATGTCGTCTCGAACCTTGCGAAACACCGCCATCTTCTCAGCGTCACTCCCCGTTGCCTTTGCAGGATCAGGAAAACCGATGTGCAGGCGCTTTCCGACTTTGCCGCGAAAGTTCGGGCAGTTCTTATCGGCGTCGTCACAGACCGTGATCACGTAATCAAAAGAGTCGCCAGTGAATTGGCTGACGCCCTTTGGCTTTCCACCGGATATGTCGATTCCGACCTCTTTCATTGCCAACACGGCGAAAGGATTTATACGAGCAGCAGGTTGCGTGCCGGCCGAGAAGACATGCAGCGCCGGATCAAAAGAGCGGAGAAATCCTTCCGTCATTTGGGAGCGAGCGCTGTTTCCGGTGCAGAGCACCAAAATTCGTTTTTTGGTAGAAGCGGAGGGCTGCTGCGAAAAGCTAGCAGCGGAGAATAGCATCGTCAGTGCAAGGGTGAGCGTGCTGAAAAGGCGCATGGTAGTTCTCGTTTCCTTCTCTAGTTGCAGCAAGTGGGCCCGCAACAGGCGCTAGCTGTCTCTGGCTTGGTCCCACGCACGAAGGCGCTCATGAACTTTCCATCGACTTCCGGCGCGATCGCGTCAACGTCGATTCCCTGGCCACTCAGGAAGGCCCTCGCATCCTCGACGTTATAGACACGGGTAGGTTCGAGATCGACGTCCACAAAGCCAGCGGCGGTGAGCCGCGCGCGATAATCGTTCTCTTCGAGCGCGCCCGCAATGCATCCGACCCAGAGAAGCACCTTCTCCCGGATTTCCGGCAGCATCTCGCCTTTTGTCACCACATCCGAAACAGCAAAGCGACCGCCCGGCTTCAAGACACGGAAGGCTTCTTTAAGCACCTTGTCCTTGTCGGCAGATAGATTGATTACGCAATTTGAAATGATCACATCGATTGAATTGTCCGGGAGGGGAATGCGCTCGATCTCACCTTTCAGGAATTCGACATTCTCAATACCAGACTTCTTCTGGTTTTCACGCGCCAGAGCGAGCATTTCGTCGGTCATGTCGAGCCCGAACGCCTTGCCGGTCGGTCCGACACGCTTGGCAGAGAGGAGAACGTCTATGCCGCCACCGGAGCCCAGGTCCAGCACGACTTCCCCAGGTTTGAGCTGAGCAAGTGCCGTCGGGTTTCCGCATCCGAGCGACGCGAGGATGGCTTCCTCCGGAAGGCCCTGTTTCTGCTTCTCGTCGTAGAGGTTGGACGTTATGGGATCGACATCGGTGCCGCAGGTAGATGAGGCTCCGCAGCAGGAGCTTCCTCCCGACGTGACCCTAAGGGCGGCTTGCCCGTACCTCTCCTTAACAACATCTCTGATGTCTTCTGTGGTGGTGCTCATGTGCGTCTCCTATTTGCAAAGCGTGATTATGTTTTCGGGTGCGATAGCTTGGTTCCGAGTGCAGCACTCGGCATATAAAAATCCGAGAAGTTCCTGAAGGGTTTCCGTGTTCGCCGAGTACCAAAGAAAAGTACCCTCCCTTCGAACACTGACTAGACCTTCGTTTTTCAGTTTCTCCAGGTGATGGGAGAGGGTTGATCCCGGGATGCTTAGTTCCGTCCCAATTTCGCCCACGGTCAGGCCTTCAGGGTGCGCCTTCAGCAAGAGCCGCAAGATTCGAAGTCGCGCTTCCGTTCCCATGGCGGAAAACATGTCCGCATATCTTGTAACCTGTTCATCTGAAGGGTTTTGTGACATAGATTCGACCCTCATTTCGCCAGCAACTCGCGCGCTGGCGGTGTCTCATTTCGCGGAAGCAGTACCATCCTTCTATGTTTCTATAGTTACCGAATTATAGAAACGAGTCAAGGGTTTTTTGGGAGTTTACTCAAAATCGTTACTTGGTCGAACGTACCGGGGGCCGTCGGAGCAAACCAGCTACCGCATCTGAAGCGCCGACCGACGAACCATCGCGAAGACAACCGGCGTGATCATTAGAGTAAGAATCATGGAGACCGTACCCCATCACCGTGTTGGGTTTCTTTCTGGGATGCGCAGCCCAAACTCGAAGCCTCAGCGGGGCCGCCTGATTAGCTTGGTGAGACTGATGACGTTTACTGTCCGCGATACCGAAAGGTTGACTTCCACGCTTGACTCTGGAGTCTGGTCCAGAGTGTACCCTAGAGATGGCAAGTGATCAGACAATCATGAAGGGCGTCCAAATCGGCAAAGCCGCTCAGCAAACGGGGCTGAGTGTGGACACGATTCGCTTCTACGAAAAAGAGGGGCTACTGATGGAGCCTCCGAGGAGCGAAGGTGGATTCCGTCTCTACACCGCTCGCTCGATTGAGCATCTTCAATTCATCCGCAAGGCACAAGAGCTCGGATTTTCTTTATCAGAGATTCGCGAACTCATGCTCATTCAGGACGAGCGAACTGAGGCTTGCGCACATGTGAGGGACCTTATTGCCCAAAGGCTAGAGGCCGTCCGCCAGAAAATCCGGAATCTCACCACGTTGCAGGAGCACCTCGAAGAGGCGCTTACGAAGTGTAGCCGGGCGCTCAAGGACGATGCGGCAGGTCCTCAGCACGAGTGTTGCCCCGTTCTCGAATCCATCGCACACGGTATTACAAGCAAGGAGAAAGGCGACAATGCAGGTTGACATTCTATATTTCGAAGGTTGTCCGAATCACGCTCCCGCCGTCGAGCGCGTGCGGGAAGTGATTCAAGAAGAAGGTGTGATTGCTGAAGTTGTGCAGATGGAAATTCGCGATGACGTGAGCGCGAAGGCGCGAGGCTTTTTGGGCTCTCCCACAATTAGGGTTGACGGAGTAGACATTGAACCTTCTGCACGCGGAGCTGAGCCTCTTGGCATGGCATGCCGCTGCTACGCAGGTGGACTTCCTTCCCGCGATCTCATCCGAACTGCAATTCGAGAGGCGTACGCGCGTTAGGAAAACACGATGAGAAGAACAGTATTACTCTTGAGTTCCGTACTTGCAGCAGCCGCAGCATCCCTGTGCTGTATTCTTCCGCTTGTTGCAGCAGTGACCGGCTTTGGAGCGCTGGCCGCGGCTGCTCAATGGGAAAGCTCTCGACCGTACCTGCTCGGGGTGACTGCGGTACTTCTGGTCTCTGGCCTTCTCCTTGTTCATCGTGATTCGAAAGCTGCATGCGTCCCAGGAGAGGCGTGCGCTTCGAAGGGCTCTGGCCGATGGAATATCTTAGCCGTGGTATGCATCGCTGGTTTAGTGATCGGTATTGCTTCCTTTCCCTACTACTCAGGTACAGCAGTTCTCGCGATGAACTCTGAGAACGAAAAACAAAAGGGCAAAGGCGCCGCGGTTACGAAGACCCTTACTGTCACGGGCATGACATGTCCAGCCTGTGCAAGTGGTTTGGAGGCGTCCTTTCGCAATCTTCCGGGCGTGAAAGAAGCCAAAATAGACTACAACGCCAAACGGGCGACCATCACATACGATCCCGCCAAACAAACGCTTCAAGACATCAAGAAACTCATTACGGATTCGGGCTATCAGGTGAAGGAATAGAACCGGTTAGAAAGTGTCCATGCAGAACCGACCAGCGGCTGATTCTTACGCGAACCATGGCAGGCGAAGCGCCGTCGCGAGCATCGCCGCCATGGGAAGTGTCATTGCCGCGTCGAGCTGTTGCCTACCGCTATTCCCACTCGTCTTTGCGGCAGGTGCGGCAGGCGCCTCGGCCTTTCTCACGGCTGCAAGACCCTACTTGCTGATACTTTCGGCCGTCTCCATCGTCTACGGATTCTTTCAAGCTTGGAAAGCCAATCAGTGCCATCGCCGGCCAAGCATCCTTAGTTCTTCCTTGCTTTGGATTTCCGCCCTGTTTTTCGTCGTCTCCATCTTCTTTCCGCAATTGCTGGCGAATGCCGCAGCGGACCTACTCGCCAGGTGAAATTATGAACCGTAAACGTATCCTGCTCGTCCTAGGTGTGCTGGTTATATGCGGAGCGCTGTTCTATTTCTATGCAGGGCACAGCACACCACAGGGCCAGCCGCCGCTCACTTCGTTGACTTCTGAAAATTTCGCGACGCTTCCAACCGCCTTCAACGCTTCAAAGGATCAGGTCCGTGTGGTCCTCCTCCTTTCGCCTACTTGAGCGTATTGTCTGCGGGGGGCCTCCGCAGCCGAGAGTTTGTTGAAGGAGTTTAGCGGGAAGCAGATTCATGTCTTCGCCGTGTGGGAACCCGTTCTTCCGACTGACTGGGGAGCACCGTCGTCTTCTGCTTTGAAGCGCCTGTCAGATCCACGAGCAGTTCAATTCTGGGATAAGGACCGGCTTCTCTCACACGCAATGGGGGAGCACGACCAGAATAGTATCGTTTGGGACCAGATCCTGATTTACGACTCTCAGACAGTATGGAACCAGGTTCCGCCAAAGCCCCTGTGGGAAGGAGGGCCGGTACTTGATGTGATTGAACCTGCCCGGGCAGCCCTCAGAAACGCGCTGGCAACCGCGGCTCAGAAGCAGTAATCGAAAGGCTACGACGGCGCATCATTCGCTCCGGAGCGCAACCGTCGGGTTGATGTTGATCGCGCGCCGCGCCGGGAAATAGCTTGCGGCCAACGCGACCACAAGCAGCAACACAGCGATAGCCGTGAAGGTCATGGGATCCGCGGCGCCAATTCCATACAGCAAGTGAGCCGAGAGACGAGTGACAATGAGCGCCGCTGTCAGTCCGGCGGTTAGCCCTATTCCAGATAAGATCAATCCCCGTCCGAGGATGAGTTTCATGACGTCGTGGCGCTGCGCTCCCATCGAGATGCGTATTCCCAACTCGCGCGTACGCTGGCTGACCGTATATGCCATGACTCCGTACAGTCCCAGAGCGGACAGCGACAGTGCGAGCAGACCGAAGGTGCTTAAGAGCGTTGCGGCCATGCGCTGGAGGAAAAACGAGACTCCGATATGCTCCTCCAAGGTTTTGGCATCAAACACGGGCATCTCCGGATCGAGTGCGGCAACCTCCGCTTGCACCGCATGGAACATCTTTTCCGGTTCCATGGCTGTGCGCGCAACCAGGATCATGTTAGAACGATAGTCTTGCAGCAAGGGCAAGTACAGGAATGCCTGGGACGCCTCATTCAAACTGCGATTCTTAACGTCTTTCGCGACGCCCACAATCTCCAGCCAGTCTTTGGCCACCTTTAAGCGCTTGCCCAGCGCATCACCAGCGGGCCAGTAACGCAACGCCATCGTCTCATTGATTGCCACCACGCCCGCAGCGCGTTCGTGATCTCGCTCAGTGAAATCCCGGCCCTGCAGGAGCGGAATGCGCATCGTGTGAAAGTAGTGCGGACCGACGGTATCATAATTAAAGCGCATGTCCTCGGCGCGGCGGGGCGCGTAGCCGTCGATCACAACCGCCGCAAACGCAATGCCGCTCAGGGTGAGCGGCAAGCGACGAGCGAGGCTAGCGGATTCTACGCCGGGCAGCGCCGCTACACGCACGGCAAGGCTGCGATAAAACTCGCGCCCGCGGCTCTCGTCATAGCCGTTTAGAAACGGATCTAAGGAAGCAAGCAGAACGCGATCAGGGTCAAATCCCGGATCAGCCTTGTGTGATTCCAGCAGACTGCGGACAAAGAGGCCGGCGCTGATCAATGCAACCGTCGAGAGCGCCACCTGAATAATCACCAGTACGTGCCGCAAAGAAAACTTACGCCGTCCGTGACCGATAGTGGCGGTACTGTCTTTAAGGGCCGCGACCAGATCCAATTTCGATGTCTGTAGCGTAGGAGCCAGACCGAACAGGAAAGTTGTAAGGACCGTCAATGCGAGGGTGAACCCGAAGACAACGGCGTCGGGACGAGTGTCAAAGCGCACTTCCCTGGCATACGGCGGAAGGAACGCCGGGAGCAATTGGGCGGTCCAGAACGCGAGCGCCAACCCGAGCGCGGCGCCAAACGAAGCGAGGACGAAACTCTCGGTGAGCATCAGCTTGATCAACCGCCGCCGGCTACCGCCCAGCGCCAACCGCACCGCGATCTCCTTACTCCTTGAGGCGGCACGCGTTAAAAGCAGGTTCGCAACATTCGCACACGCAATCAGCAGTACAACGGCAACTGCCGCCATGAGAATTGCGAGAGCTGATTGAAGACTCTGCCTCAAGCCAAACGGCGACTGCGTCAGCGAGTAAACGTCAACACCCATCTGTTCGTTGGTCTGCGGGTGGGCAGTCTCCATTTGCCGCGCGATTGTGGCGATATTGGCTTTCGCCTGAGGCAGCGTCGCGCCGGGTCTGAGCCGCCCCATGACCATCAGCCAACGACTGCCGCGATCGGTTAGGGAGAAGTGCGGGCGCGCGACATAGCTTTTCATCATGACCGGCGTCCACGCATCAATCGCAGCACCAGAAAAGGGACTGCTGAATTCCTTGGGCGTGACACCGACGATGTTGAATTCGTGCTCGTTGAGGGTTATGGTTCGCCCTATGACGTTTGGATCGGCACCAAAACGGCGATGCCATAATCCATGTCCGATCACGACGACGGCATGGGTGTTCGGAGTCTGGTCTTCTTCGGGAATAAACGTGCGCCCGACCAGCGCCTTTACACCGAGAACATCGAAATAGTTCGCGGAAACGACGGCACCCCGCACACGCTCCGGCCTCCCTCCCCGACCCAGGTTCATGGATAGCACCTGATGAGCGGCCAAACCCGAGAGGACCTCGTTGCGGTCGCGGAGGTCTAAGTAGTCGAGGTAAGACAAAGAGAGAGCAGAGTTGTTGCGCGTTGAGCCCCACACTTCGACCAACTCATCAGGCCGTTCAATGCCCGGCAGCGGGGCAAGGAGGATCGCCTTGATCCAAGTGAAGATTGTCGCGTTGGCCCCAATGGCCAGGGCCAGCGTTATCGTCACAGCAGATGTGAACCCTCGACGCTTCAGGAGCATGCGTAGGCTGAATCGCAGATCTTGAAAGAAGGCTTCCATGACAACCACTCCATCTCGCGATTTTGCACTGCCCTTAGAAAATCGACATGCCGGTTTGAGACTAGCGGCCTCGACCGTCTTGGATTAGGGTACTACCTGGAGTGCACTCCAGAGTCAAGTAGCGAATTCACGTCATGGCGACCACTCGCCGGCGGTGTGTCCTCTCACGACACCCGTGATCGCCTGAACGAACGCTTGCCCAAGGCGAGACCTGCTCGGGGGCACCGAACCAGGGCTGCACGACCGAGCACCCCCTAAGAGAGGCCCAGCGAGCTTCGCTTGACAACTAGGGCAACTGAGGGCATACTTCGGACATGCTAGCCTGTACATGCTAGATACGACCATGGACGACACCCCTAAACAAATACCTGTCACCGATCACGATACCCCGGCAGAAGAGGACAAGGGTCTCGACCCTGTCGTCGGCTCGGGCTTCGAGGAAGAGCAACACGAAACAGACTTCGACGAAAGGATCTGATGCATGGCCAACGAATCCAGTTCCACGGAAGCTCCGGTCAAGAGGGACTTTCGCAAAGAAGTAACAGACCAAATCATCGAGATGCTGGAGAAAGGCACCGCGCCATGGCAGAAGCCATGGGAGCCCGGATCGCTCCAACTCCCCTTCAATCCCACCACCGAAAAAAACTATCGCGGCGGCAATGCGCTTCATTTGATGGCTGTTGGGACGCGCAAAGCCTTCGATGATCCTCGGTGGCTCACGTACAAACAAGCCGCCGCGAACGGCTGGCAAGTTCGAGCCGGCGAGAAGGGCACGCAGATCGAGTTCTGGCAGTTTGGCGAAGAAGCCAAGAAGGGCGCATCGCCCCAAGGGGAAGCTGAGCGCGACTCCAGCAACGGCGACTACCGCGGACCGCTCCGCAGGGTCTTCACCGTTTTCAACGCTAAACAGATCGACGGGATCTCTCCCTATGTCCCCAAGGAGCGAGCGGAATGGGAGATCGCCGAGACTGGCGAATCGATCCTTCAGAACTCCGGAGCAAGGATCGTCCACGATCAAAATGACCGTGCCTTCTACAGCCGATCCGCCGACAGAATTCACCTGCCGCCGGACGCCGCTTTCAAGACCGCCGCCGATTACTACGGAACCGCCCTTCATGAATTGGCTCACTGGAGCGGCCATCCCGATCGCCTGAATCGTCAGACCCTCAACGAAAGCTATCGCTTCGGCGACCCGAACTACGCCAAGGAAGAACTAAGGGCGGAACTTACGAGCGTCTTTCTTGCAGCCGAGCGCGGCATTCCACACAATCCCGAACAGCATGCGGCGTACGTCAACTCCTGGGTCAAAGCCCTCAGCGAAGACAAGAACGAGATCTTTCGCGCAGCCAAGGACGCCCACCGCGCAGCCGACTATCTACTGGAACTGGAGCGGGGAAAGCAGCTCCGAACGGAGACTTCGGAACACGTAGCATCCTTCGAGCGCGGGGCGGGCGCAGTAGCTATCACCGAAAAGGAGACGGCCACTGAAGGTCGGGAGCCGGTTGCCTCCAGAGGTGTCGCCAAGATCGAGGCCGAAAAAATACTGGACGGGGAAGTGGACGGTCGTCGCCCGCCAAGTGAGCAGGCACTCAAGGAATCATTTGCAGCGGCCGAAGTGGCGGCGCGGGAACTGATGGGCGAGACGACGAAAACGTACGCCGCTGACACGGATTCAGGCAAGTATCGGGGCGAAGTACTAGGCGAAACGGCGCACCATGTCATTCAGAAGGTCAGTGCCAAAAGCGCCGTCGCACACGAGAAGCACCTACTCCCAGGCACCGCCGGGGTCGCCGAGAACCTGCTGATCTCCTATTCCAATCAGATCGCCCAACTCAAGCCGAACCAAGACCGCCAACGTTCCCACGTGCTTGCGCGCTGAGCGATACGAAGATGCCGCGCGAACCAAACGTCTATCGAACACCACCCGATCCCGGCTTCGTTGGCGGCTACAACTGGCCGGCGATGCTGACCGGCCTCGGATTGCTAGCGGTAGTGAATCTTGCTGCGACTCAGTTCGTCGCCTACCAATTCCGCTATCAACCCGCGCTTGGTTCGCCGATACTCACTCACGCGGGTCACTCCATCTATCAGCCAACGGCTTGGGCCTTCTGGTTGCTGGAGCACAGCAATACCGCGAGCCTACAAGTAAAACAGCCACTTCTAGCGGGAGCCTTGATGGTCGTGATTGGATCGGCCATCACGGTAATGATCGTCTATGGGCTGAATTTAAGACGCGCCCGCCGCCTTTCCGCAAACACGGAAGACTTGCATGGGTCTGCTCGTTGGGCCAGTTCTTCTGATATTCAGGCCACTGGACTGCTCGAATCTAATCAAGGTGTTTACGTCGGCGGGTGGTTAAATCCTTCCACAAGGCATCTGCACTACCTTCGGCACAATGGCCCCGAACACGTTCTCGCGTTCGCCCCGACGCGAAGCGGTAAGGGCATTGGTTTAGTCATTCCAACGTTGCTCGCCTGGTCCGAATCGGCGGTCGTGTACGACATCAAGGGCGAGAACTGGGCGCGCACAGCTGGTTTTCGAGTCAAGGCCGGCCATCTCTGTTTCAAGTTCTCGCCGGTTGAGGTGGCTAACGGCTCCAGATTCAATCCTCTTGCCGAAGTGCGAATTGGCACTCCGCGCGACGTGTCGGACGCCCAGAACGTCGCCGACATGATCGTCCGGACTGGAGAAGATAGCCCGATGGAGCGTTACTGGCAGGATGCTGCAGCCTCCATCACCACTGGAATGATTCTGCATGTCTGCTACGCAGCGGCAGCCGCTGGACGCGAGGCCAGCCTCGGCGATCTTGCGGCCACCTTCACCAAGCCGGGCCAAAGTTTCCGCGATACCTTGAACGAGCTCGAGAACTTCCCGCACGATTCCCAACGCAACTATCAGTGGATGACACCCGATGGCGAGCGAACCACAACCCATCCAGTGGTTCGAGAGAAAGTCCGCGAAATGCTCGACAAGGAGGACAAAGACTTCTCTGGTGTCCTATCCACCGCCAAGACGGCACTCACCCTCTACAGCGATCCACTCGTCGCCAAGAACACGGCAGCGAGCGACTTCACAATCGACGATCTCGTCAATCACACTCGGCCAGTCTCGCTTTACTTGGTCGTCCCGCCCTCCGACAAGATCCGCCTTCGTCCGCTGATCCGGTTAATCTTCACGATGATCGTAAACCGTCTTACGGAGCGGATGGACTTCCAAGGCGCGGCTCAAAAACGCAACCGCCACAGGCTCTTGTTCATGGTTGACGAGTTCCCGTCGTTGAAGCGGATGGAGATCTTCGCCGACGCACTGTCGTACATGGCTGGCTATGGTCTGAAGGCGTACCTCATCACACAGGACATTCGGCAGATCGTCGATGAGTACGGCCCAAACGAGAGCATCGTTTCCAATTGCCACGTCCGCGTTGCCTATGCGCCGAACCAGTTCGATACAGCGGAACTTCTCTCGAAGATGACTGGTACCAAGACGATCCAAAAAGCCACATTCAACTTCTCCGGCTCACGGTTGGCGCCTATCGCGAATCACATGAGCGCAACTGTGGATCAGGTCGAGCGTCCCCTCGTGACGCCGGACGAAGTGATGCGGCTGAAGCCGCCGAAGAAGACTGGCGAAGGTTCCAACGAACGCATCGTCGCTCCCGGCGACATGCTGATCTTCGTCAGCGGTCACCATCCGATCTACGGCACCCAGATTCTCTATTTCACGGACCCCGTCCTGAAGCATCGCGCTGAGATTCCACCGCCGACCAAATTCCTTGCCATAGGCGAGACCGGCATTGAACCGCAATTGCCACCCAATCGAACCCGCAACGTCATTAGCCGCGCGGAATTCGTTCCTCAATCTCCAATGGAAGCTGCCTTCTTAGCCGAGCTGAACGGCGCAATGCCAACAAAGCCCGGCTTCATAGAGCAGCTCGACTTAGATCTTCACGAAGAAAGGAAGGACTGACATGCAAAAGAACCGCATCGAGTTGGCGGGCTACCTCGCCGATAAGCCCCAAGTTCGCTACATGCCTTCGGGCACGCCGGTCGCCAACGTCCGCATGGCCGAAGGCTACCGCTACACCGACCGCAACAACCAAGCCCAGGAACATACGAACTGGCACAGCCTGGTTTTCTACGGTGACCTCGCCGATATCGCTGTCACTTATGAGAAGGGCGAGAACATCTTCATCGAGGGCACGCTTCAAACACGAAAATTCACGCCCAAGGATGGTAGCCCCAGAACCGTCTACGAAATCATTGCCCGCAGTGTTTATCTGATCGCCAAGCCCCGTACGGCGAAGGAGGCCCCTGCCGACAACGCACCTCAGCGAGAGGACCCATCGACGGTATCAGCCAACGGCGTAGAGGAGGTCGAAGCCGATGCTTCCGTCTGGCCGTCATAAGACCCTTATCCTCTCGTTCGGCGTACCGCTCATTGCTCTCTCCGCGCTTTCGACCGGAGTAATGGCTCTTGGCATCCGGATCAACACAAGCTACAGCCTTCCGTTGGGACTTTATGCGACAACGAACGACCGCGAGGCTGAACTTATCGAGTTCTGTCCAGCAGAACCGTTCGCCTCGGAATCCGCATCACGAAGCTACCGAACCCGTGGGTTCGCTTGCCCGGATGGCGCGGTCCCGTTGCTGAAACCAATCGTCGCTCGACCCGGCGACTTGGTCATCGTGAGCACGGAGGGCTTGGTCGTCAACGGCCATCTGCTTCCGAAAACCTATCCAGTCGCCTTCGATGCGAGCGGTAGGCCACTGAAAGCTTGGCCGCCGGGAATGTACGGTGTCCGCGAAGACACGGTATGGGTCGCTTCAACGTACAACGCCGGCAGCTACGACTCACGATACATGGGTCCCATTCAGACCAGCCAGATCCGCAGGAGGTTACGCCCCTTATGGCTTTTTCGTGGCTAGTGAGTTTATTTGCCGCTTCGTTCATCGGGGCAATCGCTTGGCGCGGACCATTTCCCTTACTTGGCCTCACGATCATCCTTCCGTGGCTAGTCTTTCGTCAATCCACTCGGCGACGTGCCACGGCGCTTGCGCTTGCGTATTTCCTAACCGCATCACTCCCGGCGGTGGCAGTTTCGCACGCTTACGAGCCCAGCCAACCGCGGCGAGCATGGATTGTTTGGGTAATCGCATCTGCGATGCTCGCTCTGCCATGGGCGATACTCTGGACGTCTGATCCCGCACAGCGGCTCTGGAGGTGTCCGGCTGCGTTGGTGTTGTCTGCGGTTCCTCCAATCGGATTGATTGGTTGGGCGTCGCCTCTGACCGCGGCTGGCGTTCTGTTTCCCGCCACCGGCTTCCTAGGGCTCTTCGCCACATCGCTCTTCCCGATTCTCTGGTCGGCGCGCCCATTCCTTCTGATCGGCGTTGCTGTAGTAGCGAATCTGATCTACACCCCAATTTCCTCACCTGCCGACATCCAGGTAGTGAACACGAAGGAGTGCCTAGATCTGTTCCAAAAGGAAGAAGCTGCCCGAACAGCAATCCATTCCTCGCAGTCGAGGCTTGCGATTCTCCCGGAGGCCGCGGTTCGACGTTGGACCGAGGCTACGGAAGAGTTCTGGAAACCCACAATCCAACACCTTCGGGCATCACACCGGACGGCGATTCTCGGAGCCGGAGTTTCGATTCCCAACTCTCAGGAGTTTCACAATTCGGTCGTCGTGGTAGGAGACTCTCCGTCTTCCATGTTCCATCAACGCATCCCCATTCCGATTGGCATGTGGAAGCCGTTCGGACCTCAGGACGGAGTACCGCTGAACCTGGCCGGACCGGGAACGTTGCAGGTCGGCCCACAGAAATTGGCCATTCTTGTCTGCTATGAGCAACTGCTCGTTTGGCCGATCCTTCAATCCGCCTTTGAAAATCCGGATCTCATCGTTGGCGTCTCAAACGCCGCTTGGACTCGGCACACCAACATTCCGGCCGCACAGGAAGCCTGCCTCTTCGCTTGGTCCCGTCTGTTCGGCCTTCCATATCTCTCGGCCGTGAATTCATGAGGTACCTCGCAATGCAAAACACGATCAAGGAAGAACCAATCCTGACCATCAAGGACGTCGCTGAAGTTCTGCGATGCTCCAAGACCCACGTATGCAACGTCATGGCCGGAAAGGTGCCAGGCGTGCCCCAACTCGCCCACATCGCCTTAGGCCGAAGAAAGCTCGTTCGGCGCGAATGGCTGAATCAATGGTTGGAAGCGAGCAAGAGTCGATGCTAGTCTGGCGGACAGGTCAGGATTTTGCGCTGCGGCCGCAGGGAATCAGGAGATTCAATGCGACGTAAGCGATTTATGAAAGGTAGCCTCCGTCAACGCAAACACGGCCGGAACAGACTCTGGCTGGCGCAGTGGTGGGAAGACGGATCGCGCAGAACTAAGGTGCTAGGAAAGTGTACAGAATTCACCAAAGGACAGGCCGAAGCCATGCTGGCCTCGATCCTCCAACCCCTCAACGACATGGCGGGCAAGAAGACGGTCCGCCCATTCACCTTCAAGGAGTTCGTCGAAGAAGTGTACCTGCCGGTTTGCCGACGGAAATGGAAAGAGTCTACCCGATCGACAACAGAGAACCGGATCAGTTTGCACCTCGTCGGCGAGTTCGGAACGCGGCGAATCGCGGACATGAACCGTGATCAGATGCAGACCTATCTCGACAAGATGGCAGTCACTCATTCCCACAGCGTGGTTGCACATCTTAGGTGGGACCTCAGCGGCATCTTCAAAATGGCAATGAGCGATGGCGCCGTCGATCTGAATCCGACGTTGGGACTCTACACACCCGCCTGCAAGGTAGGTAAGGAGAAGCGTGTTCTTACCAAAGAGGACATCAAGAAAGCGCTGGACGTTCTCGGATTGCGGGAACGCTTGATGTTCAGGATGGCGCTGTTCGATGGAATGCGGCCCGGGGAGATCCTAGCGATTCGTCTGGGGAAGATCAGTGACGATTCGGTTCTGATCGATCAACGCGTTTACAGAGGAAGAATGGACACACCGAAGGGCCGTAAGGGCAAGCGAACCTCGCGAGTTGTGGCTCTATCGTCTGGTACCAAGGAGGACCTTCAACAGTGGCGAAAGCAGTTTGAGGGACGCTCACCGGAAGCGTTTCTTTTCCCCTCGGAAGCGGCGATCACGACCGTTAGCCGGGACAACATGTGGCGTCGAAACCTAGAACCGAAGCTCGCGACAGCTGGGCTTGAGTGGGCAACTTTTCAAGTCCTTCGCCGCACGAATGCCAGCCTGTCGCGTAAGGCGAAGATCGATGACAAGGTGGCCGCCGATCAGCGCGGGCATGGCCTTGGAGTGAGTCTGGAAGTCTACTCGGTGAGCGACCTTCAACAAAAGATAGAAGCAGTAAAAAGACTAGAATCCGAGGCGATCCTGTGATCTCTTGGGGAACCGTTGGAACACTAACGGAGTAATCGGAGTACAACGTGAAAACTGAATGCCTGCAAGTTGTTGAAAAGATGGAGCGGGAGATGGGATTCGAACCCACGACGTCCAGCTTGGGAAGCTGGCAACCGCAGGTTCCCGACGCGGATGTGGGCGAACCATTCGACAACGATCTCTTGCGCATGGTTTGGGCGAGGGACAAAGGCCGCTTTCAACTGTCATTGACGACAGACGAGCCGAAGTTGGGCCCCTTGCGAATATGACTCGGTCAAGACTGAACAACCGCGAAGGCCCGGTCGACCAAGAGACCCGTCCCTTCCCCATCGATGCAAGCCGGACACGTTGGCCAAATCGCTCGGACAATCCCGAGCCACCCCTCCAACTTCTCGCGGAACTTGCCTGGCCGTGCATATTCGGCGCTCCCGAGTTGGTTTACCAGACCGAAAGGGCCGAATAGCGGAATCCGCTCTTGTCCCTGCGCCGTGAAGCAGCGGTAGGAGAGCCACATGAACAGATCCAGAGCGGCCGGCGAGGACGAAAGTGCTTTAGCTGCTTCCAGGTCGGTGGGAATCGGATGGTCCAGAATCTCTCGATAGAACTCATCACTCAACAGGATCATGTTCTGGCAGTCACCCGGGAGAAGCCGCTCAAGGCCGCTCCGGGAGTACCAGATTCTGGCCTCGGACATGAAGTTAAACCGAGCGCTGTGGACGACCGCAGTGCGCTCCAGTTGCCTCTCTGTCCCGAAGAAAATCGTGGCGCCAAAGATCCGCTGAAAGGATGCGACCAGGCGGCGGTATTGAGAACCACCCTGTTGCAGCCCAAAGGCGTCCAGCATCTCAGCTGCAGTGCTGAACGTGATCCGAGGTGACTGCTGCCGGATCGCCACCGTGGCCAAGAAGATAGGGAGAAGGCGGTCATGCCGCCAGGGCAACCCGAAGCTCGGATGCCCAGTTACCTGAAGGACGAATTGCCCGTTTCTGCGCTCATGAAGCAGGGATCCCGGTGCGGGCCGCCTGAGCGGAAGGCCGCAGAGGACAAAGGGCCGAGAGGAGAATCCGACATTCTGGCGCTCGGCCTCTCGGTTGGCGCGGACTAGCTCAATCGCTTCGACGCGGCGGAGCTTCTGCTTCGAAACGGCTAGGCCTGGGAGTGTTTCTCGGATCAGGGAGCCGGCCCACTGCAGATCACGACGCCCGTTACCTGCGGAGCTGTGAAGCCCGGTGCAACCCGATGGCTGGAATGGCACGGTTACTCGCCCCGATCCAGGGTCGAAAAGGGGGCAATTCCCCATCCTGAAAAGCCCCGTGTGACGTAATTGTGCCAACTGTGCCGCTCAGCCCGCCTCGATGGCACCCTCATATGGCACCTAAACCCATGAAACTGCGTCGGATCGAGTGGATTGAATAGCTTGTGGTGCTAGCGGGAGCAATCTCGTGGAGGTTCAAGTCCTCTCGACCGCACCAGTTCAAAAGCCGTTGTATCTCACTGATACAGCGGCTTTCTCATCTCCGTACGCATTTTCTCCGCAAAGCCGGTCAGTCCGTCTCTCCCTTCCTTTCACACGTCATTTGTGCCAAGTTGTCGCCGTGCTCTTGGGCCGGGAGGCCCTCCGACGAGCCGTCCGTCCTCCTGTGTATCCGCCTGATCGGTGATACTGCGCCGGCCCCTCACGAACCGGTCCTCTTCCCGGAGACCTGCTTCCGCAGCCGCGCATTCTCTTCCTCCAGCGCCTGCAACTGCTGCTCAAAGCGAGCGAGCGCCGTCTGAATCTCTTCCACCGTGAACCGCGGCGTGATGTGTTGCGGGCAGTTCCAATCGAACGCCTCGATGCGTATGACGTAGACCCGCTCACTGAAAGCCGGATCGCTCGGATCCTTCACTTTGCTGATCCAGGGTACGGCCTGTTCCCCTTCGAAGATGCTGACCCGCCCCAGGATCTTCAATCGCGCGCGGCGTGGATAGTCGACCAGAATGAGCGACACCCGGCTGTCCGTCATGAGGTTGCCGGTGCTCACGTACTGTTTGTTCCCACGGTAATCCGCAAAGGCCAGGGTGCTTGGATCGATGACCTTAAGGAACCCCTTCGGGCCGCCTCGATGCTGCACATACGGCCAACCCGAACTGCCCACCGTCGCCATGTAGAAGCTGTCGCGTTCCGCAAGGAATCCAATCTCGTCCTCCGACAGCTGATCGAACGGGGCGCTCTGGCCGCGAAGGCGCTCGTACTGTCTCCGGCTGCCGTACCGTTCCTGGAGTTCCTTCACAACCTCTGTGAACACACGAGAGCCGTAGTTCGTCGGCATCTGCAACCTCTCCTTCCTGGCGGCTCCACGAAGCGGGTGCGGACTGCGCGCAAACGGTCCGCAACCCGCCTCGGCGAGTGCTCCGCTACCGCGCGATCCCGTTCTTGCGGAGAAAACCGAGAATGTGGTCGGCGATCTCCGCGCCGTGAGACTCCAAGGCGAAGTGCCCGGTGTCGAGCATATGCGTCTCGACATTCTTCAGGTCGCGGCTGTACGGCGGTGCGCCTTCCGCTGGGAAGATGAAGTCGTTCTTGCCCCACACAATCAGCGCCGGCGGCTGGTATTTGCGGAAGAACGCCTGAAACTCCGGGTAGAGCGGCACATTCGTCCCGTAGTCATGGAAAAGATCGAGCTGAATGTCATCATTGCCCGGACGATCCAGGCCAAGTTGATCCAGCGCCCAGGTGGTCGGGTCGAGAACAGTCGTGTCGCTGACGCCGTTCTCGTACTGCCACTTCGTAGCCTTGGGCTCCACGAGAAAATGCAGGGCCTGCCTGTTCTCTGGGGTCGAGTCTTTCCAGTACTTCTTGATCGGATCCCAGAATGTCAGCAGGCCTTCCTCGTAGGCATTGCCGTTCTGAATAATAAGCGCCTGCACGGACTCGGGGTGCCGCAGCGCCAGGCGGTATCCGACCGGAGCTCCATAGTCCATGACATAGAGCGAGTACTTCTTCAGGTCGAGTGCCTTCACCAGGCCATCCACAACATTCGTCAGATTCTCGAATGTATAGGCGAACTCCGAGCGGTCCGGCATGCTCGTCTGCAGCCCGAAACCTGGATAGTCCGGCGCGATCACGCGATACGAGGAGGCGAGCTGCGGGATCAGGTTCCGGAACATGTTGGAAGACGTCGGGAAGCCGTGCAGCAGCAGAATCACCGGCGCTGACTGAGGGCCGGCTTCCCGATAGAAGACGTCGAGTCCGTTGATCTGGACCGTTCGGTAACGAACTTGGGATTGAGATGTAGAAGTGGTGGTTGCTGGAGCTGTCATGTCCTGTGCCTTTCGGCGTGAACATGCGCAACTGGCGGGCCACACCGCGCAACCAGCCAAACGGTTTGAACTGCTGCACTTGCCCGCTGTGCCCGGAAAGTGCGTGGTGGTCCGTGTCCAACCGTTTCGACAGCTCCTGTCAGCATGCCACCGCGAATCACGCGACGTCGTTATTCACTCGTCGCGGACCGCCGCGAAGGTGGAGAGTGCGTGCTCGCCGGCAATGAGCCCGGCGGCTCGTTCTCCAATGATCACGCAGGGAGCCATGGTGTTCGCGGAAGTCAGCCTCGGCATGATTGAAGCGTCTGCGATGCGCAGATGCTCCACCCCGTAGACTTTCAGATTGGCATCAACCACCGCCATCTCATCGCGCCCCATGCGGGCCGTGCCTACCTCGTGCCAGAAGCTGGTGGCCCCATCGCGGAGGAAGCGCTCCAGCTCCGGCCCTTTCAAGTTGCCGGGCATGACTTCGCGTTTGACAAAGCTCCTCAGCGGCGCCGAGTTGCCGATCTCGCGGCAAAGCTCGACACAGCGCATCGCCGCCAGAAAATCCGCGCGCTCACAGAGCGTATTGGCTTCGATCCGGACCTGGTCTTCCGGAAGAGGCCCGGTCAGTCGCAGTCGACCTCGGCTTTGCGGATGGGCGACAGCCCCGAACAACGTCCACCCGGCACTTGGCATCCCAAATCGCGCGGCGTTCTCAGGAGTCGTTTTCGGAACCTCGGCCTGGCAGACGAACAGGTCAGGACGCGCGAGGCTCGCGCTGGTCGTGCCGAAGAGGATCGCCTCGCTCATATTGTTCCTGGGTGCCAGGGCGGTTTGATACTCCCAGACACAATCGAAGGCAACGTGGTCCTGGAAGTTGCGGCCTACACCCGGCAGGTGCTGCAGCACGGGGATCCCGAACCGCTGGAGTTCGGTTTCGTCGCCCACACCGGATTGCATCAGAACCTTGGGCGTCTGGATTGCACCCATGGACAGGATGACCTCCGCCGAAGCCTCGATGCGATGCGTCACTCCACCATGCACAAACTCCACGCCTGTGGCTCGTTTTCCCTGAAATGTCACGCGGACCACCAGTGCAGCCACCAGGACTGTCAGGTTTGGCCTGTCCATCCACGGGAAGACATATGAGCGATAGATCGATTCGCGCTTTCCATCGCGAACCCGGACATCGGAAATCGAGGCGCCCCGCGCCGCCTCCATCAGGCGCCCGTTCGCATTGGGAAAGGAGGGCAGTCCACACAATCCGGCCGCCGCGACCGTCGCCGGAGCCAGGGGATTCGGGTCCGGCGCCGGCTGGACAAAGAGCAGGCCGCCAGTGCCGCGGTAAGCAGGATCGGGGGCGCCGTGCCAGTCTTCAATCTGGCGGTAGGTCCGGAGGACCGACTCGTAGCCCCAGGCCGGATCATTCGCCTCGGCCGCAAATGCATCCCAGTCCGCCTGGTGGCCGCGTGCATAGACCATCACGTTGATGCTGGATCCTCCCCCCAGCACTTTGCCCATGGAGAAGGGAATTGAGCGCCCATTGACGTACGCATTGGGCGCCCCACGGAAGCTCCAGTCCCGCTCACTGTTAAGATTCACCGGCCACTCACTAGCATTGGTGACGGCCGGCAGATCGTCGTCGCCGCCGGCTTCCAGCAGCAGGACATGGACGTCCGGGTTCTCGGCCAGGCGGCGGGCCACCACCGAACCGGACGAGCCGGATCCGCACACGATGAAGTCGTACGAAGGCTGGAGGGCCGCGCGCAGCCGTTCCTGGTTGCGAGCTACACGTTCCGCAAAGTTCGGATCAGAGACATGGGGATGTGACATTTGGATTCGCTGTCCTGTGATTTACGCCCGCCATGGCGGCTGAACGCTCTCACAAAGGGAGAGAATGCACCAGTAAGGCCAATTGGGATCGCAGCAGTGAAATCAACAGGGCACACGACTCATGGGGGTGCGTCAGTCGGATGGCGGTGACGGAAGGTCGACACTTGGTGAAGGGTCCGACCCTTGTCTTCTACTCCCAGGCCACCTGATCGACGAAGCACCATTTCCACTCCTCGCCGGGCTCCAGCGACTGGATGATCGGATGGTGCTTGCTGTGGAAATGCTTCGTCGCATGCTTGCCTTCAGACGAGTCACAGCAGCCGACATGCCCGCATGTAAGGCAGAGTCTCAGGTGTACCCATTGCGCGCCGAGCTTCAGGCACTCCTCGCATCCGTCGGTGTGGGGCTTTACAGCTTTGATCTGATCCAGGTGGGAACAAGAGTCTCGGTACATATTTCCTCCACGGGCGGTTTTACCGCGAAAGCCTGCTGACGAAGAGGCGAAGGCCGTTTTACTTCGGCGGCCTTACGGGCGGCGCCCCAATCTCAAAAGCCGGCTGCAATTTCGGGGCCTCTCCAGAGCCGCTGGAGAGAAACTCGTGCCCGTCTTACAAACCGGGATGCGCCGATCAACCGGTTGACGGTTCTCGTCTTGAAGTGGACTCCCATTTGCAACGAAGTGACTATGCCTCAAAAGGAACAGACCCAGACGACCACAAAAACCAGCTCGAAACGGTCGCCAACCACAATGGGGTTGAGCGAACACGCGGTCTCGGAGATCTCAGAGACGCTGCGCCACCTGCTGGCGGACGTGTTCTGCCTCTACATGAAGACGAAGAACTTCCACTGGCACATGACAGGCCGCCATTTCCGCGACTATCATCTTCTGCTCGACGAGCAGGCCCAACAGATCTATGCCATCACCGACGACATCGCCGAACGCGCCCGCAAGCTCGGCGGTACTTCGCTGCGGTCGATTGGAGACATCACGCGGCACCAGCGGCTCCACGACAACGATCGCGGAGATCTTACCGCACGCGAGATGCTGGCCGAACTGCGCGATGACAATGCGCTCCTGACCAGCCTGCTCCGCGACGCTCACTCGGTCTGCGAAGAGAACGAGGATGTCGCCACAACGAGTCTCATTGAGGTGTGGATCGATGAAGCCGAACGGCGTACCTGGTTCCTGAGGGAGAGCGTCGAGCAAGCCTGACCGGCTCCTCTTTCACAGCCGAACGCGCATGGTTGCGCCCAGCGCTTTGTACTGCCCCTGCAAGTTTTGGGTCTATACTGAGTCGCTAGCTGGGAAGCTCCATGCAACGCAGAACCTTTCTCACCACCCTTCTTCCGGTAGCGGCGGCCTCACGGCTGTCTGCGCAGCCTGACGTCCAATGGGGCGGACCCGTCCTGGACACGCACCTTCACTTCAGGCCTGATGCCGATGCCTGTTTCACGCACATGCAGGGCTGCGGGGTGACCCACGCGGTGCTCCTCACCCCCGCCGCCGATCAGGAGCGCGCCAAGGCCGAGATGGTGCGCCGCGCCGGTCACTTCGTCCGCTCGGTGAGAATCGACCCGACTCTGCCGGACTCTAGCAAAACGCTGCGCGACGCGCTGAAGGATGGCGCGGTCAGCATCGGCGAGCTCAAGTTCCATCTGGCGCTCGACTCGCCCGAAATGCGGCGCGTCTACGACATCGCCGCCGAAATGCAGGTTCCGGTCATGATGCACATCCAGGACTTCCCCCACTTCCAGGGAGAACTGCCCTATAACACCGGCTACCCGCAGTTTGACAAGATATTGCGCGCCTACCCGCGCACCACCTTCATCGGCCACGGGGACCTCTTCTGGGCTCACATCAGCGCCGACGTCCCGACCGATCGCGGTTACCCTGCCGGGCCCATCAAACCCGGAGGCCTCACGGACCGCTGGCTCTCTGACTTTCCCAATCTCTATGCGGATACGTCCGCCAACTCCGGCAACAACGCACTCTCCCGGGATCCCGATTTTTCTCGTGGCTTCATCGAGCGCCACAAGGCCAGACTGATCTTCGGCAGCGACTGCAGCTGCTCCGATGGGAAAGGAAAGGGCATCTCTCAAAACAAGAATCCTGAGGCCAGTCGTCTGGCAGGCAAGTGCGTTGCCCGCGAGACCCTCGCTCTCCTCCAGCGCCTGTCCACCGCAAAGGTCTTTCGCCAGATCACCTGGGAGAACGGCTCGAAACTCTTCAAAGTCAAAGCCTGAACTCAATCGGTTCAACAGAAGGCTGCGTCCCACCCCGCGTGTGGCGGTTCCGCCGCGCTACACTGCCCAGATGACAGCACGCCCGGCGGTACCTTCCGATTCCGCGGCTATTGCCGGCATCTACAACGAAGGCATTGAAGACGGCACGGCGACCTTTGAGACACGGCCCCGCACGGAGGCGGATATTCTCGGCTGGTTCGACGGCCGTCACCCCGTCGTCGTGGTCGAATCCGAAGGCCGCATCCTCGCCTTTGCCGCCACCTCCACTTACAGGCCGCGCGACTGTTATCACGGCGTCGCCGAGTTTTCTGTCTACGTCACCCGCTCCTCTCGCGGGCAAGGAGCCGGCCGCATGGCTATGCTTGCGCTCTGTCAGGAGGCTGAAAAAGCCGGCTTCTGGAAGCTTCTTTCCCGTGTCTTCACCGACAATCAGGCGAGCCTGCGCCTGTTGGCTTCGCTGGGCTTTCGTCAGGTTGGCGTTTACGAGAAGCATGGCAAACTCGATGGCCACTGGCGTGATGTCGTCATCGTCGAACTCCTGATCTCCGCCAATTGCCGTTGAGCCTCGCTCAATGCCAGACTTGGGGAATCGAGGACGGGCAAGGAGGAACTGGGTATGCGTTGGACACCCGGCGGCTCAGGTGACGATATCGAGGATCGCCGCGACGACGACAGCGGCGGAGGCGGCGGGGGCGGCGGTTTTGGGGGCTTCCGGTTGGGTCTGGGCGGCATGCTTGTGCTGGGCGTGCTCAGCCTGGTCTTCAGAACGGATCTCATCAGCCCGTTTCTGGGCCTCAGCCGCAGTGGTTCACCCGGCGTCAGCCGCCGAGCGCCCGATAGGGAACGAACGAAACGCGAAGAGCCGCTGGTCGATTTCGTCCGCTTCGTACTCAACGACAACCAGACAACCTGGGCTCAACTACTCACCTCCGAAGGGAAGACCTATCAGAAGGCGAAGCTTGTGCTCTTCCGCGACACGGTGCGCTCCGCCTGCGGCATGGCCGAATCGGCCACCGGCCCCTTCTACTGCCCCGGTGACGAAAGAGTCTACCTGGACCTCGGCTTCTTCGATGAGCTCCGCACGAAGTTCAGAGCCCCCGGAGAGTTCGCCGAAGCTTACGTGATCTCCCACGAGATCGGCCACCACGTGCAGAACCTTCTTGGCATTGAGGAGCAGGTCCGGGCCGCCCAACGGCGCAATCCTTCTCTGCGCAATCCCCTCTCCGTCAAAATGGAACTCCAGGCCGACTGCTTCGCCGGAATCTGGGGCCACAGCACCAACGAGCGTGGCATCCTGGACCCCGGTGACGTCGAATCCGGACTCGCGGCCGCCGCTGCCGTTGGCGACGACCGCCTGCAGAAAGCCGCCACCGGCCACGTCTCCCCTGAATCGTTTACACATGGCACATCAGCCCAGCGCATGGAATGGTTCCAGCGAGGATACAATTCAGGGAAGCTCTCGGCGTGCAATACCTTTGCCAAGGACTGATCAGGTTCAGCTATGAAATACAAAACACCTCTTCTCACCCTCGCCATCACCGCCCTTGCGGCCACCGCCGGTTGGATGGCACGTGGTATCACAGCCTCCGCGGCGGACACCCACGTCTATGAACTGCGCACCTACCACTGCGAACCGGGCAAGCTACCCAACTTGCTCACGCGGTTCCGTGACCACACTACGAAAATTTTCGAAAAGCACGGGATGAAGAACGTCGGCTACTGGGTGCCTTCCGATGGTCCCGAGCATGAGAACACGCTCATCTACATCCTGGAGCACAAGAGCCGCGACGCAGCCAAGGCCTCCTGGGACGCCTTCCGCAACGACCCCGAGTGGAAGAAGGTTCGCGACGCCTCGGAGGTCGGCGGCAAGATCGTTGCCAAAGTCGACTCGGTCTACATGGACCCCACCGACTACTCCAAGCTGCGCTAGGGCTCATCCCCGAAAAGAAAGGGCTCCGGCCGCCCCTCATGGGGTTGCCGGAGCCGTTGTCTTTTTCAGAATCTTCGCTACTCCTTCTGCATGAACTTCTGGGCCATCCCCAGCACATCGTCCAGCGCCGAACCATCTTTATCCTGGTCCAGCATCGAGGTCACCGCGCCCAGCAGGCCGCCCTCACCCGTCTGCTGTCCACCCAGGAAGGCGCCCAGCATCGGAGCCAGTTGCTGCAGCAGTCCGCTATCCAGCCCTGTGCTCGCTGCTGCCTGGGCCGCCGCTTCTTCATGGCCCGCTCCGCCCTGCAGCGCAGGCAGCAGCGCACCCACCGCCGAACTTACCTGACCCTCGTCCAGGCCGAATTGTCCCGCTAACTGGCGGACCAGATCCCCGCCGCCGCCTTGCAGCATGTTCTCCAGAAGATCCATGATGTGAACACCACTCCTTTCACTCGAGGACCCATCATCACATGAGACGCCGCAATTTTCTATCCTTGCCTGCTGTGGCGCTGGCCCCCTCAAAAGATCTGCAGGATGCCATCCGCCGCGACATGCTGGGTGTGGATGCCGAGGTCTCGCTGTATGCCAAGAATCTCGATACCGGCCAATCTTTCGGCTTGCGGGAGAACAACCGGGTCCGCACTGCCAGCACCATCAAACTCCCCATCATGGCGGCCGTATTCCATAAGGTCGCCCGCCGTGAACTCCGCTGGGACCGCACCCTGCTCCTGCATGAATCGGACAAAGTTTCCGGCTCTGGCGTACTCCACGAATTCTCCGCCGGACTCCGCCTGCCCCTCCGCGACGTCGTCAATATCATGATTGTCGTCAGCGACAACACTGCCACCAACCTCGTCCTCGACCTCATCACCGCCGACGCCGTAAACGCCTTCCTCGATACCCTCGGCCTGAAGCAGACCCGCAGCATGCGCAAAGTGCGCGGCGACGGCAATCAGCTCAAAGCCCCTTCCGGCTGGAGCAAAGCAGGCCAACTCGAAGAGAACAAACGTTTCGGCATCGGCTCGTCCACCCCGCTCGAAATGGTCACGTTGTTGGAACGCCTGGAAAAAGGCGAAGTCGTGAACGCCGCCTCCAGCCGCGCCATGATTGAGATCCTCAAACGCCAGCAGTTCAAAGACGGGATTGGCCGCCGCATGGGAGAGATGCCCGTCGCCAGCAAATCCGGAGCACTCGACGCCCTCCGCTCCGACGTCGGAATTGTCTATACGCCCAAGGGCCGCGTTGCCCTCGCCATCACCGTGGACGGCCTCAAACAGATCGATGAAAGCGAGGACAATCCCGGCCTGCTGCTCATCGCGCGCGCCGCTCAAACCCTTTGCCGGGGACTGACAGGCATGCTATAACTGTCCGCTATGAAGCTCTTCCGTCTGATCCCAGTAGCGATAGTCGCCCTGTCGCTGGCTTTCGGCCAGGGGGCCGCCAAGAAGGCGGCCGACGCCAAGGCCGCGGTCAAATCCGCCGCCGCCGCACCCGCCAAAGTAGCCGATTTGCTCGATATCAACAGCGCCTCGGCAGACTCCCTGAAGGCCCTGCCAGGCATCGGAGAGGCTTACTCCGGCAAGATCATCAAAGGCCGCCCTTACAAGCGGAAGGATGAACTCGTTCAGAAGAGCATTCTGCCCCAGGCGACCTACGACAAGATCAAGGACCTGATCGTCGCTAAGCAGAAGTAACCTGGCTTACTCTTTGTCCTTGGCGATCGGCGCGTAAATCGCATTCACGGCCCGGCGGTAATCCTCCGGCGCGAGCAGAATCTGCATGCCGCGCTGGCCCGCTGAAATCGAAATGCGATCGTAGAGCTGGGCGTATTCGTCGAGATACACAGGGTAGTCTTTCCTGGCGGCCAGTGCGGTGACGCCGCCCCGGATATAACCGGTCAGCGGTTGCACCTCCTTCAGCGGGACCGTATCCGCCTTGCGGTCCCCCATCGCCTTGGCCAGCGCCTTCAGGTCCAATGCGGCGTTGCCCGGGATCACCGCCAGGCACACACCATTTCTCTCGCCCCGAGCCACCAGGGTTTTGAAGGTCTGCTCCAATGGGAATCCTATTTTCTCGGCCACGGTCTCCGCGGACAGGTCCTCCGGATCCACCTCGTACTCGCGGATCTCAAACGCAATGTTCAAACCTTCCAGCAAACGTACAGCATTCGTCTTAGCGGCGGCCATCGTTACGATGGTACATAGGAAACTATGCGGATACGCAAAGCAGTAGTCACCGCGGCCTCGCCCGCGCAGCGTCGTCTGCCACTTCAGAACCTGATCGATCGCGATGGCCAGGAGCGCAGCGTCCTCGGCATCCTGCTGGAAGAGATCGTCCGCGCCCGCGTGGAAGAGATCTGTGTTGTCGTCTGTCCGGGCGATGCCGAAAGCTACGCGTCGGTCACCGGCGATCACTCCGGCCGCGTCCGCTTTGTCGAACAGACGGAACCCCGCGGCTACGGCCACGCCATCCACTGCGCCCGCCAGTTCACCGCCGGCGAGCCGTTCCTGCACCTGGTCAGCGATCACCTCTACGTCAGCCGCGGCGAGGCCAGCTGTGCCGCCGAACTCATCGGTGTCGCCGAAGCCGAAGACTGTTCAGTCTCCACCGTCCAGGCCACCCGCGAAGGCCACCTCAAAGAATTCGGAGCCGTCGGCGGCCAGCGCCTCGCCGGCCGTGACCGTCTCTATAAGATCGACACCGTCCTGGAAAAGCCCACCCCCACGGAAGCCGAACAGCGGATTGTCGTCCCCGGCCTGCGCGCCGGCCACTACCTCTGCTTCTTCGGCATGCACGTCCTCACCCCGGCCGTCATGGGCATCCTGGAGGAACTTCTCGCCGAATCCAAAACCGGCGCGGTCACCCTCTCCTCCGCCCTCTCTGAACTGGCGCGTCGCGAACGCTACCTTGCTCTTCAGATGACCCACCGCCGCTACGACCTCGGCGCCCGCTACGGCCTGCTCACCGCCCAGCTCGCCGTGGGCCTCAGCGGCCGCGACCGCGATGAGATCCTCTCGCAACTGGTCGAATTGATGGCCTTGCGGGAGACGGCCGCGAAATGAGCGAACTCGCCCGCATCATCCTCTCCTCCGACCAGGAGGTTCGCAACCGCTCTCTCGATTCCTTCTGCCGGGCAGCCACCGCTGAAACCCTGCTGGCCGAATGCGACGACCTCGAAGCCCTGCGCCGCGACAGCGACAACCTCTACACTCGCGTCCGCGCCCTCTTCTTTCTCTCCTCCGTCCACCGCATGTACCTGGCCGGCAAACCCGGTGTGGCGCCCCAGGGCCGCGTCCCTTTCGAGGGCTACACCCATCTGCTGCACCGCCGCTTTGAAGAGGCCATCCGCTGCTTCCTCGAAGCCCAACAGCACCAGGGCCCCAACCAGGCCGTCAGCAGCGCCCTCGCCACCACCTATCGCAGTCTCGCCTTCCAGAACCTCGCCGATCAGGTCCGCCGCAGCGTCCGCAGCGTCCGCGGCAACCAGTGGATGTTTCGCACCGGCCATCCGGCCGACTACCCCTTGCGCCTCCGGCCGGAGCTTCTGCGTCGCGACGCCTCCACCCGCGTGTTCCCCGTCCTCCACGAAGCGACTCCGGTCCGCATGGACCTCTCGCACAGCGGTTGGAGCGACATCTTCTTCCTCGGCATGGACTTCCCCGAGGGCGCCCGCGTCTTCAATACCTCCATCGATCTCGCCGTCCGCGGGCCGGGGGACCCCACGCCCAAGCCACCTGTCGAAACCTACCTCCGCGTCATCGATGAACCCATCCTGCGCCTTGCCAGCGTAGACCTGGGCGCCACCGCCGACATCACGTCCCTCGCGGAAGTCTTCGATTTTGGCCGCGACTATCTGGGCCTCCTCAAAGCGGCTGTCATCGCCGCCGGCGTCGTCCCGCCCGGCATGGAGGGCTCCGGCCAGTCGCTCGCGGAGCTTCTCAAGACCCTTACCGGACGCGCCGGCTATGGGCTCGAAATAGCCAGCAAGGTCAACGACATTCCCAAAGGCTCACGCCTGGCCGTCTCCACCAACCTGCTCGCCGGCCTCATCTCCGTCTGCATGCGCGCCACCGGCCAGATCCACTCCCTCACCGGAGGACTCCAGGAAAGCGACCGCCGGCTCGTCGCCGCACGCGCCATCCTCGGCGAATGGCTGGGCGGCAGCGGCGGCGGCTGGCAGGATTCCGGCGGTGTCTGGCCCGGCATGAAGCTCATTGAAGGCGTTGTCGCCCGCGAAGGCGATGTCGAATACGGCATCAGCCGCGGCTGCCTGCTGCCCCGCCACCGCATCTTCCCGCTCGAAGAGATCTCCGCCGAAACACGCGACAAGCTCCAGCAGAGCCTTGTCCTCGTCCATGGCGGCATGGCCCAGGACGTCGGCCCCATCCTCGAGATGGTCACCGAGAAGTACCTGCTGCGCGGCGAGAAAGAGTGGCAAGCTCGCCTCCAGGCGATTGAATTGCTCGACGAGATCATCGACTGCCTGCGCCGCGGCGACATCCGCGGTGTCGGCGCCTGCACCCAGCGCAACTTCGACGGACCCATCCAGACCATCATCCCCTGGGCCGCCAACCAGTACACGCTCCGCCTCATCGAAGGCGCGCGCCGGGAGTTCGGCGAGGACTTCTGGGGCTTCTGGATGCTCGGCGGCATGGCCGGTGGAGGCATGGGCTTCCTGTTCTCACCCGAGGCCAAACCGCGCGCCCAGCAGCGCATGGCCGGCATCATGAGCGAAGCCAAACGCGCCATGGACCGCGCCGTCCCCTTCGCCATGGAGCCCGTCGTCTACGACTTCACGATCAACGAACGCGGCACCTGGGCGGAACTCCTCTCCGGCGAAGACAGCCTCCTGCCCGCCGGCTACTACGCCCTGCGTGTGCCCGAACTCGTCCGCCGGGAGACGCGCGAACTCAGCCCCGCCCAGCGTGGCGACCTCATGGCCTTCGGCGAAGCCTGCCGCCACAAACCCGAGCTCGCCGGCATGGTGCACACCCTCTTTGACCGCCTGCTGCCGCGCGACACAAACAAAGAGAACGGCTCCTCCCTCTCGCTTCATCAATTGCTGGAAGACTACGGCTTCGATCGCGTCCAGCATGAGAAGATCCGCGCCGACCTCCGCAGCGGCCGCATCGGGCTCGCCCAGAATCGCCTTCCGGTCAGCAGCCGCATCGAAGACGTTGCCCCGGACGAAGTCACCGACGCCCGCCAGCCTCTGCCGGCCCGCCTTGTTGAACTGGGCGCCCAGGCACTCTCTGAGGGCGCGGTCGCCGTCATCTCCCTGGCCGGAGGCGCCGGCAGCCGCTGGACCAAGGGCGCCGGAGTCGTCAAAGCGCTCAACCCCTTCGTGATGATGGCCGGCCGCCACCGCAGCTTCGTCGAGATCCATCTCGCCAAGTCGCGCCAGGCCGCACTCCGCTTCGGCCGCCCCATCCCTCACGTCTTCACCACCAGCTACCTCACGCACCCGCCCATGCAGCAATACCTGCAGGACGCGGGCAACTTCGGCTACCAGGGGCCGCTTCACCTGTCGCCCGGCCGCATCGTCGGCCTGCGCCTCGTACCCACCGCCCGCGACCTCCGTTTCGCCTGGCAGGAGATGCCGCAGCAGGCGCTCGACGAGCAGAAGCAGAAGGTTCGCGATAGCGGCCGCGCTGCCCTGATGAACTGGGCCACCTCCCTGGGCGAAGCCTCGGACTACACCGACAACCTGCCGCAGCAGTGCCTCCATCCCGTTGGCCATTGGTACGAAGTGCCAAACCTGCTGCGCAATGGCACTCTGCGCCGCCTGCTGGAAGCGCAGCCCAACCTGCGCTACCTGATGCTGCACAACATCGACACCATGGGCGTGTCGCTGGATCCTGGCCTGCTCGGCTTGCACATCGACTCCGGCGCCGCCCTCACCACCGAAGTCATCGGCCGTGAAGTCGAGGACCGCGGCGGCGGCCTGGCTCGCATCGACGGCCGCGTCCGCCTCATCGAGGGCCTGGCGCTGCCGGACGAGCAGCTCGAGTTCGAGCTCTCTTACTACAACAGCAACACGATGTGGATCAGCGTCAACGCTCTCTTGCGCATCTTCCAGCTCACCGTCGACGATCTCGCCGATGATGAGAAAACCGCCGTGGCGGTACGCAATCTGGCCGCCCGCATGCCCACATACGTCACGCTGAAAGATGTGAAGAAGCGCTGGGGCACCGGTCAGGAAGACATCTACCCCGTCACCCAGTTCGAAAAACTCTGGGGCGACATGACCGCTCTGCCGGAGCTGCCTTGCGGCTACGCCGTCGTGCCCCGTATGCGCGGCCAACAGCTCAAGGAAGTGGCCCAGCTCGACGGCTGGCTCACAGACGGCTCGGCCGCTTACGCCGAGTCGCAGTGCGACTGGTAGCCGCCGCTACTCTTTACGCGCCACCAGGCGAACGATCGGCGCTTTGCCTTCCGGCCCGTTCGACCATTCGGCCTGCATCGTGCGGTCTTCATACCGCAGAATCCGCAGCCGTTCAAACGCACGCACCAACTGATTCGACATGTACCCGGGAGGCCCGCCCGACACCGGCCGCAGCCCCAGCGCCTGCACGTCCGCGTGATGCCCTTCGACAATCAGCAGCCCGCCCGGCTTCAGCGAGTCGATCAGTTTCCGCGCGTTCTTGATCGGCACCATGTGGATGTACATGCAGAGAATCAGGTCGTACTTGTCCCGGCCCAGATCCATCCGTTCGATATCGCCGGCCCGCGCATCGAACTCCACCTTCAGCTTGGCCGCTTCCTGGCTGGCCTGCTTCACCGCCGCCGGGGAGATGTCGACGCCCGTCACCTTCCAGCCCTTACGGGCCAGATAGATCGAGTTCCGCCCGTTGCCCATGCCCACGTCCAGCGCCGCGCCCGGCTTCAGGTTCGCCGTGGTCTCCAGCACCAGCGTGCTGGGATTCACCGGCACCTTCGCATCCGGGCTGAGATAGATCTGATCCCAGCGCGCGGCTGGATTTCTTTGCGTCTGCGCCGCCAGAATGCCCGAGGCTGCAACGAACAGAATCACGAACGAAATGCGCATGGTTACTCCACCGTAATGCCGGTCAGCCAGAAGAACATGTCGTTCACGTTGACCGTTGCGCGAATCTTGGCGCCCGGCTTCAGCTTGCTGAATTCCTCGGCCGAAGGCACCGGGAATTCCATGGTCATGGCTTCCATCCAATCCCCGATCTTCTCATGCTTCACCATCACTACGCGATCTTCCGGCTTCAGGTTTACAACTACACCCTTCAGCTCGTATTTCTTCTTCGCTTCGCCATAATCGAACCGGTTTTCGCCCTTCTTCGCACACGCCGCGGTCACCGCGGCCGCCACGGCCGCCACAAAATTTCTACGTTTCATACTCTCCTCAACGATAGGCCGGCAGCCCCGTCACCCGCTCGCCGATCACCAGCGCGTGAATATGGTCCGTGCCCTCATAGGTCTTCACCGTCTCGAGATTACACATGTGCCGCATGATCGGATAATCGTCGATAATCCCGTTGCCGCCCAGCAGGTCCCGCGACAGCCGCGCGCACTCCAGCGCCATGGCCACGTTGTTCCGCTTCAGCATCGAAACGTGCGCGAAATCGAGCTTCTTCGCGTCCTTCAACCGCCCGCACTGCATCGCCAGCAGCTGCCCCTTCGTGATCTCCGTCACCATCCACGCCAGCTTCTCCTGCACCAGTTGGTGCGTGGCAATCGGCCGGTCGTCGAACTGCTTGCGCACCAGCGTGTACTGCCGAGCCGTCTCAAAGCAGTCCATCGCCGCGCCCAGCACACCCCACCCAATGCCATACCGGGCCTGCGACAGGCAGCCCAGCGCGGCCTTCAGCCCGATCGCGTTCGGCAGCCGCTGCGACTCCGGGATTCGGCAGTCATTGAACGCCAGCGAAGAGGTCACCGACGCCCGCATCGACAACTTGCCGTGAATGTCGCTCGACGTGAAGCCCGGCGTCCCCTTTTCCACCAGGAAGCCCCGAACCCCTTCCGAAGTCCGAGCCCATACCACCGCCACGCCCGCGGCTGTGCCGTTGGTGATCCACGTCTTCTCGCCGTTCAGGATCCAATCGTCCCCATCCCGCCGGGCCGTGGTCGTCATGCCGCCCGGATTCGATCCGAAGCCTGGCTCGGTCAGTCCAAAGCAACCGATCAGCTTGCCTTCGGCCAGGCTCGGCAGGTACTTCTGCCTTTGCTCCTCACTTCCATAGGTGTGGATCGGATACATCACCAGCGCGCCTTGCACGCTGACGAAACTGCGCAGGCCCGAATCCCCCCGCTCCAGTTCCTGCATGATCAGTCCGTATTCCACGTTCGTCAGGCCGGCACAACCGTAGCCCTCGAGATTCGCTCCGAAGAAACCGAGTTCACCCATCTCCGGAATCAACTCCGCCGGAAAGCGGCCTTGGTTGTAACAATCCTTGATGATCGGAATCACCCGGTCTTCCGTGAACTGCCGCGCCGTCTGCCGGACCAGCTTTTCTTCATCGTTCAACAGGGAATCGATGTGAAGATAATCCACACCCCGAAAGGGAGCCATATACCTCCATGTTAGTCCTTGAATATTCCGTGAGAGAGAAGATCTCACCCCAGCACTACTCTTTCGCATGCTCGTGTTGTTGTTGCTTCTCTCGGATGCTTCCTGCGCCCTATGGCCGGCCGATCCGGCCACGGCAGCCTACACAGCACTCCGCGAGAACCGCCTCGACGCAGCTGTCTCCGCCTTCCAGCAAGCCCTGCCCTGCAACCCGGCCAACGCCCGCCTCCGCAAAGACTTTGCTTACGCTCTGCTTCGTACCGGAGACCGTCTCTCCGCCCGCCGCCAGTTTGAAGAGGCCCTCAGCCTCGATCCCTCCGACGAATCCACCGCTCTGGAATGCGCCTTCCTCAGTTTCGAAACAGGCCGGCCGCGGGAAGCCCGCCGCCTGTTCCTGCGTTTGAAAGAGTCGAAGGACCCACAGATCCGCGCCAGGGCCGCGTCCGCTTTTGAAGGGGTGGACGAGCCACTCCGCACCGCCATCGCCCGCTGGCAGGAGGCTCTTCGCCGCGCACCCGGCCAGTGGTCCGCCCACGAAGAACTCGCCCGCCTCGCCGAAAAGCGCGACGAGCTCGCCCTCGCGGCCCAGCACTTCGAGGAAGCCTGGCGCCGCCGCCCCGGTAACACTGACCTCCTGCTCGACCTCGCTCGTGTCTGGAACGAGCAGGGCGAGGCAGGGAAGGCCCGTGCCGCTCTGGTCACCGCCTGGCGCATCGGCTCGCCCCGCACCGCTGAAACGGCCCGCGAATTGATGAGTGGCACTCCGCCCGGAGCCGCGGAACTGGCCCTGGTCCAGCCCAAATCAACATCGGAGGAAAGCGACGCGCCCGTCTTCGAGGCCAAGGAGATGGGCGCGCGCTCCCTGGAAAATAGCTACCTCCACGACGCCCTGAAATACCTCACCCAGGCCTACCAGCAGAACCCCAATGACGCTGAGGTCCTCTATCAGCTCGGCGTCACCAACAACATGCTCCACCGCGACACCGAGGCGCTTCAGTGGTTCGCCCTCGCCCGCCGTTCGGACAACGCCGCAATCGCGCCCAAGGCAGCCCAGGCTTACTCCGCCCTGCGCGCCACTCGCCCCGGGCTCCATTTCGGCGCCTGGTTCGTCCCCCTCTATTCCTCCCGCTGGAACGATCCGTTTCTCTACACCCAGGCGACCCTCGAATACCGCCTGGGCCGCACCAGCCTCACGCCCTACCTCTCTCTGCGCTTTCTGGGCGACACCCGCAGCGGCACGAAGTACAACCCCTATACTTACCTGTCGGAGACATCGATCATCGGCGCAGTTGGCCTGAAGACCCGCCTCTTCCCGCGCGCTTACGGTTGGTTCGAAGCCGGAGAGGCCGTCAACTACTTGGGCCGCCGTCCAAACGCCGGTCTCGCCACACCCGACTACCGCGGCGGACTCGCCTGGTCCAAAGGCTGGGGCCGCCTCCTCGGTTCCCCGGAGTCCGGCTGGTTCACCGAAACCGCTCTCGATGGCGTCTACCTTCACCGCCACCGGGACGACATGATCCTCTACGCCCAAACCCAGCTCGGCTACACCATCGCCAAAGACCGGCGCGACCGTCAGGTCATGGCCTATTGGAACTTCAACCTGACCACCGACCGGCTCGGCGCCTCATGGGCCAACTTCGCCGAATTCGGACCCGGATTCCGCGTCCGCCTGCCTGGCATGCCGCGCGGCATGGTTCTTCGCTACGACATCCTCTATGGCAAGTACACCAGGCCCGCCACTCGCCGGAATCCCGGCTATTGGGATGTTCGCACTGGACTCTGGTATGCGCTTTCTCGCTAGCTTCCTGTTCTTCTCCTTGACGGCTTCGGCCTCCTGGCCGCACCTCTTTCAGACCCTCGGTCTCGATTCCGCCCGCGTCACCGTCCTCCAAGGCGCCGCCCCCAACGAAGGCTTCCATCCGGGCCCGGAGACCGTCGATGTCCGCGGCGTGACAGACCGCTTCGGCCCCGGCCTCCAGATCGTCTGGAAGGACGCCCAGTCCATCCCGCGCTATTCCGTACCGCCCGTGGCCATCGTCTTCACGCGCGAACGCTGGACCGGAGCACCCCTCGCCGCCGGCTACCTGCGCGGCCAACAGATCATCTTCTGGACCGCCGTTCCTCTTGGCGACCAGGGCTATGAACGCTTCCCTTACATTCCCCAGGCTCTGGCGGAACTGGGCCTCCATCCCCGCGTCGAGAGCCGCGGTCTGTGGGCTTTCTTTGACTCTTCCTATCGTCTCCGCGCCGATCCTGACTACCTCGCCGCCCGCTGGCGCTTCGGCGGAGTCGCCGCCCTCCACATCGCCGCCTGGCACTACTGGGAACCCGATCCCGAGCGCGACGCCTGGCTCCAGCGCCTCATCGAAGCCTGCCATCGCCACGCCATCGTTACCTACGCCTGGGTGGAACTCCCTCACGTGAGCGATCGCTTCTGGACGGACCATCCCGAATGGCGCGAGCAGACTGCCACCGGCCAGGACGCTCACCTCGACTGGCGCAAGCTGATGAACCTCAATAACCCCGACTGCGCCGCTGCCGTCGACCAGGGTCTCCACGCCCTGCTCCAGCGCTTCGACTGGGATGGCGTCAACCTGGGGGAGCTCTATTTCGAATCGCTGGAAGGCTACCAGAACCCTGCCCGCTTCACCCCCTTCAACGCCCAGGTGCGCGAAGACTTCCGCGAGAAGCACGGCTTCGATCCCAGGGATCTCTACGACCCCCGTTCGAAGCGCTATCACCCCCGCGACGCCCGGCCCATGCGCCTGTTCCTCGACTACCGCGCCGCCCTCGCCGCCCGCCTCCAATCCGACTGGCTCAACCGCCTCGAGTCCATCCGAAAAGCGAAGCCCTGGCTCGACCTTACCTTCACCCACGTGGATGACCGCTTCGACCTCACCATGCGCGACAAAGTCGGCGCCGATGCCGCCCGCCTCCTGCCCGCCGCCGCCGCGCACAATGCAACGTTCCTTGTGGAAGATCCGGCCACAGTGTGGCACCTGGGACCGGAACGCTATGAGGAGATCGCCCGCCGATACGCCCCGCTCGTGTCCGGCGGGCAACCTCTCGCCATCGACATCAACGTAGTCGAGCGCTATCAGGACGTCTACCCCACCCGGCAGCAGACAGGAACCGAGCTGTTCCGCCTCGTCCACAGCGCCGCCCGCGCCTTCCCGCAGGTCGCCCTCTACTTCGAAAACTCGATCCTTCCTGTGGATTGGCCGCTGCTGGCCGCCTCAGCCTCTCCGGCGTCGTTTACGGCGAACGGCGACACCCTCGAAGTCGACTCGCCTCAACCGGTCGCCGTCGCCTGGACGGGTTGTGCCCTTGTAAATGGCGAACCCTGGAGGATCTATCAGGGCGGCCGCCTGCTCCTGTCAGCCGGGCACAGCAGGATCGAACCATGCCCCTCCGGAACGCAGCCCGCCCCCCTCCTGCTCGACTTCAACGGCAAAATGGAAAGAGCCGTGGTCCGTGACGGTCGCCTGACCCTCACTTACACGGCTCGAACCCGCTCAATTGCTGTTTTACCCGGTGGCGTCCCGCGCATCCTGCCGGCAGGCCATCACACCGTCACGCTGGGCGCCGGTGAACCTTAGTTCACCCGAACGACTTCACCTTCCTGGACACCCTCCAGAATGGCCACCTGCGTCCCATTGTTCATGCCGAGGCGCACTGCGCGTTTCTCGAACGCCTGCCCGTTCTTCACATACACGTAGCTTTTATCGCCGTTCTGCTCCACCGCCGAGGCCGGAGCCGCCAGGACGTTATCGGCTTTCGCCAGCAGCACGTCAGCCGAGGCCGAGAGATCCGGAATCACGTTCTTGTCCGGATTGATCATCTGAACCCGCACCGGCACGTTGCGGATGAAGAACTGCTGCCGTCCACCGCTGGTCGCCAGCGCCCCAATCGCATAAACCTTGGCCTGATAATGGGATCCGGGGAACGCATCCAAGCTGACGTCCGCCGTCTGGCCGATCCGGAACGAGCTGCTTTCCGACTGGTTGATCTGCCCTTCCACCTGCATCGTCCGGGCATCGATAATCTTCAGAATCGGCTGCCCTGGGCGCACCTGGTCGCCCACCGCCAGCGTCACCTGGTCGCCGCCCGGCCGGAACATCGTCTGCAGTACGACCATCCCGTCCATCGGAGCCTTGATCACCATCTTGGCCAGGTCGCCTTGCTGGCGTTCGCCGTTGATATCCTCAATCCGCTTGGTGATCTCCAGAATGCGCATATCGGACTTCTGCGATGCGATCTTCTGCGGGACATCGGTCTGCTGTTCCTTATACGCAGCCTCCGCCTCGTCCACCGCAAGCTGCAGCAGCTCACGGTCGATGTCCATGCGGATCTGCGTCGTGCGGAAGTCCAGTTTGGCCTTATCCAGAGCCGCTTTCGCTTGGCGCAAAGACTGCTGCAGGTTCTCCATGTCGAGCTCCTGCTCCACCTTGCGCTTCTTGATGTTGTTCTCGTAATCCTTGATCGTGGCGATCTGGTCGTCCAGCCGGTCCTTCATGGCCTGCGGATCGAATTCAGCCACAACATCGCCCTTTTTGACCATCGAACCGGACGCCGCCAGCTTCAGCAGCACCATGCTCGGATCCACGCCGCGGAACCGGATGCGCGGCGCCACAATGAAGGCATACTGCCGGGCCGAAGTCTGCCCGGTCACCCGCAACCGCATCTCCAGATTGGCCTTCCGGACCGGAGCCGTCTTGGCCACCGCCGCCACCGCCGCCTGAGCCGCCCGCGCCGGACGCACGACGTTCCAGTAGTACGCACCGCCGCCCACCAACGCCAATAAGCCCAATCCTCCCAATATGCCAGGGAGCGGATTCGGCTTCTTCGGCGGTTCGCCCGTATACTTCGGCATCGGCAGCTGATCCGGGTTGGGGTTCGTCATCGCGGGCATACAGACACACTCAGCCTTTCATTGGACTCAAGGCGCCAACACACGAAAAGGCGCAATCCTGGTCTCCTGAGGTTACAGAGCCAATCTTTCAGACAGCGCCATGTTTATGCGCGTCGAACGCCCAGGCACTCTCCACAATCGACTCCAGGGTGTTGTACTTCGGGATCCAGCCGTATGTTTTCTGTAACTTGGATGAATCCGCCACCAGCTCCGCCGGGTCACCTTCGCGCCGTTCGCCCAGCGTGTATGGAGCTTTCTTCCCCGTCACCGCTTCCGCCGCCCGGATCACTTCCAGCACGGAATACCCTTGCCCCGTCCCGGCATTGAACACCCCGCTGGGCCCGCCGGCCAGCAGGCTGTCCAGCGCCTGCCGGTGCGCCTCGGCCAGATCCGACACGTGCACGTAGTCGCGCACGCAGGTCCCGTCCGGCGTCGGGTAGTCGTTGCCGAACACCGTAATCGGCTTGCCCGTCCGGATCGCACGGAAAATCAGCGGGATCAGGTGCGTCTCCGGCTCGTGCTCTTCACCGATGCCAAACTTGCTCTCTGCTCCACAGGCGTTGAAGTACCGCAGCGCCACATACCGCAGCGACGAGCACTCGTCCAGCCAGCGCAGCGTCGTCTCCGTCATCAGCTTCGATTCCCCATAGGGATTCACCGGCCTCAACGGTTGGTCTTCCACAATCGGCACATGCTCCGGATTCCCATACACGGCCGCGGTCGAACTGAAAACCAGCCGCCGCACCCCGTGGTGCCGCATCGCATCCAGCAACGACAGCGATCCACCCGTGTTGTTGCGGAAGTACTTCTCCGGCTCGCGCACAGACTCGCCCACGGCAATGAACGCCGCAAAGTGAATCACCGCGTCGAACTGGCCCTTGGCAAACAACCGGTCCAAGGCGGCCGTGTCATGCAGGTTCACCACGTGCAGCCGCCCCTCAGGCACGTTGTGCGCGTACCCCTTGGAAAGGTCGTCCAATACCTGAACGTCGTGGCCCAGGGAAAGCAGATGGTGCGTCGTGTGCGAACCAATGTATCCGGCGCCGCCGGTGACGAGAATGCGAGCCATATGAGAAAAGGGTTGGACCGCCGCGCCGGCAATCCAACCCTCTAAACTATCAGATTCAACAGGCTAACTTATTGCAAAGCCTTTTCAACAGCCGAGGTCAGCTCGGGCGACTCCGGTGCCACCTTCGACTCGAAGCGCTCAATCACCTTGCCGTCTTTCCCCACCAGGAACTTGGTGAAATTCCACTTTACGTCGCCGCCCTTTGCCGCCGTCAGATACTGGTACAACGGAGTCATATCCGCGCCCTTCACGCTCACCTTCGACATGATCGGGAACGTCACGTTGTAATTGCGCGTGCAAAACGTCTTGATCTCTTCATCCGTGCCCGGCTCCTGGCCGCCGAAATTGTTGGCAGGAACGCCGACAATCACGAAGCCCTTGCTGTGATACTTCTGGTACAGATTCTCCAGGCCTGTATATTGCGGCGTGAAGCCGCATTTGCTGGCAACATTGACGACAAGGACCACCTTGCCCTCATACTTCTTCAACGGCGTCGGCTTGCCGTCAATGCTGTTCATCGTAAAGTCGTAAATGGAATTGGCGGCAAAGGCGCTCATGGCGACGAGGACCACTCCTCCCAGGACGGTGGCGATAGCTTTCATGCGCCATTAGATGCCAGGGCTCACATTATGGACCAGAAAATCAATGAACGCTGAAATGATTTACACACAACAGGTTGGCGCCGTCCTCACGCTCACCCTCGCCCGGCCGGAACGCCGCAATGCGCTGTCCCTCCAACTCATGCGCGATCTCACTGCCAACCTGCAGGCGGCTGCCGGGAACCGCTCCGTCGAAGCCATTATCCTTGCCGCCCAGGGCAAGGTCTTCTCCTCCGGACACGACCTCTCGGAAATGACCGGCCGCTCCGAAGCCGAATACCGCGAGATCTTCGAGACCTGTTCCGTCATGATGGAGACCCTCCAGCGCCTGCCCCAGCCCGTCATCGCCATGGTCCAGGGTTTGGCCACCGCCGCCGGCTGCCAGCTCGTGGCCGCCTGCGACGTCGCCGTCGCCAGCGAGCAGGCCGCCTTCGCCACGCCCGGCGTGAAGATTGGCCTGTTCTGCAGCACCCCCATGGTCCCCCTCAGCCGCGCCATCGGCCGCAAGCGCGCCCTGGAGATGCTGCTCACCGGACGCCTCGTCTCCGCTCAGGAGGCGGCGGACTGGGGGCTGGTTAATCGCGTCGTTCCGCCGGAACAGCTGGACGAAGCAACCCGGACCCTCGCAGCCCAGATCGTCACAGCCAGCAGCTTTACCGTCGGCCTCGGTAAGCAGGCCTTCTACCGCCAGCTCGACCTCGACCAGCACCGCGCCTACGAGTTCGCCTCCGCCACCATGACGGAAAATGCCCTCGCCCCCGATGCCCAGGAAGGCATTACAGCATTCCTCCAGAAGCGCGAGCCCCGCTGGGCCGGCCGCTAAAAACGAAAAGGGCACGCCGAAGCGCGCCCTCTGTTTTGATTCGCTGGAAACCCTGCGTCAGCCAGGCAGCAGCTTCGTGATGTCGTTGTAGAGCACGAAGACCACTACCATCATCAGGAACACGAAGCCCAGCTTGAACACCGTCTCCTTCAGCGCCAGGCTCAGATCCCGCCGCATCAGCATCTCGATCAGCAGCAGCAGGATGACGCCGCCGTCCAGAATCGGGATCGGCAACAGGTTGAAGATCGCCAGGTTCAGGCTCACCGTCGCCATCAGGTTGATGAACGACATCGGACCCTCGCGAGCCGCTTCACCCGAGAGCCGCGCTATGCTGATCGGCCCTTCCAGAGACTTCGGCGACGAACGGCGCTCCAGAATCGCATGCAGGAACTGGTAGATCAGGGTCGCGCCCTTCAGATTCTGCTTGATCGATTCGTTGATGGCCGCGCCCGGCGACAACTTCGAATACACCACCCGAGGTGCCAGTTCCACACCAATCAGCCAGCGGCCGCCGCCACCCATTTGATCGCTGAAGTGCGGCAGGATGCTCACCGTGCGGGTCTCCTGCCCGCGCCGGTATGCGATCTCCACGGCCCGGCCGTCCGATTCCTTTAGGACTTCGTGGATCCGGTAGATGGTGCGGATGGGCTGGCCATTGATGCTGACGAGCATGTCGCCCTTCTGCAAGCCCTTCTTCTCGGCATCCATGCCGGCCACCAGGCCGCCGACCTCAATGTCCGTCTGCTCTGCCCAACCGGCCAGGCCCACGCCCGCCTTCGGGTCCATCTCGGGCGTGACCGTTAACGGGAACCGCTCGCCTTTGCGGTCAATCACCAGAGGCAGGGCCTTGCTGGCGCTCACCACTTCTTTCAGCAGCACGTCTTCCCAGGTCGGGTTCGCTTTGCTTTCAATCTGAACAATTACGTCGCCTTCACGCAGGCCCGCTTTCGCCGCCGGTGAATCCGGTTTCACATAGCCGATGCTGGCCGGTCCCTGGGCACTCGCCAGCTTCGGGTAGCGGATCATGTACAGGCCCGCCAGCAACCCTACCGCCAGGACAACGTTCATGGCCGGGCCCGCAAAAACCACAATCAGTCGCTGCCACCGCGGCTTGGCCAGAAAACCACGCGGGTCAACCTCATCGGAAGGTTGCTCACCAGCCATCCGGACGTACCCGCCGAACGGGATCCACGCCACGCGGAAGTCGGTCTCACCCTTCTGGAAGCCGAACAGCCTTGGGCCAAAACCGATGCTGAACGTGTCGACCCGGATATCAAAGTATCTGGCTGCCCAATAGTGGCCCAGTTCGTGGATGATAATCATCACCCCGATCAGAACCAGCAGCCACCACACATTCTCGAAGAATTGGTAGAAGACCATTCCCCATTCCTTTTCTAGTACTTCGCGGGGCTAGCCATCACCCGCGCACCCAACCGCTCGCGCGCCACCTGGCGCGCCGTCACCCGAGAATCCCGATCTACCTCCAGCACCTGCCCGATCGACCGGCACGGCTGGCTGGGCACCCTGTTCAATGTCTCTTCGACCACTTCCGCAATCCCGGGGAATGAGATTTCATTCCGCAGGAACGCCTCTACTGCTATTTCATCGGCAGCATTCAGCGTACAAGTAGCCGTCCCCCCCGTATTTTGCGCCTCATAGGCCAATCTCAAAAGGGGAAACTTCTCCAGATCCGGAGCATGGAACTCCCAGGTCCTCGCCTGGGCCCAATCCAAACGCGGTACCGGCGCGCTCAATCGCTCCGGGTATGTCAGGGCGTATTGAATTGGCATTCTCATGTCGGTCGCGCAAACCTGCGCGATCACGCTGCCATCATTGTATTCCACCATGGCATGGACCGTAGACTGTGGATGTACTACTACTTCCACCTGCCTGGTTGGGAAGTCAAACAGCCAGCACGCCTCAATGACTTCGAAGCCCTTGTTCATCAGGGTCGCCGAATCGATCGTGATCCGCGGACCCATCTGCCATGTTGGATGGTTCAAGGCCTGTTCAGGTTTTACAAGAACGAGATCTTCTTTAGGAGTTTTCCTAAAAGGACCACCGGAAGCCGTCAGAATCAGCTTCGTCGCGTCTTCCCGCCGGCCCGCCCGCAAACACTGGTGCGCCCCATTGTGCTCGCTGTCCACCGGGATCAGCTCGGTCCCGAACTCTTTCACGGCCGCCATCACCAGGCTGCCGCCCGCCACCAGCGTTTCCTTGTTCGCCAACCCGATGCGCTTGCCCAGCCGGATCGCCTCATAGGTAGCTTCCATTCCAGCTACCCCGACAATCGCCGACATCACGAAATCGGTCTCCGGCGCCGTTGCCACTTCCGTATACGCCGCCAGACCGGAGCGCAGCTCCGGCACCCGTACGCCGGCTTCCTTCAACATAGCGGCCAGCTCGGGGACATCCTCGTCCCGGGCCACTACCGCGACGGCTGGTTCAAATTCTTGTATTTGTTGGGCTAACTTGGCCAGGTTGCGGCCTGCCACCAGGGCGTGAATCGCAAAGCGCTGCGGGTTCTGTCGAACCACGTCCAACGTGCTCTGACCAATGCTGCCGGTGGATCCGAGGAGGGTTACTCGTTGCATGAGCGAACGCCCGTAATTCTATCACTGCGCGCTGCTACTGATTTGGATGCGCACATTTCTTTACGGTACTTGCTGTTTTGGAGGAGGAAATGGAAGACCCAGAGGGCGCCAGGGAGGTGAATGCTTCAGGGGTCTTTTGAGGTTAGTCTCGCTTTGGTGGGAGTTGCCTCCCTGGCTTGATTCCAATCTTAGAATACCGTTTAGCGGATTGCAAGAACTTTCTACGGTTTTCTGTAGAAAAAATCCAACTGACTGGTGCGGAATCCGTAAGTCATTGATTACACATGGTTATGAATTCTGAAAGAAGCAGCCATCCACCCCGCCGGGATCGGCCCTGTTCCGGCAAGCCCTTCATTCTCAACTCCATGGCCGCTCCAGTTTCTCATAATCTGCGCCCACCACTGGCCCGAGGTGCCCATTCCCCACCAAATTTGGGATTTCCACACCCTCCGGCCGAAGAGAGCAGGGCAATCGAGCGAACAAATGAGAATTGATTCTCAGCTCCGTTGCGCCAGCGCCGGCACTATCCCAAACTGCATGCCAGGGCGCAGCGATGGGGATCGACGAGTTCGCCACCCAGGCCGCCGGCACGCCGGCCCGGAAAACACTTCAGCCTTGCCCGGAGACGAAACCCGCCCAGGCACAACTTCAGCTCATCAGCTGTTCGTTAAGTTTTTTTGGAGGAGGGAAGCAAGACCCAGAGGGCGCCAGGGAGGTTGAATGCTTCAGGGGTCTTTTGAGGTTAGTCTCGCTTTGGTGGGAGTTGCCTCCCTGGCTTGATTCCAATCTTAGAATACCAATTCCCGGATTGCAAGAACTTTCTACTATTTTTGGGAGATTTTTTTTACTTCAACCCCGGCCAACCGCTCTAACACCTTGATAGTGCTGCAGATATCGTCTTCTCCGACGCCTTCGGCAATCGCCGCCCGGAACATCTGTTGTGTCAGCGCGGTCAACGGCAGCGGAACATCCATCTCATTGCCTGTCTCCAGCATCAGGCCGATGTCCTTGTGCATCCATCTCACTGAAAAATTAGTACTAAAGTCGCGCCGGAAGACATAAGGAGCCTTGAACGACACCAAACCGCTCTTGGCCGCCGAGTTGTCCAGAATATCCAGCATCAACTCCGGGTCCACACCCGCCTTGGTCGCCAGCACCATGCCCTCGTTGAACGCCTGTAACAGATTCGAAAGAATCAGGTTCTGCGTCAACTTGGCATGCAGGCCGAGCCCTGTTCCGCCGCAGTAGTAGAACCGCTTCCCCATCAGTTCCATGAACGGCTTCACTTTTTCATAGACCGCCTGGCTGCCCCCCACCATAAAGGTGAGCGTCGCCCCCTCGGCGCCCGGCTTGCTGCCTGTCACCGGAGCATCCAGGAACTCAGCGCCCTTTTCCGCCAGCGTCGCTGCCGCCCGGCGGGCATAGCTCGGAGCCACCGTGCTGCAGTCGGCTACCACGGCTCCTGGCCGGATCCCATCAATCAACCCGTTTTCGCCGAGCGTCACCTTGGCCGACATGTCGGTGTCGCCCACGCACAGGAAGATGATGTCCGCGTTCTCGGCCACCTGTTTGGGCGTCTCGCACACCAGGGCCTTGCCCAGGCCCGACAATGCCGCCGCCTTCGATGCCGTGTGGGACCACAACGCCACCTCGTGCCCGGCCTTCAAAAGATGCCCGGCCATCGGACCGCCCATGATGCCCAGACCGAGGAAGCCCAGTTTCGCCATGTAGATTCTCCTGTCTCTCTTTTCTTTACAGCGCTCAACGATTCATGGAGGATCCTCAATTGTATGCCGCTCGCCGCTCGTGCGACAATCGCGGCTGATTCTGCCATGTCGAAGATTCTAGTCAGCAAACGCGTCTACCCCGAAGCCGTGGAGTTCCTTCGCAAAGACTTCGAGGTGGACTACGAAGGCACCGACGCCGGTCTCACCACCGAGGCGTTGATCGAACGGGCCAAAGGCTGCGACGCCATCGTCAGCCAGCTCACCGACAAACTGAACGCCGAAGTACTGTCTCAGCTCGACGGCGTGAAGGTCATCGCCAATGTCGCCGTCGGCTTCGACAACATCGACGTCCCGGCGGCAACCGAGCGCGGCATTCTCGTCACCAACACCCCCGGAGTCCTCACCGAGACGACCGCCGACTTCGCCTTCACTCTCCTGATGGCCACCGCCCGCCGCATCCCCGAAGGCCATGCCTTCGTCCATTCCGGAGAATGGAAGACCTGGCTCATCGATCTGCTGGCCGGCCAGGACATCCACGGCGCCACCCTCGGCCTCTTTGGCCTGGGCCGCATCGGCGCCGCTGTCGCCCGCCGGGCCAAGGGCTTCGGCATGCGCATCCTCTATAACGACGCGCAACCCGCGCCCGCCGCCCTCGAACACGAGCTCGACGCCCGCTTCGTGTCCAAGGACGAACTCCTCCGCGATTCCGACTTCGTCAGCCTCCACGTCCCGCTCACCCCCGAGACCCGCCACTTCATCGGAGCCGCCGAACTCGCCCGCATGAAGCCCACGGCCATCCTGATCAACACCGCCCGCGGACCCGTCGTCGACGAAGCAGCCCTCGCCGACGCCCTTGAAAAGCGCCTCATCTGGGCCGCCGGCCTCGACGTCTTCGAGCGCGAACCACAGGTCGAAGAGAAACTGCTCTCCCTCCAGAACGTCGTCCTCGCGCCTCACATCGCCAGCGCCAGCGTCGCCACCCGCCGCCGCATGTCCATGATGGCCGCCGAAAACGCCGCCGCTGCCCTGAAAGGCGAGCGCCCCGCCAATCTGCTGAACCCTGACGCCTGGACTGCGTAACACCCTTCAGCGCGGCGTCCACAGGGAGTTCTGACTTGCACGATAATCGTGTTGATGAAACGCAGATGTTTTCTCTCCCTGGCCGCCGCCTCGGCCGCGTCATCCGCCCTGTCACAGACCGGTGAAAAGCGTCTAATCGTGCACGCCGACGATGCAGGCATGTGCCACTCCGTGAACATGGCCACCGTGGAAGCCCTCACCAAGGGCTCCGTCAGCTCGGCCAGCATCATGATGCCCTGCCCGTGGGTCTCCGAGTTCGCCGCCTGGGCCAAGGCTAACCCCAAGATGGACCTCGGCCTCCACCTCACCCTCACCAGCGAGTGGAAATACTACCGCTGGCGCCCCGTCGCTCCCATCGATCAGGTGAAGGGCCTCCTCGACCCCGAAGGCTACATCTGGCGCGACGTCCGCAACGTGGCCACCCATGCGACGCCCGCCGAAGTGGAAACCGAACTCCGCGCTCAGGCCATCCGAGCCAAGGAATACGGCATCCAGTTCACCCACGTCGACACCCACATGGGCACGCTCTACGCCCGGCCCGACTTCTTCGAGGTCTACACGAAGATCGCGAAGGAGTTCAACGTCCCCTGCATGCTCCCGCGCCCCACACCTGAAGCCGAAAAAGAGATGAAGGAGTATCCCATCACCGCCGACATGCTGAACAAGAAGGCGGCTGCCGGCTACAAGATGCTCGACCGTCTCGTCACCGGCGTCCCGGGCAAGGGTTGGGAAGAGCGCACCGCCAGCTACCGCAAACTCATCGCCGAACTGAAGCCCGGCGTCACCAAGCTCATCATCCACCTGGCCAAGGACGACGCCGAAATCCGCGCCGTCACCGGAGCCTGGGAGTACCGCTGGGAGGATTTCCGGTTCTGGACCAGCCAGGAAGCGAAGGACCTTCTCGCGAAGCACAACGTTCGCCTCTATACTTACCGCGAACTTGCCGGATAATAGCCAAATGCAGCGCCGCGAATTCCTCGCCACGACCCTCGCCGCGCCGGCCGCCCTGGCCGCCGTGCCTGCCGGAGCCAAACTCGGAGTGGACCTGTTCAGCCTGCGCTCGCAGAACTGGACCGCGTTCGAATACCTCGACTACTGCTCCAAATTCGGGGCCCGCACCGTGCACTTTTCCGAGATCCGCTTCCTCGGCTCTCTCGAAGACGACCACGTCCGCAAAGTCGGCGAACACGCGGCCAAACTCGGCATCGAGGTGGAGATCGGCATGCGCTCCATGTGCCCCACCTCCACCGCCTTCGACCCCAAGCTCGGCACGGCCGAAGAACAACTCATCCGCCTGATGCGCGCCGCCAAGCTCACCAACTCCAAGCTGGTGCGCGCGTTTCAGGGGACCTTTGCAGACCGCAAAACGCCCGGCGGCATCGAGGCCCGCATCGAGGACAGCGTCAAGGTGCTGCGCAACGTGCGCTCCCAGGCGCAGGACCTCAACATGAAGATCGCCATCGAGAACCACGCCGGCGACATGCAGGCCCGCGAACTCCGCATGCTCATCGAAGGCGCCGGCAAGGACGTCGTGGGCGCCTGCTTCGACTCCGGCAACCCCTGCTGGGTTCTCGAGGATCCCAACTTTACCCTCGAAATCCTGGCGCCGTATATCCTCACCAGCCACATCCGCGACAGCTACCTCTGGAACGACGAGAATGGCACCCAGGTGAACTGGACCCGCATGGGCGAAGGCAACATCGGCATCGAGGGCCTGCTCAAGCGCTTCCTCGAGCTCTGCCCCGGCAAGTCCATGTCGCTCGAGATCATCGTCATGGGCCCGCGTCCCTACACCTGGCGCAAACCCGAATTCTGGGAAGGCTACCGCGGCATCCCGGCGGCCGACTTCGCCCGCTTCCTCAACCTGGCCGGCAAAGGAACCCCGCAAACACCGCGCCCGGCGCCCGCGAAAGACCAGGTCGCCGCCCGCGAACGCGAAGACTTCGAAGCCTCCATGAAGTGGACCCGCGACTTCCTCAAGCTATGAACGGTCAGCCCGCAGGACTCCTGGCCGGCAAGGTCGCGTTGATCACCGGCGGCTCCCGAGGCATCGGAGCCGCCATCGCCGCTGCCTTCCATCGCGATGGTGCGAAGGTCGCCATCTGTGGCCGCAAACAGGAAACCCTCGATGCCGTGGCCGCCTCCATCGGCGCAGGCGTCCTGCCCTGCGCCGCGCATGTCGGCCGCGCGGACGACCTGAAAGCCCTGGTGGCCCGAGTCGAAGAGCAGCTCGGACCCATCGACATCCTCGTCAACAACGCTGCCACCAACGTGGCCCAGGGCCCGTGCCTCAGCCTCGACGAAGGCGCCTTCGACAAAATGGTGGAGGTGAACCTGAAGTCCACCTTCCGCCTCACCCAGCTCATCGCGCCCGGCATGTGCGACCGTGGCCGCGGCTCCATCCTCAACATCGCCTCGGTCGCCGGACTCAAGCCGCAGTTCGAAAGCCTGCTCTACTCCATGACCAAGGCCGCGCTCATCATGATGACCAAGTCCTATGCGCAGGAGCTCGGCCCTAAAGGCGTCCGCGTCAACGCCATAGCGCCCGGCCTCATCCAGACGAAGCTCAGCGAATTCTTCTGGAAGGACGAGGAGCGCCGCCGAATCTTTTTCAAAGACCAGCCCATCCAACACGTGGGACAGCCCGAAGAGATCGCGGAACTGGCCGTTCTCCTGGCCGGCGACCGGGCCTCTTACGTGACCGGCGAAGTGGTTGTCGCCGACGGCGGATTCCTGCTGACCTGAGAGCCTGAATGCGTCGACTCCTACCCCTCCTCACCCTCATGATCATTACGAAAGTGGCGTTACCGCCCGTCTACGCCCAGAAACCGCCCATTGTCGTGGAAGTCCGCGACGCCCTCGATGCCAAGGACTTCGCTGCCGCAACCAAAGCCTTGGCCGCCGACCGCGCCGCCACCGGCGTCACGCCCTCCTACATCGAAGCCGTCTCCTGGATGGGCCGCGGCTACCTCGCCGCCAAAAACTACGCCCAGGCGGAGCACTACGCTCTCGAAGCCCGCAAGCTTGCCCTGGAAGCCCTCAAGCGCCGCCAGTTGGATGCCGAACCGTCGCTGCCCATCGCCCTCGGCGCCTCCATCGAAGTGCAGGCCCAGGTGCTTGATGCCCGCGGCCAGAAGGCAGAAGCCGTCGCTTTCCTCCAACAGGAAGTGAAGGCGTGGCACGCCACCTCCATCCGGACCCGCATCCAGAAGAACCTCAACCTCATCTCCCTGAAGGGCCGCACGGCCCCCGTCCTCGACGTCCACGAATACGTGGGCGACAAGCCGCCTGCCGTCGCCAGCCTGAAGGGCCGGAAAGTCCTCGTCTTCTTCTGGGCCCACTGGTGCGCCGACTGCAAGGCCATGGCCGGCGTCGTCGCCCGCCTCGCCCGCGAATACCCGCAGATGGCGGTCATCGGACCCACCCAACCCTACGGCTATGCCGCGGGCGGCATGGAAGTGCCCCGCGCCGAAGAGATCAAGTACATCGACGAAGTCCGCCAGCGCTATTACAAGAACATCCCGGGCCTCACGGTTCCGGTCAGCGAAGAGAACTTCAAACTTTGGGGCGCCAGTACCACGCCGACCGTGGCCGTGATTGACGCTCGCGGCATGGTGCGCCTCTATCATCCAGGAAGGATGAGCTATGAGGAACTCCTGCCCTATGTCCGCGATTAACGCCTTCCTCGACGGCATCCTCGACTACGCGGGCCTCTTCCCGCCCGCGCGGCTCGATCTGCCCACAGCGCTTGGCAACTACACCTTCTACCAGCGCCACCCGCGCGCCGCCATGCTGGCCCGCTTCGTCCTGCCGCTCGACCTTCTTTCCAAAGCGGACCCCCTGCCTGCCCGCATCGCCCTCGTCTGCCGCGGCGAAGCTATCCACCTGCCCGAATTGCCCCCACAGGTCGAAACCCTCGAAGTCGCCGGATCTCTCGCCACCCCCACCGGCCTCCCCGTCTTCCACGAAGTTGACTGGCGCGGCTCAATCACCAACCGCTTCCCCACCTCGGGCGGCGTCAAACTCCGCACCGGCGGACTCACCCCCGACACCATTCCGCCCGCCGAAGCCGTCGAACACTTCCTTCTAGAGGCCGCCCGCCGCGCTTTACCCATCAAGTTCACGGCCGGTCTCCATAGCCCCGTCCCCCACCACGACCCCCAGGTCGGCGCCCGCCTCCACGGCTTCCTCAACATCTTCGCCGCCGCCTTCGCCGCCTACTCCGGCGAGACCGATCTGGCCGGGTTCATCGAGGCCGCCAGTTGGGGCGACTTCCAGTTCACCGCCACCCACTTCCACGCCGGCCCATTCTCGTTTACTCTCGATGAGATCGCCACGCTGCGCCGCAAGTTCGTCATCGGCTTCGGTTCGTGCAGCTTTCTGGAACCAATTGAGCACCTGGAACGCCATGGCTTCTTATCAACCGAATGACCCCACCCTGAAGAGCTGGGTCCCCGTACCGCCAGATCATCCGTTCCCACTCCAGAACCTCCCGTTCGGCATCTTCACGCCCAAACCAGGCGATCCCCGCCCCGGCGTCGCCATCGGCGATCACATCCTCGACCTCGCCGCACTGGGCCTGCTGGAAGGCGACTCCCTCAACGCCCTCATGGCCCGCGGTCCGGCCGCCTGGCGCGAACTGCGCGCGAAAATCTCCTGGCTCCTGAACGCCGAAAACCCGGAACTTCGAGATCAGCCCGGTTCCGCCCTCCACCGCAGCGAAGACGTCGAGCTCCTCCTGCCCGCCCGCATCGGCGACTACGTCGACTTCTACTCCTCCCTCGAACACGCCACCAACGTCGGCAGCATGTTCCGCGACCCAGCCAATCCTCTCCTGCCCAACTGGCGCTGGCTGCCCATCGGTTATCACGGCAAAAGTGGCACTGTCGCTCTCAGCGGTACCCCCGTCCGCCGCCCCAAGGGCCAGCTCACGGCCGACAACCAGACCGCCGTCTACGCCCCCTGCCGCCGCCTCGACATCGAGCTCGAAACCGGCTTCTTCCTCGGCTCCAATACGGACATCTTCGGCCTCGTCCTCCTCAACGACTGGTCCGCCCGCGACATCCAGCGCTGGGAGTATCAGCCCCTCGGGCCCTTCCTCGCCAAAAGCTTCCTCACCTCCATCTCCCCCTGGATCGTCACCCTCGACGCCCTCGAGCCCTTCCTCGTCGACGGCCCTCCGCAGCAGCCCGAACCCCTGCCGCACCTCCAGACCCCCGAGCCCCGCAATTACGACATCCATCTCGAAGTCTGGCTCCAGCCCGCCGGTGCTCCACGCGCCACCTGCCTCGCCCGCACCAACTTCCGCCATATGTACTGGTCCATGCGCCAGCAACTCCAACACCTCACCTCCAACGGAGCCCCGGTCCGCCCCGGCGATCTCTGCGGCTCCGGCACCATCAGCGGACCCACGCCCGATTCCTTCGGTTCCCTCCTGGAACTCGCCTGGAACGGCACCCGCCCCCTCACCCTCGACACCGGCGAGACCCGAGCTTTCCTAGAAGACGGCGACACCGTCACGCTGCGCGGCTGGTGCCAGGGTTCCGGCTACCGCATCGGCTTCGGCGATCTCACTGGAACGGTGGTGCCCGCATGATCTGGCGACCCTCTCTCCGCCGCATCGCCGCCACCAACCTCGACCGCTTCATGGCCGGCCACCGCGACTACGACTCCCTCTGGCGCTGGTCCGTCGAGAACCGCGACGAGTTCTGGACCGCCATCTGGCGCTTCTGCGGCGTCAAAGCGTCCCACCCTTACACCGCTGTGACCGAGCCCGCGGAAGGCGTCCGCCAGGTCACCTGGTTTCCCGGAGCTCGCCTCAACTTCGCCGAGAACCTCCTCCGCTACAACGACGACTCGCCCGCCATCATCGCCTGGAACGAAAACGGCGACCGGCGCACCTTCACCCATCATGAGCTGCACCAGCAGGTATCGCGCGTCGCGCAGGCCCTCTACGCCTCCGGCGTCCGCACAGGCGACCGCGTCGCCGCCTGGCTCCCCAATATCCCCGAGACCGTCATCGCCATGCTCGCTACGGCCAGCCTCGGCGCCATCTGGTCCTCCTGTTCCCCTGACTTCGGCGTCCAGGGCGTGCTCGACCGCTTCAGCCAGATCGAACCCAAAATCCTCATCGCGGCCGACGGCGTCCAGTACAACGGCAAACGCATCGACACCCTCGGCCGCCTGCCGGAGATCGTCAAAGGCCTGCCCACCCTCAAACTGACCATCGTGGTTACGCTCGATGATCTCCACCCGGACCTCAGCGCCATCCCCCACGCCATCCGCTGGCAGGACGAGATCGTCTTCTATCAGCCCAAGCCCCTCACCTTCGTCCAGCTCCCCTTCGAACATCCGCTCTATATCCTTTTCTCCTCCGGCACCACGGGACTCCCCAAGTGCCTGGTCCACGGGGCCGGCGGAACTCTCATCCAGCACCTCAAGGAACACGTCCTCCACACCGACGTGAAGCCGAACGACCGCGTCTTCTACCACACCACCTGCGGCTGGATGATGTGGAACTGGCTCGTCAGCGCCCTGGCCACCGGAGCCTGCATCGTCCTCTACGACGGCTCGCCCGTCTATCCCCGCCAGGACGTCCTGTGGGACATGGCCGCCGCCAGCCGCGTCACCATCTTTGGCACCAGCGCCAAGTACCTCATGCTAATGCAGAAGGCCGGCTCCTCCCCGCGCTCCTCCCACGACCTCTCGGCCCTCCGCACCGTCCTCTCCACCGGCTCCCCCCTGCCCTTCGAAAGCTGGGAGTATATCTACTCCCACATCCATCCCGACATCCAGGTCGCCTCCATCTCCGGAGGCACCGACATCGTCTCCTGCTTCGCCCTCGGCAATCCTGTCGGCCCCGTCTATCGTGGGGAAATCCAGGTCCGCGGCCTGGGCATGCACGTCGAAGTCTTCAATCAACAGGGCGAACCGGTCGTTGGCGAGATGGGCGAGCTGGTCTGCCACCCGCCGTTCCCGTCCATGCCCCTCTACTTCTGGAACGACCCCGGCCAGGCCAAATACCGCGCGGCTTACTTCGAACGCTTCCCCGGCGTCTGGCATCACGGGGATTGGGCCCAGATCACCACCCGCGGCGGCGTCATTATCTCCGGCCGCTCCGATACCACCCTCAATCCCGGCGGCGTCCGCATCGGGACCGCCGAAATCTACCGCCAGGTGGAACTCATCGACGAGGTGCTCGAATCCCTCGTCATCGGACTGAATATCGAGAATGACGTCGAAATCGTCCTCTTCGTCAAACTCCGCCCCGGCCTTGAGCTCACCGAGGACTTGAAAGACCGGATCTGCCGCCAGATCCGCACCGGAGCCAGCCCCCACCACGTCCCTCGCCACGTCTTCGCTGTCACCGACCTGCCCCGCACCATCAGCGGCAAGCTCAGCGAAATCGCCGTCCGCGACACCATCCAGGGGCGGCCCCTCTCCAATGTGAGCGCCCTGGCCAATCCAGAGTCTTTGGTGAACTTTATTTCGCTTCCGTTCGTCAGGAAACCTTAAGCGTTTCCACGGGGATTGCACCGAGGAAATACGGTGTTCTACTGGTGGGCCTTTGGTTCTAGTACGTCTAGAATTGAATCCGTAGCTTAGACCTTAGATGGTCTTTTGTGGAGGAAAAGCCCCGTCGCCGCACCAGGTCGCAGCCGTGCGTGAAAACGCCAGCTTCCGTCTCTGACCCGCCGCCGCATCTCCTCCCTACAGGACTTGCTCACTTGAACGGAAGACAAATCAAAATGAAAACGCTTCGAACCCTAACACTCACCGCGGCTTCAATTCTGGCCGGATTGGTCATCTTTTCCGCCACGGTGAAAGCGCAACCCAAAGCCTCCAGCGGAGCCATTTTCACTACTCTTGGCGATGGCACGGCCGTCAATCACAATCAGTACTCCTCTACGTGTGCCGTGTACCTGGATGGCGGCCCGGGCCCCAATGCCCCGGCCCATGCCGCCGGCCTTGACGATGGCGACTATTACTTCCAGGTCACCGACCCCAGTGGCAAAACTCTGCTGAGCACAGACGTAGTGTCCAATCGCAGATTCCAGGTTCTGAACGGCGTGATTGTTGCCTACACCGGCGTCGGTGGACCCGTGCATCCCATCGGTCTCGACCAGGATCACACCGAACTGGGCGCCATCACCATCCGTCTCGCGAATGCCACCTGCCCCACGGACTTCGCGCCCACGCCGAACAACGGCGGCGCCTATAAAGTCTGGGCCACCCCGGTCGCCAATTTCGTCGGCGACCCCACCCTTGTCGACAACCCCTGCGGCAACGGCTGCTTCCACGGCTTCATGCCGTCCGCGTCCAAGTCGGACAACTTCAAGGCCAAGAACGACACCGCCACGTTCTGCCTCTCCGTCACCAAGCAATTGCTCCAGAGCAGCGGTGCCTACGCGGCCGGCTCCGGCTGGCAATTCGACGTCACGGATCCTCTGGGAGTGGTGAACAGCTACTTCGCCGACGGCAACGGAGAACTGCAGGTCTGCGGCCTGAGCGCCGGCTCTTACACGATCGCCGAGGATCAGGGCTCCCAACTCCTCGCCCTCTATGTCAACGGTGCGCTCGTCAACGTACCCAGCCCCAACTACTCGTTCATCTGGACCGCGGGCCAGCCGTCGCCGGTTCTCGTCTTCCAGAACCGCAACCCTGCTCCGCAGTAAAGCCTGGTTTCGCAGGTCTCCGCTTGCGGACTTTTTACTGTCCTTGCTCGTGCTGAGACGCGATGTCACTTGGTTACCTTCCGTCTGGGGCCGGTCGAATCCCGGCCCCGGACGGCACTCCGGAAGGAGTCCCCATGGCCCTGCCGGCTGCGAAAATGGCAAAGGCGCCCGCGCATCCCGGAGCGACAGCGACGGGCTACCCACGCGACTTCAACGCAGCGGCGCAAGCGGCGATCAGGCAGTCGGCGCTGCCTCTTCAACTCGTGGGGGTTTTCTGTTAAGCCGCGAAACGCCATATGGCACTGCCTGAAGCCTCCCCTCGGGAGGCTGTTGTGTTTTGGGGGCTGTGCCCAGCTCTGCAACCCGGCGCCACCTGTGACATCATGTTCACGCATGAAACGTCGAGCCTTCCTCGGCGCCCTTGGCCTGGCGCCTCTCCTCAAAGGCCTGCCGCCCCTCAAAATCACTGACCTCAAGGCAGTCAACGCCAACGGCTACATCTTCTACCGCCTCTACACCAACGGCGGCATCACCGGCGTCGGCGAGCCCAGCCCTTCCAACGGCCCGCTCAACGTCACCTTCGCCGAGATGCTCAAGCCGCTCATCCTCGGCATGGACGCCTTCCGCATTGAGGAGATCTGGCAGAAGCTCTACATCGGCCTCTACAAGACCCGCGGCCAGTCGGCCTCCATGGCCATCTCCGCCGTCGACATCGCCCTCCACGATGTAGTCGGCAAGGCCCTCGGAGTGCCCGTCTCCACGCTGTTAGGCGGAGCCGTGCGCGACCGCATCCGCATGTACGCCAGCTACACCAGCCGCGACCGTGCCCCCGTCGACCAGGCCAAACTCTGCGCCGCCGCCATCGAGAGCGGCTTCACGGCCACCAAGATCAAAATCGCGGCCCGCCACGGCTTCGACGCCGATCCCAAGTACCCTGACCATGACATGGTGCGCGAAGTGCGCTCCGCCATCGGACCCAAGCCCGAGTTCATGGTCGACGCCAACTCCGGCTACAGCGTGCCCCGCGCCATCCAGATCGGACGCATGCTCGAGAAGTACGATGTGTTCTGGTTTGAGGAGCCCGTCCCGTTCACTGACTATGCGGCCACCGCCAAGGTGAATGCAGCGCTCGATCTCTTCATCGCCGGCGGCGAACAGGATCACACCCGCTACGACTTCCAGAAGATGATCGAAGCCGGAGCCGTCGACATGGTGCAGGCTGACGTCACCAAGGCCGGCGGGGTCAGCGAGTGCAAGAAGATCGCAGCCATGGCGGATGCGGCCGGCCTGGGCTACACGCCCCACGACACTTCGCACAACATCGGCCTGGCGGCCTGCCTGCACATGGTAGCCTCTACGCCGGTCTGCCGCTACGCGCAGGAGTTCATCATGGAGCCCGGAGGCAAGCGCATCCTGAAAACGCCGCTGGTCCCCGAGAATGGCTTCATCACCCTGCCCACCGGACCCGGTCTGGGCATCGAGATCGACCCCAGGTACGGCGAATAGGGCGCAAGCCCGGTTTCGACTACTTCGACTCCAGCACGAAGGTGACCGGCCCATCGTTCACCAGTTGCACGTCCATGTGCGCCTGGAACTCGCCCGTCTCCGTGGGCACACCCGCGGCCCGCGCCTGCAGGACGAAGTATTCGTACAACCGCCGGGCCTGCTCTGTCGGAGCCGCCAGGTCGAAACTCGGCCGCCGGCCTTTCCGCGTGTCGCCATACAGGGTGAACTGGGAAACCACCAGCAGACTCCCGCCCACGTCCTTGAGGCTCAGGTTCATCTTTCCGGCCGCATCGTTGAACATCCGCAAGCCGGTAATCCGGTCCAGCAGATAGTCCGCCTCCGCCTCGCTGTCGGGGTGGGAGACCCCCAACAGCACCAGGATCCCCTGGCCGATGGCTCCGGTAATCCGGCCCTCCACTTCCACACTGGCCTTGCTCACTCGTTGCAGAATTGCGCGCATCAGGTATTCATCCTATAGTGTGCCGGCCGGCAAGCGCCGATACTATGCCAGATCACATGATTTACCGAAGAAGACGGAGTAAGACAACCGTGCCCGGCGGCTTCTACCGCTTCACGGACTCGATGAACCGCAACATCTCGGGTCCCGGGGATGGCGAGTTCATCCATCTTCGAGACGAGTTCGGCCAATCCTGGCGAGGCATGGCCGAGCGTATGGCGGACGACACCATCCGCTACCGCTTCCGGGACGACCACGGCAACTTCATCTCCGGAGTCTCCGACGGCTACGGCGTGATCCTAAGAGACCAGAAGGGCAAAACCTGGCGCGGCGTAGTCGACTAACGCCCCCGAGCATTCCCCTCTGCCCAAGCCATAGAACTGCCTTCCCACTTTGACCTCGGGCGTGGCATTGCCCGGGGGTAACGACAGGGGGCATGGGGCTGGGGTTCTCTCTCTGTTGGGGATGAAGACAAAAGCTTTCCGCTGTCAGCTCTCAGCTGTCAGCATTCGGAATTTCAGGCAGATGGCGCTACGCTATCCGTGTGAATCCGTGTGAATCTGTGGCCAGTAAATGAGAGCCACAGATTCACACGGATCCACACAGATAGCAGGAATCTGGCTGCGGACTTCCGTCTGGACGGTTAGCGCTGAATGCGCGCCGAACCGCCCTTGGCGAACGCCTTCACCAAAACCCCAACGTCAATCCCACCATCCCAACGAAGACCCCAAGCTCCCACAAATAAAAAAGGAGGCCAGCCCGAAAGCCAGCCTCCCCGGAATCACCAGCCCGACCCCGCTACGGCCGGGCCAGATACTTCTTGTACAGCTTCGTGTGCTTCGACTCCAGATCCACCGGAGCCCCCTTGATGAACATCATCTTGACGTTCGTCTTCACCTCCAGCAGATCCCCATCCGTCACGACGAGATCCGCCCACTTCCCCGGCTCAATCGACCCATACTGATCCGCGACACCCCAGATCTCCGCCGCGTTCAAAGTCACCGACTTCAGCGCCTCATCATAGGGCAGTCCGAACGCCACCGACTGGCCCGCCTCATACGGCAGGTTCCGCGCAAACTGCGTTCCGAAACTCGCGAACGCAATCTTCACCCCGGCTTTGTTCAGAAGGGCCGCCAGCGTGAATGGCTCATCATAAGCAGCGTCATCGTCGATCGGCGTCGTGAATGGCGACCCCAGAATCACCGGGATCTTCTTCCTCGCCAGCTCCTCCGTCATCTTGCCGGGCTCGCGCACATTGGCCAGCACGATCTTCAACCGCTCGCGTTCCGCCCAATCCACCGCTTCCCGGATCTCCCGTTCCCGCGAAGCCAGCACCATGATCGGCCGCTTGCCATCCAGCACCGGCAGCATCGCTTCGAACTTCAGATCCGGCTTCAGCCCCGGCTCCTTGCCCGCCTTGGCCTTCTGATACCGCCGTGCCGCTTCCACAAACTCCTTCAGCTTGCGAACCTCTTCTTCCTGGTTCCGCTTCGCCTGCGCAAACGTCATGCGCCGCGCGGCCAAAGCCGGAGGCAGGTCGTCGTCGGTCGCGCCACGCCCGCGCGAGGCAATCGCCGGCCATACCAGCTGCAGCGCGGCATCCCGCTTGATCTCCATCTCCTCCCAGGTCCAGCCGTCGAGGTGAATCATCGACACCTGGCCGCTGATGATGCTGCCACCACCACCGCCGCGGCCGCCCATCGAACCCGGCAGCACCATCACCGACGTGATGCCGTTGGCCCGCACCACCGGAATATGCTCGCTCTCCGGATTCACCGCGATCAGCGCGCGGAGCTGCGGGTTGAAGTCCCCGAGCTCACCTGTATCCGTCGTCTCGCGCACCGAGCTGATCTCCGACATGCCCACCGGTGAACCAGAATCGATCATGCCCGGATACACATGCAGGCCCTTGCCTTCGACGATCTTGATCTTGCCCTTCGTCGCGATCTTCGCGCCCACTTCGGCAATCTTGCCGTCCACCACCAGCACCGAAACGTTCTCCTGCTTCGGCCCGGAAACCGGATGCACGGTCGCATTCCGGATCAGCATCGTATCGTTCGCGCCCGCATAAACACTGGCGGCCAGGATGATTCCCAACAATCCGCGGCTTCTCACGAAGGCCTCCTCGTCTGCGGCGCATTCCGCCGTTCGGTCTCTTTTTCCTTCTCCAGCAGGCCCTTCTTCTCGGCCTCCTTGCGCGGCCGCGCGCTCATGTCGCCGTCCCGGTCGAAGTACTGCTGCCCGTCGATGAACACCTTCTCTACCTTGGAGAAGATCGACAGCGGATCCTTGTCGTAGATCACGAGATCCGCCTGCTTGCCGGCTTCAATCGAGCCCACATACTGGTCGATGCCCAACTGCTTGGCGGGGTTGATCGTGATCATCGCCAGCGCTTCGTCTTCTGTCACGCCGCCATACTTCATGATCTTGCCCGCTTCAGTGTTCAGCCGCCGCATCAGCTCGGCCCCGCCTGCGTCATCCGAGTTCAGGCTCACCAGCACGCCTTTCTTCTGCAGCACCGCGGCGTTGTAAGGAATGGCGTCATAGGCTTCCACCTTGTACGACCACCAGTCAGAGAACGTCGACGCGCCCACGCCCGCCGCCGCAATCTCCTTGGCCACCTTGTAGCCTTCCAGCACATGCTGCAGGGTGGCGATCTTGAAGCCGAACTCCTGCGAGACCCGCAACAGCATCAGGATTTCATCGGCGCGGTAGCAGTGCGCATGCACCAGGCGCTTTCCTTCCAGCACTTCCACCAGCGTCTCCAGCTGCAGGTCGCGCCGCGGTGGCAGCGCCATCTCGCCCCTCGCCTTCTTCGCCTCGTAGTCCTTCCACTCTTTCTGGTATTCCTTGGCATTCGTGAAGGCTTCGCGAATCACATCCTCCACGCCCATACGCGTACCGGGATAGCGCAGATTCTGCTGTCCGGCCTGCGCGCCGAAGCCGGTCGTCTGCATGCCCTGCCGCTTCGGGTTCTCACCCAGCGCCATCTTCAGGCCGGGCTTCGCTTCCTTGAAAACCAACCCGTCCGCATCTTTGCCCCAGCGCATCTTCAACACGACATTCCTGCCGCCAATCGCGTTGGCGCTGCCATGCAGCACGTTGGCCGTCGTGACTCCGCCGGCCAGCGCGCGATAGATGTCCATGCGCTCGTTGTTGACGACGTCATCGACCCCCACCATCGAACTGACAGAGACGCTGCCTTCGTTGATCGCATCGACGGCGATGTGCGTGTGGCAGTCGATGATGCCCGGGATCACGTGCTTGCCGCTCGCGTCCACGATCTTCGCTCCGGCCGGGGTCATCACCTTCTCCCCGACCTCGGTGATCTTCCCATTCACGATCACGACGGAACCGGTGATGGTTCCCTTGGTAACCGTATGGATAATTCCGTTTTGAATGACGACGGTGTTCTGCGCCGAGAGGCCCACCAGTGTCAGGAGGCCAAGTAGGATCGTTCGCATGGTCTAGTTCTCCTCCTGATCCACGGTCGACGGACGGTTACCGCCCGCGTTTCCGCCCGGTGTTTGCGGTGGATCCGGCGGCGGCAAATACTTGACTCCGTCAACAAAAATCATTGCTATCGTCAACCTTTCGTCGAACAGGTCGCCTTTGACCACGACGAGGTTCGCCATCTTCCCTTTGTCGATCGAACCCATCCGCTGATCGACACCGTAGATCTCGGCGGCGCTCAGCGTCAGTGCGCGAATCGCGGCTTCCTTGGGCAACCCCATGTCGATCGATTTCTTGAGGGCCTTCAGGATGTCCTTCGGGGCATCCAGGCCGTCGGACGAGACAGCGAACTTCACCCCGGCCTTGGCCAGGACAATCGGGGCCGTCGGAGCCTTGTCCCGGTGCTCCAGAACCTTCATGGTGTCAATCAGATCCGGATCACGGTCCCGTTCGCGCGTCGGCCACTTCACATTCAGAACCACCGGCGTGCCGGACTTCTTCAATTCGTCGGCCATGCGGTAGCCCTCGGTCACGCCCCAGAGCACGACGGATGTCTGTAACTCTTTGCCCAGCTTGACCATACGCTCCATCTGGACCGGGCCGGCGGCTGGCAGCAGCACCCGTTTTGTGCTGAGTACTCCTTCCAGGGCGCGGTCGTAGGCAGGGCGCGGAATCGTCTGGGGCGACTTCGCGTACATCTCCTTGGCCATTTTGTAGTAGTTGGCGTCGATCCAGAGCTGCCGGAAGTAAGCCAGCACGCCCATCAGCGAATTCGGGTAACCCAAATAGCCTGAGGGAGTTGTGGACATGTAAAGACCGGCGTCAGGCTCGACGATCATGGCCCCGGAAGTCTCGCCGCCCAGATTCACAACCGCCCCGTGCCCGCCCACCAGGCCCTGCCGGGGGAAGGTCACCGCGGTGGTAAACCCGCCGCCGTGCGCTAAAGTCACGCGACGTTCAGTATTTTTAACGAGATCGGCCGCCATCACCCAGCTGTTCGTGCCGGGCCGGTCTTCAGGACCACGAGACCTTGGAGGAGCAGTCTGTCCGGGTGTCGCAGAAGCCTGGGCGCCCCGGCCGCCGGCGGCAGAGACCTGAACCGGCGCCTCCGGAAGGCCCCAGGTACTGAAGGCGTCAATCAGACCCGGATAGACCGTAAGCCCTTTGCCATCAACCACCCAGGCCCCGGCCGGAACGGCTGCGCTGGGGCCGACATCGGCAATGATGCCGTCCTTGAGGACGACCGTCCCCTTCTCGATGACGGCTCCGCTGACGGTGACGATGCGGGCGTCCTGGATCGCCACTAAGGAGGGAACCTCGGCCTGCAACGGTATGAACGCGCAGGCCAATAGAGTGAGGACAAATATTCTTTGGCGCATGGAGAATCCCTGTATTTTAGACTGGTACTTCAGCGATGCCTACTAAGAAAACCATCCGCTACCAAGACGCCGGCGTCAACATTGACGAGGCGGACCGTGCTGTCGGCTACATCAAGGTAGCTGCAAAGAAGACCTTTACGAGAGGCGTGCTGACGGATATCGGTAGTTTTGGCGCGATGTACCGGCTGGCAGGTTACAAGCGGCCCGTCTTGATCTCCTCAGCCGATGGCGTAGGCACCAAGATCAAAGTCGCCTTTATGACTGGCCGGCACGACACGGTGGGTCAGGATCTGGTGAACCACTGCGTCAATGACATCGCCGTACAGGGCGCTATGCCCTTGTTTTTCCTGGACTATTTCGCCGTCGGCAAACTGAATGCCGAGGTGGCCGGACAGATCGGGACCGGCCTGGGCAAGGCCTGCGAGGAGAATGGCTGCGCGCTGATCGGCGGCGAAACGGCCGAGATGCCGGGCCTCTACCAACCGGGCGAATACGACCTGGCGGGCTTCATCGTCGGTGCGGCCGAGCAGTCCAAGCTATTGACCGGCAAGAACGTACAGCCCGGCGACCTGCTGTTGGGGCTACCCTCCACCGGTCTGCACACGAATGGTTATTCTTTGGCTCGCAAGCTGCTCTTTGAAGTAGGCAAATATACGCCAAAAACATTCCTGCCGGAGCTTGACTGTACCCTCGCCGATGAACTGCTGAAGGTGCACCGCAGCTACCTGAAGCCCATCCAGAAGCTATTGAAAGCAAACCTGCTTTCCGCCGCAGCCCACATCACCGGAGGCGGCATCACGGACAATACCCCGCGCGTGCTGCCCAAGGGTATGGCGGCTGAAGTGAAGCTTGGCTCCTGGCCTATCCTGCCCGTATTCGAACTGTTGCGCCGCCTGGGGAACGTGCCGGACGACGATTACCGCCGGACCTTTAACCTCGGCATCGGCATGATCCTCGTGATTCCACAGAAGAAAGCCGCCAAGGCGATGCGGCTGTTGAAGCACATGAAGGAACCGTTCTATGAGATCGGTAAGATCGTTGCTCAGCCGCGCGGCAAGGGACGAGTGATCTACAAGTGAAGAAGCTGGCGATTCTGGTATCGGGCCGCGGGTCGAACTTCGAGGCCATTGCGCGCCAAATCCGCGACGGGAAATTAGAGGCGGAGATCGCCGCCGTGGTGGCCAACATGCCTACAGCTAAGGCCCTGGAAACGGCGGAAACACTGGGTTTGCCGGCGATTTCCCTGCCGTCCAAAGGGATCGATACCGATACCTATGCGGCCATGGTGGTGGAGAAACTGGCTCCGCTGGGGATCGATCTGATCATCCTGGCGGGCTTTATGCGGCGCGTGGGGACTCCGCTGCTGGAGGCCTATCGCGACCGGATTCTCAACATCCACCCGTCCCTGTTGCCGTCATTTCCGGGGCTGCATGTGCAGCAGCTGGCTCTGGACTACGGGGTCAAGTTCTCCGGCTGCACGGTGCATTTCGTGGATGCCGGGCTGGATACCGGCCCCATTGTGGCGCAGGCGATAGTGCCTGTTTTGGATGGAGATACGGCCGATACCCTGGCGGCCCGGATCCTGGTGGAAGAGCACCGAATCTTCAGCGAGGCCATCGCCCTGATCCTCAGCGGAGCTTACCGCGTTGAAGGCAGGCGTGTGATTCGAAAGGACTAAGCAGTGTTCAGCAAGTGTGTCCGCGCGGCGGCTGCCGCCCTGTTGTTAGGCGCCGCGGCGGATTGCCGTGCGCAGGTGACGCCCGCCGATGAGGTCAACCCGCTCATCGACACGCACAAGTCCCGCTGGTTCTTCTTTTCTTCCGCGAGCCGCCCCTTCGGAATGGTGAATCTCAGTCCCGACACCGGCGTCGACGGGGACTGGAATGCCGGTTACCTCTACGGCGAGAAGTACATACGGTGCTTCAGCCACGTGCATGACTGGCAACTGGCGGCGGTTCCGGTGATGCCAGCGACCGGCGAGATGAAAGGCCCGGCCGGCTATGAGGCCTACAAGTCGGCTTTCAGCCACGACAAGGAAATCGCAAAAGCGGGCTACCACAAGGTCTATCTCGAGGACTACAAGATCACGGCGGAGCTGACGTCGACGAAGCGCGTCGGGCTGCATCGCTACAGCTTCCCGGCAGCGCAAGACGCCTATATCTATATAGATACGGCGGCCAAGCTGGCCATGATGGACGCGCCGCCGGACGCCAGGATCCGCCGGGTGAGCGACCGGGAACTCGCGGGCTATACCGTGCTGGCGCCGACGATCCGCCGCAAGAAACCCGTCATCGTGTACTTTGTCGTCCAGTTGGACAAGGCCTTCGATGGCTACGGCGACTGGAGCAAGGGCGGGAGCGCGTACGTTCATTTCAAGTTTGCCCAGCCCGGTCAGGTCCAGATGAAGGTGGCGATCTCGTATGTGAGCGAGGAGCAGGCGCGGCTGAACCTAGTGACAGAGTTGCCCCACTGGGACTTTGAACGCGTCGTGCGGGAGTCCAAACAGGAATGGAATGAGTGGCTTGGCAAGGTGTCGATCACGGGCGGCACCCCGGCGCAGCGCACGAAGTTCTACACCGATCTGTGGCATTCGCTGCTGGGCCGCCGGACGTTCAGCGATGTGAATGGCAAGTATATCGACAACACCGGGGACAAGCCGGTGGTGCGCCAGGTGGAACTGGATGCGAAGGGCCAACCTGCGCGCAGCACCTACAATTCCGACGCCTTCTGGGGTTCGCAGTGGACGCTAAATGTCCTGTGGTCTATTGCTTACCCGAAGCTGATGGGTGACATGACGCAGTCGCTGGTCGATTACTATACGAACGGCGGCATGATCGCGAGGGGCCCCAGCGGCGGCAATTACACCTTCGTGATGGTGGGCGATCAGGCGGTACCGCTGATCGCGGCGGCGTACCAGAAGGGTATCCGCAATTTCGACGTGAAGGCTGCCTATGAGGGGTCGCGCAAGAACGCGTTTCCTGGCGGGATCCGCGATCACGCGGGCTATGAAGCGGGCCCGAACGCCGAAGGCGGCGGCATGAAGTATTACGTCGAAAGGGGTTACGTGCCGTTAGGCAACTTCGGGACCGGCGGGCATCGAGAAGGCGCCGCGCAGACTCTGGAGTATGCCTATCAGGATTGGACCCTGGCCCGGTTTGCCGAGGCGCTGGGCAAGAAGGACGATGCGGCTCTGTTCCAGAAGCGATCGGGAAACTGGCGAAATCTCTTTGATAAATCAACGGGTTGGATCCGGCCGAAGAACATGGACGGGTCGTGGCTGGAGCCCTTTGCGCCCACCTGCCAGGGGTCGAACTGCCGCGGGTTTGTCGAAAGCAACGCGGCCATTTATACCTACTACGTCATGCAGGATATCCCGGGCCTGATCGAGGCGTTAGGCGGGCGGGAAAAGTTCATCGAAAAACTGCAGGGACAATTCGAAAAAGCCGCGCCCGCGCGGTTTATTACGCCGCATGGAAAACATGGCGAGAACTGGGTGGATTACGAGAATCAGCCGGCCTGCCATATGGCGCATTTGTTCAGTTATGCGGGGGCTCCGTGGCTAACGCAGTATTGGGTTCGGCGGGTGAAAGATGAGGTCTTTGGGAACGCCACGCCGAATGGCGGATACAACGGCGATGAGGACCAGGGGCAGATGGGGGCACTGGGCGTGCTGATGGCGGCGGGCCTGTTTGACGTGCAGGGCGGCGCGGAAGCCGAGCCCCGGTATGAGATCACAAGTCCTTTATTTGAAAGGGTTACGTTCCAGTTGGATCCGAAGTTCTATCCGGGAAAGACGTTCACGGTGGTGGCGCACAATGCCAAGCCGGGCCATGTCTACATCCAGTCGACGAAGCTGAACGGCAAGCCCTTGACGGGCCGGTTCTGGGTGACGCACAAGGAATTGGTTGCCGGAGGAGTGTTGGAAGTGGAACTCGGACCGCAGCCGAATAAGAGCTGGGGTGTTGCGAGCCATTGATTTTGTGGCGGCGACGTCTGGTAGAATTGGCCTTCCTTTTGTTCGAATAAGCTCACCTGCCTCGGTGAATTAGGAAGGTCAACATGTCGATGTGTCGGGCGGCTATTGGTATTGCCGCCGCGTGGGTATGTGTAGCGGCTCCGGTTTGGAGCGCTGAGAAGATTTACCTCCTGGAACAGCAGGTGCGGGGTTCCGCGCCGTATTCGTTCCGATCCCTGGGTGAGATTGAGGGTGCGCGGCGGGCGGCGCTGCCGGAAACAGGCGGGCATGTTCTTGTTCTGACCTCACTGGGCCAGGTTTGGGGCTGGGGCCAGAATCTGCACGGGCAACTGGGAACCGGCGATCGCGCGGTGAAGCCCGGATTTGTTGAGGTTTCGGGACTTTCTGACGCCACTGCGATTGCTGCCGGGGCACAGCATTCGGTCGCTTTGAAGAGTGATGGGACGGTCTGGACCTGGGGTGCGAATTCCGAGGGGCAGTTGGGTGATGGATCGCTGGTGAACCGGGCTCGGCCGGGTATCGTGCCTGGTTTACGCGATGTGTCGATGGTCGCGGCGGGCGCTTTGTTCACGGTTGTTCTGAAGAGTGACGGGACGGTTTGGGTATTTGGCTCGAACTGGAATGGGATTGCGGGAAGCGATGCCCGGAAGCTGGTGACGGAGCCGGTGCGCGTCGAGGGATTGAGCGATGTTCGGGCCGTCGCTACGCGGCGCGGCGTGGGGTATGCGTTGGATGGGCAGGGTCGGATCTGGGTTTGGGGACGTGGCGTGGAGAATGCGGTGGGGACGCCGCGGGTGTTGAGTGGAACGCAGCGCGAGTTGGTGTCAGGGCTGGTGTCGACGGGGCCGCGTTTGTCAGCGGAGTGGTTCGGGACGGGTATTGATGCTGTGAGTGGGGTGCTGCGGATGAGGGAAGGCAGGGTCTCGCGGACGTTTGCGATGGAGGGTACGGCGACGGATGTGGCGGCGGGTTGGGCAGTTGCCGTGATCGCAAGTGAGGGGGGAAGTGGAACGAGCGGCGCTGCGAGCAGTAGGACGGGGGCAGGTAGGTCGCTTGCTGCGGCAGCAGGAGGAACGGCGGGGGCAAGGAGCCAGGCCGGTTCAAATGCCGCGGCGAGCGGTAGCGGATACCAGCAGCTTGTGATTGGCTATTCGAGCATATACGCAGTCCAAGCAGATGGCGGCTTGCGGGTATGGGGCGACAACAGGACCGGAAATCTCGGGGATGGTACGGCTGTCCAAAGAAACCGTCCAGTGTGTGGGTTGATGAGCGAGGTAAAGGCCATATCCACGAAGGGAGCTCATACAGTCGCACTGAGAACCGATGGAACTGTCTGGACCTGGGGGTTCGGGGTTTACGGGTCGCTTGGCGATGGCTTGGAGGCGATGCACCATCGGTTTTCTCCGTTCCGAGTTCCTTCCTTGACGGGGGTGGTGGCCATTGCCGCAGGGATTTACCACACACTGGCGCTGCGCAGCGACGGCACCGTGTGGGCATGGGGCGACAATTCCAACGGTCAGTTGGGCGACGGCACGCTAACTACTCGTTCGAGCCCAGTCCAGGTGCCTGGCCTGACTGGAATCACATCCATTGCGGCCGGTGCATACCACAGCCTGGCGAGGAAGAATGATGGTGCAGTCTTTGCCTGGGGCCAGAATTCTCAAGGGGAGGTTGGGGACGGGACCACGGTGAATCGCCTGGCGCCCACCAATGTGGCAGGAGTGACGGCGGCTTCGGTGTCAGCTGGAATGGTGGTGAGCTACGCCATCCGGAATGACGGCACATTGTGGGGCTGGGGTGCCAGCGATGGTTTTGTGAATGTGTTGCCCGTAGCCGCGCATGGCATTATAGGACCTCTGCAAATCACGAATTTTTCAGACGTGGTGCAAGTGTCCGGCGGTGAATCTCTGACTCTGATTCTCAGGGGGGATGGATCGGTTTGGTCGTTTCGAGGTGCGTGGAGCGACGACTACAGCGGCGCCGTTGTATCACCGGGCCTGAGCCAGGTAGCGCTGCCTTCAGTGGCCATCGGAGTTGCAGCCAGTTACACCCACTTTGGCGTGTTGCTCAGCGATGGGACGGTGCGACTGGCCGGCTCAAACGATATGGGCCAACTGGGCAGGCCCGGAATCACGAGAAGCGTGACTCCCGAGTTACCTGCTGCTGAGACATTCTGCCGGTTCACGCCTCCGGCGGCACAGGCACCGAAGCGCCGCCTTTCCGTCGGGGGCCTTCACTTTGTTGGCGTTAGCGAGGATGGCAGTGTATGGACGGGCGGACAGAATAGCTACGGCCAGCTTGGGATCGGGTTCGCCGGGCCCGATGTTACCAGTCCGGCAAAAGTGCCCGGCCTGAGCCAGATGGCAACGGCCTCCGGAGGTGCAATGCACACCCTGGCGCTGGGTCTGGACGGATTGGTGAGAAGTTGGGGCTCTAACTATTCGGGTGCGCTCGGGGATGGTACGCAGACCGATCATTCGAGCCCGGTGCTCGTGCCCGGGTTGACCTCTGTGACTCAGATCTCAGCCGGCGGCCAGCACAGCATGGCTCTGAGGAGCGACGGTTCCGTCTGGTGCTGGGGGTCGAACTACTATGGCCAGATCGGCGATGGCACCAAGATCGACCGTTTCGTGCCTACTCAAGTCCCTGGGCTCCAGGGGGTTGTCGAAATCGCCGCAGGTGGTGTAATCAGCCTGGCTTTGAAGTCCGATGGAACCGTATGGATGTGGGGTACGCTATTCGGAAACACCCAATCGCAGGAGTTCCCCGTCCCTGTCCAGGTGGAGGGATTGAATGATGTAGCCGCTGTCCGCGTGAATATCGACGCAGCAATGGCCCTGAAACGTGACGGCACCGTGTGGATGTTGACGAATGACTACACAGACATTCTCGGGAATGGTCCGAACCTGTACCCGGTGTTGGGACTCGTGCGAGTCGACATCACCGACGTAGTGGATATCGGTGTCGGACAGGGTGCGGCTATGGCGATCAGAGCAGATGGCGGGCTCTGGAGTTGGGGCAGCAACAGCTATGGTCAGGCGGGAACGGCCCTTCCAATAGTAGGGGAGCCGACGTTATTGCCGATCCAGGTCGCCTTGCAAGGCGTGGCGGCCGTAAGTTTGGGTGAGACGTATAGTGCTATCTGGCAGCGCGATGGCAGGCTCTGGTTTTCGGGCTGGAATTGGACCGGGCAATTCGGATTGGCCGAGAAGACCATGTATAGGACGCCGATACTGGGTGGATTTCAATTGGGGTATCCGGTCGCGTCCACGCCTTTGAGCGCGGTGCCAGTTTCCGGGGATAGCTCGGCGCAGAGCTTCGATTTTGGATTCCGGTCGGCGGCGGGGGCTTCGACGCTGCGGTGGGTGCAGATGCTGTTTGCATCCGAGTGGGATGGAGGCGGATTGCCGTTCTGCTACCTGCACTACGACGTGCCGGGGAATGGGCTCTGGTTGTATGGAGAGAGCGGGTATTTCGTGGGTCCGGTGGCTCCGGGGACGGCTTCGAATCTGCTGCAGAACTCGTTCTGCGCCGTGGATCCAAAGAAGACCACGATCACCAAGAATGGGGCGGCTCTGACGGTGCGGGCGCAGGTGTTGTTCAAGCAGGCAGCGTCGCGGAAGATCTTTACGCGCAGCCTGGATTTCAACGATGTCGATTCGGGGTGGATCCAGGAAGGGACTTGGGATTCCATGGCAGTCCTGATGAACCCTCCCAGTGTGAGTCCTAATTCCGGGAGCGGGGCATCGCCGACGTTTGTGGCCACCTTCACCGATGCTTCGGGGCTGCCACTTTCGACGGGCGGGTGGGTGCAGTTCCTGGTGGCGGCCGCGGCGGATGGGGGCGGGCAGCCGTTCTGCTATCTGCACTACGACCGGGCGGGCGATGGGCTTTGGATGTACTCGGGCGATGTTGGGTTCTTCCTGGGTCCGGTGAAGCCGGGGGTGAGCTCGACGGTGCTGCAGAGTTCGGCGTGTTCGATCAATACGGCCGGGACTACGGTGCAGAACAATGCGGGGCAGTTGGTGATCTCGTCGCCGTTTACGTTCAAGAGTCCGATGACGGGGAGCAAGAAATTGTTCCAGCGGTCGATGGATGCGTTGCGGCGGGATTCGGGGTGGGTGCTGACTGGGAATTGGGTGGTGCCGTAGGGAAATAGGGACATTCTGCGTTGAATGGAGGGGCGGCTGTCTTCGGGCCGCCCTGCCTGTTTGTGGCCTCGCCGGTAGGAGGGGGCTCGAGCGGCGACAATATACAGATGATAGGATCGGATTACCTTCAGGAATCCAGGAATGTACGAATTGAATTCGAGCAAATTGAAATCGCGGTTTTGCAGTTTAGCCCGCTGCCTGTCGCCGATCACGATAGCGGCTCTTTTGAGTTTTGCTACCCCGAGCCGGGGTGCTGAGCGGATTTATCTCCTGGAACAGCAGGTGCAGGGTCCGGCGCCCTATTCCCTCCGAACCCTGGGTGAGATTGAGGGGGCGCGGCGCGCGGCCGTGCCGGAAACAGGCGGTCATGTTCTTGTTTTGACTTCGCTAGGCCGGGTTTGGGGCTGGGGCCAGAATCTGTACGGGCAACTGGGTACCGGCGATCGCGCTGCGAGGGCCGGATTTATTGAGGTTCCGGGACTTTCCGACGCCACTGCGATTGCTGCCGGGGCACAGCATTCCGTCGCTTTGAAGAGTGATGGGACGGTCTGGACATGGGGTGCGAATTCCGAGGGTCAGTTGGGTGATGGGTCGCTGGTGAACCATATGCGACCGGGTATTGTGCCGGGCTTGCGCGATGTGTCGATGGTCGCGGCGGGCGCTTTGTTCACGGTTGTTCTGAAGAGTGACGGGACGGTTTGGGTATTTGGCTCGAACTGGAGTGGGATTGCCGGAAGCGATGCCCGGAAGCTGGTGACGGAGCCGGTGCGCGTCGAGGGATTGAGCGATGTTCGGGCTGTGACCACGCGCCGTGGTGTGGGCTATGCGTTGGATGGGCAGGGTCGGATTTGGGTTTGGGGACGTGGCGTGGAGAATGCGGCGGGGACGCCGCGGGTATTGGGTGAGGAAGAACGGCCTGCGGAGTTGGGGCTCGAGTTTACAGGTCCACGGTTGTCGGCGGAGTGGTTGGATGCGATGGGCGAGGTAGCCGTCACGGATCATCAACTGCGACTGACGTCGAACGGAAACCTTCGTACCTTTGAGTTTGCCGGTGCTGCATTGGATGTTGCCACGGGCTGGGCTGTCGTGACTGTTGCAGCCAGCGCGCAGCCCGGGCTTGGGGAAGCGGGGCAGGGCAACAAGCAGACACGAAACACTACCGGCGCGATTCCAACGATGGGCGCAATCCCACCCAGAGGGGCACTAACCATTCCGAGTGCGCCGTCCCCGTCGATGCGCCTTGCTGGAAATGGACAGCTCGCCATGGTTGTCAGACCTGACGGCTCGGTCCGCGCATGGGGCTTCAACGACTCTGGACGATTAGGTGATGGAACGACGATCACCCGTCCGGTACCGGTCTGCATCGGCTTGAGCAACGTCACGGCCGTGTCTGTGGGTGACTTCCATTCCCTGGCGATTCGAGCGGACTCTACCGTCTGGAGTTGGGGCCTAGGAAAGGATGGAACTCTGGGCGATGACATCACGACAGATCACATGCGATTGACTCCTCGGATCGTGCCCGGTCTCAGCAATGTCGTTGCGGTTGGCGCGGGTGCCTATCATTCCCTGGCATTGAAAAGTGACGGAACCGTCTGGGTGTGGGGTAGCAATTCCGACGGGCAGCTTGGAATACCCTCGGTTTTTCGCAACACAGGCCATCCGCAGCAGGTGCCTGGCCTTACAGGCATTGTGGCGATTGCGGCGGGCAATTCGCACAACCTTGCCTTACGGAGCGACGGCGCAGTTTTTGCGTGGGGGATGAACTACTTCGGCCAGTTGGGTGACGGGACAACAGTATCGAAAAGCGCTCCTTTTCAGATTCCGGCCTTCACGGCCGTGGCGGTAGCAGCAGGCACTGGTCACAGTGCCGCAATCCGGAGTGATGGCACATTGTGGGGCTGGGGCGACAACTATTACATGCAGTTGGGGAGTTCATTTGGCGCCACGGAACTGAGCCCCGTAAAGCTTGCCTCATTTACCGATGTGGTGCAGATCTCCTGCGAATTCTTTACAGTGGCCTTGCGCGCGGATGGCTCTGTGTGGGCCTGGGACGCCTGGTTTGGATCCGGAGTCAATGTGAATGCTCCGAGCGGCGTCGCGGCCGTGGCGGCTTCTGCGTTTGAGATTGAGGTACTGCTGAACGATAGTTCAGTTCAGGCGATCTACGCAGGAACTGCCGAACTTGTTACCCGGGATCTGAGTGATACCTGTTCAGAAACCGCGCCCATCCCCGTGAACCTTGGACAGAGGATAGCAGCGGGCACTGGCCATACCGCGGTTCTGCGAAGCGACGGTACCGTTTGGGCGGCGGGCAACAACGGTTCGGGGCAGATTGGTGATGGCACGATTGTCAATCGCACGAGCGCCGTGCCTGTTCCCGGGTTGAGCGGCATTACCGCACTCTCAGGAGACTTCAGTCACAATCTGGCAGCGGGACCGCTGGGGCGAGTCCAAGCCTGGGGATTGAATACTAATGGCTCGATTGGCGATCAGACCACAGTAAATAAGTTGAGCCCGGCATATGTCAATGGTCTGATTCTGGCGACGCGGGTCGCCGCAGGCGCGACACACAGCCTGGCCTCACGAAGTGACGGGTCGGTGTGGGTGTGGGGCGACAACACCTATCGGCAACTGGGTAACAACATGCAGTACCTGCTCTCTCCTTGGCTAGTAGACGGGCTTCAGAACGTGGTGGATGTGGCTGCCGGCAATGGTTTCAGCGTGGTCCTGAAAGACGACGGCACCGTCTGGACATGGGGCCGCAACGACAAGGGCCAACTTGGGGATGGGAGCCGGGTACAGCGCTTTGCGCCTGCCGCGGTAGAAGGACTGACCAACATCATCGCAATCTCGTCAGGCGATGCCTTCTCGCTGGCTTTGGATCGGGAGGGACGCGTCTGGACTTGGGGCGAGAGCGGAGCTGGGCAGTTGGGTGCCGGGGTTCCCATGTCCCCGGTTCTAGGCATCGCGAGAGCGAACAGTCTCACTGGCGTCGTAGGGATCTCGGCCGGCGACCGACATGCGATGGCTGTGCGGTCTGATGGCACGGTCTGGACATGGGGCGACAACGCGCAAGCGCAGTTGGGTTTGCCTGCTTCGTCTCCGTCGTTCCAGCCGGTTCAGGTAGCGGGGTTGTATGGGGTAGCGGGTGTCAGCGCAGGCGGCCAGCATAGTCTGGCGTGGAAGAGGGATGGCAGTTTGTTGGCGTGGGGCTCGAATCAGTCGGGCCAGTTCGGATTGGCGCAACCGTTGAGCAGTGGAACTCCGATCCTGAGCGGGTTTCAGCCCGGGTTCCCAATGGGGACCACGCCTTTGAGTGCGGTGCCGGTTTCGGGGGATAGCTCGGTACAGAGTTTTGATTTTGGGTTCCGATCGGCGGCGGGGGCTTCGACACTGCGGTGGGCGCAGATGCTGTTTGCGGCGGAGTGGGACGGAGGAGGGTTGCCGTTCTGCTACCTGCACTACGACGTGCCGGGGAACGGGCTCTGGTTGTATGGGGAGAGCGGGTATTTCGTGGGTCCGGTGGCTCCGGGGACGGCTTCGAATCTGCTGCAGAATTCGTTCTGCGCCGTGGATCCGAAGAAGACCACGCTCACGAAGAATGGGGCGACCCTGACGGTGCGGGCCCAGGTGTTGTTCAAGCAGGCAGCGTCGAGGAAGATCTTTACCCGCAGTCTGGACCAGAACGATGTCGATTCAGGGTGGATCCAGGAAGGGACTTGGGATTCCACGGCGGTGGTGATGTCGGCTCCGAGTGTGACTCCGAATGCGGGGAGCGGGCCGGCTCCGACGTTTGTGGCGACCTTCACCGATGGTTCGGGGCTGCCTCTTTCGACGGGCGGGTGGGTGCAGTTCCTGGTGGCGGCCGCGGCGGATGGGGGCGGCCAGCCGTTCTGCTATCTGCACTACGACCGGGCGGGCGATGGGCTTTGGATGTACTCGGGCGATGTCGGGTTCTTCCTGGGTCCGGTGAAGCCGGGCGTGAGTTCGACGGTGCTGCAGAGTTCGGCGTGCTCGATCAATACGGCCGGGACTACGGTGCAGAATAATGCGGGGCAGTTGGTGATCTCATCGCCGTTTACGTTGAAGAGTCCGATGACCGGGAGTAAGAAGTTGTTCCAGCGGTCGATGGATGCGTTGCGGCGGGATTCGGGGTGGGTGCAGACGGGTAGTTGGGTGGTGCCGTAGGGGCTCTCCAGACGGGTGGCGAGCCGTTGGCAGGGGATGGCTCGCTGCTGGAACCTGGGTGGAAGTCTTAGTAGGAACTAGGGTTTTTGCCTTGGAGCTGAGTGTCGGAGCTATCCGTGGGTGGGTGGTAAGATCGGGGTGCGTAGCACACTTACGGCCCTGCCGTCTCGGAATCGGAGATCTTTACCTTGCTGAACTCGGACTGGAGCGGCGGCGCCGCCGGCGCCCGCTTGCGGTGTTCCCCCCTCTTTGCGCTTCCCTTGGTTGTGCTGTTTGCCATACCGGCATCCGGGACAGAGCGCGTTTCCCTCCTGGAGCGGCAAGCCGGCCAAGGCCCGGCTTCGTATACCTTGCGGTCGATTGGGGAGGTGGACGGGGCCCGGAAAGTCGCACTGCCCGAGACGGGCGGGCACGTGCTGGTGTTGACCACGCAAGGACGCGTCCAGGGGTGGGGGCTGAACGCGCAGGGGCAATTGGGCCCAGGCCGCGCCTCAGGGGCGGGCGGCTGGTCTGAGGTGGAAGGGCTTTCCGGCGTCACGGCGATTGCGGCGGGGGCACAGCATTCGCTTGCTCTGAAGAGCGACGGCACGGTGTGGGCGTGGGGCGGCAACTCCGAGGGCCAGCTGGGCGATGGGACCCTGGTCCAACGGCCCCGGCCCGCGGCGGTGACGAGGTTGAGCGGCGTCTCGATGATCGCGGCGGGTCCGCTGTTCAGCGTGGCGTTAAAGAGCGACGGGTCCGTATGGGTCTTCGGGTCGAATTGGAGCGGGCTGGTGAGCCGCGATGCGCGGAAGATGCTGACGGAGCCCGTGCGCGTGGACGGCTTGCAGGAGATCCAGGCCGTGGATGTGCGGCAGGGGCGGGTATACGCGCTGGACGGGCAGGGCCGCGCCTGGGCCCTTGGACGGAGTGGCGAGGGTACGGAGCCGGGTCCCGAGATGCTGAGCGGGCCAGAGGCCGGACAGGTGGCGGCGCGCCTGATGGCGGCGCGGGCCGGGGCGGTTAGCCAGAGCCTGGACTGGCCGGCGGCGGCCGCGGCAGGGCGCGTGGTGGAGGTGCAGAGCGGCCTGCTGAGTTTGACGGAAGGCGGCGCACGGCAGCAGTACGCGCTGGCGGGTCCGGTGGTGGATGCGGCGGCGGGCTGGGCGGTGGCTGTGATTACGGGCACGCCGGCGGCGCCAGGGGGCGACGGGCTGGTATCCGAAGGCGGCGCTGGGCCGGCAACGGGTGCGGCCACTCCTCAGGCGGCGAGGCAGGCAGCGGCCTCGCAGGATCCGGGCAGAGCGGCGATCTCGGGGGTCGTGCAGGTGGTGGCGTCCGGCAACAATTCGCTGGCGGTGCGGGCGGATGGAACGGTGCGGGCGTGGGGCGGCAACGGAGGAGCCGTACTGGGCGACGGTACGGGTGTGGAGCAGCCCTCGCCGGTGTGCAGCCTGTTGAGCGGCGTGAAGGCGTTGTCGAACGCAGGTTCGCATGGATTGGCGGTGATGCAGGATACGTCGGTGTGGAGTTGGGGGGTAGGGTCCTTTGGCCTACTGGGCGACGGGGTGGTGACGTCGCATGTGGTGGCGTCGCCGAAGAAGATCCAAGGGTTCACCGGTGTGGTGGCGGTGGCGTCGGGCTATCTCCACAGCGTCGCGTTGAGGAGCGACGGGACGGTTTGGGCGTGGGGGTCGAACACATCGGGCCAGTTGGGGAATGGGAGCACGAACGACAGCGGCGTACCGATGCAGGTGGCGGGGCTGTCGGGCATCACCTCGATCGCGGCGGGCCAGAATCACAGCGTGGCGCGGCGCAATGATGGCGCGGTGTTCGCGTGGGGCGACAACACGTTTGGACAACTGGGGGATGGGACGAAGACGGACCGGTGGTCGCCGGTGAGGCTGACGGGGTTCACGGCAACATCGGTGTCGGCCAGTGACAACCACACATTGGCGATCCGGCCGGACGGGACTTTGTGGGGGTGGGGCGACGGGACGAGCCTGGGCCTGGTGAGTCCGGGCATCATTCAATACGTTACGGCGCCGGAGAAGCTGGTGACGTTCACCAACGTGATCCAGGTGTCGAACCAGTACGGCTTGAACGGGATTCTGCGGGCCGACGGAACCGTCTGGTACCTGGGCAGCGGATTGACGGGGCGGTATGGGGGGAACCTGATTTCCGGCGTAGAGACGCAGTTTGTGCTGCCGAAGCCGGCGATTGGCGTGGCGGTGGGCCAGGACCATGTGATGGTGCTGCTGAACGACGGGACCGTGCAGGTGATGGGCGGGAATTCGAACAGCGAACTGGGCCGGCCGGATCTGACGAGCAGCGATCTGTTTGTGCCGCCGGACTCGGGTCCGGGCTGCACCTATGCCACGCAGAACCTGTTGACGACGGGCCAGCGGGTCTCGAACGGTCGGACGCTGACGATGATCGTGCGCGGCGACGGCACGATTTGGGGCGCGGGCTCCAATGATGTGGGCCAGATGGGGATCGGGCTGATCAGCAATCCGGTGCGAACCGCGCGGCAGGTGCCCGGGCTGGCCGGAATGGCCGGCGTGTCGACGAGAAACAAGCATGTGCTGGCGGTAGGGTCGGACGGACGAGTCTGGAGCTGGGGCGGCAATACGCTGGGCCAACTCGGGGATGGGACGTTTACGAACAGGCTGAGTCCTGTGCTGGTGCCGGGGCTGACCGGTGTGAAGCGAGTGGCGGCCGGCGGGAATCATAGCCTGGCTCTCAAGCAGGATGGGACGGTGTGGGGTTGGGGCAGCAATGCGGTGGGCGAGTTGGGGACCGGTGTGCCGATTCCGACGCTGGTGCCGACGCAGGCCGCCGGGCTGGCGAATGTTGTGGAGATCGCGGCTGGGGATCAGTTCAGCGTGGCGCTGCGGTCGGATGGGACGGTTTGGACGTGGGGCCTGGGTATAGGACAAGTGGGTCCGCCTCAATATATGACTCCGGTGCAGGTGAGCGGTCTGTCCAACATCATGGCGATTGCGGCCGGGGCGGAGTATGCGCTGGCGTTGCGGCAGGACGGGACGGTCTGGGCCTGGGGGAACGGTGGATTGCGGCGCCTGGGCAGCGGGCCGGGAACGGATCCGGTGATCGGCCTGGTGCGAGTCGGCCTGCTGACGGAGGTGGTCTCGATTGGGGCCGGCGTGACGCACGGGATGGCGATCAAGGCGGATGGCACGTTGTGGACGTGGGGCACGAACACGAAGGGTGAGCTCGGCATGGGGGTGGCGAGCGCGGCCGATTCGCCGGTGGCCGGCAAGGTTCCGCAGGTTTATGGGACGGCGGAGGTGAGCGGCGGCGACGGGTACACGATGGCCTGGGGCCGGGACGGGCAATACAAGGGCTGGGGTTCGAACCTGAGCGGAGTGTTTGGAATTGCGACGCCCACGTCCAGCCTGGTTCCGATTCTGAGCGGCTTCCAGCCGGGTCTGCCGCTGGCGGCCTCGCCATTGAGTTTTACGCCGAAGGGCGGCAGCACGTCGACGCAGAAGTTCCAGGCGGACTTTGGGGCGGCGGCCGGACCGGGTGCCTTGCTGTGGGGGCAGGCGTTGTTTGCGACGCAGCCGGACGGGGGCGGGCAGCCGTTCTGCTACCTGCACTATGACGTCGTGGGCGACGGGTTGTGGATGTACGGGGATGGCGGATTCTTTGTGGGTCCGGTGAAGCCGGGCGCCGCTTCGAGCCTGTTGCAGAACTCGCTGTGCGCGATTAACACAGCGAATACGACGGTGACGGCCGGAGCTTCCGGCGTGAGCGTGAAGTTCGAGGTGGTGTTCAAGCAGGCTGGAAGCCGGCAATTGTACCTGCGGCAGTGGTCGCTGCCGGAAGGGGATTCCGGCTGGATCCAGGGGGGGATATGGAACTACACGCCTGCTCCGGCGCCGGCGTTCAGCGTGCTGCCGAATGCGGGGTCGGGCTCGAGTGTGACGTTTGCGGCGACGTATACGGACCCGTCGGGTCTGCCGGCAACGATTGGGGGCTGGGTGCAGTTCCTGGTGGCGGCCGCGGCGGATGGGGGCGGGTTGCCGTTCTGCTACCTGCACTACGACCGGGCGGGGAACGGGTTGTGGATGTACTCGGGCGATGTCGGGTTCTTCCTGGGGCCGGTGGCTCCGGGCGTGACCTCGACGGCGCTGCAGAGCACGGCGTGTTCGATCAATACGGCGGGGACGACGGTTCAGACGTCCACGGGGCAGTTGGTGATATCGGCGCCGATTACGCTGAGAGCTCCGATGTCCGGCAGCAAGCTGCTGTTCCAGCGGTCGATGGATGCGCTGCAGCGGGATTCGGGGTGGGTGGAGACGGGGAGTTGGGTGGTGCCGTAGTCCGGCCAGAGGGTTTAGGAAAGAGGGGCGCGGTGGAGATTGGTTCCGCCGCGCCCTTCGTGTTTAGAGGTCGAGATCGTCGATGTGGTTTACGGGCTGGACCAGGGCTTCGTATTGGACGGTTACCCGAGATTTGGCGGGAACCCAGGCGTAGCCGGGCACTCCGAAGAGGTGGCCGCGATGGATCATTTTGCGGCGGCTTTCGGGGAAGGGGGAGGCTCCGAATTCCATGCCGCGAGTGAGGGCCTGGCCGTTCCACGGGGGGACATTGCGGCCGTGGTTTTCCTCCCAGATCCCCATCCAGGGGAAGTCGTTCTGCTTCCAGATGTAGGCGATGGCGATACCGGACGTGGGGCTCCAGGCGGAGAAGAAGGCGGTTTCGCGTTCCGGGTCCATCAGGTGGGTGGAGAAGGCGCCGGAGATCTTGCGGGCGGTAAAAACCTGCATATCCTCGACGCCGCCCTGGGTGGTGGGGACGAGGGGCCAGGTGAACTCAGCGCCGGGCTTCATGTAGCCGACGTCGGAGAAACCGCTATCGATGACCTGCGATTTGGTGGCGGAGGCGCGGAACTGGGTGACGCCGCATTCGAGGAAGGGCGGGCCGAGGGTGACGTGCTGGGTCCAGGCGATGGGGCGGTCCCAGGAGTCGAGGTTTTCGACGGTTTCGGTGATGACGGCACGGCGGGCTCCGGCGGGCAGTTGGATGGTGCGCCGGAAGGCGAGGTGGGCGCAGGGGAGCGTGGTGGTCTGGGTGAGGGTGTCGCCGGTGACCGTGATGTCGTACTCGTTGACGGAGGCTTCCCCATGGACGGTCATGCCGGCGGCGGCTTCCTCGTCGGAGGGTCCGCCGAAGAGGTCGAGACAGAGATTGTGGCCGAGGATGCCCGAGAGAAGCTTGCTCTCGGCGTTGGCCCCGTATTCGGGGTGTTTGGCCGCGTCGTAGGTGGAGGGCTCGATGGTGGGCCAGGGCGGAGACCACAGCGGGTTCACGCCGGTGGCCTTGTCGCGGATGACGGCCAGGTGTCCGCCCTCGCGGGTGACCACAATCTGCAGGTGCTCGTTTTCGAGTTGGACGGCACGACGGTTACGGTAGAGGATCTCGCTCATAGTTAAGCCTGACCCTCTATCGTATTCCTGTCGCCTGCTTCGTACTACTCCAATACAAACTTGCGACCCAAAACTCATTGAATTGAAGTGCCGGAGGGGTGGCTGCAGGATGGAAGCATCCCGTTTGGAGGTTTCCGATGAAGAGTTCGAGGATGGGCGGGCGCCTGGTGTGCGCCGCTGTTTTGAGTTTCGTGCTGGGCGGTCCGGCGGAGGCGGCGAGCGGCTCGCTGGTGGTGGAGCGACCGGTGGTGGAGCAAAAGCAGGCGAAGTGGAAGAAGGCCTGGGCCTGGAGCGCGGCGGCGCTGATGACGTCGGTGGCGATGGATACAGCGTCGAGCATGGGGCGGCCGGAGATGAATCCGATGCTGAGGGGGCCGCTCGGGCAGTTCAATGCGCGAAGCGCGGCTTTAAAGTTCGGGATTGCCGGGGCGTTGCTGGGGTCGCAGTATCTGCTGCTGGAGAGACATCCGGAGCAGACGGCGTGGGCGGCGACGGGGAACTTTGCGGCGGCGGGGCTGACTTCGAGTATCGCGGTGAGAAATTTCCGGTTGCCGAGGTAGGAGGAGAAGGAGAGCGGCAAGCGAAAGGGCCGTCCCTGGCGTGGGACGGCCCTTTTTGTTCCGGCTGGAGAAGGATTAGCCCTTCTTGGCGGCAGGCTTGGCAGCGGGTGCGCCGCCCTTGCCCATGGTCTCGATTTCCTTGAAGGAGACGGTGCGGTTTTCGTCGAGGGCGATGTTGGACAGGATGACGGCGATGGAGTCCTGCAGGCCGACTTCGATGTCGGCGCGGGGGTGGCCGCCGGTCTTGATGTCGTTGAAGAAGCTCTCGAGTTCGATGTCGACGGGGTTGCGTTCTTCGAGCGGCACCATGATGCCCTTCTGATACAGCCACTGGCGGGCGAACTTCATTTCCTTCTCGAGGAAGCTCTCCTGGCCGGTCATGAGGTCCTTGCCGAGGAGGATGGGGAGCGGGCGGGAGCCGGCAGCGGCGACCATGGTGGCGCCGGCTTTGAAGGCTTCCTTCTTCTTGCCAGCCTCTTCGACCTTGGCGGGCGGGTTGGGTTCCTTGAACCACATACCGATGGGCATGTTGTTGTCGTCACCGATGGTGATGTGGATGGTGCCCTGGGTGCCGCAGATGATCTCGCCCATTTCGGTGCGCTGACCGCCGACGCCGGCCCAGTGGGAGGAGGTGGGGATGCCGGTCCAGACGAGGCGGCGGCCCTTGGGGTACTTGTAGATGAGCTGAACGTTGTCGAGGATGTCGCGGCCGTCGAACAGGAAGTCGTGGGAGCCGAGGCCCATGACGGATTCGGGGGTCATGCCGAGCATGCGGTCCGCCACGTCGATCTGGTGGGAGGCGAGCTCGGCGACGAGGCCGCCGGAATATTCGCGGAAGAGGCGCCAGTTGGCCATGCGCTCATTGGGCACGCCCTTCTTCATCTTCCAGCCGGGATTGCGGTGCCACTGGGCCTGGACGTAGGTGACGTCGCCGAGCATACCCTTTTCGATCATCTGGCGGGCGGCCTGGTACATGGCGCTGTAGCGGCGCTGGAGGCCGACCTGGAGGGTCTGCTTGGGGCGGGCGGCGGCGAGGGCGCGCAGGGCATGCACTTCCTCGGCTTTGAACACCATGCTCTTTTCGCAGAAAACGTGCTTGCCGGCTTCCAGGGCGTCCTTGGTAACCGGGAAGTGCATGAAGAGCGGAGTGGTGACGAAGACGGTTTCGACGTTCTTGTCGGCGAGGAGTTCGCGGTAGTCCTTATAGCGCTTGGGGCTGCCGCCGATGGTCTGGTCGGCCTTGTTGAGAGCGTCGTCGGTGAGATCGCAGATGGCCACGCAGCGGCCGGTGTCGATGCCCTTCAGGTGCTTGAGCAGATAGGTCCCGCGGCTACCGGTGCCGACCATGCCATAGTTGACGGCGTTCGTGGCGGCACGCGCTTTCAAGATGGCCGGCGCTCCCTGAAGGTGGGAGGCGGCGACACCTGCGATAGTAGCTGCGCCAGCAGCCTTGATGGCGTCACGACGCGTCAGATCCTTGTTGTCGGCCATTTAGCAAACCTCGGAGAAGATTTTGGAAGTCTAAGATCGGGGCTCGGATTCCGCCCCTATTCTATCTTGAATTGGCGCCCTGAGGACGGAGCTGGTTACAGCCTGGCGGACGCTGCGGGCGGTCCATTCGGCTCCGGCGAGAACGACGAGGCCGGCGACGAAGCCCCAGGTGAAGATGGTGATGGAGTTCACGAACACTCCGTACTCGTGCGAGAACTTCTTATACATCCACGGCCAGACGAGAAGATTGATCCACTTGAGCGATTCCAGAACGAGGCCCACGACGATGGCGCGGGGCAGGACATGTTTCTTGGACACCTTCGTGTTGGGCAGATAACAGTAGACCAGAAAGAGCAGAACGATGGTGATGGGGATGGAGGCGATCTTGAACGCGAGGCGGACGATCCAGGTGAAAGCGGTGGCGTGGTAGTTCTCAACGCCGGAGAGCAACTGCAGGTTGGCGGCGGTGAAGGCGGCGGTGAGCAGGGTGAGGGCTCCGCAGGCGAGGATGAGGCCCATGCTCACGAGCTGGTTCTTGACCAGGCTGCGATTGACCTTGACCTGCCAGGCCCGGTTGAGCGCGACTTCGAGGGGCAGGAAGATACCGTTCGAAACAAAGAGCAGCAGGATGAGCGAGATCCACTCGACGCGGTAGGTGTAGCTGGCAATGGCGCGCAGGTTGAAGACGAGGAACTCGCCGGTGGTGCCGGCGAAGTAGTCTTTCACAGCGACATAGATGGCCTCTTCCGCGGCGCTCCAATGGAAGACGTTGCGGCATAGCGAGATCATCACCATGAGGAAGGGCCAGAGCGAAAGCAGCACGTTGCCTCCGATGGCGAAGGCATAGACGTGCACTTCCGTTTCGAGGATGTAATGCCAGAGGTGCCGCCAATCGCCCTTGAGGTCTTTGGCGGAGACCTCAACTTCTTCAAACAGCTTGTACAAGGCCGGTCTCCACTTCGATACTATCCATCATGGAACGGCGCGCCTTTCTGGGAACAGCGGCAATTGCACCTTTTACATGCCTGGGTACAGAGGCGGCGTCCAGCTCGTTTCGATTCATACACTTCACAGATATCCACATTCAGCCGGAGCTGCGCGGCGCAGCGGGGGCGAAGGCGTGTTTCGCGGCAATCAACAGGGAATCGCACGATTTTGCGATCTGCGGCGGCGATGTTGTGATGGATGCATTCGAGCAGCCGCACGAAAAGGCGAAGACGCTATTCGACCTGTATGGCGCCACGGTGCGGGATCTGGCCAGGCCGGTTTACACGGTGCCCGGGAACCACGATGTGTTTGGCGTGTCGACGAAGAGCGGAGTGGCGGCGTCGGATCCGCTGTACGGGAAAAAGTTCTACGAAGACCGGCTGGGCGCGCGGTATGGGTCCTTCGACTATCAGGGCTGGCACTTCCTCCGGCTGGACTCGGTTTTCATTACTCCGCAGAAGACGTATGAAGGCCGGGTGGATGACGAGCAGATGGCCTGGCTGAAACGAGACCTGGAGAAGGCCGGGCGAACCACGCCTCTTGTGGTGGTGACGCACATCCCGCTGGCGACCGCATTCGGAACGTTTCCATTTCCCGACCGGCCCGAATTGCGGCCGGTACTGACCGTGACCAATGCGAGGCAGGTCCTGGGCTTGTTCGAGGGATACAATCTGAAAGCGGTGCTGCAGGGCCACACGCATATCGCAGAGAGAGTGGAGCACCGGGGTGTGCAGTACCTCACCACGGGCGCGGTCTGCGGCAATTGGTGGAAGGGCGCGCACTATGGCACGAAGGAAGGCTACGCGGTGCTGACGGTGCGTGGAGAAGAGATTTCCTGGGAGTATCGAACTTATGGCTGGAAAGCCGTTTGAGCCTGTATTGCATTCCGTGAGCTATGCCGGCGTATGGCCGGGGCAGGCGCGTCTGACCCTGGACGGGTTTCTGGAGAAGGCGGCGCAGCTCAAGTTTCCGGCCGTGATGCTGATGGCGAAGCGCCCACATTTCTCGGTGCTGGATTATGACCGGGACGCCTGCCTGCGGTTGAGCGAGAAGCTGGAGATGCTGGGGCTGCGGTGTGCGGTGGTGGCCGGGTACAACAATTTCTCTGCCGATGCCGAGCATCCGGACATTCCGCAGCGGGAGATCCAGCTGGCTCACATCGAGGCGCTGTGCCGGCGGGCGCGGGACATCGGGGCTCCGGTGGTGAGGATCTTCACGGCGTACGAGCACGCGTCGTTCGCCACCCATACGCTGGTGGAGACCTTACGGGAAGCCGCGGTGCGAGCGGCGGACTTCGGCGTCACGCTGGGTGTGCAGAACCACCACGACTGCGCGGGGCACTATCTGGCGTTCCACGATCTGCTGAGCGCGGTGGATCATCCGAATTGCCGGGCCTGTTTTGACGCATGGAGCCCGGCGCTGCAAGGGGACGACGTGAGGGCGGCGGCGCGGAAGATGGCTGCGTTGACCGTGCACACAACAGCGGCGGATTACCAATACAGGCCGCGATTCCGGTATGTGCCGGCGCAGGTGAACTACGAGGCGCTGACGCCGGCGGTGCAGGCGGTGCCGATGGGTGAGGGGTTCATCGACTACGAGAGTTTTCTGGGCGCATTGCGCGCAGGCGGGTATGAGGGTCCGCTGGCGTACGAGATGTGCAGTCCGCTGCTGGGAGGCGGATCAGAAGAGAATCTGGACCGGACGGCGCAGGCGTTCCTGGCGTGGCTAGCCCGCTAACAGCTCTTTGACTTGCGCGATGAGCTGAGTCACATGGAAGGGCTTGGCGAGGAAGCGGGTCTGTTCAGGCAGTTTGCGGGCGCCGATCTGCGCGGCGAGCTGCGCATCCTCGGTGAATCCTGAGATGAAGAGCACGCGGGCGTTCGGCCACTTGGTGCGGACGTACTCCGCCAGCTGGCGGCCGGTCTGGCCGGGCATGGTGAGGTCTGTGATGAGGAGATCAAAGCCCGCTCCAGGTTCCTCGCAGGCTGTGAATGCCTCTTCAGCACTGGAGGCCTGAACCACGCGGAAGCCCTGCCGATCGAGGGCTTTGACGATGAGGGAGCGGATGCCGGCCTCATCCTCGACCACCAGGATGGTGGCGGCGGTTGCAGAGTTATCGCCTTCCCCGGCAAGGGGACAGGTGAGCAGGAGCCGCGGGGCTTCTCCGGGTTCGGCTTCGAAGGTGATGGTGCCGCCCAGGCCCTGCCAGGGGCGGACAATGCCGGCGAGGCCCAGAGGCGGATCTGTGCCTTCCTTGGGTCCGGAAAAGGGCTCGAACAGGCGCTCGCAGGTCTCGTCGGAGACGGCGAGCCCAGGCAGATGGAGGGCGATCTCAACGGTGTCTTCGCCGGCGCGGGCGAAAGAAAGTTGGCCGGTGCCGGGCTCCGGCCGGAGATGGCGCAGAGTCTCGGAGAGGATGAGATCGAGCAACTGGCGGGCTGTAAGGGCGTGGAGGGTGGTTTCGGCGGCGGAAGCGAGCTCCCAGCGATCGACGGCCGAGGCGGCCCAGGCGGCGAGCGGGAAGGGAGCGGCGGCGGGAGCCGGCGGCCGGGTGAGCACCGTCAGGTCGTGAGTGAGGGCGCCCATGCGCGCGGACGCCTTGATGATTTCGGCGACATCGTCGCGGCGGCTATCCTCGGCGGGCAGGCTCTCCATCAGCTCTTCGGCGTAGCCGCCGATGATCATGAGGAGGTTGTTGGCTACATGGGCGAGCCGGCCCGAGAGGCGCTCGATGGCGCCGCGTTTGGCCTCTTCGATGAGGTTGCGTTGGCGACGGCGTTCCAGAAGGGGAGCCGGTGGCGGCTCCCAGGAGGCAGCCGGCACTGAGGATACCGAGACGTGATCCTCACCGATGGTAAGGAGCAGTTCATCCTCGGCGCCGGCCTGCCATCCAGGGACTCGTTGAATATTGGCGATGAGGCGCAGGGCGGAGTTTTCGCCGCCGAGCACGACGGGGTGATTCAGGCGGGGTGTGCCAGTTTTGAGAACATCGACGAGCGCGGCTTCGAACTGCGGGTCGGGCAACAGGTCGGGCAGGCGCATGCGCGAGAGGTCGGCGCTGCGGAGCCCGAAGAGGCGGCGGAATTCGCGATTGACGGCGCTGAGTCCCCATTCGCCATCGACTACGGCAATGGCCAGGGGCAGTTGGGCGAAGATGTCCTGGTAATAGCGTCGCTCCGTTTCCACAAGGGCCAGCAAGCGCGAGACTTCGGACGACTTCCATTTATCAAGATCTGCGCGTTGCATAGAGCTACATTTTTAGGATCGTTGCCGGGAGGCAATGTAGCAATGGACCGCGTGGGTAGTCGCGAGCGGCTTTGTCCCATTACTTTGCGGTGGGGTTCGGACTAGTACCCGCAGGCCTGAGCCCGCGTTGGGGCATTCCCGATAGAATACGACGAACCCTATGAACTTGTCGGTTGGCGGGCTCGATCTGGCCGTGATCCTTGCGTATCTGGGCGGTGTAGTGGCGATTGGCTGCTATGCGGGGTTTGTGCGGCGGCGCGGAGGCGGAGAGGGCAGCCACTACTTCCTGGCGGGCAATACGCTCACGTGGCCGGTGATTGGCCTGGCGATGTTCGCGGCGAATATTTCCACGGTGCACCTGGTGAGCCTGGCGGAGGCGGCCTACAAGTACGGGTTGGTGTTCGGGCACTTCGAGTGGATGGCGGGGTTCACACTAATCCTGCTTTCGCTGTTCTTTGCGCCGTTGTATCTGCGGTCGAAGGTGCCGACGCTGCCGGATTTTCTGGAGCGGCGGTTCAACCGCCGATGCCGCGACCTGCTGGCCGTGGTCTCGCTGTTCTCGGCCATTGTGATCCACATCGGGATCGCGCTGTACACGGCGGCGTTCGTGCTGAGGGGGATCCTGGGCATGCTGCCGGGCGCGACGGTGCTGGGGATGGATGCCCTGATGTTCTTTATCATCGCGCTGGGTGTGCTGACCGGGATCTACACGATGCTGGGCGGGTTGCTGGCGGTGGTGTGGACGGAGAGTATCCAGACCGTACTCCTGCTGCTGGGGGCGATTGTGATTACGGTGGTGGCCTGGAACAGGCTCGGCGGCTGGGAGGTGCTGGCGGCGACGCTGGCGGCCAAGGCACACCCCTTGGCGGGCACGGCGAAGGATATCCCGGCCACGACGGGCAACTTCCTGAACATGGCGCGGGATGCGTCGGACCTGTCGGGACTACCGTGGTACAGCGTGATCCTGGGCTACCCGGTGCTGGGGATCTGGTACTGGTGTGCGGACCAGACGATTGTGCAGAGGGTGCTGGCGGCGCGGGATGAGAAACAGGCCCGGCTGGGTCCGCTTTTCTGTGCGTTCCTGAAGATCCTGCCGGTGTTCTTCTTTGTGCTGCCGGGCACGATCTGCGTGGCGCTGGTGCAGAACAATGCGTTCCAGGGCGAGGGTCCGGCTACGGCGGCCGACACGTATACGTTCATGATCACGCACCTGCTGCCGGTGGGCTTGAAGGGCCTGGTGACGGCGGCCATGCTGGCGGCGGCGATGCAGACCTGCTCGGCGGCGCTGAACTCGACGGCGACCCTGTTCGCGTATGACATCTACAAGCGCTGGCGGCCGGAGACCACGGATCACAAGCTGGTGGTGATCGGAAAGATCACGACGGTCGTGGCGACGGTGCTGGCGATTGTGTGGTCGCCTCTGCTCAGCCACTACAACACGATCTACGACGGACTGGTGCGGCTGGTGTCGTATGTTTCTCCGCCTATCACGGCGGTGTTCCTGATCGGCGTGTTCTGGCGGAGGGCGTCGGCCAAAGGTGCGTACATCACGATGACGTCGGGTGCGGTGTTCGGGGCGGGGATGTTCGTGCTGGACTTTTCCGGGCACGGGGTGAAGGATTTCATGCTGACGGCGTTCGGGATGTTCCTGGTGTGCTGTGTGGTGCTGGTGGCGGCGTCGAAAGCGTTTCCGGAGGCATTGAAGGCGGAGGCGGAGCCGCTGGTGTGGTCGAGGTGGAGCGAGTCGTTCGAGGGGAATGCCGGCGGCCGGGGCCTGGCGGATTACCGGGTGTTGTCGGTTGTCGTTGCGTTGACGTTTGTCCTGCTCTACGCACTGGTCTGGTAAAAAAAAACGCCCCGCCGCACGGTTGGTGCGGCGGGGCGTAGGGGCCTCTGGAGGTGAGGCTAAAACGCGTAGCGTAGGGCGAACTGCACCTGACGGGCAGCGCCCGCACTGGTGATCCTGCCGAACGTCGCCGAGCTGCGGTTGGTGTCCGGGTTACCGAAGTTGATCACGTTGGGCAGGTTGTAGAATTCACCGCGGAATTCGAGGGACTGCCGTTCGAAGAACTTGAACTTCTTGGCGACCGAGATGTCCGCCACGACCTTGCCGTCGGCGCGGAGGGTGTTGGCTCCGGAGTTGCCGTAGGCGTTGACCGGCATGGTGAATGCGTCGGTGTTGAACCAGCGGTAGATGGAGCGCTGTGCCATGGGGAGGATGGGGACTCCGCTGACATCGGCGCGGCCGATGTACTTGCCGGTATGGGCGGTGTCCTGGCCGGAGGTCACGTTGAGGGGGCGTCCGGTCTGCACCTGAACGATGCCTTCCAGAGCCCAGCCGCCGAGAAGGGAATCGGCGAAGCGGTTCCAGCTGGCGCCGATCATGCGGCCTTTGCCGAACGGCAGGTCATAGACGTAGCCGACTTTGAAGGCGTGGCGCAGGTCGTAGCTGGCGGGTGACCAATCGGCGCGGCGGTTGAACATGTCCTGATACTTGGCTTCGGGCAGGGACGACTGGTCGTCCATGACCTTGCCCCAGGTGTAGTTGCCGAGGACGGAGAGGCCCTTGCTGAAGCGTTTGGTGAGCTTCACTTCCATGGCGTTGTACTCGGAGGCGAAGACGTTGCTCCCGCCATCGAGATTGCCGGTGAAGCCGGAGGCGGCGAAGCGGCGGGGGTTGGCCACGCCAGCCGCGACGGGCTTGAGCGCGTTGTTCCAGCCGACATAACCGACCTGATTCCGATTGGCGGAACCGACATAGCCGACGTCGAGGGTGACGTCCTGCATGAGTTCACGCTGCACGAAGATATTCCACTGTTGGGAGTAAGGCGTGCGGTTGTTGGGATCCTGCGGCCAGCCGCCGAGGGCCTGCGTGCTGTTGAAAGACGGGCCGGCGTCGGAGATCGAGGTATCGGGTACGGCGCCCGTGTTGTTCGGGCTGAAGACCTGTTGGGGCAGGTAGGGCCAGAACTTGCGGAGGTCGTTCAGTTCCTGCATGAAGGTGCTGTTGAAGAAGATGCCGAAGGCGAGTCGGACGACGGTCTTCTGATTCGCCTGATAGGCGATGCCGACGCGCGGGGCGAAGTTCATCCAGCGGTTCTTCATGAGGGTGCGGCCGTAGCCGAAGGTGCGGGGACCTTCCCCGGTGCGGCCGGTGACGGGGTCGGTCAGCGGATTGATACCGGCCCACATGAGTTGTGCTTTGTCCTGGCCGTTCTCGCGAGTGACGAGCAGGTTGCCGAGCGCATCCTGGGCGTCGTAGGGGCGGTTGAAGCCTTCCCAGCGAACGCCGAGGTTGATGGTGAGTTTGTCGGTGACGCGCCAGTCGTCCTGAGCGAAGGCCGAGTAAGAGTTCTGCCGGCCCTGGGCGTTGGGGATGCCGACGCCGCGGGCGATGGCGGAGGGGTAACCGAGCAGTGCCGTGGCATAGGAGTTGCCGGCGCTGGGATCAGCGGCCGTATTGGTCATGCTGGCCCAGAAGTTGGCGCTACCGTTGGTGGGGTTGGCGAAGAAGGCATCCATGGCGCGGCGCATGTACTGAGCGCCGAATTTGATGGAGTGCCGGCCGATCATCTTGGAGAGCTTGGCTTCGTACTGATGGTCGGTGTCGATGATCGTCTCACCGCCGCCGCCGGCGAAGGTGCCGAACAGGCCGTCGGCGCTGAAGTTCGGCATTACGTCGCAAAGGGCGTTGCTGTCGAACATCTTGATGCCGGCTTTGGCGAGGACGTCGCCGCGCTTCAGACCGTTCTTGAACTGGTCGCAACCGGGGTTGTTGGGATGGTTGTAGCCGTACTTCACTTCGAGGACGGTGGTGGGCCCGAAGATGTGGTTCCAGCCGACGCCGAAATTGTCGGAGTCGATGCGGACGGAGTTGACACGAACCGTGGAGAAGTTGGAAGGGGCGTTCTCACCGACGCGCTGGCGCATGTAGCGTGCGAAGAAGGTGTCCTTCGAACCCAGGGTGTGGTCACCTCGCAGCACGAGAATGTCGCGGTCGTTGGCGGTGGGATCCGTCATGACGTAGTTGTTTGTCTGACCTGCGGCATTCGGCATGGGCAGGTAAGTATCGGTGAGGAACTTCATGCCGGGGTTGATGCGAGCCTGCGGGATGATGTTCCCGGCAAAGGGCTGGCGGACAATGCCGTTGGGAGTCTGAACGCCGGTGAGGGGATCGTAGATCTGCTTGTTGAAGCTGGAGAAGTCGCCCGTACGCCAGGAGGCGATTGGCGTGGAACTGATGGTGGTATTGCCGCGGCGGCGGCGATAGCCTTCCCAACTGGCGAACCAGAACGTCTTTTCCCGGCCGTTGTAGACTTTCGGAATCATGACGGGGCCGCCGACGGCGACGCCATACTGATTCTGGCGGAAGGGTACGCGGGTAGCCTGAGTGGACGGGTTGGCCTGTGCCTGGGCATTGCGGAACCAGTCGTTGGCGTCGAGTTTGTCGTTGCGGAAGTACTCGTAAACGCTTCCGTGGAGGTCGCGGGTTCCGGACTTGATGGACAGGTTGACGTTGGCGCCGGCGCTGCGGCCGTACTCAGCGGAGTTGTTGGTGGCGACGCGGAATTCCTGGATGGCGTCCATGGGCGGAGCGCCTACGCCGGAACTCATGTACATCATGTTGTTGTCGACACCGTCGATGGTGTAGTTGCTGTCCTGCTGGCGCTGGCCGTTGACCGAGACCATCTGGAGGCCGGCCTGGCCGCCCTTGGACTGGTTCGGGGCGATGTCGCTGGTGCCAGGCATCATGACGATGAGGCGGGTGAAATTGCGCCCGTTGACGGGGATGCGTTCCAGTTGCGAGGTGTTCACCACGCTGGCCACGGAGGCTTCCTGGGTCTGCATCATGGGGGCGGCTGCAGTGACTTCGATGCGCTCACTCACCTGGCCGACTTCGAGCTGAATGTCGATCTTGAGCGTTGCACCGGTTTCCAGCGTGATATTCGACTGGACCTTCGTTTTGAAGCCGGAATTTGTGACCTTCACTTCGTACGGGCCGGGGATGAGGGGGGCGAGAGTGAATGCACCGGAGTCGTTGGTAGTCACCACACGGTTGACGCCGGTACCTGTGTTGGTAGCGGTAACGGTTGCATTCGGAACAGCGCCTCCAGACGCGTCGGTGACGATTCCGACGATAGACGCATTAGTAGATTGAGCGGAAAGTGGCAGAACGGCGCAGAGGGTGACTGCGAGTAAGAATAACCTGAGGCACACCCAACTGTGTCTGATGGTCATAACGGAGACCTCCTGATTGTCATCCAGACGCGTTAACGCTAACGAGTCAGTTTGGGTAATTCTATATCGACTGGGTTTCGGGCGCAAGCGGTTTCACACCACTTTGTTGTGCCTTTGCGATAATCTGTCGGACAGGTAAGCGTTTCCAGAACCGGACCCGGAGCACCTCGCACGGGCCGCAGGCGGGTGGAATCGGAAACGCGCCGCCGGGCGGTCAACACGATGGGCGAACGGAAATCAGGAAAATCGAGTGAGAAGAAGCCGGTCCAGAAGACCGGCGTCACGCTCTCAGACATCGCGAAAGCCATGGGTCTGTCAGCGATGACGGTCTCTCGCGCCTTCACCGGCAGCGAACAGATCAGCGAGAAGACCAAGCAGGAAGTCCTGAAGTGCGCCAAGGAGCTCGGCTACGTGCCGAACCGCTGGGCGCGCAGCCTGGTGACCCGCCGCTCGTCGATCATCGGCGTTCTCATCCCTGAAATCTCGCACACTTATTTTGCAGAGGTAACCTGCGGCGTGGAAGAGATTGTGGACAAAACGGGGTTCGACCTTCTGCTCTGCCACTCGCGCGGCGACGCCGAGAAAGAGCGGGCCGAGATCCACATGCTGATCGGGACGCGTGCCGACGGCCTGATCATCGCTTCCGTTCAGGACTCGAAAACCGAACGGCCCTTCGCCGAACTGGAGGATGCGGGCATCCCCTTCGTGCTGGTGGACCGGTTCTTTCCCAACCGCCGGTTCAGCTCCGTGCTCGTCGACGATCTGGAGGTCGGCGAAATTGCCACCAACCACCTCATCGACATGGGGCACCGGCTGATCGCGCATATCCAGGGCCCGCCGGTGACACCGGCCGTGCTGCGCAGGCGCGGCTACTTATCGGCGATGAAGGCGCACGGCTTACCGGTCGACAAGGAGTGGATGATCGGGAAGGATTTCAGCAATCAGAACGGCTACGTCTCCATGCGGAAGCTCCTGCAGCTGAAGCCGCGGCCGACGGCCGTGTTTGCGGCGAACGACCCGCTGGCGATCGGCGCCGTACGGGCCTGCCGCGAGGCCGGCTTCCGGGTCCCCGAGGACATCTCGGTGGTGGGCGCGGGCAGCATTGAGGGCGATCATAACCCGAATCCATTCCTGACCACCGTGTGGTGGCCCAACCAGGAGATGGGGCGCGCCGCGGCGGAGTTGTTGATGAAAGCCATCGCCGAATCGGATGGTGGAGAAACGCACATCCGTACGTTCGCCCCCAAGCTGTTGGTGCGGCATTCGTCCGGTCCGGCGCCGACGAAATAGCGGCGTGGGGCGGGCGCGGTCCGATATGATGCGAGACTGAGCCTACGAGCACGCGTGAAACGAACTCCTCCAACCGTACTGCTGCCGGTGCTGTGCATGCTGGCTGTCCTGCCACTGCCGGAGAAGGGGCAAACCGCGCCTGGCCAAACCGGTCAGGGCATGATCAGCGGCGGGGCGACAGCGCTGCCACGGCCGAAACCCTCCGGACGCCCCTGGCCCGTGACCTTCACCGATGTGGCCGCCCAGGCCGGCTTGCGGATGCAATACACCTACGGGCATCCGCAGAAAAAGAAGTACGTCATCGAAGCCAATGGGGCGGGCGTGGCGTTCTTCGATTACAACGGCGACGGGCTGCTGGACGTGTTCCTGGTGAATGGATCGAAGCTCGAAGGCTTTCCAGCCGGAGCGGCTCCGACGAACCACCTCTTCCAGAACAAAGGGAAGGGCCAGTTCGCCGATGTGACCAAGAGCGCCAAGCTGGACCAGTCGGGCTGGGGCAATGGTGTCTGCGCCGGGGATTTCGACAACGACGGGCACACGGATCTCTACGTCACCTACTTCGGGAAGAACCTGCTGCAGCGGAACAACGGAGATGGGACATTCAGCGATGTCACGGCGCGTAGCGGCACCGGCGGCAGCGGGAAAGAGTGGAGCACCGGCTGCACCTTTGTCGACTACGACCGGGACGGCCATCTGGACCTGCTGGTGACACGCTATCTGAATTTCCAGATCGAGAAGAGCCCGCTGCCGGGGGCTTATCCGTTCTGCATGTGGAAAGGGAGTCCGGTTTATTGCGGGCCGCGCGGTCTGCCCTTCGGCTCACTGGCTCTCTATCACAACAAGGGCGACGGCACGTTTGAGGACGTATCGGTGCCCTCCGGCATCAGCGCGGTAAAAGGGTTCTACGCCTTCACGGCCGTGGCCACTGACTTCGATGGTGACGGCTGGCCGGATCTGTACATTGCCTGCGACTCGACGCCGAGCATTCTGTTCCACAACCAGAAGAACGGCACGTTTCGGGATATCGGCACGGAGACCGGCCTGGCCTACAACGACAACGGGTCCGAGCAGGCGGGCATGGGGCTTTCCGTGGGCGACTTCGACAATGACGGGCGCATCGACATTCTGAAGACCAACTTCACGGGCGACTATCCGAACCTCTACCGCAACCTCGGCAAGGGTCTGTTCGGCGATGTGTGCCTGCGAGCGGGCCTGGCCGTCAATCCCGACCATGTGTTATGGGGTACGGGGTTCGCCGACCTGGACAATGATGGGTGGAAGGACATCGTCCAGGTGAGCGGCCACGTCTATCCCGAGGTGGCGCAGATCGACGCGCGGGAGCACTACCAGCGTGCGCGGCTGGTCTACCGCAATCTCGGTGGCGGGCGGTTTGAGGATGTGTCTGAGATGTCCGGCCCTGGCATTTCGGCGGAGCACTCCAGTCGGGGCATGGCGCTGGGCGATTTCGACAACGATGGCGCGATGGACGTGCTGGTGATGAACATGCACGAGGCGCCCTCGTTGCTGCGGAACGAACTGAAGTCGGCGAACCACTGGGTGAAACTGCGGCTGCGCGGTGTGCAGTCGAACCGCGACGCGATTGGGGCGGTGGTGACAGTCGAAGCGGCGGGACGAGTGCAGGCGGACGCAGTGCTGAGTCAGTCGAGTTTTCTATCGCACAACGATTTGCGGCTGCATTTCGGGCTGGGGGCGGCGGCCCAGGTGGATCGCATCACCGTGCAGTGGCCCAGCGGGAAGAGCGAGCAGTTTCCAGGCCTAAAGGCGGATGCTCTGTATCTGCTGGTGGAGGGATCCGGGCAGGCGGCCCGGCAGGAGCTGCCGCGATGACAGGCCTGCTGGCGGTGACGGCGATGGCGTTGTGGCTGCAGGCCGGACCCGACGCACTCTCCGACCGAGCCCAGCAGCTGGCGATGCAGAAGCGTTATGACGAGGCGGAGGCGCTCTGGAAACAGGCCTTGCAGGCTGCTCCCAACCATTTTCCCTCTCTGTTCAACCTGGGCTTCATGCGTTATTCCATGGGGCAGTTCGCCGAGGCGGAAAGTTGGTTGAAGAAGGCGGCCCAGGCCAAGCCCGACGACTTCAACTCGCGGTATCTGCTGGGCACCACCTGCCTGAAGCTGGACCGTCGGGAGGATGCGCTGCGCGCCTGGAAGACGGCGCTGGCAGTGCAGCCGAAGAACTACAAGCTGATGCAGATCATGTCGGTGGAGTATTCGAACGGGTACTACTACAAAGAGGCGTGTGCGGTGGGAAGGCAGGCGGTCGAACTGCGGGGCGATGCGCCGGAGCCCTGGTTTGTGGCGATCAAGGCCTGTTTCGAGGCGCGCGATCCGGAGACGCTGAATTTGACCAAGCAGGCGGCCGAGCGGTTCCCCAATTCAGCGCGCGCCAACTTCGAATACGGCTTCCAGTTGCAGAAAGCCGGCTTGCGCGACGAGAGCCTGCCCTATCTGCGCAAGGCGATGAGCCAGGACCCGTCCTACGAAGAGCCGTTTTACTTCTACGGCAGCCTGATGCTGCTGGACGAGCAGTATGAGCAGGCGGTGGAGCCGTTGCGGACCGCGCTGAAGTTAAGGCCGGATTATGTTTCGGCCTGTGTCGCGCTGGCGAAGGCGCTGATGGGGCTGGATCGCAATCAGGAGGCCAAAGAAGCGCTGGATGGCTGCGCGCGGATGAGTCCGACCCACCCGCAGCCGCACCTGTTCCTGTCGCAGGTCTACTTCCGGCTGGGCGAGGAGGAGAAGGCGACGGCGGAGAAGTTGTTGTCGCTGCGCCTGCGAAGGGAAAACCCGACGATCATGGAGTCCCCCCAAGCCCGCCCCTTCCCGGGGGCCCCCCGCCGGTGACAGGGGGTGCGGGGAAACTGCGGGGCGGGCTTGATTGTGGGGGCCGCGGGAGCGGCACTGCAATATTCCGTTATCGATAGACCTCGGAAACAGCCGCTTCCGGCACCGGTTGGGCCGTGGCGTGCTGCTGGAACCAGCCGGCCAGATACTCATCGGTGACCCGCCGCCGGGCCATGATGTCGCGCCGCTTATTCACCGCGCGGCGCAGGGACTTGAGTGTGTGCCAGAAGGCGGAGAGGGATGTGGGCTCGTAGAAGAGACACCCCCCGATGATGAGAACGTCGCGCGCAGTGGTCGGGAACCAGATTCTGCAATAGAGGTCGCCGGTCATGTTCTTCACGCGCATGAGGAACCGGTTCTTCACAGAATGCATGTTGAGGACCGCCGGTACGCTGTGGCGGTCGCCGGGCAGCATGCGGCGGACGTGATACGACTCGGCGGTGTGGACGTAGAGGCAGCGCCAGCCGAGAAGCTGTGCGCGCCAGGCCACGTCGGCGTCTTCGCGATAGGAGAAAAAGTCCGGATCGAAGAAGCCATCCGCCTGGGCGATGTCGAGAATCATCTTGCGGCGGTAGAGGGCGGCGGCGGCGCAGGCGCCGAAAACGTACTCCGTTTGCCGGTAACGTCCGTCGTCCGGCTCATTCCAGCCGCGATCAAAGTGCCGCGCGGTGCAGGTAAAGAAGATACCGGCGGAATCGATGCGGCGTTCGTGCAGCGGCGAGCCGTCGGACTGGATCCGCAAAAGGCGCCCGCAAACGGTGCCGACCTTGCGGTCGATGCGGGCAGCCTCCACCAGTTGACTCACGAAGTCCGGCAGAAGGAAGACATCAGGATTGAGCGTCAGCACCCAATCGGAGCGGCTCGCGCGGATCGCCAGGTTCTGGCCGGCGCAGAAGCCAGTGTTCCTGGGGTTGTAGATCACGCGTATGCGGCCCTCATAGCCGGCCAGGATGTGCCGGGTGGCATCCTTTGAGGCGTTGTCCACCACCACGACGTCGAGAGAACCGTAGTCCTGAGCCAGGACACAGTCCAGACAGCGCTCGATGACACGGGCGCTGTTATAGGTGACGATGGTGACGGTAACCGAATCCAGTCGCATCAATGCTCCTGTTCGCGCAAGATTTCCTGTTTCAATGACCCGGAAGGCAGCCAATTCGACTACAGGCCGGCGAAAAAAACTTAACCTGCCGGAAGCGAGGCATTTTTTCACAGGCGGTGTAGTAGAGTGACGCAGTCGACGGTCTTTGAAGGTGACACTGCGGCAGGGCGGCACAGGTCTGGAAATTGCTCCCGCGGGTCAGACTGAAATGGGTTCCGACGCATTCAGAGAAGAGTGGGCAGGGATCTTGTCATCCACACCATCCACACCGGCGATGCAGAGCCGGGTGGCCAAGTTGTTTGAAGAGGCTCGCGACGACGTGTACCGCTACCTGATGACCCTTGGCTTGCACCCACCCCAGGCCCAGGAAGTGGCGCAGGAGGTGTTTCTGCGCCTCTACACAACGTTGCGGAAGGGTGAGGAGATTCGTAATGACAGAGCTTGGATCTTCCGTGTTGCCCATAATTTAGGGCTCAGGGTACGGGCCAAGGAGAATGCCCGGGCGGTGTATGATCCCGATCTCGGGCTGAATCTGGCGGATCCGGCATTGAATCCGGAGCGCGGATTACTCGAACGGGAGCAGATGCGCCGGGTGCACGAGGCTTTGAAAGGATTGTCAGAGCAGCAGAAGCGGTGCCTGCATCTCAGGATGGAAGGCCTGCGCTACCCGGAAATCGGTGCCATTTTGGGCATCAGTCCGTCGACGGTGAGTGAGTTTTTACGGCGTGCAATCGCCCGGCTGAAGAAGGTGCGGCATGAGTAGTGTCAACGACCGCTCAAAGTATACGAGCGGCCACCCCAGTGATGGCGAATGGCTTCGTTTCGCGGACGGTGAGATCACCGCCCGGGAGGAGAAGAAGATGCGCGCTCACCTGGCGGCCTGCTGGCAATGCCGGTCGGCACTGGAAGAGACGCAGCGCGCGGTCAATGAGTGTGTCCAGTACCGGGAAGTGGTGCTGAAGGAAGCCTATCCGGCGCCGCCACAGCCGTGGTTCGACATTTATAGAGAATTCGACAGAATCGAAGAGCAGGCGGCGGCGCGATCGTGGTTCGCCCGCTTCTCCGATTGGATGGCGGCCGCCTGGACGATCCGGCGGACTTCCTATGCGGCGATCGCTACTACGCTGATCGCCCTTTTGGTCTGGCAGTCCTGGCAACTGCCGGCGGTGCAGGCGGCGAGCCTGCTGCGGCGCGCGGTGGCGTCGGCGGAATCGAAGCCAGCCAAAGTGCGCCGGGTCCGGATCAAGACGAAGAGCGCGACGCTGACCCGCGTGATTGGGGCCCGGTTGCAACCTGCACAGAATAAAGAGCTGGAGCCAATTGAGGCGCTGTTCCGCCAGGCGAATTACGATTGGGACGATCCGCTCAGCGCCAGGACGTTTCAGCGCTGGCGGTCGCAGCTGCCGTCCAGGCACGACGAATTGACGTCGACGCTGGACGCAGCTGTTCCCGAGAACCGGTACCATCGGATCCGGACGACCACGGACTCCGGCGAGCTGCTCGCGGCCTCCCTCACCCTGCGGGCTTCCGATCTGGAACCCACGTCCGGGTTGCTGGAGTTTCGCAACCACGAGCTGATCGAGATCCAGGCTGTGGAGACAGAGCAACAACCAGCGCTTGGATCTACATCTATAGTAAATCCGGCCGACGCGATGCGTTCCAATGCGCTCCCAGCCGCGCCGGGGGCGTTGGTTCAACCCGCGACACTGCAGGACGAACTCCTTGTTTTTAAAGCGCTGCGGGGGATCGGCGCTGACCTGGACCAGCCCCTCGAAGTGACTCTCAATGGTGCGACGGTGGATGTGACCGGCATCGGTGTTCCGGCTGAGCGGCGGCAGGAATTGCACGCCGCCCTGGATTCGCTTCCGCGCGTCCACCTGCAGTTCAACGACGCCGTTGCTCCAAGCACTGCCCAGCAGGAACGACATTTGTCGAATTCGAGTAACCCGACGCCGGAGATCGAGCAATTGCAGGGACGGTTGGAAGCGGCGCTGGGCGGACGATCGGCCTTCATGAGCGTGGCGGACCGGGCGCTTGCCTCAAGCGACGACCTAATGGCTCGCATGCATGCGCTGCGGCGCCTGGCTGAGCGATATCCTACAAATATAGAATCAGGCATGACCGGAGAGGAACGGGTGCTGCTGGCGGCCTTGCGTCACGATCATGCGGCGGCGGTTCTGGCCCAGGCGGCTACGCTGCAGAAGATACTGGGTCCGGCGCTGCGAAAGGTGGCACCGAAGGTGGATGCCCGGTCACCGGCGGCCCTGGCCGGCGGGTCCTGGCAAAGCGCCACCGAACAGCTGTTCAACACGAGCCGGCAGGTGGATCTGCTGCTGGCCGGAACCCTGGCCGCGACACCGGCGGCGCGCCCGGCGGAGATGATTCCGGGTGACCTGCTGGTCCGGCTGGCCGACCTGCTGGTCCAGGCTGAAAGCTACGAGAAGATGGCCCGGGAGGTGCAGTAGAAAAGTCCGTCTGCCATGCGACCTTGCCCGGTGCCCGCTTTGTTTGCCTTTTGTTTCATAGCTGTGCCCCTGGCGGCGCAAACCCTGACGCATCTCTCCGGGCAGATTACAGATCCCTCGGGCGCCGCCGTTCCTGGCGCCATTGTCAGCGTCTCCAGCGAGGATACGGGTTTCCGGCGGGTGACCATGACTCACTCCGACGGCACTTACCTGGTGGCGGCCCTGCAGCCCGGCCAGTACAAAGTGATGGTCAGGAAAGATGGCTTCCGCACCCTGGTCCGCTTTGGCGTGAAATTGGATGTGGCCTTGGCGGCCCGGGTCGATTTCAGCCTGCAGATTGGGAGCATGCAGGAGACGATCACGGTGGAGGACACGCCGGGCGGCCTCAGCCGTGAGGAGACCTCGGTCAGCACACTGATCGGCCGCCAACCCATTGATAACCTGCCGCTGAACGGGCGGGGCATCCTGAGCCTGCTGGAACTGGCTCCGGGGACGATCGTGACGCCGGCGACCAGGGGCGAGGCCGGACAGTTCACCACCAACGGCCAGCGGCCCAATACGCATGGATTCTCGGTGGACGGCGTCAGCGCGAACTCGAGCGTGATCGGAGGCGGACTCCCCGCGCAGACCACAGGGGGGACGCTGCCGTCGATGACGGCGATCGGCGGGTTGTCGGGCATCATCGCCCTCGATTCCCTGAACGAGTTCGTCGTGCAGACTTCCTCCACCGGTTCGGAGTTCGGGCGCTATCCCGGTGCGCAGGTGTCGCTCAGCAGCCGATCCGGCTCCAACGAATACCGCGGCGCGCTGACAGAGTTCTTCCGCCACGAGAAGCTGGCTGCCAACGACTGGTTCAGCAACGAACCGGGCGAGGGCCGGACGCCATTACGGGTGAATGACTTCAGCGCGGCGTTGGGCGGCCCGGTGCTGCGCGACCGCACCTTCTTCTATCTGAACTACGAAGGGCTGAGGCTGCTGCAGCCGACATCCTGGATGCAGGCCGTGCCTACGGCCCAGTTGCGGGGAAAGGTGCAGAACTGGGTACGGCCGGTGCTGGAACTGTTCCCGCTGCCCAACGGGCGGAATTTCGACCAGAACGTGGGGGAGTGGACGGGGCGCATCAGCCGTCCGGCGCGGTCAGATAACGGCAGCGCGCGGCTCGACCATGCGCTGACGCCGAAGATCACCCTCTTCGCCAGATTTCAGGAGGCGCCCTCTTCCAGCCGGTTTGGCAGTTCCCAGATCAGCGACCTCAGCATCACATCCCGCAATCTGACCTGGGCGGCCAATTTCCGGCCGAGGCCCGATGCGGTCTTCGACGTGAGGATGAACTTTGCGCGGATCGAGGCCCATTCGGTGTGGCGGCCCGCGGATCCGACGGATTCCGACGGCTGTTCCATGAGCGCGGTGGCCACGACGTTCCTGCCGACCAAGAGCGCCTGCAACTACCTCTACCGGTTCTCGATTGCCGGGGTGGGCCAGACGCTTTCCGGCGCGGAGAGCGTGCAGCGCCAGTCCCAGTGGCAGATCGTGCCCAGTGCCTATGTGATCCATGGCGCACACCAGCTCCGTTTTGGCGGCGATTTCCGCCGGTTGGATCCCTCGCGCCAGGATGTCGACGGCAGCTTCAGCATCATCGCCGAGAGCCTGGCGGACCTGGTGGAGAGCCGCAACCTGTGGACGGCATCCTCCACGCAGCAGAACCGCGCTGGGCGCCTGCTGGAATCCTCGCTGTTTGTCCAGGACACCTGGCGGATCCATCGCGCCCTGACGTTTACGGTGGGCGTGCGCTGGGAACTGGCTCCGGCGCCGACTACGCGGGATCTGACTCAGAACCCGTTCGGCGGCAAACCCGATACGAGCCCGAGCGCTGCGATCTGGCCGATGCGCTACACCAACATCGCGCCGAGGGCCGGCCTGGCGTGGCGGCCGGACAAAGCCGGGCAGATGGTGGTCCGGGCCGCTTATGGAGCCTACTACGATTCGAGCCTGAGCCTGGCGACGGATCTCGTTAACGGCGGTCCGCTGAACATGGAGCAGTTCACCAGCGGGGCGTCGGCGCCGTTCACAACCATCCTGCAGTACGGCTTCGACAACAACGTGCGGCTGCCACGGGTGCAGCAGGGGAACATCTCGGTGGAGCGGGCCCTTGGGCTAAACCACCTGCTTTCAGCGAGCTATGTCGTCGCCAAGGGGCAGTGGCTGGTGCGCCGCGAGTACGGCACGCAGGATGGCAACGAGCTTGTTCGCTCAGTGCTTTCCACGAATCACGCTTCATCGGATTACCGGGCGCTGCTGGTCCAGTACCGGCGCAGGATGGCGCGCTCGCTCCAGGCCCATGTGTCCTACTCGTGGGCGCACTCCATCGACGACAGTTCGAGTGACGCGGCGCTGTTCCTGGTGAACTCCGCCACGGCGGGCAGCAGCAACAGAGGATCCTCAGATTTTGATGTCCGCCATTCCTTCACCGCCGCGTTCACCTTCGCGCCGCGGTTCGCGCGCGGGGTGACCTTTGACGGCATCTACCGGGCACGCACCGGATTCCCCATCACTGTGGTGAACCAGGAGTACGCGATGGGGCTGAGCTTCTCCAATGCCTTCCGGCCAAACCTGCTGCCGGGCGTGCCGGTATGGGTGCGGGATGCCGGCTCGCCAGGCGGACGGCGGCTGAATCCGGCGGCGTTCCAGAGCCCGTCGCCCAACGTGCAGGGTAATCTTGGACGGAATGCGATTGCCGGTTTCGGGATGTCGCAGATGGACCTGGCGGTGCGGCGGGATTTCCGGTTGACTAGCCGCCAGACGTTGGAGATGCGGGCCGAGGCATTCAATCTGCTGAATCACCCGAACTTCGGTGATCCGGTGAGAACGCTGGCGAGCCCGCTGTTCGGGCAATCGACTTCGATGCTGAACCTGATGTTGGGGACCGGCAGTCCGGGCAGCGGTCTGGCTCCGGTGTTCCAGTCGGGTGGCTCGCGCTCGGTCCAGCTTGTGCTGCGCCTGCGCTTTTAACCCTCCCTCCGGCTGCGATACGCTATCCACAGCACAGAAAAGTTGAGGTTTGAGAATGTCCGATCTTTTTGACCTTTCCGGGAAAGTAGCCGCCATTGTAGGCGGCGGCGGCGTGTTGGCCGGTGAAATGGCCCTGGGCCTGGCCCGTGCCGGCGCCGACATCGCCATCCTCGATTTCAATCTGGACGCGGCGAATGCGCGGGCCGCGCAGGTTCGCGACCTGGGCCGCCGGGCCATCGGCGTGAAAGTCGATGCCACCAAGAAGGCCGATCTGCAGGCCGCGCTGGACGCGATTCTGGCGGAACTGGGCCATGTCGAGATTCTGGTGAACGCGGCCGGTATCAACTCGGGCACGCCGTTCTTCGAGATCACGGAAGAGGAGTGGCACCGCATTCTGGATGTCGACCTCACCAGCGTCTTCCTGGCCTGCCAGGTCTTCGGCCAGCACATGGTGCAGCCGGGCAAGGGCGGCTCCGTCATCAACATCTCGTCGGCTTCCTCCGGGCCGCCGCTGTCGAAGGTGTTCACCTACTCGGTCGCCAAGGGCGGCGTGAACCAGGTGACGCAGTTCCTGGCGCGTGAATGGGCGACGCAGGGCGTGCGCGTCAACGCGATCCTGCCGGGCTTCTTCCCGGCTGAGCAGAACCGCAAGCTGCTGACGGATGAGCGCGTGGCGTCCATCATGAAGCACACGCCGATGAACCGCTTTGGCGAGGCTTCGGAGTTGGTGGGCGCGGCCGTGTACCTGGCTTCCGACAAGGCGTCGAGCTTCGTGACGGGCTCGATCATGCGTGTCGACGGCGGCTACATGGCGATGACGATCTAGTTTCCATTCCAGGGTTGAGAAGAACGGGCCGAGGCGAGAGCTTCCGGCCCGTTCTGCGTTAGCGGGCCAACCGGCGGGCTGGCACGTAGATGTCGGCTGCGGTCAGGCCGCACTGCTCGGCGATGCGCAGGCAGTAGTCGATCTCACCCATGCCCTTGACGTGGCTGTTGGAGCCGAAGGAGAACTTGGCGCCGGCTGCCTTGGCGCGGCGGATGAAGGCGGCACTCGGCACCTGAAAGTGCGCATTGATCTCGATGGCGACATGGTTGCGCACGGCGGCCTGGATCAGCCGGTCCATGCGGGCAGGGGTCCACAGAGCGTCGTATTGCGTCTTCAGCTTTTCGGGGATGTAGGTGGGGTTGGCCCAGATCTGGATCGGCTGTGAGAGGACTTTCTCGTTGAAGGCGACGTAACGCTCCATGAAGTCCTGAGCTTCGCCGACCTCGATGTTTGGCAGCCAAAGCCAGATGCTCTTGCCGCTCTTGTCGGGGAAGACGAGAGCGTCGGCAACGATGTAGTCGAGCTGCCCGCGCAGGTCGGCGGAGAGACAGTTCGCCCAGTCAAAACCGTAGACCTGGAGGCCGCGCCACAGCGGCTGGTCCCGGACTTCTCCCAGGAACTCGCCCAGCGTCTTATTGTCGTGAATGTCGCCGCGGCAGCCGCCCTCCGCGAGGATCCCGAAGCGGACCCCCATTTTGCGGGCGAGCAGCGCGGCGTCCGCTGGCTTCATTTCCGGCGCATTGGGCTCTTCGCCGTGGAGGTGGATGTGGAGGTCGGCTTTGGGCAGATCGGCCGCCAGCAGCACGGGCGCACAGAACAGGATTAGGTATTTAGAGATCATAGGGTCTCTTTTACCGTAATAGAGCCGCGCCCCAGGGTGGGGCGCCGCGTCAGGTTCGTTCAGCTGGTCCGGCGTCGGAGCCCTTGCGCCGGATGCCGTGTTTCTCCATGCGGTAGATGAGCGTCTTGCGGCTGATGTCGAGATAACGCGCGGCGTGCGTCTGATTCCAGTTCGACATCTCCAGCGCCTTCACGATGAGTTCCTTCTCTACTGAGTCGAGGCTGAGGCCCTGGGCGGGCAGGTCGAGGCTGACCGCCGCAGCGGCAGGGCGGGCCTTGCGGATCATCTCCGGCAGATCCTCTTCCGTGATCGTGTTGCCACGGCTGAGGACGACGATGCGCTCGACGATGTTCTCCAGTTCGCGAATGTTGCCGGGCCAGCGATAGCTCTGGAAGAACGGGATCAGGCGGCTGGGGAGCGTGAGATCCGGGCGTCCGACCTTCTCCTTCGACTTCAGGAAGAAGTTCTGAACCAGTTCCGGAATGTCTTCAGCGCGCTCGCGCAGAGGGGGCAGTTCCAGCGGGATGACGGCCAGACGGTAGTAGAGGTCTTCGCGGAAGGCGGCATCCTCAATCATGGCCTGCAGGTTGCGATGGGTGGCGGCGATGATGCGGACGTCCACGCGGCTGACAGACGCGGCGCCGACCTTCTCGATCTCGCCCTGCTGGATGAGGCGCAGCAGTTTGGCCTGCACTTCCATGGGCAGTTCGCCGATTTCGTCGAGGAAAAGGGTGCCGCCGCTGGCCAGTTCGACTTTGCCCTGCTGGTGCGAAACGGCGCCGGTGAAGGACCCTTTCACGTGTCCGAAAAGTTCGCTTTCCAGCAGGTCGCGCGGGATGGCGCCGCAGTTGATCGTGACGAAAGCACGTTCCTTGCGGGGGCTGTTCTGGTGGATCGCGCGGGCGAGCAGCTCCTTGCCGGTGCCGGTCTCGGCGCGGATCAGAATGGTGGAGTTGGTCTGGGCGGCGCGGGCGGCCATGTCGAGAACGGTGAGCAGAGTCTCGGACTGGCCGATGATGCTCTCGAAGCCATATTTGCGGTCGAGGTTGGTGCGCAGGGTGCGAACCTCTTCCACGAGGCGGGAGTGCTCCAGCGCGCGGCGGACCAGCAGGTTGAGTTCCTCGAAATCGATGGGTTTCGTGAGGTAGTCGTAGGCGCCGGATTTCACGGCCTCGACCGCGTTCTGAATGGTGCCAAAGGCGGTGATGATCACCACGGGCAGATCGGGGTTCGATTCGCGCAAGTGGCGGAGGAGGTCAAGGCCGGAGAGGCCGGGCATCCGCAGGTCGGTGATCACCAGCGCGGGCGGGTCGTTGGCGATGAGGGAAAGCGCCTCCTCGCCGGTTCCGGCGGTTTTGACGGAATAGCCTGCGTCTTCCAACTGGGTTTGGACGACCCAGCGCAGGTTCTCATCGTCGTCCACCAACAGAATGCTTTGTGCAGTCATACTCCCTTTCGTTGCAGTGGCAGATGGACGCTAAAGGTCATCCCTTTTCCGGGATTGCGGCGCGCGTCCAGCCAGCCGTGCATCTGGCCCACGATCTGGTGGGCCACGGGCAGGCCGAGGCCTGTTCCGTTCTCCTTGGTTGTGAAAAATGGATCGAACAATTTGTCGATATCGCCGGGGGCAACGCCGGAGCCTTCGTCACGCACCCGGATCCAGACGTTCCGGCGGTCGGCACCGGCTTCCAGAATGACAGTGGCGCCATCGGGGCTGGCTTCCACGGCATTGATGAGCAGGTTCAGCAATACCTGTTCCAATTGCTCTGAGTCGCAGTAGAGCGAGGGGATCTTACCCTGCTGGCGGCGCTCGATGGTGATGCCGCGGCGGCCGACGCGGTGCTCCGCCAGGGCGGCGACGTTTTCCAGCAGAGGCTCGAGGGCCGCCTGGCCCATCTTGGGCGGACGAGGCCGGGCGAAGTTGAGGAAGGTGGTGAGCAGGCGGTCGAGGCGGGTGCACTCCTGGCCGATGATGGTGACGCAGCGCGACTGCTTCTCGTCGAGGCCCGGAGCGCGGCCCAGGATTTGCGCCGCCCCGGCGATGCTGGCCAGGGGATTGCGGATCTCATGGGCCAGGCCGGCGGAGAGTTGGCCGATGGCAGACAGACGTTCCGCGCGCTTCATCGCTTCCGAAGTTTCCTGGATCTTCTGGTAGGCCGCGTTCAGCCGCTCTGTGAGGATGCCCGTACCCGTACCGACAAAGCAGAAGACCACACTTTCCATGACATGGTGCAGCACGGTGTCGGTCTGTTTCAGTGAGAGGATGAGGCCGCTGCACAGCCCGGCAGTGATGAGGCCGCCGCGCCAGCCGTCATGCACAGCCGAGAACAGGATGGCGACATAGAAGAGCCGCGGCAGGACGAAATGCCAATTCACGCGTTCCAGTGGGACCGTGGCCTGCAGAGCCGCAATCGAAAAGGCGGCCAGGACCACAGCCGAGCGCTGCACCCATACATAGCGAGTGTCGGTGACCATGGACGATACTTCCCTATATTGTGCCCATGGGATGGTCCGGATTGAGAGCAGTTTTCGCACTACACAAAAATTGGGCCGCCTCCGCTGGCGGCCCATGCTTCAGTTCCAAAATCTGGCCATTCGCCGTGACCGCCGGGGAGAGGAAGGAGGCCGGCGTCACGGCTCGGGCGGAAGAAAACAGGTTCAGGCGGCGTCACACTGGGACCGCGCTTCTGCCTGACATGAGGCGAAATGCCAGGCGCAGGCGACGGTCCAGGCGGGCTCCATCGCCTCAAACGGCCTTACAATCGTGTCGTAGACGCCGGCCTCCTTGGCCTCGTTGATTTGCCGCGGACCATCGCAGACGGCTACGACCAGAGCGGGCGGATCCAACTGGGCGGCAGCTTTGACGGCCTTGTTCCAGGAATGATCTGTCACCAGGATGCCACCCGCGGCCTGAGGCAGTTCCGCTGCGGCATGTTCCCAATCGGCGAAGCACAGGACATCCCAACTCTGTTTGGTCAGAACCCGTGCCAGTTCTCCACGTAGTACGCGATCCTCGCTGACCACCAGAAGCGGTGGATTGAACGGCCAGCTCAAACGGCACCTCCCACGGTCTCGAGGCGCGCTGCGCGGCGATGCATCCGATGCTGGGCATCTTCCGGTCTCCTGCGCCGCAAAACCTGATGGATGCGGTAACCCAGACGCCGCGCCGCGCCATCGACGGCGCCGGCAAATGTCGCGTCCTGCTCCAGGATCTTGACGCGTTCCAGTCCGGGCAGGTCGGCCGTAATCTGGCAGAGCTTGTCCACCCCGCCCTTCGGACCATTCACATCGTCCAGGTAGACGACCACCTCAGACAACCGGGTCTCATAGCGGTCCAGGGCAAATCCGATCCGCCGCTCAACATACTGCTGCAGTTCATCAGTCAACTCAATGCCGTGTGTCCTGATCGACAGATTCATTAGTGCCTCCTGCCCTTTCTAATGGCAATCACCGGGCCATTCGATCTATACCAGGAATCAATGAGATAGCGAGATTTCTCACGAATTGGTGGTCCTTTTGGGGCAACACATACTGCCTCAGTGCCATTTCCGTCAGTACTCATCGACAGGAAATACCTGTCCTTCAATGGGGATTCCAGGAATCGCCTCCCATATGGGGATGAGCTACAATTCCGGCACGATGACCTCTTTCGTAATGCTGCTCGCCCTGCTGCAGCCGCCGGGCGATATCAAAGCGAAGATGGAGCAGTCGATGGGCGGGCTGCCGCAGGTCCGGGCGGACCTGAACGCCCGGGTGACGGGCAAGTTGGAGCGGCAGGGCTACCGAGTGGAGAAGCTGCTGTTCGAGTCGCTGCCCGGCTTCCGCGTGACTGCCAATTTGTATGTACCCACGACCTCGGCCGGGCCGTTTCCGGCCGTGCTGGGCGTGGCCGGGCATTCGGACAGCGGCAAGGCGTACCCCGCATACCAGAAGATGTGGATCACGTTGGCCCGGCGCGGCTATGTGGTGCTGGCCTATGATCCACCCGGGCAGGGCGAGCGGCTGGAGTATTTCGATCCGGAGTTGGGGCTTTCCCGTGTGGGGCCAGGGGTGAATGAGCATATTACGGCCGGTGTGCAATGCCTGTTGACCGGCACCTCCATTGCCCGCTACTTCGTCTGGGACGGGATCCGCGCCGTGGATTACCTGCTGACCCGCCAGGAGGTGGATCCGGCCCGGATCGCCGTGGCGGGGAACTCCGGCGGCGGGACCCAGGCGGCCTATCTGGCCGTGTTCGAGCCCAGGCTGGCGGCGGCGGTCTCGTCCTGCTACATCACGCGGTGGCGGGAATTGCTGGCAGGGCCGGGTCCGCAGGACGCCGAGCAGGTTCTGCCTGGCTTCCTCAGCATGGGCCTGGATTTCGTTGATTTCATTAAGAGTTTCGCGCCGAAGCCGTTCCTGATCACCTCGGCCACGCGGGATTTTTTTCCCATCGCCGGAGCCCGGGCGACCTACGAGGCGGCGGCGCGCTACTACGAGTCCATCGACGCGCCCGGGCGGGTCGCTTTCTTTGAGTTCGACGATACGCATGGCTGGTCGCAGCCGCGGCGCGAGGCGGCTTACCGCTTTCTGGACAAGCACTTGAAGGGCGTTGATGCCGAGGTCCACGAGGAGCCGGCCGATACCGAGCCGGAGAGCGTGCTGTGGGTGACCCCGACCGGGCAACTGGCGCCGACATTCGGCACGGAGACCGTGTTCACCATGAACCGGGCGCTGGCCCAGCAGATCTATCCCAAGCGGCGGGCTCTGGCCGCCGCGAATCCGCAGCAACTGCGGCAGTTGATTCTGCAGCGGATCGCGCCGGCACCGCTGCAACTCGTCGACCGGACGTCTCCGCGCGGTATCCGGCCCGGGCTGGTCGCGACCGGTGTGCCCGAGGCGGATCTGGCGGAATTGCGAGCCGCGGGCTACGTCCTACGTGTCGTGAATTCTCCACTTCCCCAGGGCGGATCTGGTGGATACAGCCCGGCGTACCAGGCTGCCGCCAAAGAGTGGTTGAACGGACGGTCCCTGCTGAGCTGGCGAGTGAGTGAGTTGACCAGTGCTTTCTATGACCTGGCAGCCGATCCGGAGGTGGATCCCGAGAATATCTCCGTGTGGGGCAAGGGGGCTTCCGGTGTAGCGGCTTTGCTGTTTGCCGCATTGGAGCCGCGGGTTGCCCGGGTGATGGCCGAAGACACCGTGACCAGCTGGTTTGTGTGCACACAAAGCCACCTGTATTCGAATCTGGCAGAGATCACTATTCCCGGCGTGCTGCTCGACTTCGATCTGCCGGACCTGGTCAAGCTGATCGCACCGCGGCCGATGTGGCTGGTGGACCCGCGGACCCCCACGGGTGCGCGTTCGCCCGCCGTGGAGTATCCCCGGGCCTTCGTCCAACTCTATGAGCGGCCGGAGGGTTGGCCCGTCCTCAAGGCGTTTGGACCGTGGCTGAATGCACCGGTCCTGCGCTGAGCGGGGGTACACTGATTACTTGCGGAAGCAAGCACTCCTCGTCGGCCTGTTTGTCCTGCTGGTGAGCCTGCCGTTCTGGAATCAGGCGATCCAGGGCGACGACTATTACTACCTGGCGGCCGCGCAGCACGCGCAAATCGATCCGCTGCATCCTCACCACGCGAAGTACGTATTCCTGGGTATTCCCATGGACATGCGGGGCCACTCGCACCCTCCGGGGGACGCGTTTCTGCTGGCCGGCATTCTGGCGCTGGTGGGGGACATTCGCGAGGTTCCGTTTCACGCCGCTTACTTTCTTCTGGCATTGACGGCGGCGCTCTCCATGCTGGCGCTGGCCCGCCGGTTTGTGCCGGAGCGGGCCGTGGAGGCGACCTTACTCTTCTGCGCTGTTCCGGCGTTCCTGGTGAACGCGACGTCCCTGGAGTCGGACCTGCCGTTTCTCGCCTTCTGGGTATTGACGGTGGCTTTGGTCGTTTATGACCGTCCGAAGACCGCCGGCCTGGCGCTGGCTGCCTGTTCCCTGATTGCCTACCAGTCGGTTGTGTTGATCCCGATCCTGGGCCTGTACTTCTGGCAGCAGGGCACCCTGAAGCGGAACTGGTGGCTGCTGACCGTGCCGGTACTTGGGTTTGTGGGCTACCAGGGGTTTGAGCGGATCACCAGCGGACAGTATCCGGCCCTGGTCCTGGGCCAGCATTTTCAAACATATAAGTTCCAAAGCAGCGAGATGAAGGTGCGCAGCGCCATCGGGCTCACCGGGCACCTGGCGGTCATGTTCACTCCGCTGGGGTTATGGGCGCTTTTGCGCAGCCGCGACCGTTTCCTGAGTGCGTGGGTTGGGATCTTCTATGTGGCGGCACTGGTGCTGTTCTTTGCCGGGTCAGCACGATACCTGCTGCCGCTGTCGGCTCCGTTCGCGATTCTGGTGGCGAGGTACTATGCCGCGAGGCCGCGGCTGCTGTGGTCCATCTTCGGACTTCAGCTGGCGTTGGGGCTGGGGCTGGCCTGGGTGAACTACCAGCATTGGGACGGTTACCGGAAGTTCGCGGCAGCGGCGATGAAGGACACCGCCAACCACCGGGTTTGGGTGAACAGCGAGTGGGGCTTGCGATTCTATACGGAAGCCGAAGGGGCATTGACGGTGGTACGCGGGCAGACCCTGCGTCCGGGCGATATCCTGATCGGCAGCCAGTTGTCGGACCAGATTCCGTTCACCACGGGCGGCGGGCAACTGGTGGAGCAGATGCGGACCGAGATCCGGCCGACGCTGCCGTTGCGGCTGGTGGGCCTGGGCTCGCGGTCGGGCTATTCCAGCGTGGCATTCGGCCTATGGCCTTTCGACATTAGTACCGCGCCTGTGGATATCGTCACGAAATCATTGATTGTAGAGAAGAAGCCGGAGTTGTCGTGGCTGCCCATGTCGACCACCGCGGCCGAGCATCAACTGGTGAGCGGAGTGTACAAACTGGAGAACCAGGAGTGGCGCTGGATGAGCGGGCGGGCAGTCTTCCTGTTGAAACCGCCGGAGACGGCTCAGCCCCTGGTGGCCAAGGTGTACATTCCGGATCCGGCACCGGGCCGAACCCTTGTGATGTCGTTGAATGGAGTGGAAGTCGCAAAGCAGACCGTTCCTAAGCCGGATAGCTACACGTTGGAGACGGGTCCGTTGACTGTACCTGGCGATACGGCGACCGTGACCTTGAGCATCGATCAGGAGTTCAGCCCGGCCGGCGACAACCGCCGTTTAGGCATGATCCTCACCGGGATCGGGTTCCAGCCGAAGCAGTAAGGAGCGCGGCGGCCTCGGCCGCGACGCGTTCCGGCGGCCAATCCCACTCGGCGATGCGGACGTGCGGGCCGCGCGGCGCCCAGACCGCGGGGTTGGTGGGTCCGAAGATCGCCACGACGGGGACTCCGCAGGCGGCAGCCAGGTGAGAGATTCCGCTGTCGTTCCCGATGTAGAGGCTGGCCGTGGCGAGCCATTGGGCCAAATCCCCTAAATCATTGAAACGGATGGCCTCGTCGAGGGACTCGTCGGGTCCGGCGCACCACTGGACCGGCAGCGGCAGGAGTTGGGCCACCTCCTGGAAGCGGCTCAGCGGCCAGTTCTTGGATTTTCCACCGGAGAAGGGGTGAATCACCGCGAAGCCGTGGGGCCGATGCGCGATGGGCAAACGGGGCATTCCGCCCAAAGGGGCGCCGACCTGATCCAGGTAGTAGTCCACGGCATGCATCTTCATGCCGGAGGGTGGCAGGGCGGGGAAGAAGCGGAAGGGCAGATGCGCGACCTGGGCGCGGAAATCCTCCCGGTTGGAGCCATACCAGGAGACGATTTCGTCGAACTGCCGCAGACGGTCGAGTGTGGCTGGGGCCAGATGGAGGGCGTCGATGCCCGTGGACACGAGGGGCCTGGTTGTCCCTAAGTGACTGAGGAGCGGCAGGTTGACCGATGGCGCCCAGAGCTCTGTGGCATCCGTACAGAGGTGCTGCAGGGCGGGCAGGCAGACGATGGTGTCGCCGATGGCGCCCGGGCGGAGGATCAGCCGGCGGCTCACTGCATCAGAACGGGCAGTTTGATTTCGACGCTCTTGGGCGGCAGGCACATCTTGTCATTGCAGGCCTGATAGCGGAGCTTGCCAGTGATGTAGCCGGGTCCGAGAGCCGGATTGGCGGCCCGTTTGAATTTCGTGACAACTGAAAAATCGCCGCCGAAGACCGAGATGGGCTTATCGGTGAACTCGTACTTCTCCATCTTGGCCTTGGGGTACACGATCTCTGCCACTTCGAGGGGGCCCGGCTCCCAGGTGAGCTTGAAGGGAATCAGGTACTCCTCGGTAGGGATATTGGAGTTTGCGTGATACCCGGGGCGGAGGGAGACTTTCAGTTCGAAGGCCGGGTTCTCCGTGCGCTTTACGATCAGCTTGGCCGGTTCGGTGACGGTGAGCACACCGGTAGAAGGCGCCTGTGCGAAAGCGGCGGTGGCGGCGGCCAGCGCGAGTCCGGCGATTCTACTGAAGTAGTTCATTGATGTCGCTCTCATACTCTTTTCTGCTGACCAGGCCGACGTGTGTGTTGGCGATGCGCCCTTCCTTGTCGATGAGGAAGGTGGTGGGCAGGGCGTCGATGCCGCCGTACTTCTGCTCCACGACGGAGTCACCGGTGACGACGGGATAGTTCACCTGCTTGTCGGCGATGTACGGTTTCACGGCCTCCCAGCCTTCGTCGTCCAGTGCCACGCCGATCACAGTAAAGCCTTTATCTTTATAGGTTTTCTGAAACTCGATGAACCACGGGATCTCGATCTTGCACGGGCCGCACCAGGTGGCCCAGAAGTTCAGGAGAACCACCTTGCCTTTGTAATCGGCCAGTTTGACGGGCTTGCCGTCCACGTCCTTCAGAGTAAAGTCGGGGGCCGCATTGCGGCTGGCGGATGGTTTCGTGCTGGGCGGCTTTTCCAGACCCTTTTGAGCCTGGGAAGCGCAACCCGCCATGGTGACTACGAAAACTGCGAGCGTGGCGGCGCTTCGCTTCCAGGAAGATGTCATTCGGTAGGGTCCTAACGGCGATTCTACCAACTAGATGCGCAGCGCGCCGCCGTGGTGACTGGTAAGTTGTTCGAACCAGTTTCGCCGGGCCGTGCGGAAGCGGGCTTTGAGTGTAAACTCTTCGTGTTCATTCACCCCGCTGTAAATCCAGGCGGCGGTATCGCAGAAACTCTCACAAACGTAGTCGCGCCACAATCGAGTCCGGTCATGGCGGTCCTCGAGGCTGAGGCGCTTTTTGCGGGCCTCTGCGGACCAGCCGAGTTCCCCCGTCGCGCCACGGGCGAACTCCTCTTCGAGGAGTGCCTGCCAGTCGAGACGGGTGCGATTGCCCAGCCGCCACCAGACAAAGTGAAAGATCTCGTGTGTGAGGATTCGAGCCAGTTCCACGGAATCGCGCTTCAGGGAGGTATCGAGCACCAATTCCCGCCTGCGCAAAAAACTGGCGGCGTGCACCTGCTCGCCGGGACCCTCACCGGAGTGAAGGCGGCCGCGGTAGGCTCTCAACTCATGCTGCCAGATGATGTTAACCGGTTTGCCCTCGAAATGAGGGAGACGGAGAAGCTGTTTGGCTACTCGATCGGAGACTTGTAGTCCAAGTACTTGTCGTCTTTGAACTGGACGTCGAGGCTCTTCTGCATGCCGTCCATCCACTGCTGAAAACGCTCCCTTTGAATCGTCAGGTAGATGTCATCGCGAACTTCATCGAAGGACGAGGTGACAAACTCTTCCAGACGAAAGATCCAGAACCCACCGGTCTGGCGTACAGCATCGGAAACCTGGCCCGGCTTCAGGGCGAAAACTGCAGACTTGATCTGGGTTGGCAAAGAATTGTCCCCCGGTTGGATGACCGGGAAATCGCCGTTCTTGGCCTTGGAATCGGCGTCGTCAGAGTATTTCTGTACCAACTGCGCGAAATCCGCCCCGCCGCGTGCTAATTGTATCACCTGATTGGCCAACTTCTCGGCTTCGGCGCTGGTTTTCGGCTTTTTCGCCTTGGGGTCGGATGAAGCCAGGGGAGCATCGTTGAAAGCGAGGTAGATGACCTTCACTTTGGCTTTGGAATAGTCCTTCTGGTGGGCTTCGTAATAGGCCTTCTGTTCAGCCGGCAGGACCTGGATGGAGTTCTGTTTCGCAGCCAGAAAGATTTGAGCCAGGTACAGGTCACGGTTGTACATCAACCGCGAGCGGTGAGGTTCCACTTTGTCCAGTCCCTGCTTTTCGGCTTCCGTAGCAAGACTGATCATTCTCGCGAAGACCCGGAGAAAGCCGCGCTTGTCACCGTAGAACTGCTGGGGGATGCTGGTGTCCCGCATTGCCTTGATGAACAGTTCCAGGTCTGATCGCTTCCACTCTTTGCCCTCGATGACGACGACAACATTGTCATCCTTCAGAGAGGGGGCAGCCTCAGCAGGCGGCGCGGGTTTGGGTTCGGCGGCAGGGGCCTGGGCGAACAAAACTCCGCAGAAAATCGTGGCAAAGAGGGGCAAACACTTCATCGTGATACTTTGAATGTAGCATGGGGTCTTTGACGGAGAAGTTTTGGCTGGATGTCTCGCTGTGGTCCGCGGACCTGGCCAACCTGCAGCAGGAAATGGCCCGGTTGGAGCCGTTTGCGGATTCCTTTCACCTGGACGCCTGCGATGGCCACTACGCGCCATCGCTGCTGTTCTTTCCTGACCTCGTGGCACGGCTTCGCGAACTGACGCGCGTCCCTCTGCATCTTCACCTCATGGCGACGCGGCCCATGGATCTGCTGGACTCCTTCCTGGATGCGGGCGTCGACCGGGTAACGGTGCCCATTGAGATCGGCAAACGCGTCTGGCAGGTGCTGGAGCGGCTGCAGGCCCGCGGCATCGCAGCAGGCATATCGCTGGAGCTGGACACGCCCCTCGAGCTGGTCAGGCCATTCAAAACAAAGGTGGATACCATCGTTCTGATGGGTACCGCCATGGGAGTGAAGGGCTGCGCGTTGGACGAGCGGGCCTGTGACCGGGTGACGGCGATGAAGTCCCTGATTGACGAAACCCCCATCCGGCTGGTGGCCGATGGGGGCATTCGTCAGGAGACGGCTCCTTTGCTGCGGGCATCCGGGGCCGATGGGCTGGTCCCCGGCTCCCTGATGTGCAAGGCAGCGGATCTGGCGTCCACTGCCCAGTGGCTTAAGTCATTGTAAAATCGGCATCGGCCCGAAGGCCGGAGCGGCCATGCCGGCCTCATCCCTAAGGTTGACGTAGGGGTCCCGGCCCACACCATAACGGAGCGTGGCTCCCTCCGGCAGTTTGCCGCCGAACAGCAATTCCACCACGTTGGCGTCATCGGCGCTGACCCGCTGGCGGTAAATGGCTGGAACGAAAGCGCCCGCGGCGTCATGGACGCTGAAGCCATAGAGCCGGCCGGCGTGTTTCAGGCGGCCATTCACTTCCGCAAACTCGACCCGGATGATGCCGTCCTTTGCCCGGGCCGAAACCGGCCGGGGCCCCCTGCGGGTTTCGCCCGTCGCGAGGTTGGCGAGGCGGTGGCCCAGGAGCGGCTGGTCTGAAGTGCCGACGTGGATGCCGTCGTCGAGTTCACAGTCGACGCAGGTGACCATACCGACGTTGGGGATCTTCGATTCGAGCTTGAGCTGCAGGTCCTGGATCTGGTTCCACTCATTCTGGTTGGTCAGGTTGGTGTGGCGGCCGATCTGGACATAGTAGAAGGGCAGGTCAGGCTGGTTGAAGTCCTTGCGAATGGCGGCGATCAGGTTTGTAAACTTCTCTGCAAAGAGCGGTGCCGCGGCTGGTGAGGCGTCGGATTCACCCTGGTACCACAAGAGTCCCTTGATTTTGCCGCCGGCCAGTTGGAAGCGGCGCACCATGCCGCCATAGAGGGAGTCGCCGCCCTTATCCTTGAGGGCGGGGTTCCACTGCTCCATCGACGTTCCGCCATGCGCGCAGGGAATGAGGCCGATGGGCACCCCGGTGCGGCGGACCATTTCGAGCGCGAACGGCAGTCCGGGGCCGGCGCCCTTCTTCCGGTTGGCGATCCACTTGGCCAGGGCTTCGCCTTCCAGTTTCTCGGGCTGGCGCTGGGCGTTGAGGCGCCAGTGCACGCGATCGTTCGAATCGGGCAGGCGGTGCAGGGGGTCGGTGGCGGTGACCCAGATGTCGGTCATATCCAGAGAGTTGACCTGAGCGCTGGGCAGAGGCGTGTTCTCGAGATTGCCGACGCCCTCCATGTTGGATTGGCCGGCGAGAAGCCAGAGATCACCGACGAGGAGATTGGAGACAGCCGTGACGGGTCCGCCGGCCACGCGCAGTTCCAGACGGTAGGGCCCGCCGGTGGGGACATTGGCCAGTTCAGCGGTGAAGGAGGAGGCGGTGGCCTTCCCGGCGGCTTTCCAATCGAGATCTTTCGCGGGGAGACCCGCGGCGACCAGGCGGGCTTCCACCGGTTTTCCGGCTGCGCCCTGGGCGGAGCCTTCCACGCGGATGGTGGCGGTGTTGCCGGGTCCGCGCTGGTAGACCTGGTATTCGGCGGCTCCCTTCGTGATCTGGAGCGTCTGGGCGGCCAAGGGTACGGCCAGGAGTAGACAGGACAGCAGGATGCGCATTAGGGGATTCTCCGAAGGATGATTGTATCGGAGTGGGCGGCCGGTTCAGGGCACAGGCGCGCCAGGGCGGGGTGTACCGTTCAAGGGAGTATCTTTCGTTGGAGGCCGAACCCCGCCGGAATCCACACCAGGACTTAGCGGCGGTTTCCGTGAACCGATTACAAATTTGCGTGAACAAACGCGCAGATCGCTCCACCGGAATGAGCGCTCCGGCGATATAATTCCTCCATGCCAAGTCAGACTCACGCGCGGCGAGCGTTTCTGCGCTCTGCCGGTCAGGCTGCGATTGCCTGGTCGGCTCTCTCCTATTCCCGGATCCTGGGCGCCAACGACAAGATCAACATGGGCCTCATCGGCGCCGGCGAGCGCGGCCGCGGCGTGATGAGCAACTTCCTGAAGACGGGCCAAACAAACCTGGTAGCGGCCTGCGACGTGTATGCCGAGATGATCGACCGGGCACAGAAACTGGCGCCTGGCGCGAAAGGGTTCAAAGATCACCGCCAGTTGCTGGAAGAGAAGGGCATCGACGCGGTATTGATCGCCACACCCGACCACTGGCACTCAACTGTCGCCATTGACGCGTTGAACGCGGGCAAGGACGTGTACGTCGAGAAGCCGCTGACGCTGCGGATGGAAGAAGGCCCGCTGATTGTGAAGGCGGCGCGGGTGAACAACCGAGTGTGCCAGGTGGGCCTGCAGCAGCGCTCGGGGGCACATTACATCGAAGCCAAGAAGAAGTACATCGATGAGGGCGTGCTGGGCAAGATCTCGCTGGTCCGCACCTGGTGGTACGGGAACGGCTACCACCTGCGGAAGGCTCCGCCATCGCTGGCGACGCTGCCTTCTAACCTGGACTGGGCGCGCTTCCTGGGTCCGGTGAAATGGCGCGACTGGGATCCGCAGCAGTTCTGGAACTGGCGCGCGTATCTCGACTTCGGCGGCGGGCAGGTGACGGACCTGATGACGCACTGGATCGATGTGGTCCACATGTTCATGGGGACGGATGCGCCGACCTCCGGCGTGGCTGCCGGCGGGGTGTACTGCTACAAAGATGGGCGGACGGCTCCGGATACGATCAACGTCCTGCTGGAATACGGCAACGAATTCACGGCAACATTCGAAGCCACCCTGGCGCCGGGCATCCGCGGCGAGGGTATCGAGTTCTGCGGTACGAAGGGCAAGCTCTACATCGACCGGCGGCGGTATGAATACACCAGCGCCGAGCGGGGCGCGAAGCCGGTGGAAGTGATGGGTCCGAACTACGACTTCACGCTCGACCACGTGAAGAACTTCCTGGAGTGCTGCAAGACGCGGCAGCGTCCGAACTGCGACGTGTATACGGGCCACAGGTCGGCCATGGCTTCGCACCTGGGCAATATCAGCTATGTGCAGAAGCGGCGGCTGAACTTCGATCCGCTGCGGGAAGAGATTCTTCCACTTTAGTCAACGAACGCCGGCGTCTTCGAGTATTATGATCCCGACGGCACACCAGGACGCCAGGATTGCGTCCTGGTGTGCAGAATCCTGCGAAGAAGCCGATTGAATCGTTGTGAGTCATTCCGAGCCTGAGTCCGCCAGCAAGCCGGATCCCGCGGGGCAGGGCAGTTGGACGCCCATTCCCGCGTGGATGCTGCTTCAATGCGGCCTGTGGCGCCAAAGGCCCGCCCTGCTTCTGATGGCGGGGTGTCTCGTTCTCACGCTCCTGTGCTGGCTGTATGGACTGAACGTCACCAGCATGCCGTTCAATCGCGTGGCTGCCGTCGAATGGCGTGTCGCGCTGCATCCTCCCCTGGTCCTGGGCATTGTCATCCTGTTCTGGTTCGGGCTGGAGTATGCCGTGCTGCCAGTGATTGCGGGATGCCTGGGCATGGGCCTGTCAGCGCACCTGCCGACGTACTGGCTGGCCCCGTTCATTCTCACTGACGCGTCCGCACTGACCATCCTGGCCATTGTCTACCGGCTTACGGGTCTCCCTTACCAGTTACGCAATCTCGCGGCCCGGCTGGGGTATTGCATGAGCGCGTTGCTGTGCACGCTGGTGGCCTCTTCGGGCTCGTTCTTTCTCAGCCAGCTGAACGATTCGCAGGCCCAGGTGACGCTGGCGCACTGGGAGGCATGGTGGCTGGGGGCGCTGGTGGATGCCGGGCTGGCTGCCGTCATCCTTCGGTTCTGGTCCGCCGCGGTAGAGCGCTGGAAGGCGCAGAATTTCGGAGCCCTGACGCGGGAACGCGTTTCGTCCCGCAGCGTTTTCACGGGCGTGCTGGCCGGAGCCGTCATTCTGGCGGTGATCACCTTCGGCGTCACCGACATGATGTGGCAGCGCATGGAGGCGACATTTCACTCCGGCTCTGCTGAGCGGATCGGGCGCAATCTGCTGGTGCTCAGCATGCTGTGGACGCTGATGAGCCGCGTGACGATGTTTCTCATCCTGGCCTTATGCGGCGGCGGCATCGTCCTGGCCTGGAGGTGGAATCGAGATCTGCAGCGCGAAGCCAGCCGGCGGGTAAGGGAAGTGGACGAGATGGAGCGGCGGTTCCGGACGACGTTCGCCGAGGCTCCGCTGGGTATTGCGCACGTCTCGCCTACCGGCAAGTTCATCCTGGCGAACGCCAAGTTCTGCGACATCTTCGGCTATGCGTGGGAAGAACTGCGCGGGATGAACTATCTGGACATCGTGGATCCGAAGGAGCATGGAGTCGCGCGGCAGCGGGCTTTCGACCTGGTGATCGGCGAGGCGCGCCACCACGATTTTGAGCGGGCTTTTGTGGCCAAGAACGGCGAGGCGGTTTGGGCCCGCGCGCGGGTCTCCATCGCGCTCAAGCCGGATGGCTCGCCGGACTACTGCATCGTGCTGCTGGAGGACATCCGCCAGCGCAGGGAGATGGAGGAGCAGATCCGCCAAACCAGCAAGATGGAGGCGGTGGGCCGGCTGGCGGGCGGAGTGGCCCACGACTTCAACAACCTGTTGACCGCGATTCTGGGGTTCAACGAGATAGCCAGCAATCAATGTGCCCGCGGGCAGTCACCGGCCGCTTCCCTGGACCAGGTGCGCAAGGCCGCCGAACGGGCCGCCGAGTTGACGCGCCAGTTGCTCACCTTCAGCCGCCGGCAAATGACGCAGCCCAGGCTGCTGGATCTCAATGCCGAGATCCGGGAGACCCTGCAACTGCTGCCGCCCCTGCTGGGCGCGCGGATCGAGGTGGATTTCCAACCGGCGTTCGAGTTGCCCGTGATTCTGGCTGATCCGAGCCAGATTTCGCAGATCCTGGTGAATCTGGCGGCGAACGCGAAGGACGCGATGCCGGCCGGCGGGCGGATTGCCATCAAAACCTTCGTCTCCCGGCTTGAGAGCGGCCAGGCGGGCGAGTTGGCAGGAGTGCTGCCGGGCGCCCATGTGACTCTGGAGTTCCGCGATTCCGGCGAGGGCATCGCCAGCGAGCTTCTGCCCAAGATCTTCGAGCCCTTTTTCACCACCAAGGAGACGGGACGCGGCACAGGACTGGGGCTGGCCACGGTATACGGCATCGTCCGTCAGAACCAGGGAGCTATCCAGGTACGGAGCGAGCCCGGTCAGGGGACGCAGTTCCTGATCTACTTCCCGGCCCGGAGCGGCGCGGCCGCTGCGGCGGACGGGCCCGAGGCCATTGCGGCGGAGGCCGGCGCCGGGGCGCGGGTCCTGCTGGTGGAGGACGAACAGGCCGTGCGGGAGTTTCTGGCCACGGCGCTGGAACGTTCCGGATTTCACGTGCAGCCGGCCGGGTCCGGCGCCGAAGCCCTGGAATTATTCGCCAGCCGTGCCTTCGACCTGGTTTTATCGGATGTTGTCATGCCGGGCATGACGGGCGTGGAGATGGTGACGCGGATGCGGGCCCTCAAGCCGGAATTTCCGGTATTGTTCATGTCGGGCTACAGCCACGAAACACGGCTGGAGGCGCTGCCCGGCCGGTTCATTCCCAAACCGTTCACGATCGACTCGCTGATCGATGAGATGCGAGCAGCAATTGCCGATGGTGCACCGTCATCTTCTCCGCCGCGTAGCGGAGCGTGAGGCGGGTGGCGGCTTCGCGGTTCTCCATGAGGAAAGCATGCGTTGCGGCGGGCCGCGCGGGGTAGGATTCCTTCAGCAGCCAGCCGACGCCCTTCTCCACCATGTCATCGCGGTCGGGCAGCAAGCGGGCGGCAATCTCCAAGATGTAGTCCGTGTGGCGGCCGGCTTTGGCCTCCTGGAGCAGGGCAACGGCGGAGGCGCGGCGTTTCCAGCGGTTGGGGGAGACGGTCCAGGGCTTGAGGGAGAACCGGAGGCCTGGCTCGTTTTCGATGCAGGCAGCGAGCAGCCAGGAGGAGATCCCATCGGTGTGGGCCCAGTTGTGGACGTAGCGGTCGAGCCAGCGCTCGAAGAGCTTGAACTCACAGGCCGTGCACTGGCGGGCGAAGCGCCGGTAGACGTGACAGGCGAGGACACCGGACTCCAGCTTGCCGGTCTTCCAAAGGCGGTTCATGAGGGTGTTTCGCTCCGCCAGCGGCCAGCCCTTGATGGTGGAGTAGACCTCTCGAACGACCCCGTTCAGAGCCTGAGTGCGCACGCCGTAGGTATCGACTTCGTGCTGGAAAAAGCGCCTCTGCCCGGCGGCGAAGCCGGCATCGGAAAGGGCCAGCATGCGCTCGTGGATCTGGGCCGAGAGGGCGTCCGGGGTCATAGTGATACACTCCGAGCATATGACGCCTGGGAATCCCTTTGCGATCGTGAACGACAGCTATTCGACGGCGTCCATTCAGGGGCAGGCTCCGCGGATCACTTCGCTGCTGATCAAGCCGGCCTCGGCGGTCTGCAACCTGGATTGCTCCTATTGCTTCTATCTCGACCGGGACGCGGATCCCTACAAAGAACTACCGGCGCGTCTGATGACCAACGATACGCTGGAGAGGCTGGTGGACAACTACCTGTTTTACTCCTATCCGGCGTCGACATTCGCTTTCCAGGGTGGGGAGCCGACACTGGCCGGGCTGCCCTTCTTCCAGAAGCTGGTGGATCTGCAGCAGCGGCATGGCCGCAACGGTCAGTCGGTATCGAATGCGCTGCAGACGAATGGCGTCTTGCTCGACAAAGACTGGGGCCAGCTTTTCCGGGAGTACAAGTTCCTGATCGGCATCTCGCTGGACGGTCCGGAAGAAGTGAACGACCTCTACCGCTTCAACAAGGCGGGTCACGGCACGTGGAAGAACGTGATGCGTGGCGTCGAAGTGCTGCAGAAGGAGAAAGTCGACTTCAACGTGCTGTGCGTGGTGAGCCAGGCGAACGTGCACAAGCCGCGGGAGATCTATAAGTTCTACCGTTCGTTGGGGATCGACTACATGCAGTTCATCCCGCTGGCTGAGTTCGATGCCGACGGTAAGCCATTTCCCTTCACGATTACTCCTCAGGAGTATGGGCAGTTCATGTGCGAGATATTCGACCTGTGGTGGCCGGAGCGGCGCAGGACCCGGGTGCGGTTTTTCGACAATCTGGCGGAGGCCATCGCCGGCCAGAAGCCGGGCAGTTGTACGATGCACGAGACCTGCGACAGCTATGTCGTGGTGGAGTATAACGGCGATGTGTATCCGTGCGACTTTTTCGTTGAGTCGTCGTGGAAGCTGGGCAATGTGAACATCGACTCGTTCCCGGAGATCGCCCGGCGGCAGAAGCGCTACTCGTTCGCGGTGAAGAAGACGCTGGCGCACCCCGAGTGCCAGGTGTGCGAGTACCAGACGATCTGTCACGGCGGATGCCCCAAGACGCGGCACGGCATGCACCGGCAGTTTGAGGATCTCGACTACTTCTGCCAGGCGTACAAGATGATTTTCGGCAAGGCGGTGGGGCCGCTGCGCAAGGACGTGGAGAAGTTGCTGGGACGCAGCGCAGAGCTGGCGCCGCATTCGATCAGTCCGTACTGAAGAGAGCTATCAGCTGTCAGCTATCAGCTTTCAGCTTTCGGACCCGGGGATTGCGGATCTGCCGGGCTGGGGCTGCCGCTGCGTGAGAACGGGGCTGATTAAGCGCTATCCCAGAAGCTGATCGCTGAAAGCTGATGGCTGATAGCTACTTCCCCGCTACTTCACCGCCGGAAGGAGCCCCAGGCCCCGCATCCAGGTTTCCGCCATTTTCGGCCACTGCGTCACCGGCAGTTCCGTGGGGCGCAGGCCGTAGCCATGTCCGCCCTTGGCGAAGATGTGCATTTCGGCGGGGACTTTGGCGTTCTTCAACGCCTGGTAGTACACGAGGCTGTTTTCGACTCGCACCCCATCGTCTTCCGTTTGCACCAGGAAGGAGGGCGGAGTGTTCGCGGTGACGGGTGTCTCCTCGGCCAGTTTGTCGCCCTGCTCCTTGACTGCCAGGTAAGCCGGGTAGATCAAGATGGCGAAGTCGGGCCGGCTGCTCACCTGGTCGGCGGCATCGAGGGCGTCGTAACTACGGCGCTCGTACTGATTGCTGGCGAGGGCGGCCAGGTGGCCTCCAGCGGAGAAGCCGAGAACGCCGATCTTCTTCGGGTCGATTTGTAGATCGACCGCCCGCGAGCGCACGATGCCCATGGCGCGCTGGGCGTCCTGGAGAGGAGCGGCCCAGCGGGGACCGTCTTTGCGGGCGGGTACGCGGTATTTCAACAGGACGCCCGTGACTCCGATGGAGTTGAGCCATTCGCAGACCTCTGTGCCTTCCAGGTCGAGCGCGAGGATGTTGTAGCCGCCGCCCGGAAACACGACTACGGCCGCGCCGGAGTTGCGGTTCTTCGGAGCCGGGTAAATCGTGATGGTTGGCTCACTTACGTTGCCGAGGCGGATGACGCGGCGGCCGGCGACGAGCGCTCCGTCGGCTTTCGTGGTGTCCGCCTCCGGGCCGATGTCGCCCTTTTCGCCGGGTGCGCTCTTGGGCCAGATCTTCTCGGGCTGTGGTTCGGCGGCATAAACGGAAGTACTGGCGATGGCCAGAAACACAGTGAAAATGCGCATCGTCATAGGTGTCCTTGCTGAGCCACTATCGTATCGCTTGCTCTATCGCCGTGTGGAGGCGCCGCCGATACTCTCGATAACCGGAGTACGGTCCTCCGGGAATCAGGCCGAATTATGCCCAAGCTAAGCCTGGAAGAGATTCTGGCGCGCCTCAACACCGAGGAGGCTGCTCCGCTGCCGGACCGCGCCGCATTTCTCGATGCAGCGTGCGGCTCCGATGCGGACCTGCGTCAACTCGCCGGGGCTCTGTTTGACCGCAAGTTCAATACCGCGGACGCGAAGTCGCCTGACTCTTCGGACATTCCGCGCACGGGCGGCCGGGTGGGCCCGTACCGGATCGAACGCGAACTTGGCCGCGGCGGCATGGGTGTGGTGTATGTCGCGATGCGCGACGACGACCAGTACCACAAGCGCGTCGCGATCAAGGTGTTGAACATCAGCCAGGACAGCGAAGAGCTGCTGCACCGGTTTCAGAACGAGCGTCAGATTCTCGCCAATCTGGATCACCCCAACATCTGCCGCCTGTTGGACGGCGGGGTGACCACCGCGGGTCTGCCGTATTTCGTCATGGAGTACATCCGCGATGCGCGGCCCATCGACGAGTATGCCAATGCGCACAACCTGTCGCTGCGCCAGCGGCTGATGCTGTTTCTGAAGGCCTGCGCGGCCGTTCAGCACGCCCACCGGTTCCTGATTGTCCATCGCGACCTGAAGCCCAGCAACATCCTGGTGTCGGAAGACGGCGAGGTGAAGCTGATGGATTTCGGCATCGCCAAAAACCTGCTGGCCTGCCTGGACGGCAGCTTCCATTCGCAGACCATGGGCTTGCAGCCCATGACCCCTGCCTATGCCAGCCCGGAGCAGGTGAGCGGCGAGCCGATCACCACCAGTAGCGATGTTTATTCGCTGGGGGTGGTGCTCTATGAACTGTTGACCGGGCAGCATCCTTCGCGCCGCGCCGAGCAGCCGCTGCCGGAGCTGCTGAACTCCATTTGCCTGGCCGATCCGCAGCGCCCCAGCGTGGCGGTGCTGAAGCACGGGGGCCCGCAGGCGGAGGAGAGTCCCAAGCGGCTGAGCAAGCTGCTGCGCGGCGACCTGGACTGGATCATCCTGATGGCTCTGCGCAAGGATCCCAACCGGCGCTACGCCTCAGTGGAGCAGCTCACGGACGACCTGCGCCGGGTGCTGGGCGGCCGGCCGGTGCGGGCACGGAACGACACGTTGCGCTATCGCGGCTGGAAGTTCGCGGGCCGCCACCGCTTCGGCGTCACCGTGGTGTTTCTGCTGGGCATCACGCTGATGTGGGGCGTCCTGTCCACGCAGAATCAAAAGGCGAGGGCCGAGGAGCGATTTCGAGACACGCGCGAGCTGGCGCACAGCATCCTGTTCGAGATCAGTGACGCCATCCGGGACCTGCCCGGCTCGACGCCGGCGCGCATGCTGCTGGTGCGGCGTGCGTTGACCTATCTGGACAAACTGGCCAGTGAGGCGGGCAATGACCTGACTCTGCAGTCGGAGCTGGCCGAGGCGTACCACAAGATCGGCGAGGTGCAGTTCCGGGTCGGTTATCCCAACATCGGCGATATCGCCGGTGCCCTGAACAGCGCACGCAAGGAGCTGGAGATCCGCTACAAACTGGCGAACGCGATGCCAGGGCAGCTTTCCCAGTTGAACCTGGCATCGGCGCACCAGCGGGTGAGCGAGATGTTTGACGGCACGGGGGATGCATTCAACGCATCGCATCACCTGGGCAAGGCGCTGGAAATCCGGGAGGCGCTCAACGTCAAGGATCCGGAGAACGCCGCGATCCAATCGGACCTGGCTTCCACATACAGGGTGCTGGGCGACAACCAGAAGATCGCCGGCAAGCCGCAGGATGCGATCGACTGGAACCGCAAGGCGCTGGCGATTCGAGAGGCGCTGTTGGCTCGCAGCCCCAGCGACGAAGGGCTGCGGCGGCAGATCTCCATGGATCTGGTGCGGATTGCCGACTCGCTGGGCAGCCCGAATGAAACGAACCTGGGCCGCTATGCGGAGGCAAGATCGGTTTACGAGAAGGCGCTGGTGATCCGGCTGGAGATCCTGGCCGCAAATCCGAACAGCCCCACGGCGCTGCGGGAAGTGGGCAACATCTACCAGAGAATGGGCGTCATGCTGATCGAGACCGGCGAATACAAGGATTCGCTGGCCATGAGTTTGAAGAGCGCGGAGATCTCGGAGCGTCTGGCGCAGGATGATCCGGCGAACTTCGAGGTGAGCCGCGACCTGGGTGTGAAATGCGACCAGATCGGCGTAGTGCTGGAGAAGTTGGGCAACATCGCGGGCGCTGAAGCAAGCCTGCGCCGCGGACTGGCTTTGAAATCGGCGCTGCTGGCCCGCAGTCCCAGCAGCCAGCGCAGCCAGGAGGACGTGGCGATTACGAACTCCCTGTTGGGCGTCCTGCTCTCGCGCGCCCACCGTCCCATCGAGGCGCTGACGCATCTGAAACAGTCAGCCGATGCGTTTCAGCAGATCGTACGGTCGAACGCCGAGGCGGGCCGCTACCAGTTGAACCTGCTCAAGGCCCTGGCCGCGATGGCTGAGATTTACGCCGCGAATCACAACTGGCGCGAGGCGCGCGGCTCCTACCAGCGCGCACTGGACCTCGCCAAACAACTGCAGCAGGATGGCAAACTGGGGGCAACGGACCAGGGCGAACCCGATCGCCTGGCCCGCTGCCTGCAGGCAATTCCAACTGAGTAGTTACGGGACGGTCTGACCGGTGGGGACGCCGCTGATCTCTTCACCCTGATCGCCTGTGGGTAGATTCTCGGTGAACCGGAAGACCCGAGCATCCACGTTGCGATTGAGGGTGATGTCGATCATGACCGTCGCGTTGGGCTGCAGAATGCTGGTAACGCCCCCCACGTCGGACTGAAACTCAGCCACTTCGTAGTAGACCAGTCCTCCCTTTACGGGACGAGCCAGAATCTTGAACCCCAGACGCCCCTCAGCGGTCTTGCCTTTCAGCTTGGCCATTGCGTCGTAGTTCAGGTAGTAAGTGAGCTTGCCCGGATTGCGCTGGTTCCTCTGGCGGTCGACGAAGAAGCCTTCGGGCAGGTCGTCGGGCGAATAGTTGGGGCCTGCGGTGAGCAGCAAATCGTAGTCTGAGAGGTAGTCGCCGCGATCGTTCTTCAGGCGGAAGACGAGCATGACGTAGCGGTCTGTCTGGTACTTGACAGTACGCAGGAGGCCTTTGACCTCTTCGATCCTCTCGTCCTTCTGGGTTTGGGCGGTGAGGGCGTCGAGGTCTTTGCAGACGGCATCGTAGGCGGTGACATCCGACACCGACAGGCAGCGTGTGACCCACTCCAGAGTAGGGTGGTCGCCGGTACCGCGCACGCTGGCGATGATCCCCATGTCGCGGCCGGAGTGGGAACGGCCGGGCAGTACGCCCAAGCCGGTGGCCGTGGTCTGCTTCTGCCCGATGAACTGGAGCTTGCGGCCCTTCTGTTCAAAGGTCAGCAGTTTGGTGTTCATGTTGGCTGCCGCGACGCGGACCACGCCGTCTGAGCCCTGTTCACCGGTGTAGCTGTTGAGGTGGTCGTACAGACTCCGGTCGATGCGCTGGCCGGTGAGGGTGAACACCCAGCAGGCGGCGGCCCGGCAGTCGTAATCCAGCCAATTCGTGTTCAGATTCCAGCTGAGCTCGCTGCCGAGTTCCAGCCAGTCCAGCACGCGCTGGCCGGGCTCGACTCCTTCAAAGAAGCTCTTAATGCGGCTCAGGCGGCTCTTGCCCAGTTGAGCGAGCGCCGAGCCGTGATTGGCCGGGGCCAGCATGACCAGGTGGGACATGGGGCACTCCACCAGTTTGCCCGCGCCGTAGTAGAGCTCCATCCACATCCGCGCGACCGGCCCGCCGGTGGAATGCGTGATGCAGGCGAATTTCTTCCATTGCTTCGTTGCGGAGTCATAGAGCTTCTCCCGCAGTGCGCAATCGAATGCCCTGGCGATGTCGTCAACCGTTACCTGGTCGTCGAAGCTCACATACTGGCCCAGGTAGATGTTCTCTACCTGAATCTGTTTCCCGGCCGCTTTGAAGCTCTTTTTGAGGCGTAGGGGCAGTTGCCCGTACGTGTTGGTATTGCGCACGCTCCAGCCGTGCACAAAGACAATGACCATACTCACCTCCGAAGGTTCTCGTACAGCTTGATGTTTGCTGTGGAAGCCCCAATGCAGACGATATCCGCTTTTCCATCGCCTGTGAAGTCTTCAATTTTGCAGTCGGCGCCGGCGATGCCTCCGTCGTCGAGGATGGTCCGTTTCCAGTGCTCGCCCTCTTTGTCCTCGGACTGGTAAACGGAGAGGCGGAACCCTTTGCCGCGGAAGCCCGAGACGATCTCATCCCGTCCGTCGCCGTCCAGATCGCCCACGGCCAGGGCATGCGCGTTGATCATGCCGTCCTCGATCACGACGCGTTTCCATGACTTTCCACGCGGCAGATAGACTACCACCTGATTGCCGTGCCAGGGTTCGATCGCTGTGATGAACCGCTGTTTGCCCAATTTGCCGAGGCGCACTTCGCTGCTGCCGCATTCCGGGCATTTGCGTGTATCGCCCTTGCTGAGTTCCGTCCACTTCCAACTGCCGCCTTTCGCAGGCTCAAACAGCCGGAGGCCGTCGAAGCTGGCCGTAATCAGCCGCTGGCCGTGCGTGGTCCAATCCACGGGGGCAATGGCATGGACGATGCCGTGCAGTTCTGCCGTCACCGTTTCGCGCTTCCAGGCATCCGGGCGGTACAGGTAGACGGGCGTCTGCCCTTCGTAGAGCGGCGGTCTGGCGGTCAGGCCCACCAGGGGTGACAGCAGGAGGACCTTTTTGCCGTCGCCGTTCCAGTCGATCCAACGCAGGCGATGGGCGGTGGGAATGCGGTCGAGTTCCCGCATGGTCCAGGGCTGCCGGACATCCTTGCCGCTCTTCAGGATGTAAACATCGCCGAGGCTCTTCTCCGGGCTGGTTTCGAAGTGTGTGGCCACGACGCATTCCGGAACATGATCGCCGTCGTAGTCGAAGCAGTCGACGTTGATGGGGCGCGGGGCATTGCTGGCCATGACATGCCGCTCCCACGTCGGGTTCTCAAACCAGGCCAGTTCCGTCGCGCGTTCGTCCACGGCGATCAGGTCCTTTTTGCCGTCGCCATTCAGGTCCACGGAAACCAGCTGGTAGCCCATCTTCAGGCCGCTGGTGACCACGTGGGTCCGGAAAGACGGCAAATCGCCACCGAGCAGGGGCAGCGCCAGGAGCAGTGGATACAAGTGTCTAGTCATGTCAATGAAACCCCGCTTCCGCGGGACACATCCTTTGCACAAAGAGTTCTCTGTGATAATAGATACTATGCGTTTCGTGCGCACCTTATTCTGGTGCACATTAGCCGCCGTCAGTACTGGGGCGCTGGAGGCTCAATCCGTGATTGAGCCCGTGAATCTGGAGGAAACCGGGGGGGACGCAGTACCGACACTCCCCGTTTTGCCGCCTGCCTTCATTCGTCCGGTCCAATCCCTGCCGCGGGAGCCATGGATTCAGCCCAGCCGCCAGGAAGGCGTGAACTGGGGTGGAGTTTTCAAGCAATCGGCGCTGTTTCTGGGCATCGAGCACTCCTTTCGCCTGATGACGGAACCGGGTACGCGCGCGGGCATGAAAGGTCCGTTCTTCTCAGGCTGGCTGGCGGCTTCGGGCAATCTGCACGGTTGGGCTGACGGCGACCCCTTCTATGTCAACTATGTAGGCCACCCCATGCAGGGTGCGGTTTCGGGCTTCATCTGGGCCCAGAACGATGGAAAATACCTGGACGCGGAGTTCGGCGCCAATCGCCACTACTGGAAGAGCCGGCTGCGGGCCGCCGCGTTTTCAGCTGCTTACAGCTTTCAGTTTGAAGCCGGGCCGCTCAGCGAAGCCTCCATCGGCAAAGTTCAGAACCAATGGCCTCAACAGGGTCTGGTCGACCATGTGATTACGCCATTTGTCGGAACCGGCTGGATGATTGGTGAAGATGCCATTGACCGCTTCATCATCAAAAAGCTGGAAGCGAAGTGGGACAATCCTTACGCCATGGTGTTTGTCCGTGGGGTTCTGAACCCTTCCCGGTCGCTGGCGAACATGCTGCGATTCAAGGTGCCGTGGGTTCGCGACGATCGCCCGGGTCTGTGGTCCCCGATGCATTCGGAGTATGTTCGCGAGCTGCGCGCAGGCCGCATCTCGGGCGTTCCTCCCGATGCTCCTCCGGAATTAGAGGGCGAAATGGGTGTGTCGTCCTTTGAGTTCAGCCTGTCCGCGCAGCCGCAGTTCTACTTCGGCAGCGGCGGTACCGGGCCGTGCATGGGCGGCGGCGGAGAAGCGGCATTCCGCATGACCCCGAACTGGCAGCTTGTCACCCAGGTGCATGGCTGCAAACTGAGCGGACTGCCGCAGAACCTCAGCGGCGATACGCTCAGCTTCTATGCAGGTCCGCGCTGGAACCCCAATCCGACGGGCCGTTGGAGCCCCTACTTTCACGTTCTGGTAGGGGGCATGAAGGTCTCGCAGGAAGAGATGTTCCCGGCGCTCAAAGAGGCGGTAGAGAAGGCCGCTCAGGAAAAGGGCGAGCCGGAAGTCTCGCTGCACGATCTGTACACGAAGGAATACGAAGCGAACGGCTTCTCGATGGCCGCCGGTGGCGGTGTGGATCTGCGGGTGAATCCGGCCATCGCACTGCGCCTGGCGAATCTGGAGTACAAGCGATCGTGGCTGCCGCCCGCCAATGGGCGCGACTACAACAACGGCCTCGCCTTCACCGTTTCCATGGTGCTGCGCATGGGCACCTGGTGAGGCTTAGCGCAGCGCTTCAGCGACTGCTTTGCCGGTCCAGCAGGGAGAGGGCGCCACGCCGAAGATCGCCGCGAGGGTGGCCGCGGTATCGATGGTGCGGACCAGCGAACGAATCTCCCGCCCGGCCGGCACCCCGGGTCCGGTCAGGATCCAGGGGATCTCGAGATCCCGTTGCGTAGGATGGCCGTGGCTCTTCTCCGTGCCTCCATGGTCTGCCGTGAATAAGAGGAAGGTGCTGTCCGCCGTGCCGGTTTCCCGGATCGCGGTATGTAGCGAGTCCAACAACCCCCCGACCATGTCCACCGCTTTCCGGTACTCGGGGCCCGACCAGCCGTGATCGTGTCCGGCGTGGTCAACATCATCCAAATGGATGAAGAGCAGATCCGGCTTCGCGGCTTTCCAGTACTCGATGGCGGCCTGCATCGCCTGCGGGCTGCCTTTCACGTGGCGCAGCACTGGCACTACTCCGGGTTCGATCAGACGGCCGAAGTCCTTCCAGTCGTGGAACACGGCCATGCGCAGTTCGGGGCGTTTCTCGTGCAGGAGCCCGAAGATTGTGGGAAAGCGGCCGTTCGCATCCTTGCAGGCAGGCGCGATGTCGAACTTGTCGGGCTGCCAGTCGTTCGATGTCACACCGTGGAGTTCGGGCACGGCCCCCATGATCATTGAGGCCCAGTTGGGGCTGCTGACGGTAGGCAGCACGCCGCGCGCCCGCAGCGTCCACGCGCCTCGCTTCATCAAGCCCTGGATCTGCGGTGGAGCCGCTTCCCGCAGCATTTCGGCGCCGAGGCCGTCCACGCCGACCACAATGACATGCCGTTGGCCGTAGGCGGCCATCACCGTCAGGAGTACCAGGGCTAGACGCATACTGGGCATCATATCCGTACCCGCCAGAGGCCGTCACTGCCGCGCGTTCAGCGACCGGATCCCGTCCGCCAGGTCGGATGGACGGTAGATGGGCACCACCTTGCCCCGGGCCGATTTCACCAGGCTGGTCACTGAGTCTCCATCGCTGGGATAGGCTGGCGGCGTGAAGGCCAGGAACCACGTTCTGGGCAACGACTCCCTTAGTGCAGGATCGATGGGCGGCAGCTTGGGACCTGCTCGCCACGTTGGTCCTATAAAAACAAAAGCGTCGCTTTGCCTGGGCTCCTTCAGCTCTTTGCGCAGCATGTCTTCCAGGAAGTCCTTCGGGGACGGTCCGTTCTTCAGGGTGGCCATGTCAATCGTACTCAGGTCCACGGCCGCCAGCTGGCGGATGAGCCGGCGCATGCCACGGCGGTCGAAAGACGCTTCCCGATAGATGATGCTGCGGCGCTGAAGGTCGAACACTACGACAGAGGCCGAAGTGAAGTTGGCATCGCGCAGCAGGGAATTCAAGCTGCTGAGAAGGATCTGGCGATCCCAGGGGGAAAGCTTCGTCACCACGCGCCGGGGCCACACTGGCGCGGCATGCAGAAAGATGGTGGCGTGGGATTGCTTAGCGCCTGGCGCCGGAGCCGGGAAGCCCGGCCAGATCTCGTTGCCGAGTGCCCGAACAGTGCCCTGCGGCACTGTGGGTGAAACATCCTTTAAATTTGCCGTCAGCTTCCAGGAAGCTTTGCAGCGGCGCCCCTTGCTGTCGGCCAGCAGCCACTCGACTGAGTACTTGCCCTGTCCGACGTAGAATCCGCCGCCCATGCGCAACTCCACCTTCTTGAGATTTGCACCCTCGGGAAACTTGGCGGGCACCTCGAAGGGCAGCCAGAGATAGGCCGGCTGTGCCTTGCCCTGGAGTGGAGTCACACGGAACACAATGGCGGAAGCGCGATCGGCCGTGCCGTCGAACTCAGCGGCGGGAATCGCCACCTGGAAGCCGGTCCAGATGCGAAGGCCGTAGTCGAGCGAAGGATTGAAGTGGGTGATGGTACAGGCCAGCTTGCCTGCCTGGGGATCCTTCCAGAAGGAATCGAAGGCCACAACGGCCTTGCGCCCCTGCTCCGACGCGGGATCGAGCTCAAGCTGAGCGAGCAGCGGAACAGCCGCCCACAACACAATCAGGCCAATCCGCCCGTGGAACATCACTTTCCTTCTCCCTCAATGATAGATGTCCGCAGCAGCATCTTCGTATTCCCTACTTCCCAGTGAAGGTCTCGCAGGCGGGCCATCACAGTGTCAAAAGCCCACTTTTTCGGCCTCCGGGCCCATCTCCGCTCAAAAAAGCCCGGAAAATAGGGCTTTCTGGCTCCAAGGGCCTTTACAGCGCGCGCGGCCATCCCTTATGATTGATCTGCAAACGAGACCTTCGAACAAAATCGATCGGTTTTGTTTTTAGCTTCCGATCCTCCTCCCGACGGCCTGTTACGGCCGCGACAACGATCGGAGATGTCAAAGGAGTCGTTATGGCCGAAGTAAAGAAATTGACGCAGACTCAGTTGGTGAAGGAGATCGCCACCGCAACCGGGATTTCCAACAAGCAGGCGAAGGCCGTTCTCGACAAGTACGTCGAGATCGCCATTGCCCAGACGAAGAAGGTTGGCCTGTGTGTGTTGCCTGGCATCGGCCGCCTGAAGAAAGTGGAGCGCAAGGCCCGGACCGGCCGCAATCCTGCCACCGGCGCCACCATCAAGATTCCGGCTAAGAAGGTCGTGAAGCTCACGCTGGCGAAGTCCCTGAAGGATGCCATCGTTCCGGCGCCGAAGCCGAAGGCCGCCAAGAAGAAGGCGTAGTCTCCGGTCCGAAGCTGGATTCATTCATTTCCATTCGCAACGAAGCCCCGCGTCCTGCGCAATCAGGATGGCGGGGCTCTTGCTTAGGTCCGCAAGGATAGGGCGAACCGGGCCGATGCCGGTTGCCGGAAACTGGAAAAGCCCCGCATCCGTTGGGACCGGGGCTTTTCATCTAGGGAGACTTAGATAGGATCGCCGCTCAAAGTGCGGGCGGTGTTCCGGAAGAGGGCAAGCGCGAAGCGCGGGCCTAAGCCTGCTTCTTCTCTTCGGGCTTCGATTCTTCTTCCTTCAAGGCATGCTTGAAGTTCTTGATCCCCTCTCCGAGGCCTTTCGCCAATTCCGGGATCTTCTTGCCGCCAAACAGCAGGACGGCGACCGCCAGAATAATAACCAACTCCATAGGGCCAATGGAACGCACAGGGCCTCCTTATCCTCTAACATTGTAGGTATTGGGGAAAACGGGCGTCAAGCACGGCTCCGGTCGCGCTACCTCTCTTATGGATGCCATGAAAAGACCTAAACCGTTGGAAATTAAAGAGGATCGCTCTCTCCAGGCACGCCGCCGGGCGCGTCAGGCTGTAGGTGGCGTGAAACCTGCCCGAATCATTACGCCCAAGGTCATGAGGGACCCCCGGCACAAGAAGCTCGAGCTCGACGACTCGGAATCCTGACCTCCGCTGAGAATCCCCACTCCCCTCAGCCACTACTTTCGTAGATGAAAAATCCGCTGGTCGCGCCCGCGGTTGCCTTCGCCGCTGGCATCGTCCTGGTGCGTCTCGCCGACTTCGGCCGGGCCGAACTGGCTGTGTGCGCAGGCGGATTCGGTCTTCTCGCCCTCTTCGGGCATCGACGCCATTGGCGGTGGCTCCGCTGGACCGCTACGGGGCTCTCGCTGCTGGCGCTGGGTGGACTCGACGCGCTCTGGAATCAGCCTCCGCCTGTGCCGCGCATCCCGGAAGGACCTTTGTTGAGCGGCTGTGTCGTGGAGCCGGCCGTTGCCAGCGGTGACCGCCATCAGTTCACGCTCGAGCTGCAACCGGGGGTGCGGGCCCGAATCAGCACTGCATCCAAGGCCGGGGAGTTTGTCTATGGACGCCGCGTTCAGGTGGAAGCCAGCCTGCGGCCCGTACATGGGTTTCACAATCCGGGCGCGTTCGACCTGGAGGCGTGGATGGCGCGGCGGCAGATCTACTGGTCGGGATCCATTGGCAGGAACAAGCGCAGCGAGGTTCTGCCTGGTGAGTGCGGCAGCGTGTGGCGCCGTGGTCTGGAGCGGCTGCGGGCGTCGGCGCTGGCCCGCGTCGACAGTCTCTATCCGGACGATGGCTACCGCAGCGCCATGATGCGGGGTCTTCTCCTGGGAGACAAGAGCGGAATCCGCAAAGCATGGATTGAAGACTTCCGCCGCACCGGCACCTACCATGCCCTGGTCATTTCGGGCAGCCACATTACCCTGGTCTGCGGAATCCTGCTGCTGTGGCGGCGGTTCTTCGGCTATGGCAGCCGGACCGTGCTTGTCACCTCCGTATTCATCGCCTGGCTCTATTCTCTTGTGGCCGGTGGTGACGCGCCCGTTCTGCGCTCCGCGGCGGGCTTCACTCTTTTTGCCGCAGGCGCCCTACTATATCGCCGCACGCAGATTCTGAACCTGCTGGCCGCCGTGGCCCTGGTCTTTCTCGCCGTCGACCCCGGGCAGTTGTTCGATGCCAGCTTCCAGCTGTCATTTCTGGCCGTCGCCGCAATCGGAGGGTTCCTGCCTCATCCAACCCTGACTTTGTTGGAGTCGCCTGCCGGCGCGGAAGCGCAACTGGAGCGCCGCCTGGTGGCGGAGACTCTCCACTTGCTCTTCCGGGTGCCGCTGCGCCTTTGCCTGGGGACGATGCGCGGAACCGTCCGGCTAGGCCACTTCCTTTGGGATGCGCTCCGGCTTTCGGCGGCTGTCCAGGTGGGGTTGGCGTTGCCCATGGCGCTTTACTTTCACAGGCTGTCGGCCACGGGGCTCACGGCCAACGTACTGGCCGTGCCGGTGGTGTCAGCCGCTGTGCCCATTGGATTCGCCGCCGTGTTTACCGGGTGGCGCTGGCCCGCGGCTGTCGCTGGTTGGCTTCTGGATCGATCTCAGGCCATCGCGGCCTGGCACGCCCTGCACGAGCCGGCCTGGCGCATCGCCGATCCGCCACTGTGGTTGTCTCTTGCCCTGACTGCGAGTCTAATTTCCCTGGCTGCACGATGGCCCTCACGCTGGCTGTCCGTAGGACTCTGCACCGTATTCCTCTCCCTGCTGATCTGGCACCCGTTTCCTCCGCAACAACATCCTGGCGACCTGGAACTCACTGCCATCGATGTCGGGCAGGGGGAAAGCCTGCTGCTCAGCCTGCCCACAGGGGAACTGGCCCTGATGGATGGCGGCGGCTTTCCGCAATTCGGGCGCCGCACTGCACCTCAGATGGATGTCGGCGAGGATGTTGTGTCGCCTTATCTGTGGTCGCGCGGCATCCGGCGGCTGGACCTGATCGCCGTCAGCCATCTTCATGACGACCATTGTGGCGGCGTGGCGGCTTTGCTCGAGAACTTCCGTCCGCGGGAGCTGTGGACCAGCTTCACGCCCGATGCCAGGGTCTGGCGAAGCCTCGAACAGACGGCCCGGCGCTGTGGAACCAGGATCCGGGCGCTGAAGCAGGGGGACGAAGTGGATCTGGGCGGCGTGCGCTGGCAGACCCTGGCGCCCGCCCGCGAGCAACGATGGACCGGACGTCCGCAAAACAATGATTCGCTCGTCTTCCGGCTCCAGCACGGCCGACACTCGTTCCTTCTGACCGGGGACATCGAACAAGGCGTAGAACGGCGCCTGCTGGAGGAGGCCGGCCTCAGCCGCATCGATGTTCTGAAAGTCGCCCATCATGGCAGCAAGCGTTCGTCCAGCGATGCCTGGCTCGACACTCTGAAGCCGGCGGTGGCGCTGGTCTCCGCCGGGACCGGCAACATGTACGGGCTGCCGCATCCCCGCGTGATCGACGAGCTAAACACACATCACGCGCTGATCCTGCGGACGGACCAGGACGGATTGGTGACGGTTCGCAGCGATGGCCGCTATATTACTGTCGGCAAAGCGCGGTGGGAGCAGCCGGAATGGCGGCTGCTGGATCTCTACTGACTGTCACTCCGAGACTTCGACGCCTGTCTGCTGGGCATCGCGAACGACGCGCACAGCTTCCTGCAGCTGGTTGGCCGGAACCAGAATCTCGTACGGCAGGTTTGGCATCTGGCTCGCGCCTTGAACGACCACCTGGATGTCGTTGGCTTCGAGCAGGGTCTTGATGGAGAGGCACTCCATCTCGGAGAGCTCAAGCTCCAAGCCGCCCTCCGTCAGGGGTACGAGGTTCACGTCCGGGGTGGGGATGCTGGAATCACTCATAAGGCCTCCGCCTTCATTCTACGCGGATAAGGCGCACTTAGCCGGGCGGGCGCTACAATGGCGGTCGGAGGCACATTTTCCATGTATTCGGAAATCGAAGAAAATTCGGGCAAGGCTCTGTGGTTTGTAGCCGGCGTCGCCGTGGGCGCCACCATCGCCCTGTTGTTTGCTCCTTCATCGGGTCGCGTGACGCGCCGCCGCATCGGCCGCGCGGCGGAACGCGGACGCGATTCCCTGGCCGACACCGGCCGTGACCTGGCCGAAAAAGGAAAAGATCTCTACGAGAAGGGCCGCCGACTCGCTGACGAAGCTGCTGACATGATCGATCGCGGCAAAAAACTTGTGGAAGGCTGAGTCTCATGCGTCTTTGTGATTTCAGGAACGAGCCGTACGCCGACTTTTCGAAACCCGAAAATGCCGAGCCTATGCGTGCGGCTCTCGCGGCGGTCCGCGCCGAATTCGGAAAAGAATATGACCTCCGGATTGGCGATACGCACCACCGCACCGGCGACCTGCTGAAGTCCATCAACCCGTCGAAGCCCGGCGAGGTGGTGGGCCTTCATCATAAAGCCACGCCCGATCTGGCCAATCAGGCCATCGCCGTGGCTGACGCCTATTTCCCGGTCTGGGCGGCCGTACCTGCGGCCGACCGGATCGCCAGCCTTCGCAAGGCATCGGCCATTCTCCGCCGTCGTAAGCTCGAGTTCGACGCCTGGCTTGTCTACGAAGCCGGCAAGAGCTGGGCCGAAGCGGAGGCCGATGTCAGCGAAGCCATCGACTTCTGCGATTACTATGCCCTGCTGGCGGAACGTCTCGCGTCGCCTGAATCGCTGGTGCAGTTGCCTGGCGAGCACGACGAAATGCGCTACCTGCCGCTGGGCGTGGGCATCGTGATCCCGCCGTGGAACTTCCCGCTCGCGATTCTGGTCGGCATGACGACGGCCGCGCTGGTTACCGGCAACACCGTCGTGGTGAAGCCGTCCTCCGATACGCCGACTATCGCCGCCAAGTTCGCTGAGGTGCTCGACGAGGCCGGCTTCCCTCCGCACAGCTTTACGCTGATGGTGGGCAGCGGCGCCGAAGTGGGCGACCTGCTCATCACGCACCCGCGGACACGCTTCATTTCGTTCACCGGTTCGCGCGAAGTGGGTCTGCGCATCAACGAGCTGGCAGCCAGGACGGCGCCCGGCCAGATCTGGATCAAGCGTGTCATCGCCGAAATGGGCGGCAAAGACGGCATCATCGTCGACGAGGAAGCCGATCTCGATGCGGCTGTGCAGGGTGTGCTGTGGAGCGCTTACGGCTATCAGGGCCAGAAGTGCTCGGCCTGCTCGCGCGCCATCGTGAGCGAAAAGCTGTACGATTCGTTTCTGGAAAAGCTCGTCGCGAAGGTGAAGGACATCAAAGTTGGTCCGTCGGACGATCCGGCCTACTACATGGGTCCTGTCATCAACGAGCGGTCGATGAAGTCGATTCTTGCGTACGCCGAAGTCGGCAAGCAGGAAGGCCGGGTGCTGACGGGCGGTGAACGCCTGCCGGGCGACGGCTACTTCGTGGCGCCAACGGTCATTGCCGACATCGACGTAAAGTCGCGGATCTTCCAGGAAGAGATCTTCGGACCTGTCCTGGGTGTGACCAAGGCGCGTGATTTCGATCATGCGCTGGAGTTGGCAAATGCGACGGACTATGGCTTGACCGGGGCGGTCTACACGAACAATCCGGAGAAGATCGCCAAGGCGAAGGAGCAATTCTTCGTCGGCAATCTCTACATCAACCGCAAGTGCACCGGAGCCATGGTGGGAGCCCACCCCTTCGGTGGCTTCAACATGTCCGGCACCGATTCCAAGGCCGGCGGCCCGGACTACCTGCTCTGGTTCGTCCAGGCCAAGAGCATTGCGCAGAAGATGAGTTAGTGGAGCTATACTGATGGTGACCCCGATGAGAAGGGGACCATCAAGTAACAGACACAGGGTCAATTCCGATCCACGTGGCGAACGGCGCAGCTTCGGTTGCGCCGTTCTCCCTTTTTAGGGGCACTTTCGCCGCCCCGGCACCACGATAAACCCCTCTTCCTCGGACCCGTACACCGTATTCCGCGCCCGGCCCCACCACCACCAGTGCGCTGCGATGTAGGCGCACAGCACGGCATCGATCTGATCCTCCACCGGTTTCGTCGGACCCTTCTCAGGAATCTCCGGGAGCGTCAGCGACAGCGGCGGATCCAGCCCCGGCAGCTTCGACAGCATCAGGCCGCGCAGACGCGCCAGTTCGGCGGACCGATCCGCCCGCCTTCCGCGTTTGTACTTCACGATCCTCTCCAGGCCAAACAACCGGACCGATGCCGCATGCGGATGAATCTCAATCTGGAACCGGCCCCGTGCCTGCGCTTCGAGCTCCGCCCCGTGACGAAACCCTGACTCGGCCAACCGGCGGCTGAAGGCGAGGACGAGCGGAGCGAACGGCAACCCCAGATTCGCAGCGTGGCAGCCCGCGTGAAACCGTCGGAAATCTTTGTTTAGTTCGCGTTCCGCGTCCCGAATCCCAGTCTGCCGCGTAATGACTGTCGGCGCGTCGACACCCACAACGCCGTCGTCGTCCTGCATCTCGGCGCCGATCCAGTCCAGAATCGCCTCCGGTTCTTCCAGTCGCGCGACGTTTCGGAGACGCAGGCCCGGGCCGTCGGGGACCACGGAAGCCAGTCCGCTTGGCTTCCCGTACCAGCCCAGGTCCACCCCGATAAAGACGCTCATGGCCGGATCAACTCCACCTCGTCGCCCTCGGTGATTCGGCCAGGCTGGATGACATAGCTATTCAAACCCAACACGCCCTGGAAATCCCGCTGAATTCGACGCAGCACATTCAGGTCCTGTGCGCCCGTGTCGGGATTATAGGTCGTCATGATACAACGCCCGCGCAGATCTTCCATTCCGATGACGACGGAGCCGATTCGCAACCCGGCCCCCTCCCATTCCCTCTCCGCCAATCCCGGCACACCGCTGATCACCAGGTTCGGCCGGAATCGCCGCGTATCCACGCCGACGGCTTGCAGCATCCCATCGGTGGCCACCAACAAGGGGAGGATGTCGAAGCGGTCGTCAGCATCGCTCCGCACCAGATGGGCGCCGATGCCGGCAGCAGCCTCCGCCGCCTGCCGGGCCTCCTCAGACTGCCAGGGCAGCCCGTCAACCAGGACAGCCCCGTCCGATGCAGTAGTCGCCCGGTGCCGCAGCAGCTTCGGCCGTGTACGGGCCGTATAGATCCGGCCCTGTCCGTTGCGAACCTGAATCACCCGGTCACCCGCAATCCCGCCCGGCCCGAATTCCGCCGCGAGCATTCGTTCTCCCGCCATCGACTTCACCGGGTACCGCCAGATCTCCTGGACTTGCATCGTTTTGCCTCACTCTCTGCAGACCCGGAGCGGTAATGCAAACCACGAGCCAAACGGCCTGCGCCGTGAAATCAACAAGTTGCGAGATAAGGCCGGAGCCGGCCACCATGAGATCTCAAGATAAACCTGAGATCTCATGTGCCGCAGCTGGCCCGGCCCTATTAACAGCGCTAACTAAGAGCTGAAAGCTGAAAGCTGACAGCTGAAAGCCGCGAGCTGCGAGCTTCGAGCTGCGAGCTCTCTATTCCGGCTTCACATCCGCCCGCAGCCGCACCTCGGCGATCATCCGCTCCCAATGCTCCTTCAGGAACGGAGGATTCTCCAGGCTATCCAGCACATACCCGCGGTCAGCCCGCGCCAGATCCAGCACGGAGGTGATCATCTCTTCCTGGTAATAGCCCGCCTCGGCCAAAGGGATCCCATTGGGCTCGCGAATGAAGGACATCCCACTGGAGGTCTGCAGCCCGTCCGGCGACTGGCCAATGGTATTCGCCACACAATGGAAGATCTTCGAATTCGGACCCACCGGTTGCTGCGCGCGGCCCGAGGTCCGCTTCCAGCACACGGCCTCAATCTCATCGGAGCTGCACGACGGGTGAAACAGGATCTGCGCCCCGGCCATGGCCGGGATCCGGTACAACTCGGGATGGCGACCGTCGCGACAGATCACCAGCGTACAGAGCACGCCATCGATCTCGAACAGCGCCAGCTTGTTGCCGCCCCGGCAATACTGCTTCTCATCTCTGCCGGCCATATGGACCTTTGCGTATTCGTGCGTGATCGCTCCGTCCGGCGAGATCACATGGGCGAGATTCAGGAAGCGGTCATGCGTCTTCTGGATCGTGCCGGCGATCACCCACACACCAGACTCCTTCGCGGCCTTCTGCGTCTGCGCCAGCGCATCCAGCACGGCCTTCTGGTCCAGGTTCACCAGGTAAGGAAAGTAGTAGCTGGTGAGGTGGGCCTCCGGGAACAGCACCACCCGGCTGCCTGCCTCAGCGGCAGCCCGGATGTATTTCAACGTCGCACGCAGGTTTGCTTCCAACGGGGTCGCCCAGTGCATCTGGACGCAGGAAACCTGCAACGTGGCGGGAGCGGACATGGATCAGTTCCTCCTGGAGTTTTTGACAGCTTGCTCCTCCATTCTCCGATGTCCGCCACCCGCCGTGCCGTCGCTCCTCAGGTGGTATAGGCGACGCGCACCCGTTTGGGGAAGACCCGCGTGCCGGCCAGGGTGACCCCCGGCAACCCATCCAGGTGAACTTCACGCAGGTTCGGCAGACCCGCCAGGAACACCAGCCCCGCGTCCGTCACGGTCAGGCATTCGTACAGCTCCACCTGCTCCAGCGTAGGCATGCCGCCCAGGATCTCCAGGCTGCGATCGGTAATCTTGGTCAAACCCGCATAGTAGTGCTTGATAGACAGATCCGCGACGTGGCCTGTAGCGACGTCCGTGGTATCCCGGCAGTACATGCAGGTCAACTTCTCCAGGTTGACGCAGCGTCCGACATGGCGGAAGCCGTCGTCCAGCAGCCCGATTGGGGTGAGCTCCCGCAGGGCGGGGAACTGCGGCAGGCTCGACAGCGCATGGTCGCCCACTTTGGCGAGACCGATACCCAGGCTGCGCAGAGAGGGCATGCGGGAGAATGCCAGGAAGCCGCGGCTGCCGAAATGCTCGCAAACCCGGCCCCAGATCCCTTCTAGAGACTGAGACCGGCTCAACGCCTCAAAGCCCAAGTCCGTCGCCGTCGATTCCTGGATGCGCAGGCGCCGCAGATTCGGAATGGCCGCGATGTGCGGCATGGCCTGGTCACAACTGAGCTCTCCATCGCAGCCGAGTACGCTGAGATTCGGCATTTGGGTCAAGTGGGCCATGCCGTCGGGAGTGATCCCGCTGACGTGCCAGAAGAGGTCGAGCTCAAAGACTCCTTCCAGGCCCGCCAGTCCCGCCAGTCCTGCGTTTGTGAACGGACCGTCAATGAGCAACTTCACCCCCTTCTCCCGGGATGGGCTGTCGCCCGGCGGGATCCTGGGACCGCGCCATCTCTTCAACAGCGGAAAGTTCTGCAGCAGCGGCAGGCCCGCATCGGTCACAAGCCGCCCGGTGCTGAAGCGCCGCAGCTTCGCTTTCCCCTGAAGTGCTTCAATGGCTCCGTCGCCGGTGGGGGAGCCCATCAGGTCCACCACTTCCAACTGCTCGCAAAACCGCAGGTTCGACACGCCTGCATCACTGATCCCGGCCTGCCAAGTCATCTCGAACGTCTTCAGATTCGGCAGATGACGCAGCACCTCCAGGCCCCGATCGGTCAGTTTGCCGCCCGGATACTCGCTCAGGTTCAGGTACTCCAGTTGCGGCATGCGCGCCAGCTGCAGCAGGCCGTCGTCGGTCAGTTCACGGGACCCGCCGAGGTTCAGCCGGGTGACATGGCCCAGCTCCGCAATGCGAGCCAGAACCTCATCCGCCATCAGTCCGCCCGCGTCCACAGCGGGGATCTGCTGCTCCTTCATGACGCCGACAAAACCCTCCCACTCGCTCCGGTTCATCCGGCGCCGCGGTGCGATGCGATTCTCCTTCGCGTCGACCTCGAACGCCTCCACCGAAGGCGGAGCACCCGTCGCCACGGCCTCCAGCAGAGCGTCCCAATTGCCGAATCCCGCATCCTGAGCCACCACGACCCGAGCCTCATCCAGCGCCAGATAATTCTTCGGGACCTTCGACGAACGCTGTCGAAGCGCATAAACACGCCGCCAGGCCTCCGCCCGTACGTCACCCTGGGAGAAGGTCCGGCCGTAGTGCCCATTCAGGCGCTGCAAGGCCGCCTCGTCGCCATCAAAGGCCTGGACGAAATCTTCGGCGGCTTGTGTGTAAGACTCCTGGCTTGCCAGCGACGGAGGCGCCGCCACCACCGGGCCGCGCTCCTCCAGTGCCAGTTTCAGATCCTTCCAGCTTGCCTGGCCGTACTCGCGCGCCAGCGCATGCTGCACATCGCGCAGTACCGGAGCCGCCGGGCCTTTCGGGTAGGCCTGTAGGAACCGTTCGCGCGCATTCGCATCGTCTTCGCGCAGGGCTTTCAGCCAGCGCTTCGCTGCCCGCTTGAGATTCTCGAGCGAGGTGGTTGAGGTGAGCTTTCGCTGCATGGAAACCTTCCTTCCGTCTATGCCCGGATTCCGCTTAATTCAGGGCCGGAATGAAAGGTCCGTGAATTGTGCACACGCAATAGGGTGGGAGCAGGCTCCCTTGCCGCGGAAAGGAGGCGCCCCTCGGCGCGCTGGCAGCAGATTCTCACAGGATCGAATTTGGTGTCAATACCCACGCGCGCGCTGACGCCGGCAAGTATGCTGATAGTCGCGCATGTCCCTCCGCTGGATTCCCGTTCCTTTCCTCCTGGCCTTGCAGGCGGCTCCCGCTCTCAGGCCGCTCACTCCAAAGGATGTCCTCCGCATCGAGCAGTTTGGCGAATCGGCGGCGTCGCCCGACGGGCAGCTCTTCGCCTTCGTTCGCATCCGGGCCCGCACCTCGGCGGCCAACTCGATGCGCGACTTCATGAGTGGCAATGACCGTGCCGACATCTGGATCGCGCCGCTCAGCGGCCCGCCACGACCCATCACCGACGGCGCTGCGGATGGCTCGGGCTTCTTCCAGCCTGTATGGTCGCCCGATGGCCGGCGTCTGGCGATGCTGTCCACGCGCGGGAACAAGGTCCGGCTCTGGGTATGGACCCGTGCCACGGGAGCCCTGCGCCTCGCTGCCGGCGAAACCGTGGAGGTTGCGCGGCCGGTCTGGATCGGCCCGGCGAAACTGCTTTGCGCCACGCCGCCGCCAGGCCGACAGTCCGCAGTCTATTCGCTCGAGACCCAGGCGCCCGAGGAAGCCATGCGTGTCTGGCCGCTGGCCTGGGCCGGCCGCGTGAGCACTGCCAGCGTCCTTCACAGCGGAGCACCACTCGACATGACCGGACGCCCGCAGGGCCGCCTGCTCCAGTTCGATCTCGCCAACGGCGCCGTCACGCAACTCCAGTCCGGAAACTTCACCAATCTCACGCCCTCACCGGACGGCCGTCATGTGGCCATGCTAGAACTCACTGGCATCCTTCAGCCCGAACCAGGCCGTGTGCTGCCCAACCGCAACCCTTCCAAGTACAGCCTCGTTGTGGTGGACGCCCAGGGCCGGCGCCTGCCCATAGCTGGTTCCTCCTCCAATGATGTGATCCCGGGGTCTGTGCGCTGGTCGCCCTCCGGTAGCGCCCTGGCCTATGTGGCCAATACGCCCGAAGGACCGCGCGTCTCGCGCTTTGACATCGAAGGCGGCTCTCTTCGCCCTGTTCCTGGCTACGAAGGAATCATCACCTCCGCACGCGGTGCGCAGTGGACTCCCGACGGACGATTGCTCGTGCAGGCTCGCACGAACGGACGTGCGGATTGGCTTGTCGTCGGAGGTCCAGCGCCGGCCAACCTGACAGTGTCCATGACCCGGCCACCGTCCACGCTCGTCCAGTTCGGCTCTTTAAAGGAATTGGCTGCGGTGGCCGACGGCCGGCTCTGGATCATGCGCAAAGGGTCCGCGTCCTTTGAGCCCCTGAACGAATCGAACGCCTCACCCCGCATCGACGGCATCGTTTGGCCCACCGATGGCTCCTCCACGGATACTCTCATCGTCACGGCCGCCCGGCGGTTCTATGTGATCGACACCCGGCAGCGATCATTCCTTCCCATGGAAGCGCCGAGTCCCACCGCCCAGTTCGCCGACTTTTCCGCCTCGTCGACGACGGTGTTATTCAAGGACGTGACGCCGGGCGGCTCTTTCCTTTGGGCCTCCAAGCCAGGTGCGGCGCTACCCCGCCGCCTCCAAGCTGCGAATCAGTTCCTGGAGCAGATTGCCTCTGGAACTCTCGAGAAGTACGAGTACTCCGGCGCCGACGGCAAGCCGCTGATTGCCTGGTGCCTCCGCCCGCCCGGCTATGAGAAGGGCAAACCCTATCCCACAGTCTTCTGGCTCTATGGCGGTCTCACCTTTGGGCCCGAGCCCCCGCCCTTCTGGGTCCCCTTGAACTCATCCGGTGTCTTCAACCTGCAACTTCTGGCCGCGCGCGGCTATGTCGTGGTGATGCCCAGCATGCCCCTCGCCCCCGAAGGCCAGCCCAGCGACCCCTATCTCGACATCCCGAAAGCCGTTCTGCCTGCTGTGGACAAAGCCATCGAGCTCGGATTCACCGATCCGCGGCGCCTGGCTGTGATGGGCCACAGCTACGGCGGCTACAGCACCTACGCGATGGTCACGCAGTCCCAGCGCTTCCAGGCGGCCATCGCCCTGGGTGGCTTCTGCAATCTGGTGAGCCTCTACGGCCAGTTGGATCCACGCCACCGCTATGCAGAATTCGCCCGCGACCGCCTGCTCCACATGCCGCTCCTTGAATCCGGCCAGGACCGCATGGGTGGCCCGCCCTCGCAGGACCTCGAGCGCTACCTCCGCAACAGCCCCATCACCCAGGCCGACCGCGTCACTACGCCGGTTCTCATCGTCCAAGGGGACCTGGACTACGTGCCCATCCAGCAGGGCGAGGAGTTCTTCACGGCCCTCTACCGTCAGAACAAACCCGCCGACTTCGTCCGCTACTGGGGTGAAGGGCACGTCCTCGAATCGCCCGCCAATATCGAAGACGTGTGGAAGCGCATCTATGCCTGGCTGGAGCGATACCTGCGCTGAGCGGCTTCCAGCGAGGCCCATACCGGGAGCAGAAGCAAACGATTTGCATTGGAGATGCCATGCTGTCTCTACCCTGCGAGTTGGTGGCCTCCGCCAAAGCGAATGGAGACATACGTCATTTTCCCGCAATTCACAGAGAATCTGGCTCCGTCCGGCGTCGCCTCGCCTTCGGGAATGATCCCTTGGAATCAGTATGCTCCCATCATCGCTTCCACTCCAGAATCTGCAATTCATTTGCAAATATGTATTGACTCATTCAGGCCGCCCTAGTAATCTGGAGCGGAGAGAGACTGGACTGGGGACTCCGGCGCGCTCTCAGCGAGCGAACTGAACCCCATGGGACCCACGGAAACCGGCAAAACGGCGTACCCCGCTAAACAACAGACGCGGACCGATCGCATCCATGTGGAGTGTTTGGGCTGCGGCCGTGTCGAGGAGTTTGCCAGCCCCCTGTTTGCTGTAGTCAGGGACGAGATTGCCCGCACGACGGGTTACTCCATCCAGGCTGTGCGCCTGGGGGCGACAGGGCACTGCCGCTCCTGTCGGATCCGGCAGTCGGCGAACCAGCACTGAACCTCCGCGGGGCATCTTTTCCGCACCAGAAGCCCAGGTTCGCCCAGTCACTGGTACGGACATCGTTGGAGCAGGCCGTTGGCCATTTACAAGAGAGGCGGAAACATGGAAGCGGATGCATATGTTCTGGCGGAGATCCCGGGCTTTGGCCGGATCTATGACTGTGGCGGATGCGGCAACCTGCACCTGAGTGTCGGGCCGGTCAGCCTCACCCTGACTCCGGAGGCCTATATGCAACTCACCGCGTTGCTCAATACCAGTGCGGCCCAGTTCGAACTTCTGTTGCACAGCCGTCGGATGAACGCGCCCCACCAACTACCGGGCAGCATGCCGCCGGGACTGGAAGGGCTATGAAGCCCACACGCAGCAGCGCCCGCCGCAATCCGCATCCTCTGCGATGGGAACTGTGGACCGGTCTTTTGCCGGGACTCTACATGGTCCTGATCGGCCTCGGCGGACTCGTGTGGCTCTCCTACGCCGGCGCGTAGCGCCCCGGCACGAATCCGCAAACAAAAAGAGCACGGTGGCCTGCCGGTACACCGTGCTCGTCAAACTACTCCGGCCCGCTGGGGCCTTTACCTGCGTGCGCTGGGATCGCCCGTGGGTGGCGGAGCCAGATCCTCCTGCGCGGGCGCACCCAGCAACTCCTGAAACATCGGCTTCAAAGCGTCGGCCCAGACCTGATAGGCCCGCTCCACCGGGTGCAGTTTGTCCGGGCTCATCATGCCCGGCTTCAGCACACCCTTGCTGTCGGCGAGCTTGTCGTTGATGCTCAGATACCGGACTTTGGCGCCGTCGGCCAGCTTAGCCAGATTCACGTTAATCCCGTTGATCACCGGCATCGCCGCCATATTGTCGTTGCGCGGGAAGATCCCGGTGACGAGGATCGTTGCGTTCGGCGCCTTGCTTCGGATCGCCTCCACGACAGCCTGCAGGCCCTTGGTGACATCGGCGATCACCGCAGCTTCCGAGCCCGGCACCGTTCTCGAACCGATGTTGTTCGTGCCGGCCATCAACACCACGACCTTCGGATTCACCCCTTCCAGTTCGCCGTTGTTGAGCCGCCAGAGGATGTTCTGGGTCCGGTCACCGCCCCACCCAAAGTCGGCCGCGTTCCAACCGGAGAAATTCCTCTTCCAGTTCGCCAGGAACTCCGGATAGTCCGTGGCGCCCCACCGCCGCGTAATCGAATCGCCTTCGAAATAGATGTCGATGCGGCCCTTCTTGGCCTTCTCCACCAGTTGTCCATGCGCCACGATCGAATTCGCGTCCAGGCGCGGCGCCGCCACATCCGCCGCGATCGGCGGAGCCGGCTCGCCCACGTAGGAAATGAACTTGCTCGCCCAGGGGATGAAGTACTTCCAGTTCGGGCCGTCCGTGTGGCCGCCGTCGTGCTGCCGCCACGCCAGTTGCCCGTCCAGCAGGCTCACATTCACCCCTGGCATTTTGGCGGTCCGGTAATCCCCGGCCACCCCAAGATCTTTCACTCCAAGCAACCGGAACACCGCACCCGCAGCCACTGTAGCCATGAAGCTGCCCTGCTGGTCGAGCCACTTGGCGTCGCCCTTCTCGGGAATGCCATAGCTGACAAAGGTGAGCCGCGGCGCACACAGGGCAATCAACTGGTGAGAGTCCACCGGAATGTCGCCTGCGTTCTTGCTCCCAAACGTGGCTTCCGCCGCCCCATACTTCAGGAAGTTGCCGGCCATCCAATGGTATTCGCCGGAGCCCGTCAGGTTCTCCACGGCCTCGCCGAAGTTCCGGCGGTGCGGCTTGGCTCCGCCTTCGCCAGAGGAGCCCACCAGCACCACAGCAAACCGCGAATCGTAAGCCATAGTGACCAGGGCCGCTTTCCCGTAGCGAGAAACGCCCTCAATCCCTACATGCTTCGCATCGACGGCTGGATCCGTCTCCAGATAATCCAAGCCGCGCGAAGCGCCCCAACCCCAGGCCCGCAGTGCGCCCCAATCGTCCGGCTTCCTGGGTTGGCCCTTGTTGACCAACCCGATGATGCCTTTGGTCAGGCCCGCGCCATTGTCGGCCTGCACGCTGCCCGGATTCAGCATCGCGTAGCCCCAACCGGAGGCGATCAACTGCATCGTCGAGGGTGGATCCGTCCCGGCCATGGCTGCAAATCGCGCCATCGCCGCAGGCAACGGCGTGGAGGGCAATGCCGCCCGGCCGAACATCATCATCACCGGCACCGGCTTCTTCGTCCAGGCCGGAGTCACCACCACCATCTGGATCTCCACGCTGATCGAAGGGCACAAGCTGTTATCCGCACGGCCGGTGAGTTCCTTCGCAACCACGGGATAGGGTCCCACCATATCGTTCACCGTCTTGGTGACGGTCCAGGTGATCTTCGGAACGACAGCAGGAACCCGGCCCAGCACCTCGCGGTCAAAGTCTTCCACGATCTCCGGCCGCCGCTGTTTCCACCACACCTCCGCCGTCGTGACCGGCTGTCCATTCTTCAGCGTCAGAATGGCCGGATAATCCGGAAAAGGATTAGCAGCACCTTCGTCGTAATTCGCGTGATTCGGAGCGTTCTCGTTGCCGCTCGGTCCTGGCCGCAGAGCCTTGATCCCAAGCTGCTCCATCATATTGCGATGGTCCTCGGCGGCGGCCCAGTTCTTCGGTTCAGGCGATTGGCCATTCACTGCGAATATCATCGAAGCAGCGAACAACAGGGACAGTGAGCGGGGCAGGCAGAAGGGGCGGCTAGGCATCGTGGACTCCCGGAATCGGCAGCACCTAGTGTATCGGTTCATTTTCCCGGTTGCAGGCCCCCGATGAGCTTGGATCCCTGAGCTTGCGGCACGGAATGCGACAGACAACGATGCCTGGACAGGCCGGCAATACTGGTTCTCCATGCCCGTCGCGGCTTCCAGTCCGGGCGAATATAGAATTACCCTATGCGGAGACTGGCCCTCTTCTGTCTTCTGATCACCATCGCCTATGGTTGCGAATCGGTCACTTTGATCTGGATGCCCATCACCAATTCCGCCGACCCGCTCTTTCGCATCATCAAGAGTGGTCGCGCCGGATACATCGACGAAAAGGGGCGTGTTGTGATCCCGCCGACCCTTCCAGTTGTGAGTGAGGAAGGCCAGGCTTTCTACGACGGAATGCTGTCACTTGGGATTTCAGACGGCCCTTTTGTCGACACAAAAGGGAAGAAGATCCTGGACAACCACTTCTATCGCATCTGGAATTTCTCAGAAGGCTTGGCCGCGGCCATGGAAACTTCCGATTCCTCGTGGGGCTACATTGACCGGTCCGGCAAGTTCGTGATCCCGCCGAAGTTTCCGTCTTATCCAAAAGGCGTGGTCAGCGACTTTTCGGAAGGGCTTGCCGCCGTGGAAGTGGAAGGCAAGCTCGGCTACATCGACCACACCGGAGAATTTGTCATCGCTCCTCGGTTCGCAGCCGGAACTGCCTTTGAGAGTGGCCTGGCACGGGTAGTGGTCGATGGACCTTGCTCCTACGTGAAATATGACGCCGCCGACCCCTGTATCGCGTGGTCACCCACTGTAGCCCCCGGGACTAGCAACGACTCGGGCTGGAAGGCCTCCCCGGCCGGACACTGCCAGTGGATGTTCATCGACAAAACCGGCCGTAAAGCAATCTCTTCCCAATTCGAGGGCGCGATGGCCTTCCACGAAGGATTGGCCGCAGTCCGCTCCGGCGACCAATGGGGCTTCCTGAATCGCCAGGGCGCGTATGAGATCTACCCGGCCTTCGAAGCGGTGCATTCCTTCTCCGATGGCCTGGCCCTTGTATCGAATGGGAAGGACAGTGGCTTCATCGACAAGACTGGAACCCTCAAAATCCGCGTCGACTACCACCACGCGGAACCCTTCTCGGAAGGCCTGACTGTGATCAGAACCCCTGACGACCGCTACATCTACGTAGACACCACCGGCAAGCAGGTCATCCCCGGGTCTTTTGTCCTGGCCAGCCGCTTCTTCCACGGCCTTGCCCACGTCAAGCTATCCCCAAATTCCATATATGAACAGCAGGGTAGCTACGCCTACATCGACAAGACCGGGAAGCGTGTGTACGAGTACACGCGCTGAGCAGAATCAACTCTCCTGAACAGAATCGGGCAGCCTGCAGGTGAGCCGTCCTCCCCTCACGGACCGTGCCCTACGTCGCCGCCTCGGCGAGCGTTCAGATACTGCGCCTACCAGCCGTGCACTCATTGCCTCACTTCGGCCTGGACCGGCATGTCGTGCGGCACGGCAATCACCTGGATGTGATTGGACCTCTCTTGAACTTGTGGGGAATTGAAAGGTTTGCGTAGCGCTCACAACACGCTCGATAAGGAGCCCGACGTGCAATCCCCTCGAATATATCCTCAGCCTGCCGCCGTGCTCTTCGTGGTCCAGTTTTTGTGCGGAACTTGATCCCATGCCACAACCTTTGGTCACGAGGTCCTTTGCTGGCGGGCGTCTTTCGGATTCGGTGATCTCAGTCGTTATAGCCGAACTTCTTCTTCACTTCACGGATGCTGGCAATATGGCTCGACACCCACTGCATCTTCTCATCGTGATAAGCCGCCCACGCCGCCGCATCCGCCGTCTTCAGAAATCTCCTGGTAGCTGCGTGGAAGCCACGCGCGACCACCACGCTGGGCGACCGGTTTGTATTGTCAGCTTGGAGGGCGGTCTGATTCCAGTAGTACTTGGCCTGGTCGAAGTCTCGCGTTGCTTCCAGATCTCCTTGGATACGCAGGAAGCCATCGAGCACGCTACACCTCTGCCGAGCTAAGAACTGGACGTCGGGCAACTGGCCAGAGGTGCTGCCATCGACAAACACAGCGGCAGTAATAGCCGCACTGTCGTGCTCGCCGAGTGGATGCACGGGATTTCTTCGATACTCGCTACGACTGCCCGTCTTGAAGACCTCACCAGGCTCGGGAGCGTCGAAATCGAGTTGAGACAAGTCGTTGCCACGAAGCGCGAGATCGAGCGGCCACGCATCCGTCGTGTACATCTCGCCATCAAAAGGACGCCTCACGGCTATTGTGAACGCAACGACGTCCTTATCGCATTGATTCTCGACGGTAAAATCATAAATCTCTCCGATACCTCTCCCCGGCTTGGCATCAACAGGCCTGGAACTCACCCTCATACACTGGACCACCTCATCCGCTGGGGTGGCGGCAGGAGCCAACAGCCACAAGCCGGCAACCAGAAGGCGAGTCACCATGCCACAAAGTGTAGCGCCGCTGGCTACCGGCATTACACGGGGCCGATGCAGTGACCATCCACCAAGAGCGCGACCGGAGGCACCGCCCTGGTCCGAAGTCCGAACATTCCCCTCCCCCACTCGACAGCCACATCTCCCGCATAGGCTCGATTTCTGACTTTCCAAAATTCGGTCACAGCGAGGCTCTTGCAAAACTCCGCGTTGAAACTAAAGGAATTGAGGAAATTACGTTAGGGGGAATGGGGTCGGCCGCAGTAAACTGTTGTCGCCAAACAAACCGGATACCACGAGCCAACCCCATATGGAGCTTACCTCTCGTCAGTTTCT
>JAFKEE010000011.1 GCA_017307505.1 Acidobacteriota bacterium | reverse complement strand
TCAACCCCGTGGGACGGCGGACCCCCAGGTCCGCGCGGAGTCCCCTGACTCCGCCCGCTTCCGCGAGGTGCGTATTGCCGGCGCATACTCTAAGCAGGTTGGAGCCCCCATTCTGAAAGCTGCTCAACCCCGTGGGACGGCGGACCCCCAGGTCCGCGCGGAGTCCCCTGACTCCGCCCGCTTCCGCGAGGTGCGAACAGCGCGTAGCGGAAGCCCGGCTGGTCCACCCCCATCTCCAGTAAACTTGGATCGTCCCATGCCACCGCAAGACCTCTCCCGCCGGGCCTTCTTCGCCGGAACCCTCGCCACCCTCACCACCACGGCCACCCTCCGAGGCGAAGCGCCACCCCCGGAATCCCCCCTCACCCTCTGGTACCGCCAGCCCGCCTCCACCTGGGTGGAAGCCCTTCCCGTCGGCAACGGCCGCCTGGGCGCCATGGTCTTCGGCGGCGTCGAGAAAGAGCGCATCCAGCTCAACGAGGAGACCGTCTGGGCCGGCCACCCTCGCGACGGCAACAATCCCATCGCCCTCCGCAATCTGCCCGACGTCCGCCGCCTCCTCTTCGAGGGTAAGGAACAGGAAGCCACAGAACTCGCCGGCAACACCATGATGGGCGTCCCCAAAACCATCCAGAGCTACCAGACCCTCGGCGACCTCTGGATCGAACTGCCCGGAGCCAAGCAAGCCGCCGAATACCGCCGCTCCCTCGATCTCGACCAGGCCATCGCCGCCACCACCTTCCTCCTCAATGGCGCCCGCATCACGCGCGAAGTCTTCGTCTCCGCGCCAGACCAGGTGATCGTCGTCCGCCTCTCTTCCGGGAAACCCATCCAGGCCCGCATCCGCCTCGACCGCCCCGCCCAATCCCAAACCACAGCCGACCCAGCCAACGCCCGCCGCCTCTTCCTCCGCGGCCAGCTCGGCGAAGATGGCCTCCGCTTCGAAGCCCACCTCGACGCCACCGCCACCGGCGGCACTCTCAAGGCCGACGGCAACGCCTTGGTCGTGGACGGAGCCACCGAAGTCGTGCTCCGCCTGGCCGCCGCCACCAGCTATCGCGACCAGCCCTGCGAAGTGATCCCCGCCAAAACACTGGCCAAGGCGCCCAAAACCTGGCAGGAGCTCAAGGCCCGCCATCTCGGCGACCACCAGGTCTACTTCCGCCGCGTTGCCCTGCAACTGCCCGCCAACCCGGCTCTCTCGACCCTCCCCACCGACGAGCGCCTCAACAAGGTGAAAGCCGGCGAACGCGACGAATCCCTGGCCGCCCTCTACTTCCAGTACGGCCGCTATCTGCTGCTCGGCAGCTCCCGCCCCGGCACCCTCCCGGCCAACCTCCAGGGCGTCTGGAACGAGCACCTGAAAGCCCCCTGGAACAGCGACTACCACACCAACATCAACCTCCAGATGAACTACTGGCTCGCTGAGGTCACCAACCTCTCCGAGTGCCATCTGCCCCTGTTCGACTACATGGACTCGCTCGTCCCGCCCGGCACCCGCACCGCCCGGCTGCACTACAAGGCCAAAGGCTGGGTGGTTCATCACCTCTCCGACATCTTCGGCTTCACCCAGCCGGCGGATGGCACGCAAGGCATCTGGCCCATGGGCGCCGCCTGGCTCGCCCAGCACCCCTGGGAGCACTACCGGTTTACGGAGGATCGCGACTTCCTCGCCAAACGCGCCTACCCGTTAATGAAGGGCGCCGCCGAGTTCATCCTCGATTTCCTGGTCGAAGCACCCGCCGGCACGCCGGTAGCCGGCATGCTCGTCACCGCGCCGTCGCACTCGCCCGAGAACCGCTTCCGCAAGCCCGACGGCACCGTCTCGATGTTCACCTACGCGGCCACGATGGACAACTCCATCATTCGCGATCTGCTCGGCAACGTGATCGCCGCCTCCAAAATCCTGAACACCGACGCCGAGTTCCGCGCCCGCTGCGAAGCGGCCATCGTCCGGCTGCCGCCGCTCAGGATCAGCGAGCGCACCGGCCGCCTGATGGAGTGGGTGGAGGACTACGACGAACCCGAGCCCCAGCACCGCCACGTCTCGCATCTCTTCGGGCTGCACCCCAGCGAGCAGATCAGCGTGAGGAAGACGCCGGAATTCGCCGCCGCGGCCCGCAAGACCCTGGAAGTGCGAGGCGACAAGTCCACCGGCTGGTCCACGGCCTGGAAGATGAACTTCTGGGCCCGTCTCCAGGACCCCGAGCGCGCCTACAAACTCTGGACGATGCTGATCACCACCTGCACCCTCCCGAACCTGTTCGACACCCATCCGCCATTCCAGATCGACGGCAACTTCGGAGGCACGGCGGGCATCGCGGAGATGCTGCTGCAAAGCCATTCAGGCGAGATCCATCTCTTACCGGCCCTGCCCGCCGCCTGGGCCGACGGAAAGGTCACGGGCCTGCGAGCCCGAGGCTCGGTCGATGTAGACATGGTGTGGAAGGGTGGAAAGCTGCAGACCGCGCAGCTCCGGGCCAGAGTCCCTCAAACGCTGCGGATCCGTTGCGACAGCGGCTTGAAGGTACGGCACGGGAAGTCGGAGGTAAGAACGAAGATGGACGAAGGGGCTGTGGTATTCGATGCGACCGCAAATAGGGTCTATACCATCGCCTGATTCACCCTTCCGTTAGTGACAATGGCTTTTGGGGTCTTGAGTATCACGATCTGGGAGTGTGTCCGAACTTCAGCTCGGATGGCTAGACTGGAATAGCTATGTGCAGTAGAAGTGGCTACCGAATGAGATTCACGGCGCTGTCATGCGCATATGAATACAGCCGGAGAAAGGATAGTGGAGTTGTCCGGTTGAATACGGGGGAGGTGGGCTAAAGGTGGTTGAAAGTCCGCTTGAGCATGTTAGGAATTGCGATTGTCTTCGATGAGATCTCGAATATCATTCTGGAGAGCCCGAAACGCAGGCAGGGCATTTAAGCAAGAGTAGTCGTTGATATAATTTGGAATTAAATGAACTCTCTCATGGACTGCTAGTTTTGCTCTCCGCCGAACATTGAGGCCACTCGCAGTGGCCAAGGCGGTATGTAATACTCGTTTCGGATCGGCCAAATTCTCAAGGTTCCTTGTGTTAGGTAGAGTCAGGGCGATGTTCCCGTTGGGGTTACCAGCAGCAGATCGAATTGCCGTCTCGCTAGCCAGTAGCCAAGCCTCTGTCATCCGGACTGGCACCACGGGAATATGGCGCACCGCACTCCCTGCCATCGATTGAGCGATTTCTGTTCTCCTTAACTGGGGAGGCTGTGCCTCGGCGTCTCGGTGGATGAATAGTACGTCACACGGATACAGATCAAGAACGACTCGTATTCGATCTTCCGCGCTGAGCTGGCGAGGAATCCGCCCAAAATCAGCCCACTGCGCCTCGACCGGAGACACATTATGCTGTTTCAGTGACCAAGTGAGAATGGGAATCAATACTGCATCGGAACTGCCATCTGCGACCAGGGTATAGATCACTCAGCTACCTCGGCGAATTTTATGGTGTATTGTCTCAAGTCTTCACGGTCAACAACTCTCCTGGATTGCACTTTTCGTGGATTGTGCAATATGTCGCCGCTATCGTCCCATGTCTTTCCAGATCTTCGAGAGACGGGATTCAAATATGCAAGGAGCCGTCCTTTGGATATTGGTTTTAGGTTCGTGTTCTTCTCTCGCCATGTATCCGGCAAGCAACGCAGTTGAAGTGCCTTGAATGAGAAGGAGGATCGGGTCATTTCGACCGGCTCCGCCATCACGAGGCTGTCGTCAGGTACCTGCATGACCACTGAAGGAGAGTGAGTATTGATGATCACCTGGCGTAGGGGGGTTCCGATTCCGTTGCCCGTGGGCCCTTGAGCGTCAGTGGTCAGATCGCGAAGCAGTTGGATCATCGCCGGAATCCGCTCCGGATGAATTCCATTCTCAGGTTCTTCCATGCAGATGACTCCCCGGGAGTCCGGATCAATCGAGAGTACTGTGAGAGCAAGGAACCGGAGGGTGCCATCCGATAGCGCTCTAGCTGGGTATGCAGTTCCGTCACGGCCTTCAGCATAGATCGTGAGTAGTTGGCGGCGCTCATCTCGATCAACATAGACCGTTCTCACATCGTCAATCAGCTGTGAAAGCCTGTTGGCAACTTCCGAGTAGACAGCCGCAGAATCGACGTCAAGTTCGCCAGGCGCCGTCGCAAGATGGAACAATGCCGCCGGAAGGTGGGCTCCATTGCTAGCCAACTCAATCGGGGCGGTGAAATTGTCCGGCTCCCTTAGTGAGGATGGTTCGAGTTGCAGAAGGCGCCACGACTGCATCTCTCGTTTTACCAGCGTGGCAGTTGGAGATTCGGCCGAATTTGCCGCAGAGACAACAGTACGAGGGAGATTTGCAGCTCGAAGCTTCTGCGGCTTCCCACTGCTGCCTCCATCTTGGTGGACGTTGATGACCCGGTCTGGGCCAGCACCCTCGGTAGAGATGTACTTAGGTGTTCTTCGCGAGTTCTTAACCGCTTTTGAGCGCCAAGCTGAGGATGGTTCAAACGGCAGGTGGCGAGCCGCTTCTCCCAACGTGATGTGCTTGAGCTCTTCTTTTAATAGTTCAAGCGAACCCAGCGCCCTTGCACTTTCATCACGCTTGTATTTGAGACTGACTGCGTACTGCACGAATGTGGCCGTCGCTTTCGCCTGCTGGCCGAGATCGTCTGTCCCGTGCTCAGGAATGATCATCTCGGCTTCGAAGCTCATGACTTCGTCGAAATGGTCGCCCACATGATGAAACAACCCCCTGATGTCGCCAGTCCTGGCACCCTGGTCTCTAACGGACAAGGCAGCATCCAGAAGCGGGCCGTCTGCCAGTGCGCTCAGGAAGACGATTGCATCCAAAAGGTTTGATTTGCCAACTCCGTTGGCACCCGCTATGCAGGTAAACGGACCGAAGCTGATGTCGACATCCACCAGGTTCTTGAAACCGGACACGCGCAGGCGAGTCAGCATAGTGCTACAAGGTTATACTTCAACACACCGCGAGGCCAAGTTTTGTCTGCGATCTGGCCCCGGAGCCGCGAAAGTATAGGAAGCCGCAAACCGACCTGCGCACGTCAGTAAGCGGATGCCCCGCCGAAACTCCACAATCAACTCAGCAGTGCGACCTCTTGCCGTAACACCTTCCGCGAAGTCACCCACAGCTCTCCGCCAGGCGAAAACGGTTGCACCATTGCATTTCACCTGGAAAGTAAGGGACGGGCTACCGGCGCGTCTTCAATGGAGTCCGCATGGCCCCGAACGGGCCGCGAAAAGAAAGGAAAGCCCCTCTAGAGCGGCACATACAGTAAGCCGGACCCCCTGATCTGCGGTCGCCCCCCTGGTCGCCCGTCCCGAATCCGCATCGTCACCTCACGGGCCTGACACGCCCAGTCCAGTCGCGAATTGGCCCATCGTCCCCTTCCCGAATGGGTCGCAGGAAGTCATTTGACCATCGACGACCAACCCGCCCCCGCAAGCGGTGCTGTATCGCTTCAATCCCGCTGGTGAGTGGAATAGTAAGGCGAAAACAAAGCACCCAGGCGGTCATCTTGTGGAAGTACGGCAGAGGGTGGAGAGTGAGCTCAAACTGCAGGCCGGACCTGATCCAGAGGCTTGGGTCCACGAGTCGACCTAAGAAGGCTGCGGGGACCGCGATGCAACAGGAACACAGCTACTCCACCTCTGCTGACTGCTTCCTCCCAGCATTCCTCTGGGCATTCGCCCAGGGCCTGTCGCGACAATTTCCAGGCCTCCAGCCCACCCCCTCCAGCCTCCACCCGCTACCTCAAAATGTAGAACGTACTCTGCCCCGTATACGTCCCGCCATTCGCCGCGAACCTCACCGTGAACGCCACCCGAGTCGCCGTCGCCGGCCACGGAAAAGTCAGCGTCTGGGATGCCGTCTGCCCCGGCAGAATCGTCCCGAACGAGACCGGCAGCCCGCCCACCGCCACCGGCCCGCTCCCTGCCACCACCTGGGCCGTAATGGACGTCACACTCGCGGCCTCCGCCGCGCCCGCCCCGTTATTGCTCAACACGAACGTCAACCGCGAAGCCGCCGCATCGCTCGTATTCCGCGGACCCGGCAGCGCCACCAGCCTCGGTGTGCCGGCCCGGAAATTGCCCGTCACCGCCGCCGTCCCGTTCATCACAATGGAAGCCGGATTCGCCGTCCCGCTCACCGCCCCGCTGAACCCGTTAAACAGGAACCCATTCGCCGGGGTAGCGGTCACCTGCGCCGTCGACCCCGCCGCATACCATCCTCCTCCGGTGACCGTCCCACCACTCGCAGGCACCGCCGTGGCACCCAGCAGATATTGCCGCTGATACGCCGCCACATAGGACCGGAGCGCACCAGCGGTCACCGTCCTCGAGGCCGCGGCCACTCCATCGGACCACTGCAGGAACACATCGCGCACCCCCGCGGCTCCATTGACAACCGGCGGCACCGCAATCTGATGCTGGGAGCCCTCCACCCAGGGGAAACTGCCAGGGCTCGCGTAGTTCCGGCCGTCCACGGTCAGGTTCACCAGTTCGCCCAGGCTCGTGCTCAACAGGTAATTGCCGACCACTGAGAAATTGCCGGTCACCGCCAGAGGACCATCCATGGTCCATACGAACTGGCCCCCTGCGGGTGCAGGCGTCACACCGCCGAAGAACCCGAATGCATAGCCCTTGGCCGGTATGCCGGACACCGTCACCTGGCTGCCCGCCAGATAGAACCCATCCACGCTCGAAGGCGCAACCGACACCAGTCCGGCGCCCGCCGGCACCACAGTCGAAGTCACCTTGTGATACCGGTCGTACTTCGCGGAGTACTGGCCTCCAAGCGCCGGCACGACAATCTCGTGCTCCGCCGCGCCACTGTCGGACCAGGAGACGAACCGGTCCACGGTTCCGGCCGCAACCGTCCGCTCCAACGCCCCGAGGCGGTGCTGGTCCCCGGGATACCACTGAAAGGTCTGCGGTGACGGATACGACGACTTGTCCACGACAATCGGAGCCCCCAGGTTCGAACTCACCACCACCGGCACCGCATCCAGATTCACCGTCACCTTGATGTCGGCGTACGTGGCGACGGTCGGATGAATCACGAGGGTCGTACTGCGCGAGAAGTGCGCCGCAGCCAGGTTCAATTTGAGGGTCAGCCGGGCGGGCGTCGAATTGCCGGTGCTGCTAACGGCCAGCCAATCGTCCTTGGCCGAGAAGCTGAACGGAACGCTCTTGCCCAACAGTGTCGTCACATCCACCGTCTCCGTCTTGGCTGAGCTCAAAGTCACCGTGGCCGGCGTCACCGCCATCGAATCCTGTCCCAGCGATACGACACTCACTTCCCCGGCCGTGTAAACCGAGGTACTCGGTGCGCGCACAGGAATCTGCACCGTCACCTCCTCGCCCGCGGCCAGCGACTCGAAGTCCAGCGATGTGTACACCGGACCCAGCGCGCAGGTCTCCTGGAACAACACCTCGTTCAGCGTGTCTCCATGCAGGTTCGTAACTTTCAGCGCAAATGGCCCCTTCACCGGGTTCAGCGTGTTGTTCTTGATCTTCACCGTCTTGGCCGTCACGGTAATCGTGAACGGAGCGGTGGGCGGCGGGGCCCCTGTCAGCCGGCGGCAGCCCTTGTCTCCGGCGTTGAAGAAGTTCCGCGAGAAGCCGTTTATTCCGATGGCCACCATGTACGGCCGGGCCAGGTTCTCATTCTCATCCCATTCGAACGGCACCACGTCCATGTACTTCTCTGTCAGGCGCACCGCGAAGAATTGCCCGTCTCCCTTAATCCCGCCGTTGCCGCCCGTGAAGTTGTCCAACTTGCGGCCGCCCGGTTCCACCGGTTCCGAGGTGTACATGCCGGTCGTGTGCTGATGGCCCGAGAAGATGCCCGCCACGTTGTAGGGTTTGATGATGCTCAGGAACATCTGCCGGTGGATCGGCCCCCACCACGGGTCGCCGCCGAGTTTGCCCAGCGAAAAATCATCCCACCCGAAATGCTGGAAGAAGATCACCGGACGTCCGGAGTTGCCCACCGAATTGGCTAGATCCTGCCTCAGCCACTCGATCCCGTCCGGGTGGGACACGGTGAACTGGAATGCTGTATCCGTGCCCAGTTGGGTGTCCCCTACCCATTTGTTGAGTTGAACCAGGTGGTACCGGCCCCAGTCCCACGAGTAGCTGTGGCTCTCCGGATCCACATTCGCCGCACACGACGCCGCTACGCCTACGTAGTTGAACATGCGCCGCCCGCAGTTGGCCGCTTCGCACTCTCCGTCCAGGTCGTGATTGCCCAGGCCCGGCAGCATCGGATACTGCAGCGATTCCGCCAGTTGCGCTCGCTCGTAAAGCATCCGGTACGCACCCAGTTCTCTCTGGTGGCCATAATGCGTGATGTCGCCTGTCGCCACCACGGCCTGCGGTCTGGCAATCTCGGTCGGATCCATTCCGCTGCCGGCCGCTGCCCACTGAAATCCCATCGACGGCAGCATATTCATGGCCGCAACATGCTTCACATGCTGCGCGTCCGTGATGCCCCACCCGCCCCTGAAGTGCAGGTCCGTAGCGACCAGAAACGTCACGTCCAGCGGACTGCTTTGCGGCAGCAGGAAGGCCGTGCAGTAAAGGCCTGCCATGTCGCAGTTACTCTGTGCGGTGAATGGATCAATGCGGAGCGCATTCCCCTCCGGCAGGCTGCACTTCAGGTTGCTGCACAGTCGCAGTCCCGGCGTTCCACACGCGCCGAACGTGTCATTCCAGTTCTGGACACTGCTGAACTGTGCCATCATCGGCGCCACCGTGGCGGCCAGCACCAAGCCCCTCCTCCAGAAGCGGTGCAGCCGCCACAAGCCCAACAGGCCGAGCCCCGTGCCAATCAACCAGAACCCGCCGGGCTCAGGCGCATTCACAATCGAAACCTCAAACGGCAGGTCCATGCTGAACTGTGCCGGGATGCACTGGCACGTCGCCGGATCGGTGGGATAGCTATCCCATACCGTTCGGATCAGACCCGAGGTGCTATCCCCCACCGCCGCCGTGGGGTCCACCTGGTAAGCCCCGAACCCCAGCATGCTCAGCGCGTCGAACGGCTGGCTCCAGACCGCGCCCGGGGCCAGCACGAAATTCACCGGCCCGCCCTGCGGTCCGATGTAGTCGGAGTAGTACCCCAAGGCCGGATTTGTCTCGTTGAACGAATACGACGAGACAAAGGAGATCCACTCCGCGCTGTCGTTGACGATCTCGAAGCCCCAACCCCTCGTCGATCCGGCGGACGCTGTAATCGCGCCCCCTGCCGGTTTCAGTTGGATCGTTGCGCCAGGCAGCCTCCCTCCCAGCCCACACAGCGCAGCCAGCAACACGAGCGTCCGCATCTTGTATCTCCCCCCTCCAGGTCTGGCGGACTTCTGTCCGCTCAGCTGACACAGTCTGCGGTACCGTGCTCTGTATCAAGGAGTAGGAGCGGGGAGCGGAGGGGTAGAACGCAGTCGTTCTACCTCCGTTAACACGACACAAACGAAAAGCTTTATCGCGTCGCCGTGATATCCTGAGCCCTTACGGCGTGACCCCCGATCCTGGCTTCGAATCGCAAATTCTGGATGAGCTGGACCGCATCCTTCGGAGCCCCGAGTTTGCTGCTGCAGGCAAAGTAGGCCCGTTCCTGCGCTTTGCGGTCGAGCGCACGCTCGCCGGAGATCGGGAGGCCCTCAAGGAATCAGTAATCGGATCCCAGGTCTTCGGCCGCGCACCCGGCTACGACCCCAAGGTCGATCCCATCGTGCGCACCGAAGCCCGCCGCCTTCGCACGCGGCTCGACGAATACACCGCCCGCGTCCAACCTTCGGTTCGCATCACGCTGCCCAAAGGCGGCTACGTCACCGCATTCGACATTCGACCACCTGCGCCCGCGCCGCTTGCGCCCACCGCCCCGTCCGCAATGCCAATTCCGCCCGCGCCCGCCTGGCGTCGCCCCGCCACCTCCCTCGCCGCGGCCGGTATCCTCGCTCTGGCGGCTCTGTCGTTCTATTACGTCCCCAAGGCGGCGAACCGCCAGCCGCTGCCGGTCCTCACCACCATCACCAGCTACCCCGGCTTCCAGTTCCACCCCAGCCTCTCGCCGGACGGCAACCAGGTGGCCTTTATCTGGACCGGGGAAAACGGCGGGTCCGCTAACCTCTTTGTGGCTCCTCTGAACGGAGGCGAGCCTCGCCGTCTCACCACCGGTGGACCCGGTGAAGCCTCCCCGGTCTGGTCGCCCGACGGCAGCCGCATCGCCTTCGTCCGACGGGGCAAGGGGCTTGTCATCATACCCGCGGCCGGCGGGGAAGAACGGATCCTGGTCGACTCCGCCTACGCCACCCAACTCGACTGGTCACCCGATGGCAAGGCCATCGTCTTTGCTGACTTCCCCGACGGCTCCGACCAGCCGGCCCTCTTCCTGGCGGACTCTCTCACCGGAACCCGTCGCCTCTTGCCCAACACCAGCCGCGGCCTCTACCCGTCCTTCGCCCCCGACGGCGCCAGCCTCGCATTTGCCCGCTGCGACATTGGCAACTGCGAACTCTACATAATGCCGGTGCTGGGCGGCGAACCCCGCCAGATCACCCGGCAGAGCAGCGCCATCCTCGGCGTCACCTGGAATCCCGCCGGGCAGGAGATCGTCTTCGCTTCGCGCCGCCTGGGCGCCTCCACGCTCTGGCGCATCCCGGCCTCCGGTGCGGGCGCGCCCGAGCTCATGCCCTCCGCCGGGGAAGAGGCTCGCTACCCCCGCTTCGGGGCCAGGCGCTCTGCCGCCAACCGGCTTGTTTACGAACAGGGCATCTCCGACAGCAACATCTGGCGCCAGGCGCTGGAGGTCGGCAAGGACGGCCCTCTCAAGTTCTCCGGCGAGCCGCACCGGCTCATCGCCTCCACCCGGGTCGACAGCAGCCCGCAGGTCTCCCCGGATGGCCGCCACATCGCCTTCATCTCCAACCGGTCCGGCTTTGAGGAGCTTTGGACGGTGGATAGCAGCGGCGGGCACTCCGTGCAGGTCACCCAGCTCCGCGCCCAGGCCCTGGGCTCGCCCCGCTGGTCGCCAGACAGCAGCCGCCTCTCCTTCGACGCAGTCAGCCCGGAAGGCCGCTCCATTTACATCGTGGAAGCGGCGGGCGGTCATCCCCGCCAATGGACTGGACCTGACGTCGCGGGCCGCACCAGTTGGTCGCGCGACGGCCGCTGGCTCTACGTGTCCGAGTTCGACGCAAAGCACATAGCCCAGCTCGAGCGCATCTCGACGACGGACCCTGCGCAGCGCACAGTCCTCACGTCGGATGGCGGCTTCGAGGCCTTCGAGTCGGAAGACTCCTCCACGCTTTACTACATCCGCGACCGCGAACTCCGCCGCATGCCGAGGGACGGCGGCCCGTCCGCCGCAGTCCTTCCGGATACGCTGATCGCGCACGGCTGGTGGGGGTTGGCGCAAGGCGGCCTGTATTACGTAGACATGTGGGACCCGGCACTGTACTCCGTACCGCCGGTTTCGAAAGGACAGAAGAAGGTCGTCTTTCTGGACCTGAAGACCGGCCGTCGCCGCCAGTTGGGCACGATAGCCGGCGACCTGATAGGCATCTTTCCGGACTTCTGCATAGCGCCCGGAGGCAGGCAGATCTACTATTCGGTGTTGGAAGTCTCGCTCTCTCAGATCCGAATGATCGAAGGCTTCTAGGCCCCGCGCCCCATACCCAAGGCTCCAGCCCCCACAAGCTCGAATCGATGCGACGAGTACATCCACCAAGGACCAAAGGTCCACCAACCCAGAGGAAGCCCCAACGAACCACGACCGCAAGGGAGTGGTCCGCTTGTCCCTTCGGGGACATAGGTGACACTCTATTCTGAGGACATGGGTGACACTTTGTTGGGTTTGGAGCTCATCGGTTGTGCCTTATTCTACCCACGGATTCGTGCCTGTGGGAATGTGGGAATCGCCAGGCGATTCCCAAGCGA